>CAZTKM010000001.1:0-157280 GCA_964614035.1 uncultured Lachnobacterium sp.
TCAAGGTGGAAACTGCTTGGTTAAGTCTGTGTTGGACTTAATCAGCAGACACTATGTAATCCGACCGTTTCGGTCAAAGTATCACGTTTTTTCACAGAGGAATCCGAAATTGATTTATTTGCTGACATCATCTTTATCCGGCGGATATTGTTATAACTAAAAATGATAACAAGCCATAGAATTTCCATATAACCGATTCTATTGACAAAGGAGGTAATAAAATGGTAATATCCTACTAACTCAATAGGAATGATATGGAATAAGTAGATAAGGAGATGTATGAAAATGAGTGAGACAAACGCAAAAACAGTTCCTGCATCTGTTGGTGATGACATCGTAAAAGCAGAAAAAACACAGCTTTCAGATCTGTGGAAGAAGGAGGACTGGTTAGCAGTCTGGATTGGATTTATTATCATTGCAATTGCAGCGATAGCCGTACTCACAGGAGCATTTGATTTTTCAGCGGCGAATTTTTCTTCATGGGGAAACGGTGTGAGTCCTCTGGAACAGTTTACCGGAAGCTTCTGGCTGCATCTGCTTCTTACCGCAGTGGTCTTAGGAGTACTGTTTACAGTTGGAAATAAGCTTCGCGGTATCAGCGTAAAGGAGTACATACCTGCATTTATCGGATTGTTTGTTCTGGCAATCATCGTGAGATTTATCAGCGCAGAGTACACGTTAAACCGTTATCTGGAGTGGGCGTTCTGGGCATTGATTGTCGGTCTCGTCGTAGCAAATACAGTCGGGGTTCCGAAATGGCTGAAGCCTGCGGTTCAGACGGAATATTACATCAAAGCAGGGCTTGTAATCATGGGATTTTCCGTTCTGTTTTCGAACATTATCAACTTTGGTTTATACGGACTTGGAATCGCATGGATTGTTACGCCGATTGTTATTATCTTTATGTGGTTCTTCGGAACAAGAGTGTTGAAAATAGACAACAAACCTTTCGTTATTACGGTTGCAACAGCTACTTCTGTCTGCGGTACTTCTGCCGCAATCGCAGTCGGAGCTGCAAGCAAGGCAAAGAAGAATGATCTTTCGCTTGCGGTATCCATTTCTATCATTTTTACAGTCATTATGATGGTATTTGAGCCGATTATCATCCGGGCGGTTGGCTTAAACGAGCTGATGGGCGGAGCACTGATCGGTGGAACTATCGACTCCACAGGAGCCGTTACTGTGGCAGGAACAGCCCTTGGAGAGACTGCGCAGACTGCAGCGGTTCTTGTAAAATCAATTCAGAACATTCTGATTGGATTCATCGCTTTTGCAGTAGCGGTTTTCTTTACCGCCCGGGTGGAGAAAAATCCGGATAAAACAAAAAGCAGTGCATCGGCAGCCGAAATCTGGTATCGCCTTCCAAAGTTTATTCTGGGATTTTTTGCAGCATCTTTGCTTGCATCCTTTGTATTCCAGCCGTTAGCGGGAAGCGATGCGGTTTCCGGAATCAATAAGGTGTTGGATCAGTATAAGAACTGGGCGTTTGTTCTGGCATTTACCAGCATCGGTCTGGATACGAACTTTCGGGAATTGAAGGAGCAGTTTCAGGGAGGAAAACCGTTGATTCTGTATGTTGTGGGACAGTTATTCAACATCGCATTAACGTTTCTTGCAGTATATCTTTTGTTATCAGGAAAGATATTCCCGATTCCGACATTGCAGTAGGAACAGAAAGAGAATGATTCGGAGGCGTCTGACATGAGTGTGAAAAAAATCGGAAAGTATATCGGAAAAACCGTTGGAATTGCCGCAATTCTTGCGGTAATTGCAATGGTACTATACATTATGGTTAATCATCTTGGGCTGATAGAGGGGCTGGACTTTGGCGCCGGCGCGTACTATTATGCAGACATTCCGCAGTTTGCGAAATATGTCAATGCAGAGCATTATCATTCGCAGACGCCGATGTGGGTACTGATTGCATTGTTTTTGGTCTGGGGATATGCGATGTACCGTCTGTGGGTATGGTTAGATAAAAAACTGTAACTGCTTGAGAATAGAATCCAAATAGGATATATTAGAACATATAGCTTCAGGAAGTAAGTGGGATAGGATTTGAAAATAAAGACAAAAGAAATGATTTTGTGCGGCATGTTTGCCGCACTTATTGCAGTAGGGGCATTTATCAAAATTGAAATACCGCTTCCGCTTTATACCATGCATATCACGCTGCAGTGGTTTTTCGTCCTGATGGCAGGCTTTCTGCTCGGCGAAAAATTGGGGAGCTTGAGCGTTCTGGTATATCTTCTTATCGGTCTGCTGGGATTACCGGTATTTGCTGCGGGAGGCGGATTTACCTATATTTTCCGGCCGGGCTTTGGCTTTCTGCTCGGATTTGTTCCGGCAGCTTTTCTCATTGGGTATATCAGCAGAAAAAGCAGGGCGAATACGGTGCTTGGAATGATGATGGCGGCAATGGCCGGCGAGATTGTGTACTATACTGTGGGTGCGATATATTTTTATCTGATTAAGAATGTTTACGTCGGCGCACCTGTTTCATGGGCGGTGGTCATTATGGAATATTGTCTGATTACCGTTTTGCCGGATTTTCTGCTTTGTGTTCTGGCGGCGGTTTTCTGCAGCAAATTGAGACCGCATGTTCAAAAAATGATGAATCGGTAGATAAGAGGAACGCGTGATGGCTTATTTTCCAATGTATGTAGAGGTAAAGGGAAAGCCTTGTCTGATTGTTGGCGGCGGGCAGGTGGCATTTCAAAAAGCAGTGGTGTTGAAGGATTTTGAGGCGTCGCTTACGGTGGTTGCAAAAGAGTTCTGTGCAAAGCTGGTGCGGTATGAAGAGGAATATCCGAAGCAGATTCGGCTGATCAAGAAATCCTATGAGCCAAAGGACTGCGACGGAAAGCTGCTTGTGGTCGCAGCAACAAACCGGACACAGCTAAACCATGAAATCGCCATGTACTGTAAGGAAAAGAATATCCCTGTAAATGCCGTAGACCAGAAGGAGGACTGTACATTCATTTTTCCATCCTATATCAGACAGAAGGACTTGGTCGCTTCCTTTTCCAGCTCCGGGAAAAGTCCGCTCCTTACGCAGGTACTTAAGGAGCAGGAGGCGGATATTCTTACCCCGATGCTTGGAGAACTGAATGATTGTCTGGGGCGGCTTAGGGAATATGTGAAGCTGCATTACAAAACGGAAGATGAGAAAAAGCGCGTTTACCGGGCCGTTTATGAATATGCGCTAAGACAGCAGGAGGTTCCGGATGAAAAAAAGATACAGGAGATCATAAAGCAGCTATGAATTACAGGGTTGGAACGAGAGGATCGAAGCTTGCGCTTTCCCAGACAAATCAGGTTATTGAAAAATTGAAAACGGCATACCCAAAGGATTCCTTTGAGCCGGTTGTGATTACTACGACAGGGGACAGAAGACAGGAGGAAAGTCTGGATGCAATCGGAAGCAGGGGTGTGTTTGTGGACGCAATCGAGGATGCCCTTTTAAATGGTGAGATCCAGCTGGCCGTACACAGCATGAAGGATATGCCGCAGGAGCCGGCGGAGGGACTTGTGTTTGCAGATGCATGGGAGAGGGAAGACCCTAGAGATGTATTAATTTTAAGAAAAGAAAAATCTCTTGATGCTCTTTTGCCACATGCCGTAATTGCAACCGGGAGTAAGAGAAGAGCGTATTCGCTTCTTAGAATTCGACCGGATCTTGAAATCGTTCCGATTCGCGGAAATTTAGACACCAGAATTAGGAAAATGAATGAGCAGCAGTTAGATGGTATTGTATTGGCAGCCGCCGGATTAAAACGAATTGGCAGAGAATCGGAGATTACACAGTTTTTTTCTGTAGAGGAGATGATTCCGGCGCCGGCGCAGGGCGTTCTTGCAATCGAACTAAAAGAAGATAATTTAAAGCTTCTTGAGATGGTAAATGCCTTGGCGGATGCTAAGACGCAGCGTGCAGTTGAGGCAGAGAGAGGATTTTTAAAGGACATTGGAGGAGATTGCCATCTTCCAATCGGTGCATACGCAGATGTTGCAAAGGATGGCCAATTACATTTCTGGGCGGTGTTTGGAAATGAAGACGGCAGTAGACTTGAATCCGTAAAATTAGTGGGAGATAATCCACAAAAATTGGCCGGGGACGCGGCAAAGGAAATCTTAGGAAAACTAAAAGAATGAGCAAGTAAAAGAGATGTTGATAAACAGCGGGAGTTTGAACGAAAGAAAACATGGAAAAGTAATTCTGGTCGGAGCAGGCCCCGGAGACCCGGGGCTTCTTACCGTAAAAGGGAGGGAGGCAATCGCCGGGGCGGACTGTATCATATATGACAGGCTGGTATCCCAGGAACTGCTTTCTTTTGCGAAGAAGGAATGTGAGCTTATCTATGTCGGAAAGGCGGATCACCAGCATGTGATTTCGCAGGATAAGATCAACGCGCTTTTGGCGGAAAAGGCAGGGGAGTATTCTTCTGTTGTAAGATTGAAGGGCGGAGACGCGTACGTGTTCGGAAGAGGCGGCGAGGAAGGCATTTATCTTAAAGAGCATGGCGTGGAGTTTGAGGTAATATCCGGAGTAACCTCCGCAATTGCCGGGCCTGCAGCAGCCGGGATCCCGATTACCCACAGAGGAGTGGCAGCCGGATTTCATGTGCTTACGGCACATGGAAAGGAAGACAGACTTTCGGATATTGATTTTTCGAAGCTTACGGACGGGAAGGAAACCTGCGTATTTCTCATGGGGTTAAAACATGTCGGCGAGGTTGCGAAGAGCCTGATTCTGGCAGGAAGATGCGAGGATACGCCTGCTGCGGTAATCTCACATGCAACTACCAGAGAACAGAGAGTCTGTATAGGGACTCTGAAGGATATCGCAGAGAAGGTAAGCAAGGAAGGACTTACGTCGCCGGCAATCATTGTGGTTGGCAATGTGGTTTCGCTTAGCGGCCAGCTGGGACAGATGCCGTACTCCGGCGGGAAGGAGGGGCCTCTTTCCGGTAAAAGGTACGTGGTTCCATGGATTAAGAGCCTGAATGAAAAACGGACATCCCTGGCCTCTATTCTCAGGGAAAAAGGGGCGCAGGTCTATGACATACCGGTAGGGGAAATTGTCGCGCTTCCTTTTGAGATAAATGCGCAGAATATGCCCAAATGGATGCTTTTTACAAGCCAAAATGCGGTAGATGCGTTTTTTTGGCAGGCAAGACAAAGAAAGATAGACGTGAGGGCTTTCGGAAATACAAGGATTGCGGCGATTGGAGCACATACGCTTGACAGATTAAAAGAATATGGTTTTTTTGCGGATTTTATGCCGTCGGAGTCTGACAGTACGGCGCTGGGGGAAGAACTGTCGAAGAGGATAGAACGCGACACCTCTGTCTGGTACATAAAAGGCAGGGAGGGAGGAGGAAAAATCGCGGAGGCGTTCGACAGTTATGAGAATTACAGAGAGCTTGTTGTGTATGAGAACAGGAAGATTTCATATGAGGAAGAGGAAAAGCGTGCGGTTTGTGCGCAGATGAAAAGGGCGGACGGAATCTTTTTCACAAGCGCATCCTGTGTGAGACGAATCTGTGAAATAGCAGAGGCTCTGCCGGGCGGGATTTATTCGATCGGGCAAACGTGCACGAAGCAGCTGAACGCTTTGGGGTTTTCTGAGATTATACAGGCGAAGGAAGCTTCCTATGAGGAACTGGCAGCTATAGCTCTGTCATGTGGAAATCGATAAACTGGTCTTACAAAAAATAATAAAACTGAATATTTCAATAATGTCAAAATAACGATACTATAATTTCATCATGATGAACATATGCATATGCGAAGCGGAAGCTTCCTTGACTGCGGGTATTTGGGACTCTGCGGGAAAAGGAAAGAAATGAATATTGTGAAAGAAAGAGGGTTCGTTGTAATGAAAAGTGAAAGTAAGAATGAGACGCTTGATATCCGTAAGGTTGCAACGGCGGGGTGTCTGGCGGCGTTTGTTTTTGTAGTGACAAGATTTATTCAGATACCGATTCCGTTAGGATACTTCAATATTGGAAACGTAGTAATTCTCATCGGATGCTTGTTTTTGCCGATGGGATATGGCGTGGCAGCAGGCGCTGTCGGTTCGGCACTCGCGGATTTGTTGTCATATCCGGCCTATACCGTACCGACATTGATCATCAAAGCGCTGATGCCGGCTGTCTTTTACCTGATTTGTTCGGGAAAGATGAAAAACAAATCCGTTCAGACGCTTCTGGCTGTCTATGTAAGCATGCTGATTCCGCTGTTTGGCTATACGCTCACAGGAGGAATCCTATATGGTAATATGCTTACAGGACTGTCGCAGTTTCCGGGACTGCTTCTGGAATATGCTGCAAATGCAGTGCTATTTACCGTCGCATATCCGGTTGTAAAGAAAATCAAATCCCCGCTGGTATAATCCGGCGGGGATTGCTTTTGGCACTTGTTTATTTTTTTGCTTTAAGCAGTTCCTTTGTAAAAGCTATGTAGTCCAGACAGGTATTGCATTTCGGCGCATAATCAATCAGAAGCTTTTTCTGTTCCTGCGCTTCTTTGGTCTTTACACATTCGCGGATTGTCGTTTGAAACAGCCGGGTGCCCATTTCCTTCGCCTGACTGTCAATGAGATCCCGGGTGGCCTGGTCTAATTTTGCGCGGCCGGAATATTTTACGAGCAAAAGTCCGGCGATGGATAAGTTCTGGTTCTGTCTGCGGCGCACAGCCATGATGGTATCATACAGCTGCTGAATGCCCTGAATCGCATAGGAATCCGCGGTTACCGGAATAATGACCTTGTCGGCTGCGATAAGACAGTTGTACAGGATGACGTTTAAGGACGGGGCGGTATCAATCACGATATATTTGTAGCCCTCTAATTCGTCCAAAGCGTCCTTTAGGCGGTAAAAGCCGTCGACATCTCCGTCGAGCAGCTTCTCTGCTTTGGCAAGCAGCGGATCCGAAGCGACGATATCGCCGTTTGCGGTATGCTGGATGGCTTCGTCGATGGGAAGTCTTTCCGAGTCGATGATTACATCATAGAGAGTGGCGGAATCCTCGATTTTTGCTTCGTAGGTGCTGGTGCTGTTCCCCTGGGGATCCGCATCGATTAGGAGCGTTTTCCCCTTTTTGGAAAGGATTCCTGCAAGGTTGGTTGCAGTGGTGGTTTTTCCGATTCCACCCTTTTGATTGGCAATGACAAATATGGTTGGTGTCATAATAGATCCTCCATTCATTAAAATGGAATTTTTCCATTGATTGAGTTGTTAATTACATAGTAAATTGACTGTTCTTCCGGCTTGATATAGATGTCGACAAGCTCGATTTCTTCATCCGCAATTCCGTTTGCTTTGGCGTCTCTTTGAATCAGGGCAAGGATGTTGCTCTCCATGCGTTCGCGCCCCTGATACTGTATGGTAATGTTCTTCCTTGCACTGGCAAATCCTCCGACGAGCTGCTCGGCTCTTTCTGCGCTGCACTTTCTTGCCATATAAGCACCTCCATTTCTTTTGCATATGGTTCATTTATTTTAATGATAAGGTTTTTTCGATTTTTTGCAAGACTTATGTTATACTTTATGAAACGGATACATAACAGACAGAAAGCAGGTAAAGCCATGACACTGCAGCAATTGAGATATGTCGTAACGGTAGCAGAGATCGGAACGATTACAGAAGCGGCGAATAAGCTCTATATTTCCCAGCCGAGTTTGACAAATGCGATTCACGAGCTGGAAAAGGAAATGCATATTGTGATTTTTCATAGAACCAATAAGGGAATCAGCCTCTCCAAGGAGGGCGAGGTTTTCTTAGGATACGCAAGGCAGGTAATGGAGCAGGCCGCGATTCTTGAAGATAAATATAAGGGCAGCGACGGAGGAAAAAAGCAGTTCTGTGTATCTACACAGCATTATTCATTTGCTGTCAACGCCTTTGTGGATCTGATCAAAGAATATGGGCAGGAGGAGTACGATTTCAGCTTACGGGAGACGCAGACCTATGAGATTATCGAGGATGTGGCAAAAATGAGATGTGAAATTGGGATTCTCTTTCTGAATGATTTTAACGAAGCTGTCCTTCATAAGATATTGAAATCACACGATTTGGAATTTCATCAATTGTTTGTCGCAAAACCGCATGTATTTATCAGCAGGAAGCATCCGCTCGCCGGCAGGGATATCATTACGAATGAAGAGCTGGAAATTTATCCCTATCTTTCTTTTGAGCAGGGCGAGCACAATTCCTTCTATTTTTCAGAAGAAATTTTTTCGGCTTCTGAGCGGAAGAAAAACATACGCGTCAGGGACAGGGCAACCTTGTTTAACCTCCTAATCGGATTAAACGGATATACGGTCTGCAGCGGAGTAATTGATAAAAAGCTGAACGGAGAAGACATTATTGCGGTTCCGCTGGCAGATGAAGGCGATATGCGTATTGGGTATATTACACATCGCAAAGGCAGAATCAGCAGGCTGGGAAATTCTTATCTGGAGGCAATGCAAAAATATATATAGATGGATTGGCCTCAAAGAAAAACAAAATGGAATGTGGATAGAAATGCGCTGTTCATAGTTTAAAACTATGGACAACGCATTTTTTAGATATTATACAGGAAAAGAGCAGCCGTTTATAATAAAATCATAGAAAAAAAGTATGAATAGGAGGTCATTATGCAGACATCAGTAATCGGATTTCCAAGAATCGGAACTTTAAGAGAATTAAAGTTCGCTTCTGAGAAATATTTTAAAAAGGAACTGGGAGCCGGAGAACTTTTACAGACATCAAAAAAGTTGAGAGAGACGCATTGGATAACACAGAAGAATGCGGGAATAGATTTTATTTCGAGCAACGATTTTTCCTTCTATGACATGGTTCTCGACACAGCGGTTTTGCTGGGAATCATTCCCAGACGATACAAAGAACTGAATCTGTCAGAGCTTGACACATATTTTGCAATGGCAAGAGGCTATCAGGAGGAATCCAGAGATGTAAAGGCGCTGGCAATGAAAAAGTGGTTTAATACCAACTACCATTACATCGTCCCGGAAATCGAGGATGATACGATCATAAAGCTTTCCGGAAATAAGCTTTGGGAGGAATACGCGGAGGCAAAGGCGCTCGGAATCGAGACGAAGCCTGTGGTTGTAGGCGCATATACCATGTTAAAGCTGTGCAGATATACAGGGAAGAAATCCGCGGATGATTTTCTTCCGACAATGATTAAGGCCTATCAGGATCTGGTTGAAAAGTGCGCAAGCAAAGGAATTGTGTGGCTGCAGATAGACGAACCGGCGCTGGCATGGGATATGGAAAAGAAAGATGTGGAACTCTTCTGCAAGATTTATGATGCAGTTCTACCATGTGCCAAAAAATGTCATGTGCTGCTGCAGACCTATTTTGGGGATGTAAGGGATATTTATGCCGATTTGATAAAAATGCCTTTTTCGGGAATCGGGCTTGATTTTGTCGAGGGAAAAGAAACCTGTAGTCTGATAGAACGATATGGGTTTCCAAAGGACAAGCTGCTCTTTGCAGGAGTGGTCAACGGGAAAAATATATGGAGGAATCATTATGAGAAAACCCTGAAACTCATAGATTTCCTGCGCACCCAAGACATCCGGACAGTCTTATCGACGTCCTGCTCATTGCTTCACGTACCCTATACTTTGGCACATGAAAAGAAGCTGCCGCAGGATGTGCTGTCCTATTTTGCATTTGCGGAGGAAAAGCTGGAAGAACTGAAGGAATTAAGCAAGCTAGCCGAAAACAGGGAATACACTTTAGAGTCTGCCTATCAAAATAATCGAAAGCTTTTTGCCGCGGACAGGGCGTGCGGCAATGACGAAGTAAAGCGCAGGCTTGCGCGCGTTACAAAACGCGATTACATCAGACTGCCGGAGCGAAGAGAACGTCAGAAACTGCAGAAAGAACTGTTTCATCTTCCCGAATGTCCGACGACAACAATCGGTTCTTTCCCGCAGACAAAGGATGTAAAGGCAAACCGTCTGGCGTTTCGAAGAGGAGAATTGTCAGAGCAGGAATATGTGGAATTTAACAGAAGAAAAATAAAGGAATGTGTTGCATGGCAGGAAGAAATCGGGTTGGATGTGCTGGTACATGGCGAGTATGAAAGAAATGATATGGTAGAGTATTTCGGGGAAGCCTTAGGAGGATTTCTGTTTACGGAAAAAGCATGGGTGCAATCCTACGGTACAAGATGTGTGAAGCCGCCGATCATCTGGGGCGATGTGTATCGCGAAAAACCGATAACAGTGGAGTGGTCGGTCTATGCACAATCTCTGACCTCGAAGATAATGAAGGGAATGCTGACGGGGCCTGTTACAATCCTGAACTGGTCGTTTCCGAGAGAAGATATCTCCATGGAAGAGTCCGTATCGCAGATTGCTCTGGCGATTCGTGAGGAAGTGCTGGATTTGGAAGCAAACGGAATTAAAATCATTCAAATCGACGAGGCGGCTTTGCGGGAAAAGCTTCCTCTCAGAAAATCCGACTGGTATAAGGAGTATCTTGATTTTGCCATTCCTGCTTTCCGGCTGACACACAGCGGAGTTAAACCGGAAACACAGATTCATACGCATATGTGCTACAGCGAATTTACGGATATTATTCCGGCTATTGACGATATGGATGCGGATGTCATCACTTTCGAGGCATCGCGCTCGGATTTGCAGATCCTGGATTCTCTAAGAACGCATCAGTTTGAAACGGAGGTCGGGCCGGGCGTATATGACATTCATTCTCCGAGAGTGCCGTCCGTTGAAGAGATGGTAAATGCCTTAAACAGGATGCTTACCAAAATCGATCGGGAGAAATTGTGGATAAATCCGGACTGCGGCTTAAAGACAAGAGCGGTACCGGAAACGGATGAAAGTCTTAAAAATATGGTAAAAGCGGCAAAGCAAATCAGAGCACAACGATAAGAATGCAAAAAAGTGAGGATACTGTATGAAAATTTCGGAAATATGTAAACATAAAAAAAGCTTATCTTTTGAGATTTTTCCGCCAAAAAAGGATAGCGAACTGAAGAATATCGACGAGACGCTGGCGGTGTTGTGCGAGCTGAACCCTGATTTTATCAGCGTGACCTTCGGCGCGGGAGGCAGCTGTAACTGCAACCGCACCATAGAGCTGGCAAAGAAAATCAAACAGGAATATCATGTGGAACCTGTGGTACATCTGACATGCCTTCATTACACGAAGGCTGAAATAGATGAATTTGCAAAGATTTTGTCTGACGAGGGAATTATGAATATCCTTGCGCTTCGTGGGGATAGGAACCCCGACGTACAAGAAAAGGAAGATTTCAAGCACGCGTCTGATCTGATTTCCTATCTGAAGCCCAGAAGTGACTTTTGCTTTTTAGGCGCCTGCTATCCGGAATGTCATCCGGAGTCGGATAACAAGGTCAGTGAAATGAAGTATCTGCGGGAGAAAGTAAGCGCAGGGGCAGAAATCCTGCTGTCGCAGTTATTCTTCGATAATGAGCGGTTTTTCCGTTTCGTGGAAGAATGCAGGATTGCGGATCTCAATATTCCGATTATTCCGGGAATTATGCCGGTAATAAACGCCTCGCAGATCAAAAGAATGGTAACGATGTGCGGGGCATCTTTTCCGGAGCGTTTTCAGAAAATTATCCGCAAGTATGAAAATAACAAGGAAGCGCTTTTTGATGCCGGAATGTCATATGCTTTGAGCCAGATTATTGATCTGCTGGCCAGCGATATTGACGGAATTCACTTGTATACGATGAACAATCCGCTTGCAGCGCGGAAAATATGCAAGGGCATCCGAAACATAATATAGCTGCTGTCCATACCGCATCAGGCAGGCCCTAAACAGCCTTTGAAGTAAAATGAAACTGTGCCACGATTCTGGTAAGCACCGTCAATGCTGCAAATTGAATAATTGCATCAATTGG
This sequence comes from uncultured Lachnobacterium sp., assembly GCA_964614035.1. GTDB lineage: Bacteria > Bacillota > Clostridia > Lachnospirales > Lachnospiraceae > Roseburia. The sequence goes on from CAZTKM010000001.1 coordinate 11,911, forward strand.
GAGCATGATTGCGTTTTTCAATATCCGAAGCGGCAGGATAGCGATGATGCTTTTTCCGTATAGAATCGAAATCCACAGGGTGTTGAATCCGCAGTTTACAATCAGCTTTACAAGAAAATCCGCAAACAGGATGCGCCAAAAGGAGACCGGTCTCTTGTAAAGAATACTTCCGTAGAGAATACCTGCAAGCATCGCGTCAAAGGTAAATCCAAAGAAGAAAGGCCCGCTTGGCTTTAAAAAATATTTGATGACATCCATTGCTCCGCCAAAGAAGGCACCCACAACAGGACCAAACATTGCTTCAACCAGACGGTTTGGAAGACCGGAAAAGCCAATTTTGACGTATGGGCCGATATCAATGCTTGCAACCCAGTTCAGCACGATCGCAAGCGCGCCCATGATGCCAAGAAAAGCTAAGGTTCTGGCGGATGCGAATTCTTCAATGGAGTTTAAGTAGAGTTGTTTTAGTTTTTTCATGAAAAAATCCTCCTTCCAGCAGCTTCCTAAAACTACATAGAGGAGGAAATGAAAATTCCAGTATGTAGCAGCGGGATGCGGACTTTGTATCGCAAGCGTCGGCCGCTTTTCGTCCGGATGACAACTCCCTGTTCATCCGGCACTTTACGCACAAAATCCTACTCTGCCAGTAATATAATATTGTTGGTTCCTAAGATGGCCGGAAGCGGTCTGTGGCTTTCCGGCTCAGCTCCATTATACATGTTATGGGAATGAATGCAAGTGGTTATTCGAAAAACGGGTTTTACTTTTGAGTCTTTTACTTTTGAGGGGGAAATGGTAGAATATATCTACTGCGTGACAGAATAAATAATGACTGGAAAGGGTATCGGCAGAATGAAAAAAGCAATATTATTTGATTTGGACGGTACATTGGTGGATTCGTCGGAAGGAATTACAAAATCCGTTCAGCATGCATTAAAACTCTTTGGAATTGAGGAGCCGGATCTAAGCAGGCTGCAAGGATTTATCGGTCCTCCGCTCGGAGAAAGCTTTATGAAGTACTATGGATTTTCAGAGGAACAGGCGGAGAAAGCGGTGTTTGCATACAGAGAGCGTTACAGACCGATTGGAATATATGAATGCAAGCTGTACCCCGGAGTGAAGGAGTGCATTGCGAAATTGAAGGAACAGGGATATCTGATTGGGGTTGCCTCCTCAAAACTGGAGACTTTTTGCAGGAGGATATTAGATCATTTTGGTGTGTTGCCGCTGTTTGACGATGTGGTAGGTGCGACAGAGGATGGCAGCATCGGGACAAAGGAAGAAGTGCTTCATGAGGTAATGCGCCGCTGGGCGGATATTCCAAAGGAGCATATGTGTCTGGTCGGCGATACGATTTTTGATGTGGAAGGCGCGAATCTGGCAGGAATTTCATCCATTGGTGTAAGTTTCGGATTTGGAGACACAGAGGAGATGATGCGCGCCGGTGCAAAGGGAATCTGTAATCATATGCTTGAACTGCCTGATATGGTGGCGAAGCTGTATCAATAGATCTGAAACGATAATTCCGGGAAAGCAAAACGGAAAAATGGGTGTGGGACAGAGAAAATTCATGCCCACACCCAAAAACTTCCCTAAAACCAAGAATTATTTAAAGCAAAGGAAAATGAAAATGAATAGAGGTGCGAAAATTGCGGCAGGCATCTGGGATGTCATTTATCCGTTGGCATTATATTACGCGGCAACAATTATTTTGATGTTTGCAGCACAGACAGTTATCGGTACAGAAAATGAAAGGTATATGATTTGCGAGATTATAGCAAGCGCCATTACAATTCCTATTATGTATCAAAGCTTTTATAAGCCGGATAAGATTCTTCATCCGTTTGCTTCGATATTCGAAAGTCAGGCTGCAAATGTCCGGAGAGTGCAGAATGCACTTTGGATTATAGTGATTGCAGCGCTTATCGGAATCGGGCTTAACAATGTGATTCTGATGTCTACGCTTGCAGAAATGTCAAGCGCATATGCGGAGGCTTCCAATCACTTTTATGGCGGCACGTTTGCCTTGGAACTGATTGGCGCTGCCTGCCTTACGCCGATTTTGGAGGAACTGGTTTACCGGGGGATCATTTACGCCAGATTGAAGTGCCTGACAGGAACGGTTCCGGCTATGATTGGCGCTTCGCTTATCTTTGCAATCATGCATTTTAATATTGTCCAATTTGTCTATGCTCTTTTGATCGGCATTGTTCTTATCCTTTTTATGGAAAAGACCGGTCATGTTTACGGGGCGATTGTTGGGCATATTACGGCAAATGCGATTGCGGTCGTCAGGACGGAGACCGGTATTCTGGCGGCTACAGTCGACAAAAGTGCAGCGGCATGGAGCATGTCCGCCGGGTGTCTTGTGCTGGGACTGCTGGGACTTCTGTTGTATATTAAGAAGAAAGTTTAGCCGGATATCCGTATACAATTCGGACACAATTTCGCCGGACAGATAAAAAATGCGCTTAACAAAATTAAAAAATTTAGAAAGACCACCGTTTGAAATTGTCTTAAAACGGTGGTTTTTATATGCAAATTAGAGTTGATGTCTGAAAAAATAATACATAATGTTAAAATATTCAAATTATTCGACAACTTCCAAATATTTTTGGTTTACTTTTGACTTTTAAAGATATAAAATTTCATTAACAAATGATTTTGGAAAGGAAAAAGGCTATGAGAGAACAGTGGAACGAAAGTACGGCAGCAGCAAAGGGCTTATATGATCCGAGATTTGAGCATGACAACTGTGGAATCGGTGCAGTTGTAAATATAAAGGGCATCAAAACCCATGAGACTGTTGAGAATGCACTTAAGATTGTAGAGAATTTGAAGCATAGAGCCGGAAAAGACGCGGAAGGAACAACCGGCGACGGCGTAGGTATCCTTCTTCAGATTTCCCATAAGTTCTTCAAGAAAGCGGTTGCCCCTCTCGGGATCGAGCTTGGCGAGGAAAGAGATTATGGTGTAGGTCAGTTTTTCTTCCCTCAAGGAGAACTGAAAGTAAATCAGGCAAAAAAGATGTTCGAAGCTATCGTTGAGAAAGAAGGAATGGAATTTCTGGGCTGGAGAGAAGTTCCGACGCAGCCGGAAAAATTGTCAGATAAGGCGAGAAGCTGTATGCCTTGTATCATGCAGGCTTTTATCAAGCGCCCGGAGGATATTGCGAGAGGATTGGACTTTGACCGCAAGCTATATGTTGCAAGACGTGTTTTCGAGCAGTCCAATGACAGAAGCTATGTATGCTCCCTTTCCAGCAGAACGATTGTATATAAGGGAATGTTTCTGGTAGAGCAGCTCAGACAGTTTTTCCTCGATCTTCAGGATAAGGATTATGAGTCTGCAATCGCGACCGTTCATTCGCGGTTTTCTACCAATACAAATCCGAGCTGGGAGCGTGCGCATCCGAACAGGTTTATCGTACATAACGGAGAAATTAATACCATTCTCGGCAATGCGGATAAGATGCTGGCCAGGGAGGAGAATATGTCCAGCAGCAAGCTTGCAGGAGAATTTCAGAAGGTGCTTCCTGTTGTCAATACGGAAGGCTCTGATTCCGCAATGCTGGATAATACCTTGGAATTTCTTGTGATGAGCGGAATGGAGCTTCCGCTTGCAGTCATGATTATGATTCCCGAACCATGGGCGAACAATGCAATCATGTCGCAGAAAAAGAAGGACTTTTATCAGTACTATGCAACCATGATGGAGCCATGGGACGGCCCTGCCTCAATTCTTTTTACCGACGGAGATCTGATGGGAGCGGTACTTGACCGGAATGGTCTTCGCCCTTCGCGCTATTACATTACGGAGGATGATTATCTGATTCTGTCCTCCGAGGTCGGAGTGCTGGATATTGATCCGACAAAAATCGTAACGAAGGACCGTCTCAGACCAGGAAAAATGCTTCTTGTAGATACGGTAAACGGCTGCGTGATTGATGATGATGAGTTGAAGGAGCGGTACGCGGGAAAACGGCCTTATGGCGAATGGCTGGATCGCAATATCGTAATGCTGCAGGATCTTAAGATTCCGAACGGGCGTGTGAAGGAGTATACGAAGGAAGAGCGCCAGAGAATGCAGAGGGCATTCGGATATACTTACGAATCCCTGAAGGATTCGATTCTTCCAATGGCAGAAAATGGTGTGGAAGGGACTTCGGCAATGGGAACCGATACGCCGCTTGCAGCATTGTCCGGCAACAGAGAACCTCTGTTTAACTACTTCAAACAGCTTTTCGCACAGGTCACAAATCCGCCGATTGATTCGATTCGTGAGGAGGTAGTAACCTCCACAACGGTGTATGTCGGCTCAGCGGGAAACCTTCTGGAGGAAAAACCGGATAACTGTAAGGTTCTGCAGATCAATAATCCGATTTTAACAAATACAGACCTGATGAAAATCCGCTCGATGAAGGTGGAGGGATTTAAGGTCGCAACAATTGATATTGTATATTACAAAAACACCAGCCTTGAGAAAGCGATTGACCGTATGTATATCGAGGCGGACCGGGCATTCCGGGACGGCGCCAATATCATGATTCTTTCGGACAGAGGCGTGGACGACAACCATGTCGCAATTCCGTCGCTCCTTGCGGTTTCCGCATTGCAGCAGTATCTGGTAAAGACCAAGAAGAGAACATCTCTTTCTTTGATCTTAGAGTCCGGAGAGCCAAGGGAGGTGCATCATTTTGCAACGTTACTCGGATTTGGAGCGACCGCAATCAATCCGTACCTTGCGCAGGATACCGTAAAGCAGCTTGTCGACGAGCATATGCTTGATAAAGATTACTATGCGGCTATTGACGATTACAACCATGCGATTATTTTCGGTATTATCAAAATCGCTGCCAAGATGGGAATCTCTACGATTCAGTCTTATCAGGGTTCTAAGATTTTTGAGGCAATCGGAATAAATAAGGAAGTCATTGATAGGTATTTTACCAATACCGTAAGCCGCATCGGCGGAATCAGCTTAAAGGATATCGAGGACGACGTGAATACGCTTCACTCGGCAGCGTACGATCCGCTTGGACTTGAAACGGATCTTACCTTGGAAAGCAAGGGGCGGCATAAGATGAGAAGCGGTGCGGACGGACATCTTTACAATCCGGCAACCGTCCATCTTCTGCAGCAGTCCACGCAGAGAGGGGATTATGAGCTGTTCAAGCAGTACACAAGCCTTGTGGATGAGGAGCAGCGTCACACCAACCTTCGCGGACTGATTGATTTTAATTATCCGAAGAAAGGAATCAAGCTGGAAGAAGTCGAAAGCGTGGAATCCATTGTTACCAGATTTAAGACGGGCGCGATGTCTTACGGTTCTATTTCGAAGGAAGCGCATGAGACGCTTGCGATAGCAATGAATCATCTGCATGGTAAGTCAAATACCGGCGAAGGCGGAGAGGATAAGGAGCGTCTTACAATCGGAGCAGACGGTCAGAACCGGTGCTCGGCAATCAAGCAGGTTGCCTCCGGACGGTTTGGCGTAACAAGCCGCTACCTGACCAGCGCACAGGAGATTCAGATTAAAATGGCGCAGGGTGCGAAACCGGGCGAAGGCGGACATCTGCCGGGCAAAAAAGTATATCCATGGATTGCAAAGACAAGGCTTTCCACTCCGGGTGTATCGTTGATTTCGCCGCCGCCGCACCACGATATCTATTCGATTGAGGACTTGGAGCAGCTGATTTTTGACCTGAAAAACGCAAACCGCGACGCACGTATTTCGGTTAAGCTTGTCTCGGAGGCAGGAGTCGGTACGGTAGCCGCAGGCGTTGCAAAAGCGGGCGCGCAGCTGGTACTGATTTCCGGATATGACGGAGGAACGGGAGCGGCGCCCAGCAGCTCCATCCATAACGCAGGCCTTCCATGGGAACTCGGACTTGCAGAGGCGCATCAGACATTGATTATGAACGGACTCCGCAACAAGGTTCGCATCGAGACGGACGGTAAGCTGATGAGTGGCCGCGACGTTGCGATTGCGGCATGTCTCGGCGCGGAGGAATTCGGGTTTGCCACCGCACCGCTTGTAACGATGGGCTGCGTTATGATGAGAGTATGTAATCTGGACACCTGTCCGGCAGGTATTGCAACGCAGAATCCGGAGCTTCGCAAGCGTTTTGCCGGAAAGCCGGAGTATGTAGAAAACTTTATGCTTTTTATAGCGGAAGAGCTTCGGGAATATATGGCAAAGCTTGGATGCCGCACGCTGGATGAACTGGTTGGAAGAGGGGACCTCTTAAAGGTTCGCGGCGATTTGTCGGAGCGGGAAGCGAAGATTGACCTTTCCAACATATTAAATAACCCGTTTGCAGGCACCAAGGAGAGCGTGATTTTCGATCCGAAGCAGGTATATGATTTTGAACTTGAAAAAACCAAGGATATCAACGTCATATTAAAGCAGCTTGGACCGGCGCTTGAGAAGAAGCAGAAGCGTGTGATTGACACCGAGGTAAGCAATGTAAACCGTTCGCTTGGAACCATCTTCGGTTCTGAGATTACCAAGAAGTACGATGACACGCTGGAAGAGGATACCTACATTGTAAAATGTACCGGTGCGGGCGGACAGAGCTTCGGCGCATTTATTCCGAAGGGGCTTACCTTAGAGCTTGTCGGAGATTCGAACGACTACTTCGGAAAGGGGCTTTCCGGCGGGAAACTGGTGGTATATCCGCCAACCGGAGTAAAGTATAAAAAGGATGAGAATATCATTATCGGAAACGTTGCGCTTTACGGCGCTACGAGCGGCAAGGCGTTTATCAACGGTGTTGCAGGAGAGCGTTTCTGCGTAAGAAATTCGGGCGCAACTGCGGTTGTCGAAGGCGTCGGCGATCATGGATGCGAATACATGACCGGCGGCCGGGTAGTAGTATTAGGTAAGACCGGAAAAAATTTTGCGGCAGGAATGAGCGGCGGCGTCGCCTATGTGCTTGATGAGGATAATGATCTCTACATGCGCACCAATAAATCTATGGTGTTTACGGAGGAAGTGACGAACAAGTACGACGTCCTTGAGTTAAAGGAGATGATCAGCGAGCATGTTACGTTGACGAATTCCGAAAAGGGCAAGGAAATCCTGGATAATTTCAGTGAGTATCTTCCGAAATTCAAGAAGATCATTCCATATGATTACAATAAGATGCAGATGGCGATTGTACAGATGGAAGAGAAGGGCTTAAATGCCGAACAGGCGATGATTGAAGCATTTTATGCTGTAACGAAAGCGTAAGGAGGACGAACAGGATGGGAAAACCAACAGGATTTATGGAGTATGAAAGAGTTGATGCGCGTTCCATCGAGCCTGCCGAACGCGTGAAGAATTATAATGAGTTTCATGTATTTTTATCAAAGGAGGCACAGCAGAAGCAGGCCGCCCGTTGTATGGATTGCGGCATACCGTTTTGTCAGGCGGGAATGACAATCGCAGGGATGACCTCCGGCTGCCCGCTTCATAATCTGGTTCCGGAGTGGAATGATCTTGTGTATACGGGAAATTGGGAGCAGGCATACAATCGTCTGCATAAGACAAACAATTTTCCGGAATTTACATCAAGAGTATGTCCGGCATTATGCGAAAAGGCGTGCACCTGCGGACACTGGGGAGAGCCGGTTTCGGTTCGTGATAACGAGCATGGCATCATCGAGACCGCATATGAAAAGGGATACGCAGCGCCAAAGCCGCCGAGAATTCGCACCGGAAAGACGATTGCAATCATTGGGGCAGGGCCGTCCGGGCTTGCGGCGGCAGACCAGCTAAACCGGAGGGGACACTCCGTTACCGTATATGAGCGGGAGGATCGTGTGGGCGGACTTTTGATGTACGGAATTCCAAACATGAAGCTTGAGAAGAAGATCATTGACCGCAAGATTGAGGTAATGAAGGCGGAAGGCGTGGAATTTATTACAGGCTGCAATGTCGGCGTGGACGTAAAAGCCTCCACGCTTTTGAAAAAGTACGATCGTGTGATTCTCTGCTGCGGTGCAAAGAACCCGCGTGATATCAAGGCGGCAGGAAGAGACGCAAAGGGAATTTATTTTGCGGTAGATTATCTGACGCAGACTACGAAGAGCCTTTTGGGTTCCGGCCTTACGGACGGTAATTTCGTATCGGCAGAAGGAAAAAATGTGGTTATTATCGGCGGCGGCGACACCGGAAACGACTGTGTAGGAACAGCAATCCGTCAGGGCGCAAAATCGGTTACACAGCTTGAGATGATGCCATGTCCGCCGAGTGAGCGCACAGCAGATAACCCATGGCCGGAGTGGCCGAAAATTCTTAAAACGGACTATGGTCAGGAGGAGGCCATTGCGAAGTTCGGGTATGATCCGCGCATTTATACAACAACCGTAAAGGAGTTCCATAAGAACAAGAAGGGCGAACTCGACGGCGTTACAATTGTAAGCCTTGAATCTAAGAAGGATGAGGAGACCGGCAGATTTAACATGGTTCCGGTTGAAGGAAGCGAGAAGAAGATTCCGGCGGAGTTAGTTCTGATTGCGGCAGGCTTCCTCGGAACAGAAGCGTACATTGCGAAGGCATTTGGCGTGGAACTGAACGGACGCACAAATGTGGCTACAGAGGAAGGAAAGTATGCGACGAATGTAAAGAATGTTTTTACGGCAGGAGATATGCACAGGGGTCAGTCGCTCGTTGTCTGGGCAATTCGTGAAGGCCGCGAGGTTGCAAGAGAAGTGGATGAGAGTCTGATGGGATACTCGTATTTATCAATTCAATAGTTACAGATTTTTTATATGTAAAGTTTTGATTTTATGGGCGCAGATAGCACATGATGCTGTCTGCGCTTTATTTGGGTGCGGGAGGACAAAGAGAGCTGCCCACACCCAAAAGAAGTATAGAATTTCAGACTTCAGCAAAGTATTGTGCGATTACTTTTTCAACAATTTGTGGAGTAAAAGGAGTGGCGTTGGATTCGTATGTTGTAATTAGCCTGTCAGAAGGGAAAATACCATGTTCGATATAGCGTTGTACCTTATACGCCGCACTTTGACGATAAGACAGATCATCCATCAATCCGAAATGCTCCCAATATACAAGTTCTCCTGTGACAGGATGGAGAATTGTGAAATCCGGGCAGTAGGTAGAGCCGCCGAGAGTAAGAGCGCATTCATAGTGAAAGGGGATATGATGCGTAAAGAAAGCCATTTCTGGACTATTTTATCAAATGATGAGCAGGATGAGATTAACACATCAAAAAATGCAGAATCGGAGGATAAAAGGGCTTCCGATTTTGAAGGATGCTTTCAGAAAAAAGCAATAGTTTTTTGACCAAAAGTAAATATCTCTATGGAAATTTCCGGAAGAACAAATAGTTTTAAATTTTGTTCACAAATATGTTGACAATAATGCGTATTAGGTGTATATATAACACATAAACAGTTACATATACTATATGATAACAGATATACAAACAATTTTATATGAGGGAGAATGTTATGAAACTGAACTTGAGACAAAACGAAAAAATGCAACAATTTTACGGAGAAAAAAAGGGTTGGAACATCGTTTTGGAGATTCTTCTCTTTATCGGAATCTTTCTTCTATCTTCGTTTGGACAGACGATTGTAATGATGCCGTTTGAACTGGTAATGCTGTTTAAGGATCCTGCATATCTTGCGGCAATTCAGGCAGGAGATGTTGAGGCGGCAGCGGAGGCATCCATGAACATTGTATCGGATGAGAGCTATAAGGTAATTATGCTTTTTTCAGAGATTGCCATCATCCTGATTGTATTCGGAATGTGTGCGCTCATTCAGAAGAGAAGCCCAAGAAAACTTGGGTTTACCAAGGGTAATTTTTTGAAAGAATACGGAATCGGACTTGTTGTTGGATTTGTATTATTTACAGTTGCAGTACTTATTTCTCTGGCAACAGGAGCAATGACAATTTCCTTTACAGGCGGCGGAGTAATCTTAATCTTCTTTGCAATCGGCTATATGATTCAGGGAATGGCTGAGGAAGTTTTGTGCAGGGGATATCTGATGTGCTCGATTGCAAGAAAATATCCGCTCTGGGTTGGCGTAATCGCAAATGCGGTAATGTTTGCAGCGCTTCATTTGTTTAATGCGGGAATTGCACCTTTGGCATTTGCTAATTTAATTCTTTTTGGGGTGTTAGCCTCCCTGTATTTTATCCGCAGAGGAAATATCTGGGGTATTGGTGCGGTTCATTCTGTCTGGAATTTTGCACAGGGTAATTTTTATGGAATCCAGGTTAGCGGAACAGGATTCGACACATCTGTATTTACAAGCACGTTTGATGAGAGTAAAGGATTGATCAACGGAGGCGCATTTGGATTGGAGGGCGGAATCGCGGTAACAATTGTGCTGGCTGCAGGAATCGCGCTTCTTTATCTGGAACCATGGAAAAAGGGAAAAACAACAGAGGCAGGCGTCAGCGGCAGAGATGCAGAAGAAAGCATTGAGGGGAGTAGAGCAGCAGACGAAAGTAATTCGTAGAAGGATCGGTAAATATGAAAATTTCACAAGCATCGGGTGTGCCGATTTATCAGCAAATCGCTGATAGTTTCAGAGAACAAATCTTAGCAGGAAAATACAAAGAAGGAGAGTATCTGCAATCCATCCGTTCTCTGGCAAGAGAATTGTCGATTAGCGTGATTACAACAATGAAAGCATATGAAATCTTAGAGAATGAGGGTCTTATTACGGCTGTTCAGGGTAAGGGATTCTATGTAAATGCAATGGATACGGAGCTGTTGCAGGAGCAGCATAAAAGAAAAGTGGAAGAAGCGCTTCTGGAGGCAATTGCAGCGGCAAGAGTAGCAGGCATGAGCAATGCGGAATTAAGTGAGACTCTTTCTGCGCTTATACAGGTAGGAGAATTGGAAAACTAAGGTTTGTGTTCTAAAATTATAAAAGGAGTCAGGAAGATGGAAACAATTACACCGATTATGAGATGTGAGAATCTGATGAAAAAATTTAAAAATTTTACGCTGGATATTCCGGAACTTGCAATTCCAAAGGGATATTGTACTGCGCTCATCGGAGAGAATGGCGCAGGTAAGACAACGCTTCTGAATTGTCTTGCGGGAATCCGCAGGGATTATACCGGCAGCATGACATTTTTTGAACAATATACAGATAAGGACCGGGAAATAAATCCGTATGTAAAGGAGCACATCGGCTATACAGGGCCCAATCTTTATTTTCTTCCGAACTGGACGATTCGGCAGATTCGTGACCTTGGCGGAATGCTGTTTGAGACATTTGATGAAAAAGAATTTGACCGCATTTTAGATGAAATCGGAATAGCGGATGGAGGAAAGATTGACCTCTCCAAGAAGGTCTCTGATTTATCGAGCGGAAACCGGATGAAGCTTTCAATCGCATTCGTTCTTGCAAGAGATACCGAGTGTCTGATTTTAGATGAGCCGGCGTCTCCGCTTGATCCGTTAATGAGAGATAAGCTTTGCGAAATTTTGAGGAACTATCTGGTAAGCAGGGAAGGCGAGCGCACGATTTTCTGTTCCACGCACAATGTTGCAGATATGGAGCAGGTAACGGATTACGCAATCTTCCTCGAGCATGGAAGGATTGTTGAGAAGGGATTTGTGGAGGAACTGAAGGAAAAGTACATCCTTGTAAAGGGCGAAAATGAAGATGCAGAGGCAGCAAGAAACGTGCTTTACTCCATGTCGGAGAACCGGTATGGATTCGAAGGGATTTGTCTGGCACAGGATATGGATAAACTGGCAGGTATGGATATCATGACCGAACAGGCGACCTTGAATCAGATAACCATAGCGATTATGAAGGCAAATACAAAGATGCAAGGGTAGGTGACCGGAATGAAATTATTTAAGGCGTTTACCATTTTTTATCCCAGAAGATACCGTTTGATTCTCGGCGGGCTCTTAGCATTTTTCCTCTTATCCAATACGCTTGTACCGGCTGCGTTCGGAAGGACAGCACAAATGCTGCTTTCCAGTCTGTTTATTATATTTATGAGTATGGTTGTGCTATATGGCGACCTGGAGGTATTTGCGGGAATTTACAATAAGGAAGGCGGACAGATTGCAAGCTGCCAGTCCAGCTTTTATGGAGAGCGGACGATTGCGGCAGGCGTGCTTGCAGACCGGATTGGTTCTTTTCTCTGGATTTTCGTGATTGGCCTTATACAATTTATCTGGGGAGAAAGCATACGGCCGCAAACGGTCTGGAGTATGCTTACCGGATGCGCGCTCGTTTATTCCGCTGTTACCATTGGTGTGAATATCAACCGGTTTATCCTTACCTCACAGGGGCTAATGCTTGCAAGTGCAGTAGAAGGAAGTATTTCAGCAGCATGCGCGTATCTGTTTTTGGGCGTTTATCCTATCGGAACATGGTGGTCGGCTGCGCTGGCATTTGCGCTGGCTGCTGCTTTAACGGCTGCAACGGTATTCATTGCGTCACATTTTATAAAAAGGAGCTATTGCGATGTGTGATTTGAAAAAGAGTTTAAAATTAGTCCTTTATTCGGTCGGTGTAAAGAGACAGTTTGCGATGGTGGCTATATTTCTGCTGGTCGGAATCGCGATTGAAGTATTGACCGGCTGTTCCAATATGATTGGAGGATTTTATATTGCTCTGGTAGGTACGGTGCCGGGACAGATGCTGCTTCTTGCGACGGTTCCGAATGCGGTGAAGGCGTCTCCGTATTACTATAAGATTACCGTTAAAATGTCTGCGGTGCTTAACTTTTTGTTTGAGCTGTTCTGCTATACCATTGTCGTGATTGTTCATAGCATTTATGCGGTAATCAACCCGGAAAGAGCGGATGTGAGCATGACAATCGTTTTTATTGTCGGAATGGTGGTGTTTGTAACTCAGGTGCTGTATCCGATGATGTATAAGCATTACTGGATTACGTTCTTTGTTTTGATGATTTTTATAATGGCGCTGTTTCTGCCGTTGGGACAGTATATTTACGGAGATAAAAGCATGCATTTTCCGATGCCGGTATACGTGCTGGGCGGATATGCTCTGGTAATACTCGGAATGCTCGGAAGCATAGGAGTAAATCACATTTTCTATAAGCATGAACTTGATCCGATGACATACAAGTCCATGATGAAGAAGATTGACGGAAGTTTTTAAAAAGCTAGTTTTTTTTCCATAAAGCGGATATAATGTGAAGGTAACTGTATTTTTGCAGTTGCCTTTTTTGCGCGGACAGCAAGGAAAATAAAGGTTATCAGTAGAAGGAGCAGATATGGCAGAACTGTATGATCTTGCGATTGTCGGAACAGGGCCGGCGGGAATATCCGCAGCACTTACCGCAAAAGCAAGAAACTTAAATTTTATCTGGTTTGGAAGCAGGGACTTAAGCAAAAAGGTGGAAAAGGCGGAGCTTGTATTGAATTATCCGGGACTTTTTCAGGTAACCGGAACGGAACTAAAGGATGCCTTTTTCAGCCAGATTGAAAAGGAACAGATTGAGATTACGGAGAAGAGCATCAATCAGATTTTTAAGATGGGAAAGACCTATGTCCTTTTTTCCGGGCAGGAATCATGGACGGCAAAGACACTGATTCTTTGCATGGGGACGGCGCCGGGAACGACAATCCGCGGGGAGGAGGAATTCTTAGGGAAGGGCGTAAGCTATTGCGCGACCTGCGACGGAAGACTGTATAAGGATAAGACCATTGCGGTAGTCTGCACGACGCCAAAGTTCGAGGAAGAAATCGAGTTTCTGGCGGGTCTGGCAGGCAAGGTTTACGTCTATGCGACATACAAAGATTTTTCACTGACCAAAGAAAATATCGAGCTGCGCAAAAGCTATCCGGCGGAAATTATCGGCGAACATACGGTAAACGCAATTGTTGAGAAAAAGCTTCCGGGAACAGAGAAGGGAGAAATACTGGCGGTTGACGGCGTGTTCTGCCTAAAGGACAGCTACAGTCCGGTTACTCTATTAAAGGGACTTGAAATGGAGGACAATCACATTAAGGTAGACCGGATGCAGCAGACAAATCTCGCGGGCGTATATGCTGCCGGTGATTGCAGCGGAAGACCGTATCAGTATGCGAAGGCTGTCGGAGAAGGCAACGTGGCGGTTCACAGCGTCGTGGATTATATGCATGAGGAGCAAAAGAATGTCTAAACTGATTTTTTTTGATATAGACGGAACCCTGTGGGATGAGCGCATGAGGATTCCGGAAAGCACCAAAGAAACCATACAAAAGTTAAAGGAGAACGGACATAAGACCTTTATCTGCAGCGGAAGGGCAAGAAGCAACATTACGGATGAGGAACTTCTGTCGCTTGGCTTTGACGGAATCGTTGCGGCATGCGGAAATCATGTGGAGATGGATGGAGAAATTCTGTATGAATATCTGATTCCGGGCGAAACCGTAAAAGAGATGGTCCGGCTGTTTGACGAATGCGGGATGCCGGTTGTGCTGGAGGGACCCCAAAAGCACTGGATTTCTCCGAAAGGTTTTGAAGAGGATCCGTTCATCGACTACCTGTTTGAATCCATGGGAAAGACCGCTGTAAAGCTAAATGGCTATGACGAAGATATGGTAATCAACAAGTTTTCCGCGGATATTCTTCCGACTACGGACTATAAGAGACTTCGAAGGGAACTGGATGGAATATTCGATTTCATCGAACATGAAGGCGCGGTGATTGAGGTGGTTCCGAAGGGAAGCTCTAAGGCGACCGGAATCAAATGGCTGTGCGATTATCTCGGAGTGGACAGAAACGATACCTACGGGGTGGGCGACAGTGCGAACGATCTGGATATGCTGTCCTTTGTTGGGCATGGAATCGCGATGGGAAACGGCTCAAAATCTGCGAAGGATGCGGCGGAATACATAACCAAAGATATCCATGAAGACGGAATTGAACATGCGATGCGGCATTACGGGCTGATTGAATAGTTACAACATGTGATGCGCTGTGCAATTCCTGCAAACAGGAACGCAATAGAACGTTTGTCCCTTGTATCAAAATATAAAAAAAATATAAAAACAACAAAGAGAAGAAAAAATGAGAAAACGAGAGAAAAAATGAGAATGAACGAGAAAAAAATGTGATTGATACAATTAAATTCGGTTGCGTAAGAAAATGGAAAAATTTATTATAAGACCATCGGTTAGCACTCAAAACAAATGAGTGCTAATAACATACAAAAAAGGAGGCTATTCGAATGAAGCTAGTACCATTAACAGACAGAGTTGTTTTAAAACAATGTGAAGCAGAAGAGACTACAAAGTCAGGAATTATTCTGACAGGAACTGCACAGGAAAAGCCACAGGAAGCGCTTGTTGTCGCTGTAGGACCTGGTGGAACGGTTGACGGGAAAGAAGTTGTCATGCAGGTTAAGGAAGGCCAGAAGGTCATTTACTCGAAGTATGCGGGCACAGAGGTAAAGCTTGACGGTGAGGAGTACATTATTGTTCGTCAGAATGATATTCTTGCAGTAGTTGAATAAAATAATAGGGTAGCAGATAGGAGATTTTAAAATTATGGCAAAGGAAATTAAGTACGGATCAGAAGCAAGAGCTGCACTTGGTGCAGGCGTTGACAAATTGGCAAATACCGTTCGTGTAACACTCGGACCAAAAGGAAGAAACGTCGTATTAGATAAGTCATACGGCGCTCCGCTCATCACGAACGACGGCGTAACAATCGCAAAAGAAATCGAATTCGAGGATGCATTCGAGAATATGGGGGCACAGCTTGTAAAAGAAGTTGCAACAAAGACAAACGATGTAGCCGGAGACGGAACGACAACCGCAACCGTTTTAACACAGGCTATGGTTCAGGAAGGAATGAAGAATCTTGAGGCAGGCGCAAATCCAATCATCCTCCGCCGCGGAATGAAGAAAGCAACCGCGGTAGCGGTCGAGGCATTAAAGGAAATGAGCCAGCCGGTAAACGGTAAGGATCAGATTGCAAAAGTCGCAGCAATTTCAGCAGGAGACGAGGAGACCGGAAACATGGTGGCAGATGCCATGGAGAAGGTTACAAATGACGGCGTTATCACAATTGAAGAGTCAAAGACCATGGAGACAGAGCTTGACCTCGTAGAAGGAATGCAGTTTGACCGCGGATATCTGTCTGCCTATATGTGTTCCGATATGGATAAGATGGAAGCTGTATTGGACGATCCGTATATTCTTATCACAGACAAGAAGATTTCAAACATTCAGGATATTCTTCCTGTACTTGAGCAGATTGTTCAGGCAGGCGCAAGACTTTTGATTATCGCCGAGGATGTAGAGGGCGAGGCTCTTACCACACTGATTGTAAATAAGCTCCGCGGAACCTTCAATGTAGTAGCTGTTAAGGCCCCGGGATATGGCGACAGAAGAAAGGCAATGCTGGAAGATATCGCCATTCTTACCGGCGGTCAGGTTATCAGCTCCGATCTCGGACTTGAGCTGAAAGATACCACAATGGATATGCTCGGACGCGCGAAGTCCGTTAAGGTAGCAAAGGAGAACACCGTTATCGTGGACGGCGCCGGAGAGAAGAGCGCAATTCAGTCAAGAATCAGCCAGATTCGCGGACAGATTGATGAGACCACATCCGAATTCGACAAAGAGAAGCTTCAGGAGCGGCTTGCAAAGATGGCAGGCGGCGTAGCGGTAATCCGCGTCGGCGCTGCAACCGAGACAGAGATGAAGGAAGCAAAACTTCGTATGGAAGATGCGCTTAACGCGACAAGAGCAGCAGTCGAAGAAGGAATTATTGCAGGCGGCGGATCCGCATATATCCACGCAGCAAAGAAGGTGGCTGCACTCGCAGACACATTGGAGGGCGATGAGAAGACCGGTGTTAAGGTAATCTTAAAGGCATTGGAATCTCCTCTTTACTATATCGCAGCAAACGCAGGTCTGGAAGGCGCAGTAATTATCAACAAGGTAAAAGAATCCGCTCCGGGAACCGGATTTGACGCAGCAACAGAAGAATATGTTGACATGGTAGCAAGCGGAATTCTTGATCCTGTAAAGGTAACAAGAAGTGCTTTACAGAATGCAACATCCGTAGCATCTACGCTCCTTACAACGGAGTCGGCAGTAGCAAACATCAAAGAAGATACACCGGCAATGCCGGCAGGCGGCGCAGGTATGGGAATGATGTAATGCGCGCATAGCATAAAGAAAAAGACCTTAGAATCGTATCTTATGGTTCTAAGGTCTTTTTTGTAACTATTCGTATGGGACTGAATAGTTCCTTTTATATATATTTTTTAGAAAATGGTTACTGCTATTTCTGGAAAAAAGAGGTAGAATAGCAGTATTATAAGTAAGGAAATTCAGAGAGTATGAAAAATAAGAGAAAAATAAGCAGTTACATCGTCATGGCGCTCGTTATTTTTGCAATATGGTTTTATCGGGATTCCATGCAGGAAATCTGGTGGGGAATAAAACAGATTTCGGCACGAGAAATCGTTTTTTGCATCATTCTTGCGGCGCTTTATTTTGCCATGGATGGTTTTTTGATTCACTATGCAATGGTTCCTTTTTCCAAAAAAATGACAGGAATCAAGGGCATCATAACTACATATTGCTGCGAGTTCTACCGTTTGATTACATTGGGCAGCGGAACCTTTGTGGCGGAAATCTGCTATCTGTGTAAAAAAGGCGTAACCGTAGCGCAGGGAACCGCCGTATCGGCATATAAGTATACCATTAAGAAGATGAGTATCATGCTCAGCGGTCTGATTGGATTTGCATGGCTTTCCCATCTGGACTATACGAAAGAATTGTGCAGGGAATATACGATATTTACGATTATCGCAACCGTTATATGCACCGTTATTATATGCTCGTTTCTTTTGATTTTCATTTCGGAAAAGCTGGCGCATTTTGTTGTTTCTTTGATTGAGATGCTTGAAAAAAAAGTGAAATGGATTGCAAAATATTCTGAAGGATGGATATCGCAGATTAGTATTCTGAATTCCGAAGGAAAAACTTTATGGCGGCAATGGAAAAGAACTGTGGTCATATTACTGGTTAATCTTTGCAAATGTATCGCAATCTACGCGGTTGTTGCGGTGCTTTTGAGCGGAAGCTGCATCCTTACGGAGGCGGATGTCATTGCAATTATGGCGATGGTGTATTTTCTGGCGGGCGTGATTCCTGTGCCGTCCGGCGTAATGTCTTTAGAGTATATATTCGGACTTTTCATGGGAGGTTATCTTGGAATTGGACAAACTGCTCCGGCAATTTTATCGTTCCGCTTTTTTTCATGGATTTTTCCTGCCTGTATCGGAGGCGTGATATTGCTCATCCGCCGGTTTGCGGTAAAGGGAGAGGAAGGGGAATAGGAAGACTGTTCCTGTTATAACCCGGAATGGAACCATACTTGCCGACCAGAGGCTGAAGAAGGAAACGGAGATTTCCAGCTTTATCGGATAAATATGTCCGGCTTGGCTTCCATCAGAAAATGCTTCCGGAAGGAAGCGGGGACAATTTCATCAAGGTCAATGTGTTTTTGGAGAAGAGAGAGGAACTGAGGCTTGTCAGATTCATAAATTTCCTGGCAATCTGAAAAAATATCTGCCAAAGAAAGCTGATTGTATGGTATCATATAGGTACAACTCCTTTCAGGTGGGTATGGTGAATTGTTTCTTGTCAACTCAATTTTACCACAAACCTGTGAGGAGTTGTTCTATTTTAGCAAAGAAAAAAGCCCGATTTTATGCGGGCTGCGGCGTTTCGCAAACGCCAAATTATAAAGTAATGTGGGAGGTAATTTGTGTGAAAGAGCAAATGAAAAAAGGAAAGAAGATTGGTTTCTCTGAAATTACAACACCGATGGAGTTAGTGTCATATCTGGATGATGCAACATCCAGACTAAAAAACACAAAATATCTCTACCACTATACCACACTCTCAAATGCTATTGCTATTTTCAAAAGCAAGCGCTGGCATCTTTGTAACGCACAAGGTATGAATGATTTGAAAGAATACAAAAATGGGGATTCTGAGTGTTGGAAAAACATTTTCTTTACTTCATTTATGTCCGATGTAAAAGAGAGTATTGGAATGTGGAGTATGTATTCCCTACCATGGGCAGAGGGAGTAAAAATAGCCATTCCCAAAAAGAGGGTGCAACTTAGGGATTTACGAAAACAGCAGAATAAGACACGTATGTCTTGACAGCTCTTTTGGCGTCGTGTTATTATCATTCTGATATTAGGGAGTAGTTCGCATCTGCGTAGCGGATGTTGTACTTTTCGTCATCACGTTATTTGGTTCAATAACCGGACAGTACACTGAGAGAAGAACGAGACTTTTATCGTACATAAGATGTGCGGTAGGAGTCTCTTTTTTTGCGGCCATACATCCGAAGAAACTGTAAATGGCAGGTTCATTCGGCCCTTAAATTCCAATATAAGAACTCCTATCATACACAATTGTATATGGATAGGAGGAAATGAACAATGAAACATGAATGGGAACAGCCGCTTGAGGAATTGGAACGCACGCTGGGAACATCCGCAGACGGACTTACCATCCGCCAGGTCATCGAAAAGAGAGAACAGTTTGGGGAAAACACCCTGAAGGAAGGAAAAAGGGAAAGCGTTGTCTCTATCTTTTTTCATCAGTTTTGCGACCTTCTGGTAATTATTTTGCTGGCAGCGGCGGGAATCTCCATGTTTTCCGGAAATCCGGAGAGTACGCTTGTTATTTTGGCGGTTCTGATTATGAATGCGGTGATCGGCACAGTCCAGCATGTAAAGGCGCAGAAATCCTTAGACAGCTTAAAACAGCTTTCCGCTCCCAGCGCGAAGGTGCTGCGGGACGGCAAAAAGCAGGAGGTTTTGTCTAAGGAACTCGTTCCCGGAGACCTCGTACTTCTGGAGGCCGGAGACCTGATCGCAGCGGATGGACGTATTATACAGAATTTCTCTTTGCAGGTAAACGAAAGCGCGCTTACCGGAGAGTCTGTAAATATGGAAAAGACCCAGGAGACTCTGCATGGCGACATGGCGCTTGGGGACCGGAAGAACATGGTGTATTCCGGCAGCCTTGTAACCTATGGGCGCGCAGAGGTTCTGGTAACTGCCACCGGAATGAATACGGAAATCGGCAGAATTGCCGGATTGATGAATGATGTGAGGGAGCGTAAGACTCCTTTGCAGGTAAGCATGGATCAGTTCAGCAGGCATCTGGCTGTTTGTATTATAGCGCTTTCCGCTCTTGTGCTCGGCCTCTGCATGTATCGGAATATGGATATTCTGGATGCCTTTATGTTCGCGGTCGCTTTGGCGGTTGCGGCAATACCGGAAGCGCTCGGCTCGATTGTGACAATCGTGCAGGCGATTGGAACGCAGAAGATGGCGAAGGAACATGCAATTATCAAGGATTTGAAAGCTGTGGAGAGTCTCGGCTGCGTGTCGGTAATATGTTCGGATAAGACCGGAACGCTGACGCAGAATAAGATGACGGTAAAAAGCGTTTATATAGACGGCAGGGCACTTAATCCGGAGCAGATGGAGCTTTCCGACCGATTGCAGCGGTATCTGTTATATGATGCAATCTTAAATAACGATTCGAGTATTGCAGACGGAAAAGGGATAGGAGATCCGACAGAGTACGCGCTTTTGGAAATGTTCCGGAGCGTCTGGGCGAAAGACAACAGGCCTGGCGGCTTTGAAATCAGCGAGGAGGATATCAGGGAGGTATTGCCGCGGAAAGAGGAGCTTCCGTTCGACTCTGACCGGAAGCTGATGAGCAGCAAATATGAGCTGCATGGCAGACCTACGATTCTGACCAAGGGAGCTGTGGATGTGCTGCTCGATCGCTGTTCGCAGGTGTGGTATCGTGATGAAATCCGTCCGATGACCGGACAGGAGCGGGAAAGGATAGAAGAGCAGAACCGGCAATATTCCGAAAACGGTCTGCGTGTGCTCGCGTTTGCATATAAGGAGACGGATGATGCGTTGACGATGGAATCGGAAACCGGCTTTTGTCTTATCGGATTGGCGGCTATGGCGGATCCTCCGCGCCCGGAGTCTGTAAAGGCGGCTGCGGATGCGAAGAGTGCAGGAATCCGGACGGTTATGATTACCGGCGACCACAAGATTACGGCGGTTGCGATTGCGAAGGAAATCGGTATTTTCGAAGACGCAGATATGGCGCTGACAGGAACGGAAGTGGACGCGATGTCGGAGCAGGAGCTTGATGCGGTAATCGAGGATGTCTCTGTCTATGCGCGGGTGTCGCCGGAAAACAAGATTCGTATTGTGACGGCATGGCAGAAGAAAGGGCATGTCGTGTCCATGACGGGAGACGGCGTCAACGATGCGCCGGCACTCAAGAAAGCAGACATAGGCGTTGCGATGGGGATTACCGGTACGGAGGCGGCAAAGGATGCTTCCGCGATGATTTTGTCGGACGATAATTTTGCAACGATCATAAAAGCCGTTGTAAATGGACGGAATGTATACCGGAATATCAGAAATGCGATTTTGTTCCTGTTATCCGGCAATATGGCGGCGATTTTGTCGGTGCTGTATACTTCTCTTCTGGGATTAGCGGTTCCGTTTGCACCGGTGCATCTGCTGTTTATAAATCTGCTGACCGATTCGCTTCCGGCAATTGCCATTGGAATGGAACCTGCGGATCCGGCACTTTTAAAGGAAAAGCCAAGAAATCCGTCCGAGCGGATTTTATCCGGGGACTTTTTCACAAAGATTGCGGCGCAGGGAGGTCTGATTGCCGCTGCGGTTCTGACCGCTTATCATCTTGGACTCAGGGAGAGCGCCGCAGCGGCATCTACCATGGCGTTTGCAACGCTGACGCTGGCGAGGCTTCTGCATGGGTTTAACTGCCGGAGCAGCAGGTCTGTATTCCAAATCGGATTGAGGTCAAACAAATACAGTATTTATGCGTTTCTGGGCGGTGTCATACTGCTGTCTCTGGTGCTTTTTGTCCCGATATTTCATGGGGTATTTTATGTTTGTGCGTTGTCAGGCATACAGGTAATACAGATCCTGGGGCTGGCAGTTTTACCAACGATTGTCATTCAGTTCTTCAAAACTGTCAGACATCCGTAGAATCTGCCGGCGGCAGGTTCTTTCAGTCAGAAAAAAATTCATAGGATTTGAACTTGTTCGAATTCCAATTTTGGGAAAAAATAACGAATTATCACTCAAAATATTGCAGATTGTTTCAAAATGTCTATACTATAACAGAGGGATATTTATTCATAAGGAAGAAGCTTTGACAGAGAATTCGTCTGTGTAAAGAAAAGGGAAAACAGGAAAAATGAAGAAATGGAAAAATATATGTAATTTGTTCGCACTTGCAGTTTTGGCAGGAAATATGATTGGAATCGGCGGCGCGGTCTATCTGGCAACGGACAATAAAATGCTCGGCGCCCTGATGTTTACTGTCGGGCTGTATACGATTTGTATGCAGGAGCTGAATCTGTTTACCGGAAAGGTCGGATATCTGCCGGAGAGAAAACCGGCCTATCTGGTTGATCTGCTTATCATCTGGTGCGGAAATCTGGCCGGAACGTTTGTGGATGCGTGTCTGATTTCGCTTACACGCTTTTCGGTTCATGAAAAGGAGGCAAAAGCGTTATGCGAGATAAAGCTGTCAGACGGATTTCTGAGCCTCTTTGTGCTTGGCTTTTTCTGTGGTATTCTGATGTTTGTCGCAGTGGACGGATATGCGAAGACCAAAAATCCGGTCATTTTGTTTCTTGGGGTAGCGACATTTATTTTGTGCGGTTTTGAGCATTGTATTGCGGACATGTTCTATTTTTCGTTTGCCAAAGTCTGGTCAGTTTCGGCTTTTGCCCGCATACTTGTGATTACCCTGGGAAATGCAATCGGAGGAATGCTGATTTTGTTTGTGAAACGGTGCTGCAGGGAGCGGGGATTGTGAAACTTTACATTTCCTATACGATTGGGTATAATTCAGAATATGTGTGAGAAATAAGAAAGGATAGGAAAACTTATGGACGAATTATTGGAGATTTTATCAGATTTACACCCGGATATTGATTTTACAACACAGGAGAATTTAATCGACGATATGATTCTTGATTCTTTTGATATTGTAACTTTGATTTCGGAAATCAGTGAGAATTTTGATGTTACGATTTCTGCTGAGCATATTATTCCTGAGAATTTCAATTCTGCCAAGGCTCTGTATGCGTTGATTCAGAAGTTAGAGAATGAGGAGTAAGAGCGGATTTGCTCTTGTAAAATGTTATGCTGTTTACATCGTATGAATTTATTGGTTTTTTGATCATTGTGCTTCTGGCATATTATGTGATTCCAAGAAAATTTCAATGGATGCTTTTGCTTGCGGCAAGTTATGCTTTTTATGCTGCTGCAAGTCCAAAATACCTAATTTATATACTCATAACGACGATAACGACGTATGGCGCCGCCTGTCTGATGGACAAGAATGAGAAACGGCAGACCGCGTACCTAAAGCTTCATAAAGAGGAACTGTCAAAGGACGAAAAGAAAGCTTATAAAAGCGGACAAAAGAAAATTCGTTGTCGCTATATGACTGCCTGCATTTTCATAAATGTAGGCATTTTGGTCGTTGTGAAATATACGAATTTCCTGATCGGAAATATCAATTCCGTTGTGCAGGCATTCGGAGGAGCGGGGCGCCTTTCCTTTGTAACGATTGCGCTTCCGCTTGGAATTTCGTTTTATACGTTCATGGCGCTCGGATACTTAATTGATGTATACAGAGGAACCATACCGGCAGAAAGAAATCCGTTTAAGCTGGCGCTTTTTATCTCATTTTTCCCCCATATAATCCAGGGACCAATCAGCCGTTTCGGGGATTTGGGCGCTACGCTGTTTGAGGAACATGCATTTAACTGGAAACAGTTCTCATTCGGACTTCAAAGGGTGGTATGGGGATTTTTCAAAAAGCTTGTAGTTGCAGACCGGATTCTGACAGCGGTTTCTACGATTATCGGAGATCTTGATACCTACAACGGGGCATATGCATTTGCGGGCATGATTTTTTATACCATTCAGCTTTATGCAGACTTTACGGGCGGAATTGACGTGACAATCGGTATTGCACAGATGCTTGGAATCAAAGTGACGGAGAACTTTGAGCGGCCGTATTTCTCCAAATCCTTGAAAGAATATTGGAGAAGATGGCATATCACGATGTGCAGCTGGTTTCGGGATTATATCTTTTATCCGGTTTCCGCCAGCAAAACCATACAGAAGTTTTCCAAATTTTCACGCAAGACGTTTGGCAACCGAATCGGAAAGCGGCTGCCGGTATATGTATCTTCGTTTATCGTCTGGTTTACCACCGGAATCTGGCATGGCGCGAGCTGGAATTTCATTGTGTGGGGACTGCTGAACTTTGCCGTACTCATGATTTCGGAAGAACTGGAGCCTTTATACAACAAATTCCATTCTCGCTTTGCGGTTTCTGGAAGGATATGGTACAAGCTGTTTCAGATTGGAAGGACGTTTCTTCTCGTCTGTGTGCTCAATATGTTTGACTGCTATGTGTCCGTCGCGGATACGTTCCGCGCGTTCGGTACGATGTTTACCGCTTTCAACTGGCAGATTCTGACAAACGGAGAACTGCTCAATCTGGGCTTACAACCGTCAGACTACGGAATTGTACTTTTTGGCGTTCTTGTGATGCTGGGCGTGAGTCTGATTCAAAGAAGCGGTTCGGTGCGTGAGAAGATTTGGAAGAAAGCGTATCCGGTTCAGTTTGCGATATGGTTTGGATTGTTTCTTGTCATATTGCTGCTCGGCGCATACGGCATCGGATATGATGCAAGTCAGTTTATTTACAATAGATTCTAGGGTTTAGGATATGAAAAATGAAGCAAAATAGTAAAAGCAGTCGTTTAATCAGAATAGTGGTAAGCGCGCTGATTGTCGGTACGGTTCTTTTTCTTCTGCAAAGGCTTCTGATGCCGAAGTATGTGACCGGAATTGTTGAGGGCGCGTTCGTTGCCGAATATTACCAGCAGGAAAATAAGGATTTTGATGTTATATTTGTTGGAGACTGCGAAGTCTATGAGAATTTTTCCCCGGCGGAGCTTTGGAAGCAATACGGCATAAACAGCTATATCCGCGGAAGCGCGGAACAATACATCTGGCAGTCGTATTATCTGCTGGAGGATTCGCTGCGCTATCACATACCGAAGGTTGTGGTCTTTAACATTCAGTCGCTGCAGTTTGACGAGTCCCAGTCCGAGGCGTACAACCGGATGTCAATCGAGGGAATGAAATGGTCAAAGAGCAAGGTGGACGCAATCAATGCCTCCATGAAGGAAGACGAGAACTTTATTGACTATGTGTTTCCGATTTTGCGGTATCACAGCCGATGGAGCGAGCTTACGGCAGATGATGTAAAATATATGTTTGACAGCCCGAAAGTGTCTTACAACGGATATTTTATGCGTGTGGATACAAAGGCGGCCGGAAATGTTCCGGAAGGGCGGCCGCTTGCGGATTACAGCTTTGGAGACAATGCGTGGAAGTATCTGGACATGATGCGCGAGCTGTGCGAAGAAAATGGGATCCAGCTGATTTTGATTAAGGCGCCCAGCCTGTATCCGTACTGGTATCCGGAGTACGAAGAACAGGTGGCAGAATACGCCGGCGAGTATCATCTGCCTTATATCAATTTCCTCGATCTTACGGATGAGACCGGAATTGATTATACGACGGATACTTATGATGCCGGGCTTCATATGAATTTGTCGGGAGCGATTAAGCTTTCGGATTATTTTGGAAAAATTCTGGTGGAAGAGTATGGCGTTCCGGACCGGAGAAATGACAGTGAAATCAGCCGGATCTGGGAGCAGAATCTAATCGAATATGAGGCGGAAATAGACCGTCAGTGCGAGTATTATAAGGATACGGTAATCGAAGAACTATATGACAGATAAAGACCTTTTATGGGAGCGTGAAATAAATGTGTGGAATTTGCGGAATTTATAATCTGCATGATATGAAAAAGATTGACGGTTCGATCGTGGATCGCATGCTTCGTGCGATCAAACACAGAGGACCGGACGGAGAGAATAAAATCATAAACGAGCAGGTCGCCTTAGGCTTTAACCGTCTGAGCTTCCTTGACCTTGAGGGAGGTATGCAGCCGATTTCGAATGAGGATGGCAAAATTACCATGATCTGCAACGGCGAAATCTTTAATTATCAGGAATTAAAGACCGAGCTTCTTGCGAATGGGCATACGTTTAAGACCAAAACGGATGTTGAGGTTGTTCTTCACTTGTATGAGGAATACGGAACCGATTTTCCGAAATATCTGAACGGTCAGTTTGCAATTGCGTTGTATGACGGGAGAAACAGACAGCTTCTGTTAATCCGCGATCAGATTGGTATCTGCCCGTTATTCTATACCGTTGCGGACAAGCGCGTGGTTTTTGGCTCGGAGATCAAGGCAATTCTGGAATATCCTAACATTGAGCGCAAGCTTAATATGAAAGCGGTAGATCAGCTTATGAACTATCCGGGCGTCGTATCGCCGAATACCTTTTTCAAGAATATATATTCTCTTCGGGCAGGACATATGCTTATCATCCGCCCGGAGTGTGACATCAAAGACGAGGAATACTGGGATTTGCAGTATAACCCACAGGAAGAGGATAAGGGCGAGGCATATTATGTCGAAAACCTGCGGGAGCTTCTGAAAAAGGCGATTTCAAGACGTCTGATTGCGGATGTTCCGATTGGATTCTATATCTCCGGCGGACTGGACAGTTCGGTTGTCGCCTGCTATATCGGAAAGTTCTTATTGAACAGCTATTATTCGTTTTCGGCGGAGATTGGCTCGGGCGATCTGGATGAGAGCGAGTATCAGAGAATTGTAAAAAACTGCGTGAAGTCAACGCATTACAGTACGAAGGTTACCGAGGAGGAAATCTGGAAATATTTGCCGGACGTCATCTACCATGCCGAGAGCGCTGTAAAAGAGAGCTATGACGTTGCGGCGTTTCTGCTCTCGGAGCTTGTCAGCGAATCGCCGGCAAAGGCTGTGCTGACCGGACAGGGATCGGATGAATTTTTCTGCGGATATGTTGGTTATATGGTCGATATGTTCCGCAACATGCAAAAGGGCAAGATGAGCAAGGAAGAGCTTGAGGTAAATGAGCGCCTTTGGGGAGATCCTTATTTTCGGTTTGAACGGAATCATCCCGAAATACGAAAGATTCATGAGAAGCTGTACAGTGCGGATGTAAGAAGCGACATAGAAAATTTTTCGGCATTTGCGGAGAGTCCGGTAAATGTGCAACGACTTTTGGGACTTAGTTCACAAAAGAGACGGTCTTACATTGATTATAAGCTTCGCTTGTCGGATCATCTGCTCGGCGAGCATGGAGACCGCATGATTTTCTCTCATTCCGTTGAGGGACGGCATCCATTCTTAGACGCGGAGCTTTTAGATTTTGTGGTGACGATTCCCGATAAGTATAAGCTTAAAGGAGTGAACGAGAAATACATCTTAAAGAAAGCCGGAGAGGGGATTGTTCCCGAGGAAATCTTAAAGCGCAAGAAGTTTCCGTTTCAGGCGCCCGGCATGTCGGCCATGATTAAGAAACCTGCAAAAACAGATTTCTTAAATGAAGATTTAATTAAGAAACAGGGCGTGTTTGATTTGAATTATGTAAATGAACTGAAGCGCATGTATGCTCAGGATGATTTTAAGTTGATGGGTGCATACGAGATTGATTATCTGCTGATTGTTATGACAGTAACCATGCTTTGTGAGAGATATTCGCTTTCACTATAAGAGGGAGTACAAGTAAATCGATACACGAAAACGGAGGATGTTGTTTTGAAAAAGAAGAACAACAAAAAGGTACAATCGAATAGTGCGGCCGATATGTTGATCGACTTTTCGGAAGGAACAGAGGAAGGAACAGAGGAAGTAACAGAGGCGTCAATTGCGGAGGAAGTTCGGGCATCTTTGGCTAAGGATGTGCAGAGTACGCTTGTGGAGCAGGAAAATGCAAAAGGAACCGATACACCTGAAAAACCCGCCGAAAGTGCACAAACAGATTCAGAGGCGGAGGTAGAGGAAGAGGAGGATGATGAATCCGGTCCGACATTTATCGAAATTCCAAATGAAGGAAATTCGGACATTGTTGTCGGAACGTTTCTTTATACTCCGTCGGAGGAGGTCGGCAAAGCGCTTAAGAAAGATCGAAAAGAAAAGCGCAAAAGGCGGAAATTACAGGAAAAGCAGCAGAAAAAAGCGCAGAAGGAAAGAACGCTGCAGGAGAGACCACAGAGGGAGAGTCTGCAGAGGGAAGCGCATCAGAAGGAAACTGCCCAAAAGAAGAGTGCGGTTTTTTATGTGATACCGGTTATGCTTCTGGTTCTCATTGCCGGTGCGGCAATCGGTCTGTATGTATATGAAAGAGGGCTTGTATACTCTGTAGTTCATGTGGAGGCAGGCATATCTGTAGACGTTGCGGATCTTTTAGTAAAAGAGGATGAGAATGCTTACTTTACCGAGGACAGCGAAGCATACGATATGTCTGTTCCGGGAGAATATCATCTAAAAATTCATACGGGCGGATTTAATCATAAGTGTACGCTGTTCGTAGAGGATACAACGGCGCCGGTTGTTAAGGCAAAGGAAATTCTGGATGTAGAGTATGGATCGGCCTGTGAGCCGGAAGACTTTATGGAGAGCATTGAGGATGCTACCGCGACGACCGTCTCATTTGTAAATCAGCCGGATTATAACAATATGGAAGAACAGAATATTGAACTTACCGTTACGGATCTGGGAAATAATGTTGTGACGGTACAATCGGTTCTTCGCGTGTCAAGAGTCGTTACTTATCTGGAACTGGAAGCCGGATCGGTGGCTCCTACCGCACGGGATTTTATGATCTCGGCAACGGATGCGGTGGGAACGATATTAACGGATCTGGAAGAAATTGATTTTGGGAAGGTTGGAGAGTACCCGATTCAGATTGAGGTGGAAGGCGTGACCTACAATTCGGTCATTGCAGTCGTGGATACGATTCCGCCGGTGTTTGAGACAAAGGACATTGAAGGGTATGCGCTGGTAAAACGGGAGGCTGCCGATTTTGTAGTGGAAGCTGAGGAATATGAACTTGAACAGATTGTGAATGGCGATGCGGGAAGTCGGCTCGGCGATACAGAGGTAACCTATACCTTTGAGACGGAACCGGATCTTACAAAAATCGGAACACAGACGCTTACCATTATCGGAACTGATGAGGGCGGAAACACCTGCACAAGAACGGCAAACCTGACCTTGAAGGAAGATACGGAGGATCCGACGATTACAGGCGGCGATTTTACCGTATATCTGGGAGACAGTATTTCATATAAATCAAAGGTATCCATCAAAGACAACTGTATGGACGATCTGGATGTGAAAGTGGATACGAGCAAGGTAAATACCGCGGCGGAGGGAACGTATCCGGTTACCTATACCGTAACGGATGCTGCCGGACATTCCGCAACACTTACGGTTAATATGACCATTAAGGAGCATACCTATGATGTCAATGAGCTGAATGAAATGGCAGACGGTATCATTGCGAGTATCATTACCGCGGATATGTCGCAGTATGATAAGGCATGGGCAGTTTTCAGCTATATCAGAGGACATGTTGCTTACATCAGTGAATCCGAAAAAGGAGACTGGGTAAAAGCTGCCTATGAAGGATTAAATACCGGAAAAGGCGATTGTTATGTATATGCGTCCGTTTCAAAGCTGCTTTTGACAAGAGCGGGAATTACCAATATGGATATTGAGCGAATTCCGTCCGGAAACAGTATGCATTATTGGAATCTGGTTGATATCGGGGACGGGCATGGCTGGTATCATTTTGACACTACGCCGAGAAAGGATCATCCGACGATTTTCCTGTGGGATGATGCGACACTCAAGGAATATTCAGACAACCATAATAACTGTCACAACTATGACCGCACGAAATATCCGGTAATTAATTAAAATGAGGAAACAGCATGAAACGATTAGGAATCATTGGCGGTTTAGGACCGATGGCAACTGCATATTTTTTACGGCTTGTTGTTGAGATGACGGATGCAAAAACGGATCAGGAGCACATCGAGGTATTGCTTCACAGCAAGCCCCAGATACCGGACCGGACCAGATATATATTAGGTCTGTCGGACGAAAATCCCATGCCGGATCTCCTTGCCGTCGGAAAATCGCTGACGGCGCAGGGGGCACAGGTTATTGCAATTCCATGTATAACCGCGCATTTTTTCCAGAAACAGCTGGAGAAAGAAATCGGATGTAAAATCATACATGCAATTGAAGAAACCGCAAAATATCTGAATCTGGAGCGGATTGCCCACGCCGGCATCATGGCGACCGCGGGAACCGTAGAGAGCAGGCTGTTTCAGGATGTTCTGGAAAAATATCATATCGATTGTTCCGTTCCGGGGAAAGCCGGGCAGGATAAGGTTATGCACATCATTTACGACAATGTCAAGGCGGGAAAGTCGATTGAGATGGATCTGTTTGAAGCGGCAGCAAGGGAACTGTTTGATGACGGCGCACAGGTTATCCTGCTGGGATGCACAGAGCTTTCCATGGCAAAAAGAGATCATGCGCTCTGTGCAGGCTATCTGGATGTCATGGAGGTACTGGCAAGATCTGCGGTTATGGAATGCGGAACCTTAAAAGCGGAATATGAGCATTTAATTACGGAGTGAGGAAGCTATGAGAAATCACGTATTGGATTATTTGAATGAAATTGTTGCGGTAAAGCCGGACAAGCTTGCGTTTGCAAACGAGACGGAAGGATTTACCTTTCGGGAGGTATATGACCAAAGCAGATCGGTCGGTACGTATCTTTACCGGAAAGGCATTTACAAAAAGCCCGTCGTAATTTTTATGAATAAGCACCCGAAGGAGGTTATCGCTTTCTTTGGCACGATTGCCGCCGGAAACTTTTATGTTCCGATTGACGAGGAGATGCCGGCAAGCAGGATCCGGCTGATTCTGGAGAACGTACAATCCCCGATGATTATATGTGATGAGAAGACAAGGGAAGCAGCGGAGAAGTTTGATTTTGACGGAGAGATTGTCTGCTATGACGAGATTTCCGCAACGCCCGTCGACGACGGTGCATTGCAGGAAATTCACGAGAAAGCGCTTGATACGGATCCAATCTATATTGTGTTTACGTCCGGTTCCACCGGAGTGCCGAAGGGCGTGTGCGCATGTCACAGATCGGTGCTGGATTACATTGAACAGTTATCCGAGACATTGGAATTTAACGAGGATACGGTATTCGGAAATCAGACGCCGCTTTACTTTGACGCCTGCTTAAAAGAACTTTATCCGACATTGAAGTTCGGTGCAACCACGTACCTGATTCCGCGAAGTTTATTCAGTTTTCCAATTAAGCTGGTCAAATTCTTAAATGAGCATCAGATCAATACCGTCTGCTGGGTGGTTTCCGCGCTGACCATGATTTCGGCGTTCGGAACATTTAAGACAGTCACGCCGAAATATCTTCACACAGTCGCTTTCGGCAGCGAGGTATTCCCAATCAAGCAGTTTCGTGCATGGAGAGAGGTGCTCTCCGAGGCAAAATTTACCAATCTGTATGGGCCGACGGAAGGAACCGGAATGTGCTGCTACTATAAAGTAAACCGCGATTTTGAATTGGATGAAGTCATTCCGGTCGGCAGGCCGTTTAAGAATACAGAGATTATATTACTGAATGAGGAAAACAAGAGGGCAAAAGACGGCGAAGTGGGAGAAATCTGCATACGCGGAACCTCGCTTACCCTCGGCTATTACAATAACTGGGAAAAGACCAATGAGGTATTTGTCCAGAATCCGTTAAATACCGCTTATCCCGAGCTTATTTACAGAACCGGCGATCTTGGGAGATACAATGAGTATGGAGAGCTTGTCTTTGTATCCAGAAAAGATTACCAGATTAAGCATATGGGACACCGCATTGAACTGGGAGAAATTGAGGCTAACGTCAATATGTTGGATGAAATTCATCTTTCCGGTTGCATTTATGATGAAAGAAAGGGTAAAATTGTATTATATTATGTGGGAAGCATATCGGAGAAAGAACTGACTGCGGCTCTGAAGGAGAAGCTTCCCCGCTATATGATTCCGAATCGTATTTTACAGTTGGAAAAGATGCCGCTTACTGCAAACGGAAAGATTGACAGGGTAACACTGAAAAAAACATATCAGAAGGAGAATTGACATTATGAAAAAGAGAGCAATCGGAGTTGTACTTGTAGCAGCGCTCATGCTGGCAGGATGTGGATCAAGCAATGAGAAAACCATTTCTAACCAGTCACAGACAACCGGATCTGCTGCAGAATCGACAAATGAGAGCACATCCGCATATGAGGGGTATGTGTTCGAAGCAAACGGCGTATCGGTGGAAGTGGACGGAGATTTCAGCCGCTTTGAGGAAGGACTCGGCGAAAAAGCGGATTATTATGAAGCGCCGAGCTGCGCGTTTGGCGATCTGGATAAAGTCCATAGCTATGGCGCATTTGAAGTTGATACCTATCAGACAGAGGGCGTGGATTATGTATCTGCTGTCATCCTGCTAAATGACTCGGTATCGACTCCGGAAGGGCTTTGTATCGGAGATTCCGCTGATAAGGTAACGGAGCTTTACGGCGAAGCGGCTTCCAGCGATGATACGCAGATGACTTATGAAAAGGGTGGAATGAAGCTTGTAATCCTTCTCAAGGACGGAACGGTTTCAACCATCGAATATCTCTCAAAGATACTCGATTAACCATGTGTAAAGGGTCGTATTGTCGGCCCTTTTTGCAGTTTTGTGACGGAGGATTAAGGCAATCAGAACAAAATATGAAGACCAGCTTGACAGCCTGTTTTACCCGAAAGGAAATATTGCCTTTTTTGACGCCGAGTTCAATGCTGGAACAGATAACAAATCAGGGGAAAAAATATGCGAGATTATCTCTGTAGGTATGGTAATTTGTGATGCGGAGTATAATGGATTAAAGAAATACTACACACTGGTCAGCCCAATCAGTAAGGTGCCGGTTTTTCCGATGATTCGGGAAATGACAGGAATCACAACGGATATGCTGGAGGGACAGCCGTCCTTTGCCGAGATGTCGGCGAGAGTGACGGAACTTCTGAATAAGTATGAGGTTAAAAAAATTTATGCATGGGGAGCGGCTGATAAGCATAGTCTGCTTAATGAAAAGACCGAGTACCGGAGGAAGAAAAGAAGCGGCTACCAGCAGGCTTCAAAATGGAACTACATTGAACTGTGCACCGATATTTCCGGTGAGGTATCCTCCAAAATGCTGGGAATACGGGGAGGACTTTCCATAAATATGGAGAATCTGATGTTCGTATGCGGCATAGATAAGAAGCAGGAGCACAATGCGTTGTCGGATGCAAATTACCTGTACAGATGCTGCAGGTATTTAAAAAAGCACTATCCTTTGGATGCCAGGGATGCTGACTTTTCCAGGAAGAGGGAACTGGTAAACAAATATTATCAGGAGCGTTCCACATACAATTCGTTCCGGAGATTTAAGTCAACTTCAAAGGGCTCGGATCTGTATAAAAAATACGGGAAAAAATCGGCAAAAGAGGATATCCGGTTAAAAGCGCTTGAAGATGATATCCGGTTTCTAAAGGGCGAGATTCCGTATCATACAGAGTTTGACAGTATACAGGAATATTTTGACAAAAGGATGACAGAAGGCGAATCAAATGAGGCTATATAATGTTTCGCAATTACCTATATAGTGTTTCGCAGAAAAGGAGAAAAAATATGGCAGAGTATGTTTTGAGCTGTTGTTCGACAGCGGATCTTACGAAGGAGCATCTGGCGGACAGAGATATTCATTATGTGTGTTTTCATTATGAGCTGGGTGGAAAGCAGTATATGGATGACCTTGGAGAGTCCATGCCGCTAAAGGATTTCTATCAGGCGATGGTAGACGGAGCGGATACGAAAACGTCGCAGATCAATGTGGAAGAGTATGCAGATTATTTCGAGCCGTTTTTAAAAGAAGGAAAAGATATTCTGCACCTGACGCTCTCTTCGGGAATTTCCGGAACCATCAACTCCGCCAGAATTGCAGCGGAGGATTTGTCGGAAAAATATCCGGAGCGCAGAATTTATATTGTAGATTCCCTCGCCGCATCCTCAGGATATGGGCTTCTCATGGATAAGCTGGCGGATTTGAGAGACAAAGGAATGGGAATCGACGAGCTTCGCGACTGGGCGGAAGCGCACAAGAAGGAATGTAATCACTGGTTCTTTACGAGCGACCTTACGTTTTTCATCAAAGGCGGAAGAATTTCAAAGACCGCCGGATTTATCGGCGGAGTTATGAATATCTGCCCGCTGCTTAACGTAGACGTTGAAGGAAAACTGATACCGAGAGTAAAGGTCCGCACGAAGAAGAAGGTTATACTTGAGATTGTAAAAAAGATGGAGGAGCTTGCGGAGGGTGGTCTGGATTATTCGGAAAAATGCTTTATATCAAATTCGGCCTGCTATGAGGATGCAAGAGCAGTGGCAGATCTGGTCGAGGCACGTTTTCCAAAACTGAGCGGCAAGGTTGTCATCAACGATATCGGAACCACCATCGGAAGCCATACAGGGCCGGGAACCGTTGCACTGTTTTTCTGGGGAAAAGAGCGTGTGAACTGATTGTATGAGAGGAAGATTATGATGGAAAAGGCAAAGAAAAACGTTATTGCATCGGGAATCATGTTTCTGGTGTTCGTAATATTTACGATTTTGGTCCAAAAGGTGGACGTGGCGCCCTATGAGGTTATCCATGCGGATACCCTAAGCGCCGGACCGGAGACGACAATGATCGGCTTTGCAGGGCTTAACATAGCGATTGCAGATACGATCGGCGTACATATGATCTGGTATACAATCACGAATATTCTGGGATATCTTGCCATTCTGGTGGTATTGTTTTTCGGACTTCTCGGAGTATTGCAGCTGATACATGCAAGGAGTCTTGCAAAGGTAGATAAGGACATTCTGGTGCTCGGAATGTTTTATGTTCTTGTAATTGTGTTCTATGTGATTTTTGAGGTGCTGGAGATCAACTGTCGTCCGGTAATTATCGATGCGGCGGAAGGTCTGGAGGCGTCTTATCCGTCGTCCCACACGATGCTGTCTGTCTGCGTGTTTACAACGGCAATTTTTCAGTTCCAGAGCAGGATAAAGGATGAGAAGATACGGATGATCATCGAGGTTGTATGTGCGGTATTATTGGTTCTGACTGTCGGCGGAAGACTGCTGTGCGGCGTACATTGGTTTACCGACATTATCGGAAGCCTGCTGCTTTCAGCTTCGTTAATCCTTGCGTATCTCGGCGGAGTGGAAGCGGTAAAGCATAGAAGCTGATTGGGAAATCGCATGGAGGGGACTTTATGCATCATATTTTTCTGGCATCCGTACAGGAGGTGCCTGATGATTTTGAGACGCGATTAGAGAAATTCAGTGAGCAGCGGAGAGCAAAGGTTCTCCGCTGTAAAAATCTCATGGACAAAAAGCGTTCCTATCTGGCAGGAAGGCTTCTCTCCCATGCGGCGGAAGAAGAAGGGATAGAGGAGACTTTTGTCTGTCTGGCCCCATACGATTGGGAAAGCATCAGACAGCAGGGGAGTCGTGCATATTATGCAAATATCTCCCATTCCGGGGACTATGCGGCTGTTGTGATTTCGGATGAACCGGTCGGCGTGGATATGGAACAGTACGGCGCGCGCTATGGCGGAGCGAAAGCGGGCAGGAGTATTGAGATGCTCGCAAGAAAGGTGTTGAACGAAGCGGAGTATGCGGCGTATCGGAGTTTTTTTACGAAGGGCGGGCGGCCAGATAAAACGGACGAATTCATTGATGAAAAAGATTTCTTTTTGAAGATCTGGACAAGGAAAGAGGCTTATGCGAAATGGGACGGAAAAGGAATTGCACTGGATTTTTCCGGAATCGACGCGCTGTGCGAGGATGTGTTTTACAGCAGGAAAATCTGCCTGAAAGAGCGGGATTTTCTATGGCTGTCTGTCTATCCGTTTTTGGACAATATGCAAAATGTGTCCACTATGCAGGAAACGATTTGCCATATATGATAGTAATATAAAGGGAATGAAAGAGGTGTTACAGTTGGAAAACAGCATGCCCAAAATACTGATCGAAATAATGGTAAGGCGGACATTAAGGGAAATCAAAGAAGAACCGGAACGAAATATCCGCAATATGGTGGATCTGGCATTACAATTCTCGAAGGGAAGCTTCCAGAGGAGATTTCTGAGCATAATACAGGAAATGCTCGAAGACGAAAACAGCGCATATTACCGGCTGGTAAGAGATGTGGCTGCAAATGTGGACAATGACAGGCTGTTAAATTTTGGCATGAATATCGGATATAACAGCTGTATATCGGGAGCAAGAAAAATCAGGGAATGGGAGAGTGAGAACGGATATCACGTGCCCTGGACAATCCTCCTTGAGACAGGCAAGGATACATTCGAAAACTATGCGAAGCGCTATCAAAGCCTCATAGAAGAAGGAGAGCGGATGGGCGTTTACACCTGGGGCTTTTATATGGATTATGCATGTGAAGGACTGTTTTCACTTATAAAAGCACATCCGGACAGTGCGTTTTTCCTTTTTTGTAAAGCGAAGGATATAACGGAAGAAGTGATTGACCAGATCCTTGCGGCAGACAATCTGATGCCGGTTATCGAGTATGATGAACAGGCGGATGATGTATGCAGCCGTCTGCGCGATGCAAAGCTGCTGTACGGAGTATTTCTGCGCTATATGCCGGATGATATGCATGGGATTGCGGATGGAGAACTGTTCGACAATATCAAGGCGCTGCACCCGGCGGCAACCGTACTGATTCCGGCCGAAAGCTGTTCCAAGGATGTACAGGAGCAGGTGTACCGGATGGTACTGGATGCAAGGAAATCCCAGAAGTATCCGACAATTGTCTGGGACATCTATGGCGATAACCGCTTAGTGGACGAAATTATTTCGGACGATTCCTGCTGCGTGCAGTTCAACAAGGAGGGGGATTTGTGCGGCCAGAACAAACAGGTAATCGGAAAAAGACAGGTCCTGCTTTCCGATTCGCTGCAACAGATTTTAAAAGAGAATTTTCAGAAAAAAACGAAAGAAATTTACGATTAGGCATTTGGCTCGATTTCGCTACAGACAGAAAGGGAGAAGGCCTGGATAATATTCTTCAGCAAGGAGGAAAACTGATCCGGCGGCATACAGTTCTTCTCGGACAGCCAGCGCTCTAATGCACACATACAGGCATCGGAAAAAAAGTCGATCGTAAAAGCATCCGAAGCGGAGCTGTGCATGACCATTTCGATTCTGCTCTTTATGATTGGGCGTATACATTCGCGCAGATGGTCGGAAAAGGAATTCTGACCTTTGATTTTGAGCGCATTATGGTAGAAGTCCTTGTTCTGATAGAAAAGCCGGCAGAACATTTCGATTCTGTTCCAGCGCTCTTCGTTTGTGGAAAGAGTGTCCGGATTTTCGCTGGCAAAAAAGGATAGAAAATCGATATCGAAAATCCAGTTTACCAGATCATATTTGTCCTTAAAGTGATAGTAAAAGCTTTTTCGGTTCAAATCACATTTTTCGCATATCTGTGCAACATTGATTTTCTCAAAAGGAATTTCAGACATAAGCTCTTTTAAAGCGTTCGCCAGAGCTCTTTTCGTTATATTGGAATCTGCCATGTAAACTCCCCCCCTTCACATAAAAAACGACACCGTCCATGCATACAGCATTTATATATTATACTTAAAAATGTATTTTTTTCAATAAATTTCAGATTATATTTTAGGGATAGTTTCCGTACAATATATAAATGTTTATCAGAATCCGATAGGAGTGAAAACCAAAATGTGAAGGCTTATGCAAATGATGCGCGATGAAGGAGGGTGGATTGGCTTGAATGACAGAGAAAAAATGCAGATGATTGCAAAATGGCTGATTGGAATAGCGGCGGTTTGCATTTTGATTTATCTGGGCGTGCGTCATGTCGGAAATATCGGAAATGCAATCGTATGGTTTGCGGATCTGATGCAGCCGCTGATCATAGGAATCATTCTGGCATTGATCCTAAATGTTCCGATGAGCTTTATCGAGCAGCACCTTTTGAATCGATTAAAGAAACAAAAGTGGAGAAGGCCGCTCGCAGTCACTTTGGCGCTCCTTTTGGTAATCGGGCTTTTTACAGGAATCGCGGTGCTGGTTGTCCCGGAACTGGCGGAGGCGGTAAGTCTTATCATTCAAATTGCCACAGGCAGCCTGGATCAGCTGGACTGGCTGAGTGCAAAAGACCGATTGGAGTCATGGGTAACGCTGCAGAAAGAACATATCATGGATCATGCGGTTGGGCTGGCAGGCTCGGCGTTTGACGTAATCACGACCGGCTTTATAAGTCTGGTAATTTCCATTTATATTCTTGCGCAAAAAGAAAACCTGAAGAGACAGGTATGCAGACTCATCAGGGTATGGCTGCCGGAAAAAGCGGGAACGGTACTGACACACGTAGCGGATGTCTGTGGTAAGACATTCCGGCTTTTTATCGCAGGGCAGGCAATAGAGGCCGTTATCCTTGGCGTTCTTTGCACAGTCGGAATGTTCATCCTGAGAATACCCTATGCGCCTATGGTCGGGGCGCTGGTCGGCGTTACCGCGCTG
Source organism: uncultured Lachnobacterium sp. (assembly GCA_964614035.1). Classification (GTDB taxonomy): domain Bacteria; phylum Bacillota; class Clostridia; order Lachnospirales; family Lachnospiraceae; genus Roseburia. Next base: position 50,634 of record CAZTKM010000001.1, read on the forward strand.
ATTCCCTTGGTGGGCGCGTACGTCGGAACAATTGTCGGGGCGGTTATTATTTTGACGGAAAATCCGCTGAAAGCATTTGTTTTTCTGATTTTTATCATCGTGTTACAGCAGGTAGAAGGAAATGTCATCTATCCCAGAACGGTCGGTGCGAAAATAAAGCTTCCGGCATTATGGGTTATGGTGGCGGTGGTAGTCGGAGGAAATCTGGCGGGGCCTCTGGGGATGCTGCTGGGGGTTCCGGCTGTGTCGGCGGCCTATTCCATCATCAAAGAGGCGACAGATAACAGGGAAATGGCGGAAATGACAAGATGCTGCAAAAAGGGACAAAAACGAAATGATGTCCAATGACAAAAATAAAATTTTCATTTATACTTAAGAGAATCAACGAAGGGAGAAGTATGACAATGCACAGTAATTTTCAAAATGTAACTCATTCAGCTCAACGTAAGATGGTAGAAAAAATAATTGAAACCGCATTATCGAAGCTTAACGATGACAGAGAAGAAAGCTTCTTAAAGCTTCTGGATTTGGCGCAGTATTTTCTAAAGGACTCCATGTCACAGGAGAAATACGAAAGCATTAAGAATGTGATAAAAAATCCCGATAACCGCTGGGTCCGGTTTGCAAATAAAGTCCTGGATGAAACGAACCCTCATGTAGCAAAGATGGCAGCTTTGAATCTTGGATATGAGGCTGCATTCCGCGGAACAAAGCAAATTCGTAAAAATCGTGAGAAATATAAATGCAATATTCCATGGCTCATTTTGTTTGATCCGACGTCGGCATGCAATATGCATTGCGCGGGATGCTGGTCGGGTACTTACGGACATAAGCATAACATGTCTTACGAAGATATGGATCGTATCATCAGACAGGGCAAAGAATTGGGAATTTATTTTTATATGATGACAGGCGGAGAACCGCTGGTTCGTAAGAAAGACATATTGCGGCTTGCAGAAGAACATAACGATGTGGAGCTTTCGATTTATACAAATTCCACGCTGATTGACGAGGAGTTCTGCAAAGAGGTGGTACGGCTGGGCAACATTACGTTCCAGTTGTCCATTGAGGGAACGCCGGAGACGAACGACGCGCGCAGAGGCGACGGTCATTATGAAGCTGTTATGAAAGCGATGGACCTGTTAAAGAAATACGGTATTTTGTTCGGAACCTCCATCTGCTATACCAGAAACAACATTGACGCCGTCACAAGCGATGAATTTTTGCAGATGCTTGCAGATAAGGGCGCAAGGTTCGGGTTCTATTTCCACTATATGCCGGTAGGAAACAATGCGGTTCCGGAGCTTATGCCGACCATGGAGCAAAGAAAGCGGATGATTGAGCGTATCCGCTATGTGCGTTCCGACAAGTGTGACATTCCGTTCTTCCCGATGGATTTCCAGAATGACGGAGAGGCTGTAGGCGGATGTATCGCAGGCGGAAGAAATTATTTCCATATCAACTCGGCGGGAGATGCGGAGCCATGTGTATTCATTCATTATTCCAATGCGAACATACATGATAGTTCCATTCTCGAAATCCTGCAGAGCCCATTGTTTATGGAATACCACAAGGGGCAGCCGTTTAACAGAAATCATCTGCGCCCATGCCCGATGCTTGAGAATCCGCAGATTCTACAGAAGCTGGTGCATGAGACGGGCGCTCACAGTACGGATATGGAGTCGCCGGAAACCGTTGAGCATTTGTGCGGGAAGTGTGCCGAGTACGCCGCAGAGTGGGGCGAGGTGGCGGACGACATCTGGAGCAAAACAGAACATAAAGCACCGAAATATCAGAATTATGTGCCGGAGAATAAGTTATAAGGTCCATAAAGACAGCCAGACAGGGAGAATATCCTTATCCGGCTGTTTTTTTGCGGAGCCGTTCCTCCCATGGGAAAAAAGTTGCCTTAAATTTGCAGAAATGGTACGATAATACTCAGGAGGAACAGGGATATGTATGATGAATTGACAGAAAAAGATATACAGAAGATGGAAGAGGAAATCGAGCACAGAAAGCTTGTGGTCAGAAAGCAGGCATTGGAGGATGTCAAGGCTGCCAGAGCGCAGGGCGATCTGAGTGAGAACTTCGAATATAAGGCGGCAAAGCAGTTTAAGAACGAGAATGAAAGACGGATCCGATATCTGGAAAAAATGATTAAGACTGCGGTAATTGTCTCAGAAGAATCCGCGGAGGATGAAGTTGGGATGAACAACACTGTCGATGTCTATTTTGAGGAGGATGATGAGACGGAGACCTATAAGGTCGTTACAACCGTCCGCAGCAATTCTCTTAAAAATCTGATCAGCCGGGAATCTCCTCTTGGTGCAGCAATCTTCGGACATAAGGTCGGAGACCGGTGTGAAGTGGTTGTAAATGATGATTATTCTTATTTTGTTCAGATTAAGCGAATCGAGAATACGGTTGACGACGGAACGGATGCGTTAAGAAAATTCTAGCAGTGGGAAAAATAAAATGAAAGTATCAGAGATTTTAAAGACAGACAAGGTTACAATATCATGCGAGATGTTTCCTCCGAAAATGGGGACACAGCTTTCAAACTATAAGGAAATTGCAGCACAGATGGCTGCGTTAAAACCATCCTATCTAAGCTGTACATACGGTGCGACGGGCGGGACGAGCGATTATACGGTGGAGATTGCAGATACAATCAATCGGTGCGGTGTGACAAGTGTTGCGCACCTTACCTGCGTGTCTTCCACAAAAGAGAAGGTGGCTTCTGTGATTGAGGAGCTGAAGGTGCATCATATCGAGAACATTCTGGCGCTTCGCGGCGATATTCCGGCGGATGCCGATTTTCCGCTCCCGAATCAGTACCATCATGCAATCGAGCTGGTCAGGGATATCAAGGAGGCCGGAAATTTCTGTATCGGCGGCGCATGCTACCCGGAAGGACATCCCGAGGCCATGACCATCGAATCGGATTTAGACTTTTTAAAAGAGAAGGTGGACGCGGGTGTGGATTATCTGACCACCCAGCTCTTTTATGATAACAACACCTATTACAGCTTTATGTATAAGGTGTTAAAGAAGGGGATTGACGTACCTGTAGTGCCGGGAATTATGCCGATTACCCGCGCGTCGCAGATCAAGAAGGCAGGCGCGCTTTCGGGAAATATGATTCCGCAGAAGTTCATTCGTATCGTGGAGCGCTTCGGGGAAAATCCAAACGCGATGAAGCAGGCGGGTATTGCATATGCAACGGACCAGATTATTGACCTTGTTGCAAATGGGGTAAATCATATTCATATCTATTCGATGAATAAGCCGGATGTGCTGGAGGACATTTTTAAGAATCTTTCGGATATTTATGTCAGGGAGTAAAGGAGTATGGTAAAAAGAGGACTGCCCGGTCAATTGAATCTGTTTGACTTCTGGGGCGATACCAATTCGGAGGACTCTATTGTGGAGATGGTGTCCCTTGTTCCGCAGGAGCAGGAGGTTGAGATGGTGTCCCTGATACCGGACGAGCCGGAATTAAAGAGGGCTGCGCCGGAAAAGCAGGAGGACGCAGTATCAGAGAACAGTATGACAGAGGAAGCAGCAGAAGAAACTGTAAACGAGGAAGCGGAAGAGGTTTTTGTCAAAGGACAGACACCGGTTATGCACAAAGAGACCAAAGGGAAGGATGGCAGTGTGCTTGCCGAGATTTCTTACTTGAATTACAACAAGGTATATATCAAAAACAAAGAGTATCGGCAGGGAAAGCTGTTTGAATTTGAAAATTCCAAGGAGGCCGTCGATTTTTACATATCCGAGATGACAAAGCTTACAGGGGAAGAGGAATGGGAACAGGAATAAAGATTAAGTATGACGCTCTCGTTCAGGATCTTAGGGCGGCAATGTTAAACGGCAGCATCAAGGAGGGAGATAAGCTTCCGTCTGAGAATGAACTGGCGGATAGGTATGGGATCAGCCGGCAGACGGTGCGGAAAGCGCTTCAGGTTCTGCATGACGAGGGCTGTATTTACGCGGAGCATGGAAGAGGAACCTTTTGCTCCGGCATGGGAAAGCATAAGAAACCATCAAAGAATATTGCCGTAATCACAACCTATCTTTCCGATTACATTTTTCCAAGAGTAATCAATGGAATTGATGAGGTTATGACGGAAAAGGGATACAGTATCATTTTGAAGAACACCAACAATTCCAGAAGCAGGGAGGCAAAATGTCTGGAGGAGCTGCTTCAGAAGGATATCGACGGATTGATTATCGAGCCAAGCAAGAGCCAGATTCTCTGCGGCCATCTGAACCTGTACGAGATATTGGATCAGTATAAGATTCCGTATGTGTTTATACAGGGATGCTATAGCAGTCTGGAGGATAAGCCGCGCATTCTGATGGATGACAGAAGGGGCGGCTTCCTTGTGACGGATTATCTGATTAAGCGGGGACACAGGGATATTGTCGGTGTGTTCAAGGCGGATGATATTCAGGGACAGGAACGTCATAAAGGGTATATTCAGGCTTTGCAGCAGGCGGGGATAGCGTACGATCCGGACAAGGTAATCTGGTTCTATACAGAGGACCGGAAGCGGCATCCGAAGGAACAGATTGCACAGATGGCAGGAAAGCGCAAAGAGAATTTCTTTGATGCGGTCGCAGCATACAACGATCAGACTGCGGTTCAGATTATCGAGGGGCTTGAGCGGGAAGGATTAAACTGCCCGGCGGATGTTTCCGTAACCGGGTACGACAACTCTTATCTTGCAGAAGCCTGCAAGGTACCGCTTACCACAGTCACGCATCCGCAGGAACAGCTCGGCAGAATGGCCGCAGAGCTGCTGATGCGTTTTATCAACAACGAGCAGGTTAATAAAGAAGAAGCGCAGGTTCTGATTGAACCGAAGCTTGTGATAAGGGATTCGACAAGATAGCCCGGCAGGAATCAGTGAATTGTTCGTCTGGTTCTGCGGTATTCGCTCGGCGTCATGCCTACTTTCCGGCGAAAGACGCTGGTCATGTTGCCGGGGTACTGGAAACCGGTCTCAAGGGCGATCTCGGTTATGGATTTGTCTGTGCTAAGAAGCAGGCTTTCCACGTGCCGCAAGCGGATATGGCAGAGGTACTCGGAGAAGGAGCGCCCCAGCTGCTTCTGAAAGAGTCTTGAAAAGTAAGAAACCGCATAACCGGAAACTTCCGCCACGACCTCAATATCAAGGTGCGCGGCGTAATTTTTTTCCATAAAGAAAATCGCTTCGAGTATCGGATGGGAAAGCGGCGAGGAATGCATGTGGGCGGCTTCATCCAGGATGCTTTCCTCCAGCAGAAGGACGAACAGACGAAAGAGCAGGCTTCGCAGCGTGAGCTCCTTGTAGGGAGATTCTTTGTGGTATACTTCCAGCATGTCGCAAAATAGTGCGTATACTTTTGCGCGGACGTCCTCTGTAAACCGGCTTGGCAGCCGCCCGAAAACCTGTTCCGGAAACTGAAAGCCCAGTTCATTTGTGTATGGCTGTATAAAGAGAGGCGAAAATTTAATCAATATACTTTCGTAAACGGAGTCGGACGCAGGAACGGTCTGATGATAGATAAACGGCGCCATTCCGTTTACCTGTCCGGCGTGCGTGGTGTAGGTTCTGGACGGAGTGATGATTGTCCGGTCTCCCTGTACAAGATAAGAAAGGGAATAGTGATCCGTTGCTGCCTCCAGCGAAGGCATGGAATAGTTTCCGGGCAGCGTTCTGTGTGTAATTTGAAATAAGGTTCCTTCCGGTAACGGCAGCGCCATTTTTTGTGCATCCTTTCTGCAATTTCTTTCTATAAGTTCACTGTTTTCTTTTTGATTTTATCCCATATACATACGAAAAGGTAAAAAGTTAATTTTGTACGCATCCGACGAAAAATCATACATACGGGAAATAAAAAAGCATATCTGGCAGGCAGATCATAAAATGTCATGAAATCATAAATCGAGTGCAAAAATCAGGAAAAAAGAATAAGTAAAATATGATTGCTTGAAATAATATATAACAGAACGAAGAGATATTTGCAAGGGGAAATAGACATGGCGCAGTCGAAAAAGATTGATATGACAACCGGACCGATTATGAAAAACGTGCTTCTATTTGCATTTCCTATCGTAATCGGCAACATTCTGCAGCAACTTTACACTACGGTAGATACGCTTGTGATAGGGAATTTCTGCGGCTATGAGTCGCTTGCCGCGGTTGGAACCAGTTCTCAGCCGGTGGAGGTTCTGCTTTGCATTTTTCTTGGAATCGGAGCAGGGGTATCAATTCTGATTTCACAGTATATCGGGGCGAATGACGAAGAGAAGGTGCGTGATATTGCGCAGACCGCAATCTTTTTTGTATACGTGTGCGGCGCCGCAATCGGTGCGCTTGGTTTTTTGGTAACGCCATGGATTTTGAAAGCGATGGGAGTTCCGCAGGAAGCGCTTCATGCGGCCACAATATACACCAGAATCATATTCTGCGGAACCCTTGGCAATCTGGGATACAATATGAACGCCGGAATACTCCGAGGAATAGGAGACAGCAAAGCTTCGCTTTGGTTTCTTGTTGTCTCTTGTGCGGCGAATATTGTTTTGGATGTTTTCTTTGTAGCGGTTATGGGGATGGACGCCGGCGGAGCGGCGCTGTCTACCATTATAGCAATGTACATTTCATGGGGCGTGAGCATCTGGTACATTAAACGCACATTCAAGGAAATCGGTTTTACCGTTCTGCCGGAGAGTTTTTCAAAAGAAGAACTCAAAAATATGCTTATGCTAGGTGTTCCGATCGGGCTGAACAATTCGCTGTTTTCCTTTGGGCATATGGTTATGCAGACTATGGTAAATGCGCAGGGAACCACTTTTATGGCGGGAGCTTCGGTGGCAGGAAGAATTACCGGATGTACGAATGTCGCAATTACCGCGGTATCCTCGGCGGCAACCACATTTTCGGGACAGAATTACGGAGCAAAGAATATTGCGCGTTTAAAGCAGGGGTATATCAAGATTCCGGCAGTCAACGGCATGATTACGCTTGCCCTTGGACTTGCGATGATTTCATTCAGGATGCCGCTGCTTCGTTTTTTCTCAAAGGATGAAATGGTGCTGCTGTATGCAAGCAGATATGTTGTCGCGATGCTGTTATCACAGTGGGCGTACGCGGTACTCAACAGCATCAGCTGTATCGTAAATGGTGTAGGTCAGTTAAAATACACAACTATTATAAATTTGCTTATGCTTTGGGCGGTAAGGATTCCGAGCGCATATCTGATTAGTACGTATCTGGACGGAACATATATCATGGTTTGTTTTCCAATCAGCTTTTTCTTTGGTATGTTCTGTCTGATCGGGTATTACATCTTCTCAAAAAAGTGGAAGGCCATACTGGCGGAAGAGTAAAAAATACAACTTGTCACGACATGTGTACAAGTTGTATTCTTTTTTTATAGACGAAGAATTTATATGGGGGGTAATTATATGAGCAACGCAAAAGCAGTAATTGAAAGCGGAAAGGCCGTACTGGGAATCGAGTTTGGCTCAACCAGAATCAAGGCCGTTCTTATTGACGAGACGCATGCTCCAATCGCATCCGGCGCCCATGACTGGGAAAATCAGCTGGAAAACGGCGTATGGACATACAGTCTGGATGCAATCTGGGGAGGCCTTCAGGATTGTTACAGTAAGCTTCGCGAGGATGTAAGAAATACATATGGCGTCGAGCTTAAAAAGCTTGGTGCAATCGGCATATCCGGTATGATGCATGGATATCTTGCATTTGACCGGAATGGGGAGCTGCTTGTACCGTTCCGGACATGGAGAAATACCATTACAGGTCCGGCAGCCGCAGAGCTTACCGATGTATTCCACTTTAATATTCCGCAGAGATGGAGCATTGCACATTTGTATCAGGCAATCTTAAACAAGGAGGAGCACGTTGACAAAATTGCTTTTTTCACAACTCTGGCAGGCTATATTCATTGGAAGCTGACCGGAGAAAAAGTGCTTGGAATCGGCGAAGCATCCGGAATGTTTCCAATCGATTCAAGGACAAAAAATTATGACGCAAAGATGATGGAGCAGTTTGATGCACTTCCCAATGTCGCGCCGCTCCCATGGTCGCTAAGCCGGATTATCCCGAAGGTGCTCGTAGCCGGGGAGCCTGCCGGAACTCTGACAGAAGAAGGGGCAAAGCTGCTTGACGTAAGCGGAAATCTGGAGGCCGGTATTTTGCTTGCCCCTCCGGAGGGAGACGCGGGAACCGGAATGACCGCAACCAATTCCGTTGCCGTACGCACCGGCAACGTGTCCGCCGGAACATCCGTATTCGCTATGGTTGTTTTGGAGGAAGCGTTAAAGAAGGTGCATGAGGAACTCGACCTTGTCACAACTCCTGTAGGAGACGCGGTAGCGATGGTACATTGCAACAACTGTACGTCCGATCTGAATGCATGGGTAGGATTATTCAAAGAATTCTCGGAACTGTCCGGCATGGATATGGATATGAATGACATTTACGGAAAGCTTTATACAAATGCCCTGACCGGAGATAAGGACTGCGGCGGACTTGTCGCATTCAATACGTTTTCCGGAGAACCGGTCATTGGATTAAACGAAGGGCGTCCGTTGTTTGCCAGAAAACCGGATGCAAAAATGAATCTTGCGAACTTCATGAGAACACATCTGTACGCGTCGCTTGCAACGCTTAAAATTGGATGCGATATTCTGTTCAAAGAAGAAAAGGTAAAGGTGGATACCATTTACGGACATGGCGGACTGTTCAAGACCAAGGGAGTCGGACAAAGCATTCTTGCGGCAGCGATGAATGCGCCGGTTGCGGTAATGGAGACCGCCGGCGAAGGCGGACCATGGGGAATGGCAATTCTTGCATCTTATATGATAAACAAGGCGGATGAAGAAAGCTTTGCGGATTTCTTGAATCACAACGTGTTCGCAGGAGAAAGCGGGACCGTCGTGGAGCCGAATGCGGCAGATGCCTCCGGGTTTGATGCATATATTGAAAGTTATAAGGCATGTATCGCTGCGGAGAAGGCGGCTGTCGAGGCATTGCCGTTGTAAGAAAGTTTGGAGGGAAAAATATGTTGTCAGTAAAAAATTATAAGTTCTGGTTCTGTACCGGATCACAGGATCTGTACGGAGAGGAGTGTCTCGCTCATGTAGCGGCTCACGCAAAAGAAATTGTTGACTCATTCAATCGATCGGGAATTCTTCCGTATGAAGTAGTGTGGAAACCGACGCTTATTACAAACGAGCTCATCCGAAAGACCTTTAACGAGGCAAACAATGACGCCGAATGTGCGGGCGTAATTACATGGATGCATACCTTTTCGCCGGCGAAGAGCTGGATTCTCGGATTGCAGGAGTACCGCAAACCGCTGCTTCACTTACATACGCAATACAATGAAGAAATCCCGTATGAGACCATGGATATGGATTTCATGAACGAGAATCAGGCCGCCCATGGGGATCGGGAGTATGCGCACATCCTGACGAGGATGGGAATCGAGAGAAAAACTGTCGTCGGATTCTGGAAGGATGCCGCCGTCTTGGAGAAGGTCGCTTCCTGGATGTGCACCGCAGTCGGCATCGTAGAGAGCAGCCATATTCGTGTTATGAGAGTGGCGGACAACATGAGAAATGTCGCTGTAACCGAAGGCGATAAGGTGGAAGCGCAGCTTAAATTCGGATGGGAAATCGACGCTTATCCGGTAAATGAAATCGCCGAGGCTGTCGCCGCAGTATCCGTATCCGATACAAACGCATTGGTAGACGAGTATTATGCAAAATATGACATCTGTTTGGAGGGAAGAGACCCCGAAGAATTCAAAAAACATGTTGCGGTTCAGGCACAGATTGAACTTGGCTTTGAGAGATTTCTTGAGGAGAAGAACTATCAGGCGATTGTGACGCACTTTGGCGATCTGGGCGCATTGCAACAGCTTCCGGGACTTGCAATTCAAAGACTTATGGAGAAAGGGTACGGATTCGGAGCGGAAGGCGATTGGAAGGTTGCGGCAATGGTTCGTCTCATGAAGATTATGTCTGCCGGAATGAAGGATGCAAAGGGAACATCCATGCTGGAAGATTATACCTACAATCTTGTAAAAGGAAAGGAAGGAATTATTCAGGCGCATATGCTTGAGGTCTGCCCGACGATTGCCGAAGGCCCGATCCAGATAAAATGCCAGCCGCTTTCAATGGGAGACAGAGAAGATCCGGCCCGTCTTGTATTTCAATCGAAAGAGGGAAAGGGTATTGCCACATCACTAATTGATCTTGGAAACCGTTTCCGCCTGATTATTCAGGATGTAGACTGTAAGAAGGTCGAGAAGCCTCTTCCAAAACTTCCTACGGCAATAAACTTCTGGACGCCGCAGCCGGATTTCTATACAGGAACGGAAGCATGGCTGCTTGCCGGCGGAGCGCATCATACTGCATTTTCCTATGATCTTACCGCAGAGCAGATGGGAGACTGGGCTGCTGCGATGGGGATTGAGGCGGTATTTATCGATAAAGATACAACCACTCGAAATTTCAAGAAAGATCTTATGCTTGGTAATGTATTCTATAAGTAAGCTGTATAAAATTATAATTAGATTTAATTAAACGCATATAAGGAGGACGATACAATGAAAATTTTTGTTGATACCGGAAAAATCGAGGAAATCAGGAAAGCAAATGATATGGGAGTGATTTGCGGGGTAACCACAAACCCATCACTGATTGCCAGGGAAGGCGGAAGACCGCAGGAGGAAATCCTTAAAGAAATCGCATCCATTGTCGATGGGCCGATCAGCGGAGAAGTGAAGGCTACCACTGTCGATGCGGAGGGTATGATTAAAGAGGGACGTGAAATTGCAGCGTTACATCCAAACATGGTTGTAAAGATTCCGATGACGATTGAAGGATTAAAGGCGGTTAAGGTTCTTTCTGCTGAGGGGATAAAAACAAATGTAACTTTAATTTTTTCAGCGAATCAGGCTATCCTGGCTGCAAACGCAGGAGCAACATATGTATCGCCGTTCCTGGGAAGATTGGATGACATCAGTCAGCCGGGGATTGACCTGATCCGCGATATCGCCGCAATTTTTGATATTTACGGATATGAAACAGAGATTATCGCCGCATCCATTCGCAACCCGATTCATGTAACGGACTGCGCGCTTGCGGGAGCTCATATTGCAACCATTCCGTATAAGGTAATCGAGCAGATGACCAGACATCCGCTTACGGATCAGGGAATTGAAAAGTTCCAGGCGGATTATAAGGCTGTTTTTGGAGAATAATGTTTCAGTGAAAAGCCGCGCATTTCCATGCGGCTTTTTATGTATATGGAGGATAAATAACATGTTAGAAGAATTGAAGCAGAAGGTATATGAAGCCAATATGGAGCTTCCAAAGAGGGGACTCATTACCTATACATGGGGAAATGTCAGCGGGATTGACCGTAAGACGGGATACTTTGTAATCAAGCCAAGCGGCGTGGATTATGATCAGCTTGCTCCGGAAGATATGGTGGTAATGGATCTGGAAGGGAATAAGATTGAAGGAAGATATAAGCCGTCCTCCGACACCGCAACCCATCTGGAGCTTTACAGAAAGTATCCGCAAATCGGCGGAATTGTGCACACGCATTCGCCGGAGGCGGTAGCGTGGGCGCAGGCCGGAAGGGACATTCCGCTTTACGGAACCACACACGCAGATTATTTTCTTGGGCCGATTCCATGCGCAAGAAATCTTACGCGGGAAGAGATTGACGAGGCATACGAGAAGAATACCGGCATAGTGATTATTGAGACTTTTGAGACCAGAGGAATAAATCCTGTCTACACTCCGGCAGTTCTCTGCAAGAACCATGGCCCGTTTACGTGGGGGAAAGATGCCGCAGAGGCAGTTCACAATGCGGTAGTGCTCGAGGAAGTGGCAAAGATGGCGAGAAATACGGAAGCAATCAATCCGAATGTACAGCCGGCGCCGGACAGTATCAAGAATAAGCATTTTTATCGAAAGCATGGCGCAAACGCCTATTATGGACAAAATTAGACAGGTTTTTGCCTTTTTTCTATTTCCATATAGAGTAAAAATGTGATATAGTCTATAATTGTCTGACGGGAGACACTTGGAAAAGGAGATACTATATGTTAACTGTAAATACGCTTGGAAAATTTCAGATGACCGACGGTTTGACAGTTGCAGATGACGAGCAGCTCCGCTCGCCCATGCTGCTGAAGCTGTTAATGTATATGCTTCTGTATCGGGAAAAGACACTGACGACGGACGATATTTCAACAGCGATATGGCAGGATGAAGAGGTAGATAATCCTTCCGGCGCACTGAAGAATTTGATGTACCGTCTGCGTAAGACACTGACAGGCTTTTTCGGAGAGAAAGAATTCATTATAACAAACAGGGGCTCTTACTGCTGGAACCCGGAGATCAAAGTAATCCTCGATATCGAGAAATTTGAGAAACTGATCAATGAGGCAAAGAACGAGAATGTGTGTGAGAATGCAATTATAAAGTACGAACAGGCAATCTCCATCTATCAGGGAGATTTTCTCCCGCAGATTATCGATATGCATTGGATTTTAACGCTGAATACATATTATCATTCCCTTTTTCTGTCATGCGCCAAAGGTCTGGCGGAATTGTATGAGGAGACCGGGCAGTTCGAGAATCTGGATAAGCTCTGCAATCATGCGCTGAAATATGAAAACGGCGACGAACAGCTTTTCTGCTATCAGATTGAGGCACGTATGCGCTGCGGCGAGATTTCTCTCGCACTGGAATCATACGAAAAAGCCAGAAAAATTATGGAGCAGGAGTTAGGTATTCGAAAAACAACAATATTGAACAAGGTATATGAGGAGCTTCTTGCAATGAGCAAGGGGCAGAGCGCCTACAGTATGAAGGAAGTTCATGAGGATATTGTTGAAGAAGAGCCTGAAGGGGTATTTTTCTGCGGATATCCGATTTTCAAAGAAATCTATCATCTGGAAGCCAGAAAAAGTGCGAGAGCAAAAGAAAAGGAATACTTACTGCTTCTTACCTTGGAAGGAAAAAAGGAGGATACGGAAGAAATTGCACAGTTTCGGACAAAGAAGGCAATGAACGGAATGGAAAATACCATTAAAGAGTCCCTTCGGGCAGGCGATGTGGCTGCAAGATACAGTGACACACAGTTCATTATCCTGCTTCCAAACACTACGGAGGATTTGGCCCATCTTGTCGCGAACAGATTGATTTCGAAGCTGTTTGACCTTGATTCAAAGTATAAGAATGTCAATGTCCGGGTTAATATCGAGCAGGTATCCATGGACGGACAGTTGGTACAGTAAGAGGTGCAGATTCCAGAAAGAACAAAGCAGCCGGAGGCAGGTATAAAGGACGCCTCCTATCTGTCCGGCCTTCCTCGGAATCTGCTGTTTCATCTGGCTGGCAGTCATCCTTACAATAGTCCTGACTATCTTCATTGTCATCCTAAGAAAAAGAAGAACGGAAAAGAAATAAGAAATAAGTAATAGCGCAGGATTAAGTTCATGCAGGAAAAGCACCAAATATAGTGGAAAGCAAGTAAAAAAAACTATATTTGGTGCATTTTTTATGCTTTTTATGGGAAAATGTACCAAAATATGTTCGTGTGACCTTGGTGTGACTTTTTTCGCTTATAGTAGATATGGTTCAAATGATACAGAATGCGCACGCATTTGCGCGGTGTGACCGCGATGTGACTTTTTTCAACTACAATATATATAGAATGTTGATGCATATATTTGATTGTTGCAGATATAAATTAGGAGGAAAGGCATAAATGAGAAAGTTTCCTTTCGTAAAAAGAACAATGGTATCGGTGCTCTGTGTGGCATTGCTTCTCGCCGGTAATTCGTCAGCTATGGCGTCTGAGGCCGTAGAGCCGGCAACCGAGGCTGTCGAAGCAACAGAGACTATGAAGGGAGAGCCGGTTGATGAAGCCGTAACGGAATCTGAAGCAGAGTCAGAGTCAGAATCCGAATCAGAGACGGAGGATGCAAAGACCGAGCAGCCGGAAACTGAGACGGTTGATTATACATTTGAGAACGATGAGGTTGTCATTACCGTATCTGCCAAGACAGATGTGCTTCCGGCAGAGGCAGAATTGAGCGTGAAGCCGATTACTGCCGATGATGAGCTTGCCGAGGTAGAGAGCCGACTTGCGAGTGACGCCCAAAAAAACAATTATGAAATCGCCGGATTTCTTGCCTATGATATCTGTTTTCTTGCAGACGGAGAGGAAGTTGAGCCGGACGGAACGGTTCAGGTTGTGATGAATTACAAGGAAGCCGCCATTCCGGAATCCGTAACGAATGCGGAGAAAACTTCCGTATCTGTGATGCATTTGGAGGAGACGGAATGTTCGGTTCGTGTGGAGGAAGTGACCGGCACGATAGAAATGAACGAGACAAACGCCGTTGAGAACGCAAGCTTTGTGACGGAAAGCTTTTCCACCTTTACAATCACATGGAAATATAGCAGCTATAGCTCACTTAAAATAAACGTTCACTATTGGGACGGCACGAACGGAACGGAGATTGTCGGAAATCAGACCAGAACCGTCTCAATCGTGGATGGGGAAGAAAAAGAGTTTTCCTCATTTGCAAATGAAATTGACGGATATAAATATGTAAAAGCTGCGATTCAGAAAGACGGCTCAAAAGAGGTTACGAGAGTTCAGGCATCTTCGTCAGGCTATTGGCCAAAAGTATATACATTAACATTATATAATGGGGATGTTGAAGCGGGTTCGACTAACAGCAATTCACCGGACAGTATGGATGTATATTTAATCTATGAAAAAAGTGCGCTTGCCATTTCTGATTCGGTTGAGACAGACGGAACAATTTCTGTGAAAAATCCGCCTGAAGGAGCCGCAGAATATGTGTGGTATAAGAGTGTGAACGGCGGTGAATATACGGAAGTGGTAAGACAGAAGTATAAGAGCGGCGACTACAGCGTATCGGAGGACGGCACCTCTTTGAATATTGTATTGAGCGGCGGTGCGTTGAATGACAGCCAGACTTCCGTAAAGTACAAGGTAGCTGCCTTTGACCCGGATGGGAAAGAACTGGCATCATCGGAGGAATACAATGTTACATATTATAATAAGGTACAGAATGGCAGCTTTGAGTCGCCGGTAAATGAGGAGTGTAACGTTCAGGCAGACCAGTATGACGACATGACCATGCATCAGTTTCTGTACGAGAATCATCCGGAAGTAATCTGGAAGGCAACCGCTAAGGGCGTCCATAATTATTCAAAGGGAGAGGTCGAGTTGGAAATTGTTTCGACAAAGACCGAAAAAGACCGGAAGAATGTGCATGACTGGTATAGCTGGTATTGCGGTGAGTATGATTATCAGGATCCGACTTATAATAGTTACAGTGCGGTTCAGGCTGCGGATGGAGTACAGTTCGCTGAGATAAACTGCGAAGCAGAGGCCGCACTTTATCAGGATGTGCTGACCGTAAAAGGGCAGGAACTGAATTACTGGCTGTCGCACAGAGCAAGAGGAACCTCGCCGTATTCTAATCCGGAATACGATACCATGTATGTAGTGATTATGCCGACTTCTGTTGCAAAAACCGCCGGCGATAACGGCGGAGAGGTGGATACGCAGGCAGAATTAAGCCGTATTCTGGAAGGACATAAGACGGATTCCGGCATTGAAAAAGGAATATATCTGACCGGAGATTATGAAGGCACTTACATTCGCAAAATCCGAAGCGATGATCAGTCATGGCATTATTATGAAGGCACTTATGAATCAGCGTCTTACATGACCAGATTTTTCTTTGTGGCAGGCGAGGTAAGCGAGATTGCTTCAGGGAATGCAAAAGTAGGAAATTTTGTTGACAATATTGGGTTTTCACAGGAGCTTCCGCCTGCTTCCGACGGAACATTCAGTCTGCAGATTCAAAAGACAATCGAGGGAATTTCGAATGAAGAGGATCTGGAAAAGGCAAAGGAAAGTCTGACGTTCACGATTACCGCGACAGTAAACGACGAGGAAGACACAGCTGCGCCTTTGGCGGGAGAGAAGATTAAGGGCGATGAAAGCGGATGGAAATGGACCACAAACAACGATGGAAGCGTGACAGGAACATATTCATGGAAGGACCAGAAGATCGCCGAAGACAAAACGTATGTATATACTGTTGAAGAAAGCGGCGCAGCGGTAGATGGATATAATCTGACTACTGTGCGCGATGTAACCAGCAGCTCACGCATTGACGATTCCCACGCAGCAATCAAGGGGAAGAACTCTGCAATCTTTACGTTTACCAACACGTATGAAAAGAAGCCTGCTTCTGAGAATGTGAGCGCTTCGACAAGAGAGCTTGACAAGTCGGCTCACGTGAAAAGCTGGGAGGATAGAACCTACGACATTACGCTGGATGCAACGGTGTATGATACGGTCGCAACATCAGAGACGAAAGCAATCAATGTCGCATTGGTGTTTGACGCTTCCGGCTCCATGCTGTTCCCAAGCGATCTTGTGGAAGTAGAGAATGTTAGCAGTCTGAATCAGTTAGATAAAAATACGGATTATTTTTACGTAAGTACGGATAAAAGCGCTACGGTGTATCGTGTGTATTATCAGAATGGGATGTGGAGATATACGGACGCCTCCTACGCGAAATCCAACAGCGCAAGCGAATATAAGTATACTGCTGGTCAGACAATTTACTATTCGACGACCGGAAAGACCAGATTGGAATATTTAAAGGATTCCACATGCGAGTTGATTCAGGCGCTGCCGGAAGGAAGCGTTGTCAGTCTGGTTACATTTAACAGTCAGGCATCTGTATATAATTTCAACACAAATAAAAGCGAAAGTTATAGTGACAGCTCTGCATCAACAAGCTACAGTATCGCTCTGAACGAGTCCAATCGCTCGCAGCTGATCAATGCAATTAATGATATTACAACCGACGGAGGAACACGACAGGATTATGCGCTGGAATGTGCCAAGAAGGTAATGGATCAGACATTTTCAAATGATCAAGACAGTTATGTGATTTTCCTGACGGACGGCTGTCTGAACTGTGGGGGTGGTACTTATACCGATGGTGCTTGGAACAATGCAATTAATGCGGCCAAAACGATCCAAAACAGTGGTGCAATCATTTATTCTGTAGGTATTGATCTTGATTTGAATGACCAGATGGCGTCTGCAAAGGATCTTATGAAGCAGGCTGCGACAAGCGAAGATACTTATGAGAATATCAAATCCAATGACCTTGGCGATACATTCCGGGATCTCACGAAGGAGATGACCAACAGCAAGGATGTTTCGGTAACATATGCTGTCAGGGACTACATCGACGACCGCTTTGAAATCGCAGATGAAGATCAGATTAAGGCTCTTGGCGGAACAATCGGACAGGATGACAATGGCGTATATGTACTCTGGGAAAATATTTCACAGACTGAAAAGTGGGAAAAGACATTTACCGTCATAGCGAAAGCGGATTATGAAGGCGGAAACGCGGTTACAACGAACAAAGAGGGCTCGGGAATATTCGTCGCAGGGGAGGATCCGCGCTATTTTGAAAATCCGGTTGTAAATGTTAAGCCCAATCTTACAGTAAAGGATGCTGAAACAACAATCTTCCTTGGCGAGAAGGTGCCGTTTGACTCTGAAGAAGTCGGTAACATGACCGACTGGACAGACGGAACGTGGTACGCGGACGAGGCATGTACAGAAGAGCTTGCCATTGCGGGGAAAGCGATATATCCGGAAGACACTGTTACATATTATCAGAAAGTGACTGTAAAATTCGACAGTCCAACCGACGAGAGCAACGAGAACACAGATAATCATACGGCTGGCGATGCCGAAGATTATGAGCTTTCGGAAGTCGGAAAATATATGGTAAATGTGGTTTCCGGCGAATTGGACATTACGAAACGGAGCCAGTCTACGAAGGAAGCGTTAGGCGGAGCGGAATATGAGCTTAGAATGAAGAATCAGACCGGAGGAATTCCTTATACGACAAGTGCGTTTGCTTCGAGTCTGGATGATGAGACAAAAGGACAGATTGCGTTTACAAATCTTCCTGTCGGAGAGTATGAGCTTGTCGAGACGATTGCACCGGAAGGATATGCGGTAAGCAACAATGTATACAAGGTTGTCGTCAGCAGTGCCGGAATCGAAGTGTCGCTGAATGAGAGCGGGGTTGCTTCCGATCTGCTGCAGGCGGATGAAGCGTTGAGAAACGTGAAGGCTTCATTTGATATATTTGACGTTATGGTTTACTCCCTTCCGGAAGCCGGCGGAGCAGGAATTTTTGCTTATATGTTCGGCGGAATGTTCCTGATGATGGCCGGAGCATGCTGCATTTTTGCAAGCAGAAGAAAAGCTTACCGTCAGTAAAATAAAAAATGGTAAAAAATGTGTCACGTGTGACCGTTGTGTTACCGGAATGTGCAATAATATGTTTATTAAGGGAAAAGGAACGCCCATGGCAAACGCCTTTTGAGCCTGGTCCCGATAAATAAATAAACAAAAATAAAAACAGGGTAAAGACCCAAAAGGAGAGAAAAATGAAAAAAATGAAAAGAATTTTTGCCTTTGCTCTTGCAATGGTAATGATGCTCGCAATGAACGTAACCGTTTTTGCTGCAGACAATGTGGTTGGTAATTCCGACGACCGCGGCACAATTACGGTAAGAGGCATTGAGGAGACAGACGCAGCTGTTATGGCATACCCGCTTGTTATGGCTTTATATGATGACAATGGAAACTTCAGCGGATACAGCAACGAGTATCAGCTGGCAGACATTCAGGCACCGACATTTGCTGAAATCACAGCAATCGATGTGGAAGGCGTTGAGGGAACAAAGTTATCTTATGATGCGCAGACAAATTCCTATTTTGCAGAGGACATGGCTGTCGGCATGTACTTAGTTGAGGTTTCACAGGTTGAGGCTACAAAGTATTCCCGCGCGGTTGTATCCATCAACTATGTGAATGAAGACGGCAAGAACGTAATCAAGCCAAGCGACCTTACGATGGGTACAAAAGCAGTAGACGGCGATTCATGGGTTAAAAAGACGGTTGATGTCATTGTTGACAAGAAGGTAACCAACGAAGATGTTCATTCCGCAAATATCGGCGATACCGTAAATTATGAAGTATCGATCGATCCAATCCCAAGCTACAGCGGAGAGTATCCGGTACTCAACGTGGTTGATACATTAAGCGCAGGTCTTACATACAACGAGGATCTGAAGGTTGTAGTCGGAGAGAATACGCTTGAGTCTGGTGCAGATTATACGGTAAGCTTTAATGAGGAAGCAAACCAGATTACAGTAGACTTTGTATTAGAAAACGGATATACATTAAACGATTATGCAGGACAGAAGGCCGTTATCACATACTCCGCTAAGCTGAATGAGAATGCAGCGCTTGACGGAGAAGCAAACGGAAACGATGTAGTATTAAACTACACCAAGGATTCTACCGTAAACGGCGATGATGCCGATGATGATTCTAAGACTTATACATATACCTTCTCAATTGACGGAAACGTAACCGGAGAGGTTCTGAAAAAAGTAGATCAGAATAACGAAGCATTGGCAGGCGCTACATTTACATTATACACAGACGAGGCATGTGAAAATGTCTACACGAACGATGTATTTGAGGGAACCGTAACTTCTGATGAAGAAGGTAAGCTTACAATCACAGGTCTTGCAGAGGGAACCTATTACTTACTCGAGACAGAGGCTCCGGAAGGATTTTCTGTGAACACACATGTATTTGTAATCGAGATTTCCGCAGAGTATGCCGAGGATGGTCAGATGACTTCATTTAGCATTTCAATTGACGGAGAGGAGACCGCTTCATTTGATGTTGTAAATCCGAATAATAACAGTGTGAATACTCTTGAGATTATCAATACAACTCTTTCCGCTCTTCCTGCAACCGGTGGTATCGGTACAATGATCTTTACCGTAGCCGGATGCGTAATTATGGTAGCAGCTGCAGGATTATTCTTCGTATCAAGAAGAAAGAACGCTCGATAATCAGAAACGTTACAGGCTTGGGGGCGGGCAACCGCCCTCAATGACTGATTTTGAGATGTGAGAATACAACAATGAGGAGAGTCCGGATGAAAAAGAATATAAAGTTCATAGCAATCGGATTACTGATGCTTGCCGGATTGTCCTTGCTGCTGTATCCGCTTGTTTCAAACACATGGAACAATTACAGACAGGCGCAATTGATCTCTTCGTACGAAGCGGCGATTGTTGCGGCAAATGAAAACGGACAAATCAACTACGAGTCTGAGACAAGGCTGGCGAATACATATAACGCGAATCTTCTGCCAACCATTCTGCCGGATTCATTTGCAATGGCTGAGGCAGCGGAGGAAGAGGATGAGGAATATATGTCCTGCCTGAACTTAAACGGGGACGGCATCATGGGGTATGTTCAGATTCCAAAGATCGGAATTAAGATTCCGATTTTTCATGGTACGAGCGAGGAGGTTCTGCAGATTGGAGCGGGGCACCTCGAAGGAAGCTCGCTTCCGGTCGGAGGAGAGAGTACACATTCCGTACTTTCCGCTCATAGAGGATTGCCAAGCGCATCCCTTTTTACAGATCTTGACCTCATGAAGGAGGGCGATCATTTCTACATTAACGTGCTCGATGAAACGCTTGCCTATGAGGTTGACCAGATTCTTACGGTTGAGCCGGAAGATACTTCTGCGCTGGGAGTGGAGAACGGAAAAGACCTTGTAACCCTTCTTACCTGTACGCCGTATGGCGTGAATTCACAGCGCCTTCTGGTAAGAGGCCACAGAGTTGATTATGTGGAAGGTATGGTGGAGGAGGAAGAGGTTCCGCTTGCTGCGTACAGTTATCACACCAATTATCTGTTCTGGGTGCTTTTGGGACTGGGAATAACAGCGGCGTTTATCCTGCTGCTGGTTATTCTGGATCGCCGTCTGGCAAAGAAAAATACGAAGGCTTAATTTTATGAAAAGAAAGATTATGAATCTTTTGTTTACCTTGCTTTTTCTGGCGGGGTTTGGCATATTAACGTATCCGGTTGTGTCCAATCAATGGAACACATACCGCCAGAGTCAGCTGATTTCTTCCTATGAAGCGGTTGTGGAAGAGATGACGGTGGAAGATTTTACGGCTGAGTGGGACGCGGCAAAAGGTTTTACTTCACAGATTACGCAAAACAATATTTATGCGGATGTGTTTGGCGAGGACAGTGAGGATTCGTCGGATTCGGATTACCGCAATGTGCTAAACATCGGAAATGACGGAATCATGGGATATATATCCATTCCAAAGATTAACGTCAGGCTTTCCGTTTACCATGGAACGGCGGACGCCACATTGCAGACCGGGGTGGGACATTTAAACGGAACCTCGCTCCCGATTGGCGGAGAGGGGACGCACAGTGTGCTTGCGGCGCACAGAGGACTTCCTTCCGCAAAGCTTTTCACAGATGTGGATCAGCTGAAAGAGGGAGATGTTTTTTACATTCACGTACTGGATGAGACGCTTGCCTATGAAGTGGACCAGATTCTTTCCATGGTTGATAAGGATGATATGGAAACGCTGACAAGCGCTTTAGCCATTGAAGACGGAAAGGATTATGTAACGCTTTTTACTTGTACGCCATACGGTGTCAATACCCATCGATTGCTGGTCCGGGGCGAGCGGATCCCGTTTGAACCAACCGAGATTGCAGATGACAGTACGCCGGCTTCGGCTTTCGTCGAGAATGTAACAAACTACTACATGATTTACGTTTATGCCGGTTTGATTATAACTCTGATTTTGATACTTTTACTGCGGCTGATTCTGGGAAGGAAACGGTCAAAGAGTATGAAGGAGGATATCTAGTTGAAAAAGATGATGAATCTGAAAAAAGGAATCGCAGTATTTCTGGCTGCTGCAATTGCGGTGTCCGGGTTTGCAGTTTCAAAGGTATATGCTGCAAGCGCTATTGATACTGCAGCGAAATGTACCGTATCCGTAAATGTGGCAGATTTGAATGTTGAAAATAATGCGGATCTGGACAGGGCATACAATACCATGAAGCTGTCGTCGGTTGATTTTTCCGTAAAGCTGTATAAGGTGGCGGATGTATCGAAATCGGCGGTATATACATTGACGGAGAACTTTAAAGGAGTTGCCGATGTGGATCAGACAGAGATTACGGAGCTTTCCTCGGTAACCGCAGAAGAATGGATTGACATTGTCGACAATGCAGGCGCTGTCATTGAACAGAACGCAGGCATGGCAGAGGATTATACAATCCATGTTGCAGGCGGCAGGGGCAGTGTAAGCGATGTAGAGGTCGGGCTGTACCTGGTTGTTGTGCCGGAGGTTGTGACGGATACGGAAATTTACACGTTCAACAATTATCTGATTCAGCTTCCGTATGTGGAAGGATCATGGACGTTGGTCGACGGAAATCCCGTTTTTGAGGGCGGCGACGAGTGGATTTACAATGTGTCGTTGAACTGGGCGGCAAAGTATGAGCGGACAGACCGGCTTTCAGGAATACGGATTCAAAAGACGGTTGAGACGTTTAACACATCCATGAACAATACCTCGTTTGTCTATTCCATTGTGGCCAAAAAGAATTACAGTGCGGATCCTGAAAATCCAAGGATGGTAAAGGTATACGACGATGTAATAGCAATTGATTTTTCACAGGCGGGAACACAGACAATCGATGTGGAAAACATTCCTGCCGGCGCAGTTGTTACGGTAAAGGAAATTTATACAGGAGCGACCTATCAGGCTGTCGGGGAAAAGACGGTTGAGATTCCGGCACTCTCTGTAACGGAGAACTATCCGGTAGCAGGCTTTGAAAATACGTATGATGAGAAGCTTGTCGGAAACGGAACAGCTGTTGTGAACACCTTCAGCAAGGGCGAGACAGGATGGAACTGGACGAGGGAGCAGCCATAAATAAGGAGGAGCAAAGAGGATGAAGATGAATAAAAGAGTAATTTCGCTTGCAGCATGTGCGCTTGTCCTTACTGCAGCTCTTTCCGTAAAGCCTGCCATGGCATATTTTACGGCGAGCGCTTCCGCAAACGGAAAAGTCGCAGTTGCAATTGAAGATACGCACACCTCAATCAGTGAGAGTGGCGAAGGACAGACAAAGGTTATTTCGGTTGCAAATACAGAGCAGACTCCTTGCTATGTAAGAGTTGCGGTTCTGATGCCGGAGAGTATTTCGGCAGCATATGCCGGTACGAACTGGAGTTATAATGAGCAGGATCAGTATTATTACTATTCCGAAATACTGAATGCAGGAGAAAGCGCTGACGATTTGACACTTACGATCGACACAACAAACGCACTTGCCGATGCAAAGCTGACTTATGCGGATTTCAATGTTATCGTAATCCCGGAATCGGCAAAGGTTCTGTATGATGAGAACGGCAGTCCGTATGCGGATTGGAATCAGAAAATCTATCCGGAAGCGGAAGTAAATGAAGAAGGAGGTAATAATGAATGAAAAAGAATTTCCTTCTTAATAAGACGACAATTCTTGCCGCGGGTGCAGTCGTACTGCTTGGCCTTTCCGCGGTGGGGAGCACGAGCGCAGCAATCAACGCCACGACGAACGAAGCGATTGTCGCGGACTTTGAAACTTCAAACGTAGCGGTCAGCATTTCCGAAAACGGTAAATTGGTGGAAGACGGAACGCTTTTGAGCGGACTTACCGATTTTCGGATTGGAACGGCATATGATGAGGCCGTCTCATTTGTCAATGGAAACGATTATGATGCGTATGCGCGTGTGATTATCACAAAGAGCTGGTTTGACGGAGAACGAAAAGACCAGACCTTAAATCCTGCGCTGATTGAGCTTACTTTGGCGGATCAGGATGCATGGATTTTAGACGAAGAGGCAAGTACGGCGGAGCGTGCGGTATATTATTACAGGAAGCCTGTCGCAGCAGCGGAGTCCGTAGATATAACAGACCGGCTTACGGTAAATCATGTAATTACCGAGATTGTTTCCAAAAGTAATGTGGAGAATGCCGCTGAGGGCACGATTCAGACCACATATAACTATGACGGAAAATCTTTCTCAATCGATGTTGAGGTAGACGAAATCCAGACGCATAATGCCTATGATGCGGCGCGCGCTTCGTGGGGAGTCTATTTAGAGCTTGATGCGAACGGAAATATTACCGGAGTTTCTCATGGAGCGGGAACGGAGGGACAGACAAATGCGGATTAAAAAATTAGTATGTCTTGCAGCCGTATGCATATTTTCTTTCGGAATGACGACAACGGCTTTGGCGGATACCATTCCTGTCCAGACAAGCGTATCGTATGACGGGAAGACGCTTTCCAACGAACAGACGGACTTAACGGATATTATGAAGAATGTCCAGCCCGGCGATACGGCTTCCATCAGTGTCGATTTGTATAACAATGCTTCCAATATGACCTATTTTTATCTTACAACCGGCATTATAGAATCACTCGAGGATTCTTCGGACGCATCAGACGGCGCGTATACATTTTCACTTGTATATCAGAGCGCAGACGGGAATGAGACCGTTCTTTACAACAATGATACGGTCGGCGGCGAGAACAGCGAAAACGGCGTCGGCTTAAATCAGGTAAAGATTACGGATGAAGATTCTTATGTTTACTTAGACGGTATTTCTGCCGGCGGAAAAGGAAAAATCCTTTTAAACATTACCCTGGACGGAAATACGCAGGATAACAGTTACATGAATGCACTGGCAAAGCTTAAACTTCGGTTTGCAGTGGAAAATGCACCCGGAGATTCTACTGTTTACGAGGATCGGTATACTCCGGGCGAGGTCGTAACAGTAAAGAATCCGGATACCATTGTTACCATTCTTGAGGAGCTTGTTCCGCTCGCTCCGAAGACGGGAGATGTCATGCTTCCTATGGTAATTTCCATGGCGGCTTTTGCCGGGGGGCTCGTATTTCTGATATGGGCGGTTGTTCTTATGAAAAAGAAGCGCAAGGAGGCTTAAAGAGGATGATAAGTTTTAAGAAAATGGCAGTTTGTGCGGCCTCAATCGTATGTCTTCTTGGAACATCCGTTATGAGCGTCGGTGCAGCGCAGGAGGCGGTTACCGGACCATATACATATAAGGTGACGGTAAGCACAGGAAATGACCTCGTGTTCGATACAGAATCAGAAAGCTTTGCGATAGGGGTAAAGCCGGGAAATCATGCAGACTTTATCACTCTTACCGACAATGCGGATGCGGCTATGCATTACGCGCTAAAAGACAACGGAAGAACGCTTGAAATTTCCGGATTATCCTACGGCGATTATGTGAATATCTTTGACGCGGTAAAGACGATTGATTGCTCCGCTACCAGGTATTATGAAAAAGGCGTCCGTTTTGCCGGAAGCGATGCGATTACGGTTGAAAATTTTCAGGTTGTAGGAGATGCGGATTATGTGGCGGCGTACGGCGTGTTAAACGATCCGGTTGCATATACGGTAAGATATGTGGATCAGAATGGAAATACGCTTTCCGCGGAAGCAAAATATTATGGGAATGCAGGAGATAAGATTATTGTTGCGTCGCGTCAGATTGACGGATATCTTCCGGACGCAAACAATAAGTCGATGACGCTTTCCAAAGAGACGGAGAATGTATTTACATTTGTTTATCACAGCACAGCAGGAGCAACAAATGTAATTTATAACACCTTAACAGGCACGACAACATACATTTATGCAGACGGAACCACAATAACGGTTACCGTTCCGAATCCGGCAGACAATCAGGCGGGAGCAGTTACAACTCCGGCGGCCGGAAATGCAGGCGCAGGAGCAGGAGCAGCCGCAGTCGGTGACGACGCAGGGGCAGCGGATGATAATGCGGACGCGGATGACGGAGCGGCAGACGATGATACCGTAATCGCAGATGAGGATGTTCCGCTTGCAACACAGGATATCGTAGATCTTGATGCAGACGAAGAAGTTCCGCTTGCCGCACAGGCCAAAGAGACAGTAACGAATCTTGCGCCGATTATCGCAGGAATCTTTGTTGCGGTGGCAGCCGGCGGCATGATCACGCTTTTTGTTCTCTCAAGAAAGCGCAAAGCAGGTGTAAATGTTAAGGATTCTGATAAAGAAAAATAGTTACGGAAAATAAACGATTTGGGTTCCTGTCACAACTGTGTGACAGGAACTTTTTGACATAATTCTCACAGATAGGAAGAAACGATATGAAAGCAGTTGCAAAACTATTGCGCACATTGGGAACAGTGCTGCTCGTCGGAATGATACTTGCATGTGTCCCTGTTGTGGCGCCGAAGCTTGCCGGGCTGGAAGTATACGCGGTTATCAGCGGAAGCATGGAGCCGACGATTCCGACTGGAAGTCTTGTCTATGTTGAAAAGATTACGGCAAAAGATCTGCTTGCCAACGATATTATCGCTTTTAACAGTCCGGTTGCCGGGGGCGGAGTGATTACCCACCGGGTGGTAGAGGTATTGCAGGATGAGCGAAGCCTGATTACAAAGGGCGATGCGAACAGCAGTGTGGATGTAACTCCGGTCAGATTCGAGCAGTTGATCGGCAGAGTGAAGGCATACCTGCCCGGGCTTGGAAAAATAGCGCTTTTCTTAAATGCATCTGCCGGAAAGGCTGCTGCTGCAGGAATCGTGCTTGGCGCGATTCTCCTGAATATACTGGCATCCGTTTTTGAAAAGAAAGAGGCAAAGAAAGCATCAGGTGCAAGCGCCTCCGTTGGGTTTCTGTTTTGCGTCGGAATTCTTCTGATCGGGTTATCGGGATTTTGTGTTTTTCGCATCTGGAACGATTATCATTCGTCAAACCGGTTGTATGATCATCTGGATTCGGAATACGTGGAGACGGCCGCGCCCGTCCAAAAGGAGGATGTGCCATGGTATGAGCAGATTTCGGTTGACCTTGCAGGTCTTCAGGAACAGAACCCGGATGTAAAGGGCTGGATTTATTTTGAGAATGAAGATATCAGCTATCCGGTATTATATTCCGGGGATGACGAAACCTATCTGCGCCGGACCATGGACAAAAAATCCGCAACTGCGGGTTCCATTTTTATCGAAGGGAAGAACAGCCCGGATTTTGAGGACAGTCATACGCTCATTTACGGACATAACATGCGCAATTTAAGCATGTTCGGAAAACTCAAATTCTACAAGGAAGATCCGGAGTATTATGCGGATCACATGTATTTCCAGATTATAAAGGAAGACGCGGTGTACCGTTACCGGATTTTCGCATACGAGGATGTGAGCGCGGACAGCTTCGTGTACGCGGTTCCGTTCGGGCCGACGGATGATTTTGCACAGTTTATCAGCCAAATCTGCGAGTCCTCCTACTGCGATACCGGCGTGACGGTAACCAAGGAGGATCAGATTATTACGCTTTCAACCTGCGGCACGACGTCGGGGGAAGGACGTTTTGTCGTCCACGCAGTAAAAGTGGACGAATATCGACACTAAAATGCAGTCGAAAAGTAGCATGTTTTGTTTTTTTATGTTAAAATCATTTCAGCATGATCGATATTCGGAGGAAGTACAAGGATGAAAAAAACAAATGAACTGATGCGCGAGGTAACAGAACTGGTAAAGGAGACAAAGGCCGGTAAGATAAAGTGGAAAATCGATGTGTCTACTACGGAGTACAATCGTCCGGAGGATAAAGTGACAATCATCGATAACGGAACGAAATGGACATCCGATGAGTGCTTTGTGTCCTACAATTGTCAGTACAAAGGGGAAGAATTCCTGATGATTACATACGAGATGATCAATTCGGCGGATAAGCAGAAGAAGACGACCAATCTTGTATTCCTGCCGCCGCTCGGCGTTCGTGTTTTTGATTTGCATACGCTTCTTCCTTACAGCGTGAAAGCAGACCAGATGCTCATATACAATGTGCATATGTTGTGGTTAACGGTACTTGAAGAACAAAAAACACACCCTGAGCTCATCACGATTGAGGCTTCGGAAAGAATGCTGACGCTCGATGAAGACAGGGGAGTAAAGAAAGCGGAGGAGGAAGAATAATGGCATGTACAACAATTCTGGTCGGAAAAAACGCTACATATGACGGTTCAACTATGATGGCAAGAAATGAGGATTCCAGCGCAGGGCAGTTTACCGCGAAAAAATACATCGTGGTAAATCCGGATGAGCAGCCTTCCCATTACACATCGGTTAATTCCGGGCTGGAGATTGATCTCCCGGACAATCCGATGCGGTATACTGCGATGCCGAATGCAGTTCCGACGGAAGGAATCTGGGGAGAAGCAGGAATCAATGCATGTAATGTCGCTATGTCAGAGACGGAGACAATCACTTCCAATGCGAGGGTGCTGGGAGCAGATCCGCTCGTGAAGGACGGGATCGGGGAGGAAGACATGCTTACCATTGTGCTTCCATATATTCACAGCGCAAGAGAGGGAGTAGAACGGCTTGGCATGCTGCTTGAAACATACGGCACCTATGAAATGAACGGAATCGGATTTCAGGATGTAAATGAAATCTGGTGGCTGGAAACAATCGGGGGACATCATTGGATGGCGAAGAAAGTTCCGGATGACAGTTATGTGGTCATGCCGAACCAGCTGGGAATTCCTGTTTTCGATTTTAAGGATGCGCTTGGAAAAAAGAAGAATCATATGTGCTCTGCAGATCTGGCGGAATTCGTCGAGAACTATCATCTGGATCTCGGCGATGACGAGGAAGCGCTGAGAGACAGAACGATATTTGACAGCCGCGCGGCATTCGGCAGCCATAGCGATTCCGATCATTCATACAATACGCCAAGAGCGTGGTTTATGGAGCGGTATCTCAACCCAAAGACATTCAAATGGGAAGGACCGGATGCAGATTTTACACCGGAGTCGGACGACTGGCCATGGAGTCTTGTGCCGGGACATAAGATTACGCCGGAGGATGTGAAGTACGTGCTTTCCGGCTGCTATCAGGGAACACCTTACAATCCGTATGCGAGCCATGGCGCAACCGAGGATCGCGGAAAATACCGGCCAATCGGTATCAACCGTAACAATTTTGTAAAGCTTACGCACCTCCGTCCAAATCTTTCGAAGGAGATTGCGGGAGTGGAATGGATTGCTGTCGGCTCCAATGCATTTAATGAGATGGTCCCGTTTTATGCAAATATTACGAAGACGCCGGAGTATCTTGCAAATGCGGACGCGACCGTTACAACGGAGAATTTCTATTGGGCGAACCGTATCATCGGAGCGCTTGCAGACGCACATTATTCGGACTGTATCACTTCGATTGAGCGTTATCAGAACGATCTGGCAGCGAAGGGACATGCCTTTTTGAACGGAACCGATGCAGCCTTTGCCGGAAAATTCGGCAAGGATCATTTGAACGAGGCGGAAGTCCATGAATTTCTGGAAAAAGTCAATCAGAAAATGGCTGACTATGCGAAGAAGCAGACCGATGATTTGCTCAATCAGGTATTGTATGCGGCAAGCAGTAAGATGAAGAATGCATTTGCCAGATCAGACGCATAGGGCGTATGGAAGAGGTTGTCAGATTTACTAAAAAAATCGAAAAAATTTGTTTAACTTTTTTGAGACGAAGGGACTAGAAAATTTAGACTTTTTTCGAAAAAACACTAAAAATCTCTGTTTTTCACAAATTGGGCGGAAAAGATTTGCTTTTCTGTCCAATTTTCTTTTTTCCTTTTTTCCTTTATAATTAGTAGCGAAAAAAAACGAAAACAGAAATGGAGAGGAAACTGTTTCTGCATCAAAAAGAGAGGAAAAGAGAACATGAAAGGGAAACTGAAACTAATCATTAGTTTTGTACTTATGATGGCAATGGTACTGACGATGAGCTCGGTGTCCAATCTTGGAAGAGAGATTGTGAAGGCTTCGGATGCTGTGAAGCTTTATTTTGAACTTCCGGATGGAACAAGCGCAACGGACTGGGCGGTAAACGCATGGTCGGATGTGACGGTAGAAGGAGATGAGGAACATGCATTTCGTCCTTCGACATGGGGAGACGGAGCACAATTTCCGGCCTTGCTGACAGATAACGCGTTGAGCGGATGGGGCTATGTGACGGTATCGGGGACGGTACAAGGGTTGCAGTTTGTGAATAAAGAAGGCAGGGAGTACAGCTGCTGGAACAGTCAGATTGCAAAACAGAATTTAACCGAGGCATATTTTGATCCGAATGCAGATGTCTGGTATAAGCAGTCCGCGAAAGAAACGGAGATCAAAGAGGCCGAGATACAGAACATATATGTTCTTGCGGGAGCAGAGGCGCTTACCGGTAAAAATTGGTCAATCGCAGTGGAAGGCAACGGGAAAAACGTATTAACGCAGGACGGAAATACATACTCTGTTACCTATACCAATGTGCCTGCCGGAACATACGAGTATAAGATACTTCAGGACCCGGAAAACAAGGGCTGGGATCTTCCTTGGGGAGACGGAAATAACAGAAGCATCACACTTTCCAAGAAATCGGATGTCACATTTTCCATCGACCTGACAGACGATACAAAATCGGTTAGCACAACGGTTACCGGGGCAGAGGGAGAAACAGGGGAAACGGTAACAAATACATTCCTCGTACATATGCAGAACGGAAAGAACTGGAGCAGCGCGAACATCAAATTCGGCTCCGGAAGCAGTTGGGATGCAATTGCAGGATACGAGGATGCGAAGAACAATGAGATGGGTGTTCCGGCTGCATTGGATGAGGTCAATACCGGCTGGTTTACCTATACAGCCGCGCTGCCGGACAGCGTATCGGAAGTGAACGGCTTATTCAACAACGGCGCATGGGGAAACGATAACCAGACCGCGAATTTTGCAATTTCGGTTACCGGAGATACGGAAGTATGGATTACATTTACGGATGCTTTAAATTCAAACGCAATTACAACGAGCACAGAGGCACCGGAGGGATGGATTTCCGATACTTCAACGGATTACACCTACAATATCTACTATTATGATTCCAACGACGCGCATATGAGCGTGGATGCCGCTGCCGTTCATGTATGGGAAGTCGGCGGAGCACCTTTTGAAGAGCAGCCGTTTGATGAACTGGTAGAACTGGAGGACGGCAACAAGTGGCTGAAGGCGACAATTGTTACAAGCGCCGCAAACATCGGATTTATTCCGAAATCAAAGGGTTCATGGGACTGGCAGACGGGCGACCATACCTATCGCATGACAGGAGAGAGCAGGGTATGCAATCTTTATGTGGTATACGGCGATGATGCACATACCTACACCCGGATTCCGGAAGTAAAAGAAGCGCGTAAGAGAATGGTTATCGTAGAGTACAATCGTCCACAGGGCGATTACGACGGCTGGAATATTTACAGCTGGAATACGGGACTTGCAAGCGAGACTAAAATTTATACGCAGAATGAAAACGGAAAGAATTATATTATCGTTCCGGTAAAGGATTCGGAGTATGATTTTGACATGGCATTCTGCATGAGACATTCGGTAGGCGATAACGAGTGGGAAGCGAAGGACGGCGGCGACCATGCGGTTATGGTACCCGGCAATCAGATTGTGGTAAAAGCGGTCTTTGACCAGGATAAAGGAATCACGAGCGTTCTTCCTTATAACAAGGGTTATGAGATGAACGGAGCAGAGAAAAAAATTACGTTCTTTTACAGAGACGATGTGCTTATGCTTACCAACGAGGAAGCGTCGCTTTCAGGAAAAGTTTCGGTTGTGGTCAACGGCGAAAGCCATGCAATGACTTACGATGCAGAAAATGAGCGCTATATGTTTGAACTTACGAACCTTACATCGGGAGACTACGCTTACTACTATGTGGTGGACGGCAAAGAGGTGCAGGACAGCTTCAACACGAACAAGGATACCGCTTCTGGCAAAGAATGCAGCGTAGTAGCATATAAAGCATACGACGTGGCAATCGAGGCATCTCTTTCTTCCGGAAAGATGGATTATGAGGCAAACAATATTTTGACAGTATCATTTGCCGGAAACGAGGGAATTCCGGTAGAGGAGATTGATACCGTTACCGCGGATCTGACAGAGCTTGGTCTTGGCGTAAGAACAATCAGCAAGGAGCTGATGGCTACTGCAATCGCAGTAACCGCAGATACCTCCTGCGGCACAAAGCATATTCCGGTTACGCTTAAAGATATCTACGGAAACAGTTATCAGACGTCGGTATCCGTTGAAGTTACAGCGGAGGATGACGCGTCCTTCGATTGGGATGAAGCGGTTATTTACTTTGCAGTTACAGACCGTTTTTTTGACGGAAACACAGACAATAATACCGGTGTAAATAAAGACGGCAGTCTGAGCTATCATGGCGGAGATTTTGCGGGACTTACGCAGAAGCTGGATTATCTGCAGGAGCTCGGCGTTAATACCATCTGGATTACTCCTATTGTTGAGAATTCCAACACAACAACCGAAAAAGACGGAACAACCATTGAATCAACAGGGTATCATGGATACTGGGCAAGTGATTTTACAAAGCTAAATGCGCACCTTGGCACAGAAGAAGAATTTGCCGCATTGATCGACGCGGCGCATGAGCGCGGAATGAAGCTTATGGTTGACGTGGTATTAAACCATAGCGGATATGCCGATGCGGAAACCGGATTTGATCCATATCAGTATTTCGATACGATTCTGGTCAATGAAGAAACAGGAGAAACGATCCCGATGCTCCGCGATGCAAGTCATACGGTAACGGGCGATGATGTGTATGCGTCCCTTGCAGGTCTCCCTGACTTTATGACGGAGGATGCGCGCGTAAGAGACCAGCTGATTGAGTGGCAGGTGGACTGGGTTGAAAAGTACGGAATTGATTACTTCCGCGTAGATACCGTAAAGCATGTCAATGCAGAGGCATGGCAGGCGTTTAAGAATGCGCTGACAGAAGCGGATGCAGACTTCAAGATGATCGGAGAATTGTCAGGTCATGGATATGCTTCTTCACAGCTTGGAATCGGCGGAATGGATTCCCTCCTTGACTTTGATTTCAACGATCAGGCGCAGAACTTTGTAACCGGCGATATAACAGGAGTAGAAGCCTTTATGGCAAACCGGAATGCCGGTATCAACAATACAAGAACGGTCGGCGCATTTTTAAGCAGCCATGACGAGAACGGCCTTGTGTACAAACTGATCAATGACTGCCATATGTCAGAAGAACAGGCGCTTAACGCCTTCAAGGTGGCTGCGGCATTGGAGCTTACCGCAAAAGGACAGGTAGTTGTATATTACGGAGAAGAAATCGGATTGTACGGTGCAGACGATTATCCGTATCAGACGAATCGTTATGACTTTGCATGGGATGTAGCGGAAGCGCAATCCGCGGATGCAGACAGCATGTTAAACCATTATAAGAAGCTGCTCGCAATCCGCAAGGATTATATGGAGCTTTTTGCAAGAGGCGGCAGGAATGCAATCGCATCCTCGAACGAGGAGGGATACGATGTGTTCGCAAGAACCTATGGCGATGAAGCATTATATGTTGCGTTGAATATTCACAATGAAGAGAATGAAGTGTCCTTCGGCGTAGATGCGAAGGCAGGAACAACGTTAGTGGATTTATATTCCGGAAAAGAATATACGGTCGGTGCAAATCAGACGGTTACTGTTACGATTCCGGCATCCGCAAACGGTGGTACAGTCATTCTTGCAGAGAAGAGTAAGAATGGCGGACAGATATCAGGAGAAACTACTCAAAAGCCGGAAAATAAGACGGAGACCGGGAATGAAAGTACCGGAAGCAGCAAAGCAGAAGACGGCGGAGACAATGTAAGTTCGTCAGGAAATGGATCGTTGACAATTGTATCATCCGTTCCTTCAGAGGCTGCCATATCGTCTTTTACAGGGGAAAAGGCAGTCGGAGAGATTGCACAGTCGAATGGTACGGCAAAGATGGGAGTAAGAGCGGAAGGATCGGCAGAAGCCGGAGCAGACGATGATGTGCGGGCAGATGCAGGAGAAGAAGCTGAGGAAGAAATAAATGCAGAAGCCGTCGTTCAAGCGGATGGAGACATCACAGAACCAGATACTACGGCAGAAGGCGTAAATATTCCGGATTCCGAAGTATCGTTTGCTGCTGGCATGGGCGGTGGAAAAACACTTCCGGTCGTACCGGTTGCTCTGGGAATTCTCATTCTTCTTGCACTCGCCGCAGGCGGCGTATATTACTATACAAAGAAGAAACAGGCATAACATGTAGTGGGTAAGGTAAGAAAAGAAGCTGCCATCGGCAGCTTCTTTTCGTGTAGCCAAAGAAATCGGGCAGCTTTGCATCGACAAAAAGCTCCTGCGGCATTCGCAGTCTGCAATTGGAAAAACACATGTCATTATGCACAAAAATAGGAAACTATTTTTGTTAATTCAGTTTCTTGCTTCCAATAGCAGCGCGTGCTACAATAATGGAAACGGAAATGAAGAAAATAGTTTCCAAGGCCGGAGGCAACCGAATGAAGGAGAAGATACTTGAAGCAACCATAAAAGTGTTTAACAAAAAGGGATTAAAGTTCACGATGGATGACATCGCCAAAGAACTTTCCATGAGCAAGAAGACAATCTATACCGTTTTTTCGGATAAGAATTCCCTCTTTGGAGAGATGGTGGATTATTGCTTTGACAAAATCAAAGAGAGTGAGACGGCAATTCTGAATGATTCGAATTTGTCAACGGTTGAGAAAATCAGACGTATTCTCGGCGTTCTTCCGGAAAGCTATGCGGATATCGATTTCAGACAGCTGTATCTGCTAAAGGACAAGTATCCGGATATTTACCGCAAAGTGGAGGAGCGGCTCGAGTCCGGATGGGAGGGGACGATTGCACTTTTGAATCGGGGAATGGAAGAAGGTGTAATCCGGCCGGTAAACGTCATCCTGATCAAGACGATGTTAGAAGCAACGTTGGAGCAGTTTTTCCAAAGAGATATCCTGATTGTAAATCAGATTTCTTACAAGAATGCTCTGGATGAGGTTGTCAGTATTATCATAGACGGAATTATAGCGAAGGGGGAGAAGGAACCATGCGCATCTATATGAACGAGGGGTGGAAATTTGGCGAGTGTTTTGAAAATGCCATGTGCGACGCCGATTATGATACGTCACAGATGACAGATGTAAGACTTCCGCATACGAACAGGGAAGTGCCGTTTCACTATTTTGACGAGCATGAGTATCAGATGGTCTGCGGATACCGGAGGACATTTAAGGCAAAGGAAGAGTGGAAGGGCAAGAGAGTATTTGTTACCTTTGAGGGAGTGGCACACTCGGCGAAAGTGTTCATCAACGGAAAAAAGGCTGCGGAACATCATTGCGGATATACCGCATTTACGGCGGAGCTGACGGGCGCGCTGGACTGGGAAAGGGAGAATGTTCTTGCGGTGGAGGTCGATACGACGGAGCAGCAGAATATTCCGCCGTTTGGTTTCGTTGTGGATTATATGACATTCGGCGGCATCTACCGGGACGTATATATCGAAATCAAAGAGCAGTCCTATCTTTCGGATGTATTTGTCCGCACAAGATTTGAGAAAAATGTGACGCCGCAGACTTCAAAAGCGCAGCTCGTCAGCACAATCGAACTGGATGCAGGCAGCCGCAGCGAGGATGTCTTTTATGTCAGACAGTTTTTGGAGGATGGAGGGAAGGAGCTTCTTCTGGGCGAGACTAAGGTTTGCGATGGGAAGACGGAGATGATTTGCGAGGTAAAAGACATTGAGCTCTGGTCACTTGAACAGCCGAAGCTGTATCTGCTAAAAACACAGCTTTTGTCAAAGGAAAAAGTGATGGATGAAAGCCGCGTGAAGTTCGGATTCCGCAAGGCGGAATTTAAAGCAGACGGATTCTATTTGAACGGAGTCAAGACCAAAATCCGCGGATTGAACCGCCATCAAAGTTATCCGTATGTCGGATATGCAATGCCGGAATCCATGCAGCGGCAGGATGCGGATATCCTCAAGACGGAGCTGGGATGCAATGCGGTGAGAACTTCCCATTATCCGCAGTCGCATTATTTTATTGACGAATGTGATTCGACAGGGCTTCTGGTATTTATGGAATTTCCCGGATGGCAGCACATCGGAGATATCGAATGGAAGGAGCAGGCGCTTTCCAATCTAACGGAGATGATTACGGAATTCCGCAATCATCCGTCCATAGTTTTGTGGGGAGTGCGGATCAATGAATCGCAGGACGATGATGCGTTTTATCAGAAGACGAATGAGCTTGCGCATAGTCTGGACGACAGCAGACAGACGGGCGGGGTAAGAGCACACAAGAAGAGTCATCTGTTTGAGGACGTATATACATACAACGATTTTCTGCATGACGGGACGACGCCCGGATGTGATCCAAAGAAAAAGGTAACTTCGGATATGGGAAAGGGATACTTAGTCAGCGAGTACAACGGACATATGTATCCGACAAAAGCATACGACTGGGAAGAGCACCGCGTGCAGCATGCGCTGCGGCACGCAAATGTCCTTGACGCTGTTGCGGGACAGGAGGATATCGCAGGAAGCTTCGGATGGTGTATGTTTGACTACAATACCCACAAGGATTTCGGAAGCGGAGACCGCATCTGTTATCATGGAGTTATGGATATGTTCCGCAATCCGAAGCTTGCAGCCGCCGTCTATGCATGCGAGCAGGAGACCAGACCGGTATTGGAATTAAGTTCGACCATGGATATCGGGGAACATCCGGGATGCAACAGAGGACTTACCTACATTTTCTCAAATGCGGATTCCGTTAAAATGTATAAGAATGATACGTTCATCAAAGAGTATAAGGCAGGCGATTCGCCGTATAAGAATTTGAAGCATGGGCCGATTGTCATCGACGATTTTATCGGGGAGGAACTCAAAAAGAACGAGAATTTTTCCGGAAAACAGGCGGGTATGCTCAAGGAAGCGCTGAACTACGTCGCCATGCATGGGTATCATTTCCCGCCGCGCATCGTGTGGATTGGAGTAAAGTGCATGCTGCTGTACCATATGGGATTCGGCGATGCGGTAAGACTTTACAACAAATATATCGGAGACTGGGGCGGGACCTCGACCACATACCGGTTTGAAGCGGTTAAGGATGGGCGAGTGGAAAAGGTCATTACCAAGGAACCGATGACAAAGGCGCATCTTAAAGTAAAAGCTTCCGCAGCGGAGCTTACGGAACGCATAAGTTACGATGTGGCGGAAGTCAGAATTTCGATGTCAGACGAAAATGACAATCAATTGTATTTTTATAACGATCCTCTCATTCTGAAAACAAGCGGGCCGATTGAACTGATTGGGCCGGCTGTAATCCCGATGCAGGGAGGAATGACGGGAGCATATGTCAGAACGATTGGAAAGAGCGGGAAAGCGGCTCTTACCATAGAAAGCACGACCGGACAAAAAGAAACAGTGGAGTTTATGGTTTACGTTGATACGAAGAGAAAGGAAGATTAGGGGACAGGGATGGAAAAATCAAAAGTAATTTTCGGAAATGTGATTTCGGGCAAGGACTACAACAAAGCGGTAAGGTCCAAGAAAAAGTATGCAAAGAAGTTCGGGGACGATACGAATACGGATTATCCGGCATTTATCCAGAAAAATCCATATATCGGCGACTCCCTCGGGGTACAGAATATCTTAGTCGGTTCGCCGGATACAAACGCGCATTACGATGCGGCGCAGACGACGGACCGGACGGATTTTGATACAAAAAAGGGAATCATTGTCGGAAATATCCGCATGGGGTTCGGGCACTATCGTATTTCCATGGCGATGGCTTCTGCTGCAAGGTCTATGGGATATACGCCTTATTGGATGGATTTGAATTCCTATGGGCAGACTACCTGTACAAAGGTAATCGGGGCGCAAAATGAGTTGTATTCGCTCGGTTCGAGGCTTTCGAAGAATCCGCTTTTCAACAAGCTCGTATGGGAGCCGATGAACTATGAAGGGTTTCGGGCGCTTTCCTACAACGCTTCCGATCAGAAGAATGCGGAACTCATGGCTCCGGTATATCGCAATGTGCCAAAGGATATTCCAGTCATCGGAACGCATGTGTGGCCGGCGCAGGCTGCGGTTCATGCAGGGATGAAGTATGTGGTAAATGCCATTCCGGATAACTGGCCGATGGCGCTTCATCTGTCCGAGGGTTCCGTCCATACGATTCAGTGTAAAAATGCGTACATGGGATACCGGATTTTAAACGGAATGAACAAGGATAAGGTGTGCAGCCCTATGCCGAAGGAAAGTCTGGTTTATACCGGACATTACATTGACCACGAGCTTGTGAGCAATATCGAAGCGGACTGTGCGGCAAGAACGGCGCGAAAGGAAGAAGGAAAACCGATGAGATTTCTTCTTACTATTGGCGGTGCAGGCGCCCAGAAAGAGATTTTTGCGGCGATTATCAAATATCTGCTTCCGAAGATTAAGGCGGGTAAGGCTGTGCTTTACGTAAATGTCGGAGATTACAGGAATGTGTGGGATGCCCTTCTTGCGGAACTGCCGGATATGAAGGGACTTTCAACCGAGCATTTTGACCACTGGAAGGATACGGAAGCGTTTGCAGAGGATGCGCTTAATCCGGCAAATGAAATTACCGGAATTCATGGCTTCTGGCACAGGAACATCTTCGAGGCGGTTTACTGCACCAATCTTCTTATGAGAAGCGCGGATGTGCTTGTGACAAAGCCGAGTGAGCTTGCATTTTATCCGATACCGAAGCTGTTCATCAAGCGTGTCGGAAAGCATGAGATGTGGGGAGCGATTCATTCCGCCGAGATGGGAGAGGGAACCTTGGAGTGCCGGGACATTCCTCATACCTTACAGATGGCGGATATGTTCATGAACACCGA
The DNA here is from genome assembly GCA_964614035.1 of uncultured Lachnobacterium sp. Taxonomy (GTDB): domain Bacteria; phylum Bacillota; class Clostridia; order Lachnospirales; family Lachnospiraceae; genus Roseburia. Next base: position 89,537 of record CAZTKM010000001.1, read on the forward strand.
TCTGTTACATGAGATGTGTGATGCGATTATCACGAACAAGTCCGTCGGATTATATGGCGGCGCATATAAAGTAGTGGAACTTGCTATGGGATTAAAAAACAATCATTAATATGGGAGGAGTAGAAGATGGAAACAAAGAAGAAGCTTAGCGGAGGCGAAAAATTCGCATACGGAATCGGTGCAGTAGGCAAGGACATGGTCTATATGCTTTCTGCATCCTATATCTTGTACTATTATCAGGATATTATGGGAGTAAGTGCGGTAGCAATGGGAGCGATTCTCTTTGCCGCGCGTATATTTGATGCATTTAACGATCCGATTATGGGCGTGCTTGTGGCAAAAACGAAGACCAGATGGGGAAAATTCCGCCCATGGCTTTTTGTCGGTACGTTACTGAATGCAATCGTGCTGTTTTTGATGTTCTCCGCACCGCCGGCATTAAACGGAGGAGGACTGGTTGCCTATGCAGCTATCACATATATTCTCTGGGGCGTAACTTACACGATGATGGATATTCCTTACTGGTCCATGATTCCTGCATTTACCGAGAGTGGAAAAGAGCGTGAAGGTCTGTCCGCACTCGCCCGTTCCTGCGCAGGCGTGGGTTCCGCAATCATCTCGATCATTACCGTACTGAGCGTATCCGCACTTGGAACTATGGCCGGCGGCGAAAATGCAACGGATGTAGAGCGGCTCGGCTACAAGTATTTCGCGCTGATCATTGCCGTCCTTTTCGTTGTATTTACAACCATTACCTGTATGACGGTCAAGGAGAAGTCTTCCGTTGAAATGAAGACCGCTTCCGTCGGAGAGATGTTTAAAGCGCTTGTTCAGAATGATCAGGCCATGGTCATGGTTATCGCAATCGTTATGATCAATACCGCACTGTACATTACTTCAAACTTAGTAATTTATTTCTTCAAATATGATTTCAGTCCTGCTTCATGGGAGGCAAACTATACGCTGTTTAATACCTTCGGAGGCGGATTCCAGATTCTTGCGATGATGATTCTATTCCCGCTTTTCCGCAAGTTTATGAACACAATGAAGGTGTTTTATGTAAGCTTTAGCATGGCGATGACCGGATACGTTCTTTTACTGATCATTGCATTCTCAGGAACAACAAACGTCTATCTTCTGCTGATTCCTGCATTCTTAATTATGTCGGCAATCGGTATGCTCAACGTAATCGTGACGGTATTCCTTGCAAATACGGTAGACTATGGAGAACTCAAGAACAACCGCCGCGACGAGTCGGTTATTTTCTCCATGCAGACCTTCGTGGTAAAGCTTGCGTCCGGTATTGCGGCTCTTGCAGCAGCGGTTGTAATTTCCGTATTCCATATCCAGAAGGACGAGACGGCAGCAGTTCTTACAGCAATCGATGAGCCTTCAAGAATGGGACTTCGTATGTGTATGACAATCATTCCGATTGTAGTTTTGATTATCGGACTTGTAGTATTTAAGAAAAATTACATTCTTACTGATGAGAAGCTGGAAGAAATTACAGGCAAGCTGAAAGCGAAGGAGAACAGGTATGGTACGACACTTTGATCAGGTATGGGTTCTTGACACCGACAGCACGACCTATGCGTTCCGCGTGATCGAGACCGGTCATCTCGAGCATCTGTACTATGGAAAAAGGATTACGATTCGAAGAAAAGAGGATGCGGATGCGCTTTTTGAAAAGCATGTCTTCGCACCGGGCAACACCAATACTTACGACCGGGAACACACGAATTTTTCTTTGGAGGACATGTGCCTTGAAATGTCCTCCTACGGAAAAGGCGATATCCGCGAACCGTTTGTAGAAATCCTTCATGCAGACGGAAGCTATACCTCGGACTTTCTGTTCGATCATGCGGAAATCAAGGAAGCAAAGGAGGCGCTGAACACACTGCCGTCCTCTTATGATGAAGAAAAAAAGGTGCAGGAGCTCGTTGTCACTTTAGTGGATGAAAGCTATGGGCTTACGATGGAACTGCACTACTCTGTGTTCGAAAAGCAGGACGTGATTGTACGGAGCACAAAGCTTTTGAATACGAGTAAGGAGACCATACAGCTCCGGCGGCTGTTAAGCACCCAGATTGACTTTGTATCGGACGGTTACGTGCTGTCCACCTTCAACGGAAGCTGGGCGAGGGAAATGCAGCGAAACGATATTCCGGTACTTGCGGGAAAACATGTGAACGCATCTTATACCGGAAGCTCTTCAAACCGCGCAAATCCGTTTGTGATGCTGTCAAAGCCGGATACCACAGAGGATGCGGGCATTGCGTATGGATTTAATCTGGTATACAGCGGAAACCACTATGAAGCGGTGGAAGTGAGCGGCTACAGAAAGACGCGCATTGTGACCGGAATCAATCCGCAGTCCTTCTGTTTTGTTTTAGAGCCCGGAGAAGAGTTTGAGGCGCCGGAAGCGGTTATGACTTTTTCCAATCAGGGCTTTAACGGGATGAGCCGGCATATGCACGATTTTGTCAGACAATGTATCGTGCGCGGCGAGTGGAAGAATAAAGTGCGCCCGGTTCTGCTAAACAGCTGGGAGGCAGCCTATTTTGATTTTAATGAGAGCAAGCTGCTTAAACTTGCGAAAGCGGGAAAATCGGTCGGAATCGAGCTGTTTGTGATGGATGACGGATGGTTCGGAAAGCGGGATAACGATACGTGTTCGCTCGGAGACTGGAATATCGTGAATAAGAAAAAGCTCCCGGACGGCGTCTCGGGGCTGGCAGATAAAATCCATGCGCTGGGAATGGATTTTGGCATATGGGTAGAACCGGAAATGGTCAATGTGGACAGCGAGCTTTACCGGACGCACCCGGACTGGGTGCTTGATATACCGGGAAAGCCTCACACAGAAGGAAGAAACCAAAGGATATTGGATTTGTGTAATCCCGAAGTGGTAGATTACATGACAGAATGCATGACCGGAGTGTTTTCTTCCGCGGATATTTCCTATGTAAAATGGGATATGAACCGTATCTTTTCCGATTATTATTCCAGATATCTGGACGCCGGACATCAGGAGGAGGTCGGGCACCGCTATATGATGGGGCTTTACCGGATGATGCGCACGCTGACCGAGCGCTTTCCGCACATCCTGTTCGAAGGCTGTGCAGCCGGAGGAAACCGGTTTGATCTCGGAATGTTATGCTATTTTCCGCAGATCTGGGCGAGCGACGATACGGACGCCCTCTATCGTGTGAATGGGCAGACCGGGTACAGCTACGGTTATCCGATGTCAACGGTAAGCGCACACGTTTCCTCCTGCCCGAATCATCAGACGCTGCGCGTTACTCCGCTTACTACCCGCTTTGCGGTTGCGGCGTTCGGCGTGTGCGGATACGAATGCAATCTGTGCGACATGAAGAAAGAGGAATTGGAGGAGATTAGACTGCAGATTGCTCTGTACAAGGAGTGGAGAGAAGTGCTGCAGATGGGACATTTCTATCGCGGCAGAAACGGAAATATCCATGAATGGACATGCGTATCGGAGGATCAAAGCAAAGCGGTCGGAATGATCATGCAGGAGCTTGTCGTTCCGAATACGCAGTTTGAGCAATACTTTGCGAAAGGACTGGCGGAAGAGAAAACGTATCATTTTTACAACAGAAAGCTAAAATATGATTTGAAGCTATTTGGAGATCTTGTGAATACGGCGGCGCCGATACATGTAAAGCAGGATTCCCTGGTTCACAACACTCTGGCAAGGTTTGTGAAGATGCCGGGGGAAAGCGAGGAGTATACGGCATCCGGCGATGTACTTATGGAGGGCGGCGTGAAGCTAAAGCAGTCGTTCGGAGCGACCGGGTACAACGAAGAAACCAGATTCTTTCAGGATTTTGGAGCAAGACTGTATTTTATGGAAGAGCAGTAACAGAGGTATGGCGGATAAGGATTGCACAGCAGATTTTCATGATATTGTGCGCGGGCTTGTGGTAGAATAAGGCCATGGAACAATGCAAACAGTATCCGGAAATCAGAAATGAACATCTTACATTTGACAATCAGGTATTCGAGGCGTTTAAGAAACAGAGGAAGCAGGATATTTTTCAGGCTTCATTTCGGACGGACAGCTTATAATGCTTTTGAATGGATTGTTGATACGATATGGATGGCATTTATGATATGGGCCGGAATGTCCATGCACATTGACAGCATTATCGTGAAAAATGCGGAGCATGCTCCTGATTGTGGTCATAGGAAAAGGTATCGTTGGATATATGCGGCGCTGCCGGTAACGGCGGCAGCAGTTTTTATCGGGATAATAACAAATGCGTGGAGCCCATACGCGCCAATCATAATTTTGTTCTGCTGCTTATTGGTTACGACGTGTAAATTACTTAAAGAAGGGAAACGAATGAATAGGAAAAGTCGGTTCATAATCGGTATTCTGCTTGTGTCAGGATTATGTATGTGCATTTGCGCAGGGTGCGCTGCACAGCCGGAGCATACATATACGGCGGAGAATGTGGATAATCTGGCTGAAATCAGAGTATATTCCGCAGAGAATAACGCGCTAATCAAAACAATAGATGATGAAGAGCTGCTGTATCAATATAACCAGTGTTCGGTTTTTGATGATTCGGACATTGAAGAACGGCAGGACGAATTGCAAAGAGCCTTGGAAGGGGCAAAGGAGCAGTACAATCTGACTGCATACAAGTATCCTGCCGCATGTTTTGGCAGTAAGGAACCGGAAGAAAATTACACCATTACGTTATATGAGAATACAAATATTATTAAAATGACGGTGGCGGAAGAAAGCATCAAAGCATTTTCCGTTCCGGAGGAACTCCTAACTTTCTATTATGAGCTTACGGAAGAGGAAATAAATTTTTACCGTTCCATAGCAGGACAGAATCCGGTAGCCGAAGCGGAGTCCGAAAGTGAATCCGAACCGGAAATAACAGAAATTACCATCAGCGCGGTAGGAGATGTCACGCTGGGAATTAACCAGAAAACATCCTATGCGAATTCATTTGATGAGTATTACGATACGAATGGAGCGGATTATTTTCTGCAGAATGTCCGGCCGATATTTGAGGCGGATGATTTTACGATCGTCAATCTGGAAGGACCTCTGACAAATTCAGATAACATCCGCACTACAAAAGAATGGAACCACAAGGGCAGGCCGGAATATGTGTCGATTCTGACCGGAAGCTCTGTGGAGGCGGTCAGTCTGGGAAATAATCATATTATGGATTACCAGTCGGACGGTGTGGCAGATACGATACAGACGGTAAGCGATGCCGGACTTGCATATGCCTTAGACGGAATCTGGGGAAATCATCTGGGCTGGTATGAAACAAAGGGAATTCAGATTGGCTTTGTGTCGGTAAACGAGTATTATGACGGAAACAGCGTATATCCTTATCTGGAGGATGGGATTGCCGCCCTGAGGGAACAGGGGGCGGATCTGGTGTTTGCATGCCTGCACTGGGGCGGAGACAAGGTTCATGAGCTGGAGCCGGAACAATACGAAATGGGGAAATGGTGCATTGACCAGGGGTATGATCTGGTCATCGGCTGCCATCCGCATGTGATTCAGGGGATTGAATGTTATAACGGAAAATACATTGTTTACAGTATGGGTAATTTCTGTTATGGCGGAAACAAGAATCCGGCGGACAAGGATTCCATGATTTTTCAGCAGACATTCACATTTGAAGACGGACAGCTTCAGGATGAGACGTCCATCCGCGTAATTCCATGCCGCCTGTCTTCGACAACTGACTATAACGATTACTGTCCGGTTCTTCTGGAAGGAGAAGAGGCAAAAACGTGGGCGGAGCATTTGAACGCATATTCCGCAGAATTCGGTTTGGAATTTGACAGCGAGGGATATTTGATATCGCAGTAAATCGAAGAAAATGTTTCGGGACGCGGATGAGATCTCATGTGATATGAGGACAAAGTATGGGGCATGAGAATAAGATGTATTAGTCCGTTTCTGATATTCTGCCACCAATTGCGCAAATGTAAAATAGGCTGTATGGAATGTAAAAGAGGTTTTCGGATAATATACGAACAATGCGGCGGACGGAGGCTGGACTGATGGAGAAAAATTTAACAACAGGCAGCGTGTATAAGACGGTTCTATATTTTTCGCTTCCTTTTCTTCTGTCATATTTTTTGCAGACCTTGTATGGGATGGCGGATTTATTTATCATCGGGCAGTATAACGGAGTTGAAAGTACGACAGCGGTATCGATCGGAAGTCAGGTCATGCACATGCTGACAGTTATGATTGTAGGACTTGCAATGGGAGCAACGGTTATGATAGGACAGACGGTTGGTGCGCGAAAACAGGAGCAGACCTCCCTTGTGATTGGAAATACCGTTACGCTGTTTATGGCACTGTCGATACTGCTGGCGGCAGGGCTTCTTGTTGCGGTCAAACCAATTGTGAGTATCGTGTCCACACCGGATGAAGCTGTGTCAGGAACCATTTCATATCTTACCATCTGCTTTATCGGAATTCCGTTTATTACGGCTTACAATATCATCAGCTCGATTTTCCGGGGCATGGGCGATTCCAAAAGTCCGATGTATTTTATCGCAGTAGCGTGCGTTGCAAATATCGTTCTTGATTATTTTTTTATCGGAGGAATGAAACTCGGCGCAGCCGGTGCTGCATTGGGAACTACAATATCCCAGACAATCAGCGTCATAGTATCTCTGATTGTCATTCGAAAACGGCAGACAGGAATCCGTCTTACGAAAACGGATTTCCGGCCATGCAGAAGAATAATAACCGGGCTGTTGAAGGTCGGGGTTCCGGTTTCTTTACAGGACGGCTTCATTCAGATTGCGTTTATTGTGATTACCATTTTCGCAAACAGAAGAGGGTTAAACGACGCGGCGGCGGTAGGAATTGTAGAGAAAATCATCGGAATCCTGTTTCTCGTCCCATCATCCATGCTGCAAACGGTGTCCGCGCTTTCCGCGCAGAATATCGGCGCCGGAAAGCATGACCGCGCCAGACTTACATTGCGCTATGCCGCAATTGTGGCTGTACTATGGGGAATCGGCGCATCCGTTCTCATGTGGTCTGACGCAGAAACGTTTGTCGGTCTGTTTGCCGGCAATGCGGACGTTGTACGGCTTGGAAGCCAGTATATGAGAGGATATGTCTGGGATTGTATTTTTGCGGGGATTCATTTTTGCTTCAGCGGTTATTTTTGCGCATACGGATTATCGGGAATCTCTTTTTTGCATAACGCTCTTTCTATCGTTTGCGTGCGTATTCCGGTTGCCTGTTATGCGTCGAAATATTTTGCGGACACGCTGTTTCCGATGGGGCTTGCGTCTCCTGCAGGTTCGGCGTTGTCTGTTATCATCTGTGTTGCCGCATATGTCTGGATGAACCGTCGGCGGGGCGGTTATGGGAATGAATCTTATTAAAATTTATAGTTATAATAGACATAATATATTAGGATAAGAGTTTTTGGAAATCTTATGTTAAAATGTGTGGTAAGAATTTATCAGAAGGGAAAAGAAAAACACTATGAACAAAGAGATACCATATAAGATTTATTTGGAAGAGAACGAGATGCCAAAGCAATGGTACAATATCCGGGCAGATATGAAAAAGAAGCCTGCCCCGATTCTAAATCCGGGAACGCTAAAGCCGGTTACGCTGGAAGAACTCTCGCATATTTTCTGCGAAGAGCTTGCAAAGCAGGAATTGGATGAGACGACGGCGTATTTTGATATACCGGAAGAAATCCGTAATTTTTACAGGATGTATCGTCCGTCTCCGCTTGTCAGAGCATACTGCTTAGAGGAGAAGCTTCAGACTCCGGCGCATATCTACTATAAGTTTGAGGGAAACAATACATCCGGCAGCCATAAATTAAACTCTGCGATTGCGCAGGCGTATTATGCAAAAAAGCAGGGGCTTAAAGGCGTTACCACAGAGACCGGTGCAGGACAGTGGGGAACGGCGCTTTCGATGGCATGCTCCTATTTTGATCTGGACTGTCAGGTATATATGGTTAAGTGCTCGTATGAGCAGAAGCCGTTCCGAAGAGAGGTTATGAGAACATACGGAGCAAAGGTTACCCCTTCGCCTTCCATGGAGACAGAGGTCGGAAGAAAGATTAATGCACAGTTTCCGGGAACAACCGGAAGCCTTGGATGTGCAATCTCGGAGGCAGTGGAAGCCGCTGCCACACAGGAGGGGTATCGGTACGTCCTTGGTTCTGTTTTGACGCAGGTGCTTCTGCATCAATCGGTCATCGGCCTTGAGACAAAGGCGGCGCTTGATAAGTACGGTGTGAAAGCGGATACGATTATCGGCTGTGCAGGAGGCGGCTCGAATCTCGGCGGACTCATTTCCCCATTCGTCGGAGAGATGCTAAGAGGAGAGGCGGATTACGAGATTATTGCGGTAGAACCGGCTTCCTGCCCGAGTCTTACCAGAGGAAAATATGCGTATGATTTCTGTGATACCGGTAAAGTATGTCCGCTTGCCAAGATGTATACGTTAGGTTCCGGATTCATTCCGTCTGCAAATCATGCGGGAGGACTCCGTTATCATGGAATGAGTTCCGTCGTATCGGAGCTTTACGATCAGGGATACTTAAAAGCCAGAAGCGTTGAGCAGACGGAAGTATTTAAGGCAGCCCAGACTTTTGCCCGGGTGGAGGGAATTCTTCCGGCACCGGAGAGCAGTCATGCCATCAAGGCTGCAATGGATGAAGCGCTAAAGTGCAAGGAAACGAACGAGGCAAAGAATATCGTGTTCGGACTTACCGGAACCGGATATTTTGATATGGTTGCATATCAGAAATTTAACGACGGCGAGATGTCGGATTACATCCCGACGGATGAAGAATTGGAAGCTTCATTTTCCAATCTTCCGAAAGTGGAATAGAACAATGCAAATCATAGGAACCGCTCAGAATGGAAATTTTCCGTTTTGGGCGGTTTTTGGAATGGCGGGGAATATGCCGGAACTTACCTTTTTTGTCTGTTAAGCATACGAAAAAAGGCTGACAAAAATCAGCAGAACAGTTATAATTATTCTCATAGTGAACAAAATGAATATTGAGAAGGAAATAGTTGATATGGCAAAATTGTTTTTCCGCTATGGAGCAATGGGGAGTTCAAAGACAGCGAATGCGCTGATGGTGGAGTATAATTACAGAGAGCGTGGGAAAAAGGCAATTCTGGCGAAACCGCAGACGGATATCCGGGACGGAGAATATGTCATCAAATCCAGAATCGGTCTGGAGCGTCCCTGCGTACTGATGGAAGATCTGGTTCGGATGGAAGATGAATATATAGAAGGCTATGACTGTGTGATTGTAGATGAAGCGCAGTTCTGTTCCAAGGAGCAGATTGAGTTTCTGGTGCATGTGGTGGACGATTTGAATGTGCCGGTAATCTGCTATGGACTCCGCGCAGATTTTCGTAATGAACTGTTTCCCGGAAGCCAGTGGCTTTTTGCATGGGCGGATGTCATTGAGGAAATCAGGACGGTCTGCTGGTGCGGAAAGGCGGCAAAATGTAATGCGCGTTTTAATGAAAACGGAATTATCCGCGAGGGGGATCAGGTATTTCTCGGCGGAAACAGCGCCTACATTGCTGTTTGCAGAAAACACTGGAAGGAGGGAAACCTCGGACCGAATTTTAAAAAGCTGTTGGAGGAATAGAAGTAATGTCCAAAAGTAGTCGCGGATACGCGGTAATTACCGGGGCAAGCTCCGGAATCGGAGCAGAGTTTGCCAAAAGACTTGCAAAAGAAGGCTTTGATTTGATTCTTGCGGCCAGAAGGGAAGAGCGGCTTGCCGCCTTGTGCGAAGAAATCCATAAGGAGATTGACCCGGAGAGAATCTGTCTTCCGTTTGAGGCGGATTTGTCTTCGCTGGAGGAATGTCAGAAGCTATGTGATTATTTGCAGGGAAAGAAGATTGTAATATTTATAAACAACGCCGGATTTGGCGATTGCAGCCTGTTCTCGGAGGGAAATATTGACAAAGAACTTCAGATGATTGACGTCAATATAAAGGCTGTGCATTTTTTGACGAAAAAGATATTGTGGATCATGCAAAAACAGAAGGGCGGCTATATACTAAATGTGGCAAGCTCCGCCGGACTTATGCCGGCCGGCCCTTATATGGCAACCTACTATGCTTCCAAGTCTTATGTCGCCAGTCTGACAAGGGCAGTTGCGGAGGAATTGAAGGAACAGAAGAGCAAAGTCTACATTGGCTGTCTGTGCCCGGGACCGGTCAAGACAGAGTTTGACGAGGTGGCAAATGCAGAGTTTTCCTTAAAAGGAATTACTGCAAAGTATTGTGCAAATTATGCGATTGATCAGATGAAACGCGGGAAAAAAGTGATTGTTCCGACATGGACGATGCGGCTTGCGATGGCGTGCGGACGTTTCCTGCCGCAGAGCATCTATATCCGAATCGCAGCGCACCAACAGCGGAAAAAGATTGGTAATCCAAAAGATACGGAATAGAGTATAATAGGTAATTGCACAACTACACATTGGCAGCCAAGAGTTTTGCAATTACCTGAATGGAGTATAAGTTTCAAAGGAGAAGAATATGTTTGTAAGTGATCTTGCACCAAAGACAGAGGTTTCTGTAGAAGCGTCAAATAAAGAGGCAAGGGTAAATCTGAAATCGAAGGTTGCGAATATAACAGATGCGGAGGATGTAGCGATTGTGAACGCCATAAAACGGGATAATAAGTCCGTCCGGTTTGTGATATTGGATGCCATACGTGAGCAGGATATGCTGATTAATTTTAACGCGGAGGGCGTAACGAACAGTCTGGTCTACATCAAAGACGAGAAGCCGCTGATCTGGCATGGCGTGACAATCAAGAATCTCAGGCTGCCGGTGTATGGCAGTATACATATTATTGTGTCGGAGAAAGAGTCTGTGTCATATAACAGACGCCAGAGCTACCGCGTCTTTCTGGGGGTGGAAGGAGCTGTCAAAAGGACGGAGACGGATGAGCCAAAGACCGTTACAGTAAAAGACCTTAGTGAAGGCGGGGTTGCCTTTGTCACGAAGGGAAAGGAAGAGTATCAGAAGGGCGATATCCTATATATTAGTTTTCAGGCCGAGCCAAACGGCAGTACTTTTAATTTGTCACTTGTTGTCATTCGTCAGGATCATATGCCGGACGGCCGCGTTACATACGGATGCCGATTAAAGAACCGCTCGGAGCTTGTTTCGAAATTCATCACGAAAAAACAGCATGAGCAGATGAAGGCCGCAAAATAGTACATAGGGATATCCTTCTATGCTGAGGTTTTAAACAATTCTTAAATAAGCTCTAAGCAAATATTGGCGGATTCCCCACCAGAGCGAGGAAATTGCCGTATTCATGGGGAAATATCTGTATTTTCCGTATCGGTTCCGGCAAAGAGGAGCAGGCACTATACGAAAAATAAAAGGTAAAAATAAAAATTTTCCTTATTGACAGGAACACTTTCATGTAGTAAACTAACAAACAGTTAAAACAAATAGCAAAAATCATTGAGCGAAAGTAGTACACTGAATTGGTCTTTTCAGAGAGTCTGCGGCCGGTGCGAGCAGACAGGAACGTTTAGATGGAATGGATTCGTTAGATGCAAAGTGAAAGGTATATCTGAGTAGCAGCGCCGTTTCCCTACGTTATAAGGGTAAGATATCGGAGAGAAATCTTCTTCTTCTGTATCGCAGAGATCGCGTAATTGGTGGCGGATTTTCCGATTTGGAGAATCCGCTTTTTTGTTTGCCAGAAATACCGATATGCTGTCATTGCATGACCTACACCGTAATGACAGGATTTTGGATTCGGAAAAGCGCGATGAATAAGGGTGGCACCACGAGTTATCGTCCCTGACAGAGTAGAATCTATTCTGTCAGGGATTTTTTTACGTAAGTATCGGGGAGAATCGAGCGCTGTAAGAAGACTGGATGGCGCCGGGTTTTAGTATGAAAATAGTAAAGGAGACAAAACATGAGAAGACTTCGTGTGTATAAGAAAACAGTCAGTATTGTCAATGAGACTTCCACCGGAATGTATGAGAGTCTGGTCGGAAAGAAGAAGGGATTCCTGTTAGAGAGCTACGATAAGAATTATGACCGGCATACGTTTTTTGGAGCAGAGCCGGAAGAAATGATTACTTCAAGAGGAAACGCCCTTGTAATCACAAGGAGCGATGGAACCGAGGAAGTACGAGAAGGAAATCCGTTCCTTCGGTTAAAGGAATATTACAGTGAGTTTGATATCGTAAAGGACAATGAAGAGTTATCGTTCTCCGGCGGATTGGTCGGAAATCTGGGATATGATTTTATCCGGTACGCGGAAGCACTTCCGGACAATAATCCGGATGAAATCGGAGTCGAGACGATTCAGATGATGCTCATGACGAAGTTTATCATGGTGGATCATGTGGCAGAGACGCTTACCGCGGTTGTGTTAGGAGACGATTCCGGGGATGGCAGGACTCTTGCGGAGCGGGAAGCCGCCGAGATGATCAATCAGGCAAGAGCAGGCGCCTGCAGGACAAAGAAGAAGGCGTTTTTGCATGACGGAAAAATCATTAAGAAATCGGATACCTTGGAGCAGTATAGCGAAAAGGTAAATAAGATAAAGGAATACATCAAGGAGGGGCACATTTTCCAGACCGTACTTTCGCAGAGATGGACGATTGAAACGCAGCAGGATGGATTTGAACTGTATAAGGAGCTGCGTGAGTTAAATCCTTCTCCATATCTGTATTACTTTAATTACGGCGATTTCGAGGTAATCGGCAGTTCGCCGGAGATGATTGTAAAACAGCAGAACAACCGGGTGTTTACCTGCCCGATTGCAGGAACAAGAAGAAGAGGTGTGGACGCCGAGGAGGATGCATTGTTAAAGGATGAGCTTCTTAGGGATGAGAAAGAGCGTGCGGAACATGTGATGCTTGTGGATCTTGCCAGAAATGACATGGGGCGCATCAGTGAATTCGGAACGGTCAAGGTCACCCAGTTTATGGAAGTGCAGAACTACTCCCACGTCATGCACATTGTTTCGATGGTGGAAGGACGAAAAAAGGGCGAATTTCATCCGCTCGATCTGGTCTCTTCGTTCCTTCCGGCGGGAACTTTAAGCGGAGCGCCGAAGATTCGCGCGATGGAAATTATTGACGAACTGGAAACCGTACGCAGAGGTCTCTACGGCGGAGCCACAGGATATGTGGATTTTTCGGGAGATATGGATTTTTGTATTACGATTCGTACCATGGTCAAGAAAGGCAGGAACGTGTATCTGCAGGCCGGCGCGGGAATCGTCGCGGACTCTGTTCCGAAGAACGAATATCAGGAATGCTGCAATAAAGTCATGGCGCTTGCAAAGACGTTGGTAGAGGAGGAAAACTTATGATTCTGCTCATTGATAATTATGATTCTTTTACCTATAACCTGTATCAGTATATCGGTATTTTTAATGATGATATCAAAGTGGTAAGAAACGACAGGATTACAATTGATGAGATTAAGGAACTGGATCCTGAGAGAATGATCTTATCGCCCGGGCCGAAGAGTCCAAAGGAAGCCGGTGTGTGTGTCGATGTGGTAAAGGAGTTTACCGGGAAAAAGCCAATCCTTGGAATCTGCCTCGGACATCAGTGCATTGGGGAGGCGCTCGGCGGAACCGTATCGTACGCAAAAGCGCTTTTCCATGGAAAACAGTCTGTGATAGAGCATGACGGAACAAGCATATTTACCGGAATCGATTCGCCGATTAAGGTGGCAAGATATCATTCGCTTGCGGTACAGGAGGCCAATCTCCCGGAATGCTTAAAGGTACTGGCAAGAACGGACGACGGCGAGATTATGGCAATCCGCCATAAGGAGTTTCCGGTGGTCGGACTGCAGTTTCACCCGGAATCCATCTATACGGAGCATGGAAAACGTATCATAGAAAATTTTGTAAACGGAACGATGTAGGTTGGAAAAAGGAGGATGAAATGATTCTGGATCAGATTGTGGAGGACAAGAAAAAACGTCTGCCCGAACATAAAGCAAGAATCGGCGAAGCCAAGATGAGGGAGCTTGCCGGGCAGGCGGTCAATCATCAAAAGGAAATGCCGCACGCCGGCTGCACCTTCTACGATAGTTTAAGAAAACCTGGTCTTTCGATTATCGGCGAGTTCAAGAAAGCCTCGCCGAGTCTCGGACAGATAACGAGCAAGATTGATTTGATGGAGCGAATCGATGAGTACAATGCATCGGTGGATGCGATTTCCTGTCTGACCGAGGAAGATCATTTTCATGGAAATGTGGAGTACTTAAAGCAAATCAGAGAAAAGTCGGCGCTTCCGATTTTAAGAAAAGATTTTATGATTGAGGAATATCAGTTCTATGAAGCGAAGGCAATCGGCGCAGACGCCGTACTCCTGATTACGGCAATTCTGGACGACGCGCAGATGAAGGATTTCTATCAGCTGGCGAGGTCGCTGAAGCTGGATGTGCTTGTTGAGACGCATGATGAATACGAGGTTGAGCGGGCACTTAAGATTGAACCGAGAATCATCGGTGTAAACAACCGGAATTTAAAGAATTTTTCCATTACGCTCGACAATACGAAAAGGCTTCGCCCTTATATTCCGAAGGATAAGGTGTTTATCGCGGAAAGCGGGATTATGAATGATGATGATGTCAGATTCCTCCATGAGACCGGCGTGGACGGCTTTTTGATTGGGCGCGCATTTATGGAGGCAGAGAATCCGAAGGAACTGGCAAAGCGTTGGAAACAGATATACGACGAATGAATCCGTCATACAAAGAAACGATGAAAAGGGTGTGGACATGGAAATAAAGATTTGTGGTTTGACAAGGATAGAGGAAGCGGCATATCTGAATGAGAACAAAGTAAATTATGCCGGCTTCGTATTTTTTGAGAAAAGCAAGCGGAATGTGACGATTGAAAAGGCAAAGGAGATTGCAGATCGATTGTCCAAAGACATAAAGAGGGTTGCAGTAATGGTATCGCCGGATGTAACGATGATTGAAGAACTTCAGAATGCAAAAATCTTTGATATTCTGCAGATTCACAAGGCTTTAACGCCCGAAGTGCTTGAAACGGCGCGGATTCCGGTCTGGTACGCCTTTAATATCGCCGATCCGGTTCAAATCGAAGAAAGACAGCGGTTTTTGCTGGAACTCCCGGAAAGGCTTAGCGGGAAAATCGAAGCGCTCGTCGTGGACGGCGCAGAGTACGGAAGCGGCAGAACTTTTGACTGGAACAGCCGCATAGAGGCAGCGGAGGAAGTCTTTTGTAACAGGAAGTTTGTCTTGGCGGGCGGGCTTCGCGCAGATAATGTTGCACAGGGAATCGCAATCTTTCACCCGGATATCGTTGATGTAAGCTCCGGAGTGGAAGGAGAAGCCGGAAAAGTCGAGGAAAAGGTAAAGGCTTTTGTTTCGGCTGTCAGAAATGAAGGATAGATACAAAAAACTTGAACAGAAAGGGTGTAAAAAAATGAACGAGAAAGCTTATTACGGAAAATTTGGCGGTCAATATGTCTCCGAATCGCTTATGAATACGTTAAAGGAAGTGGATGAGGCGTTTGAGGAAGCGATTCGCGATCCGAAATTCCTGGAACAGTATCACTACTATTTAAAACAGTATGTCGGGCGCAAGACTCCGCTCTATTTTGCGGAGAGACTGAGCGAAAAGTACGGAACAAAGATTTACTTAAAGAGAGAGGATTTGAATCATACCGGAGCGCATAAAATCAACAACGTAATCGGACAGATTCTCCTTGCAAGGCGGATGGGAAAGACTAAGGTAATCGCGGAAACCGGAGCAGGACAGCATGGCGTTGCAACCGCAACCGGAGCGGCGCTTTTTAACATGGAATGTACGGTGTACATGGGAAAAGAGGACATTGAGAGACAGGCGCTTAATGTCATGCGTATGGAGATGCTCGGCGCGAAGGTCGTACCGGTGGAATCGGGAAGCAATACCTTAAAGGATGCGACCAATGAGGCAATCCGCATCTGGGCAAAAACCGCGGAAGATACCTTCTATATCATCGGTTCCGCAGTAGGGCCTTATCCATATCCGAAGATGGTAAAAGAGTTTCAGGCGGTAATCAGCCGCGAGGCAAAGAAACAGCATTATGAAGCGGAAGGACGGCTGCCGGACGTCGTGATGGCCTGTGTCGGCGGAGGCTCCAATTCGATTGGCATGTTTGCCGATTTCATTGACGAAGAGGGCGTGGAACTTATTGGCGTTGAGGCAGCCGGAAAGGGAATCGAAACCGGAGAACACGCGTCCGCAATGGCACTCGGAAACCCCGGAGTACTTCATGGAATGAGGTCCTATCTGCTGCAGGATGAGAACGGAAATGTCCAGCTCGCACATTCAATTTCGGCAGGTCTGGATTATCCCGGAGTAGGACCGGAGCACGCATACCTTCGCGACAGCAAAAGAGCGACATATGTTTCCATTACAGATACGGAGGCAATGGACGCCCTGATGGAACTGACGCAGATGGAAGGAATCATTCCGGCAATCGAGAGCGCCCATGCGGTGGCTTATGCCTTTAAGAAAGCGAAGGAGATGACGCCGGAGCAGTCGATGATCATCTGTCTGTCCGGACGCGGCGATAAGGATGTCAATACCATTGCGGACTATCTTGCCGGAAAGGGATACTTAAATTAACGAAAAAGAGCCAATCGATGAGAATGGAAGGGAGAAGATAGAGATGAAAAATAAAATAGAAGCCCGTATGCAGGCGTTAAAGGAGAAGAACGAAAAAGCCTTTATTACCTATATCACAGCGGGGCTTCCCAATCTTGAGACAACCAGGGAAATTATTAAGGCGCAGGAAAGAGCCGGCGTGGACGTCATTGAGATGGGAATTCCGTTTTCCGATCCGATTGCGGACGGACCGGTAATTCAGCAGGCATCCTATGACGCTATCCAAAACGGCGCAACCCTAAAAAAGATTTTTGTTACGCTGGAAGAGATGCGGGCGGAAGGCGTAGAAGTTCCGATTATCTTTATGATGTATTACAATACGGTACTGCATTATGGCGTGGAGGCCTTTGTTAAAAAATGTCAGGAGACCGGCGTCGACGGACTGATTATTCCGGATCTTCCGCTTGAGGAGCAGGATGAGATAAAACAGGTACTCGGAAATGATGACCGCACCATTTTAATCCAGCTTGTGTCTCCGGTCTCAAAAGACCGGGTTGTGGACATTCTAAAGGATGCGAGAGGATTTGTATACTGCGTATCTTCCATGGGAGTTACCGGGCAGGCCGGCGCGTTCCACAAGGAAGTAGTAAACTATCTAAGCGATGTGAAGAAGGTATCGAAAATTCCTGTTATGATGGGCTTTGGAATCCGTACAGCAGCAGATCTGGCACCGATGAAGGATATCATTGACGGAGCAATCGTCGGCTCGCATTTCATCAACCTGATGCGGGAAAACGACTTTCAACCGGAAGCGGCGGCTTCCTATTGCAGTACCTTTAAAAAAGAATTAAATCAATTATAAGAAAAGAGGACAAAAACATGATTAAGGAAGCAATTGTAAAAATCGTAGATAAGCAGGATCTTACATATGATGAGGCTTATGCGGTAATGAATGAAATTATGAGCGGCGAGACGACACCGACTCAGAACGCAGCATTCCTTGCGGCTCTTTCGACCAAGAGCACCAAGGCGGAGACTACCGATGAAATCGCAGGATGCGCGGCAGCCATGAGAGCACACGCACTTACCGTAGATGCGAAGGACATGGACACGTTTGAAATCGTAGGAACCGGCGGGGACAATGCGCAGAGCTTTAATATTTCCACCACCTCCGCCTTTGTAGCGGCAGCCGGCGGAATGAAGGTTTCCAAGCATGGAAACCGGGCGGCATCTTCAAAGTCTGGTACGGCAGACTGTCTGGAGGCTCTTGGGGCAAATATCAATCTTGAACCTGAAAAGTGTGTGGAACTGTTAAAGGATACAGGCGTATGCTTTTTCTTTGCACAGAAGTACCATACGTCCATGAAATATGTCGGCCCGATCCGGAAGGAACTCGGAATCCGTACCGTATTTAATATCTTGGGGCCTCTTACCAATCCGGTGCATCCGAAGAGACAGCTGCTCGGCGTATATGACGAATCTCTGGTCGAACCGCTTGCGCATGTACTTTACAGCCTTGGTGTAAAGAACGGAATGGTTGTGTTCGGAAGAGAGAAATTGGATGAGATTTCGGCAGTAGGGCCGACTATGGTATGCGAATTTAACAATGGCAGCTATAAGACTTACGATATTAAGCCGGAGGATTTCGGATTTACGCCATGCAAAAAAGAAGACCTTGTCGGCGGTACTCCGGAAGAGAACGCGCAGATTACGAAGGATATTTTAAGCGGCAAAGAGCAGGGACCGAAGAGAACCACAGTGCTTCTCAACGCCGGAGCATCCCTTTATATCGGAGAAAAGGCAGCTACGCTTGCAGCCGGAGTGAAGCTTGCGGCGGAACTGATTGACAGCGGCGCGGCATACAGGAAAATGGAGGAGTTCGTGGAAGCCTCGAATAAATAGCTAAGTTTTTTTGAATAGGATATAGAAAAATGAAAGGTAAGCGATTGCTTGCCTTTTATTTATGAATGGCGAAATGAAAGTTGTATTTGATAAGTGAAAATTATATAATATATTTTAATTAAGTCATTTTACATAAAATGACGGAAAGTTTAAAACAGCAGACAATGTCAAGATAGGAGAAATGTTTGTGGAAAATTTTAAAGAATGGTTAATAGAACGTTTCCTGATAGAGAGGAAAAAGTTTGACAGGTCTGGCATTTATGCGTTTACGCAGAGGGCGATGGCATATAATTCAAATAAGATTGAGGGAAGTACGCTGACACCGGAACAGACAGCTTCTCTGTTTGATCATGGTACGCTGCCGCGAACAGACGATTATTATAGGGCAAAAGATGTAGAAGAAATGAACGGACATTTTTTGATGTTTAATTATATGCTCGACACATTAGACCAAGAGCTGTCGCAGGACATGATTAAACAGTTGCATTATGAATTAAAATCAGGTGTATTTGAAGACCGGGCAAACGGATATGCAATAGGTGCGTATAAAGAGCGTCCGAATATGGTAGGAATGTATCAGACAACCACTCCAAAGAATGTTGAAAAGGAAATGGAACAATTATTAGAATGGTATCATTCTAAGAAAAAAGATTTGCGTGTACTTGCCGAATTTCATGCCAGATATGAAGCGATACATCCGTTCCAAGACGGCAACGGCAGAACAGGTCGCATGATTATGTTTCGAGAGTGTTTGAAAAATCAGGACATAGAACCGTTTATAGTTTTGGATGTTCATAGAAACGAATATATTGAAGGATTGAAACAATATAGAGAAGAACAGAGAACAGACAAATTGTCTGCTTTGATGGAAAAAGAGACAGATGAGTATTATAAAGAATGTAAATATTTTATAGGATGAAAGAATGGTTGCAGGATGTTGGTATGTAGAGAAAGGAAGATACCAACATGGAAGACCAGATAAACACAAACGCTTATGTTTGATAAATATAAGGAGGTGGCCGTAACATGGCAAATGAATTACCAAAAAGAAGCGAAGTAAAGGAAGAGGATACATGGGATCTCTCGGATATGTATGCATCCGACGAGGCATGGGAGGAGGAACTGGGCCGGATTAAGACAAAAGCCGAAGACCTTGTGTGCATGGAGGGAAAGGTCGGCGCGAGCGCGGCAGACTTATTGAAGGCTATGGATCTTTCCGCGGAGCTTGAGCAGATGCTTTCTCTTGCATTTAACTATGCAGAGCGTCTGTATGATGAGGATACCGGCAACAATGCACATCAGGCAATGGTCGCAAAGATCATGTCTATATATGCAGATCTTGGAAGCAGGACCGCATTTGTAGATCCGGAGGTACTGGCGATTGATGAAAAGCAGCTGGAGACCTTTTACAGAGAAGAGCCAAAGCTCGAGCCCTATCGCAAGCGAATCGCGGAGATTCAGAGATTAAAGGCGCACAGACTGTCAGCGGAGATGGAAAAGCTGGTTGCGCTTACCATGGAGATGTCCCAGACACCGTCCGATACCTTCGGGCTGTTAAACAATGCGGATATGACATTCCCTGAAATCAAAGACGAGAATGGGAAGACCACCCGCCTGACGCATGGGCGTTTCGTCCCGATGCTTGAAAGCGCCGACCGGAATGTGCGTAAAGAAGCATTCAAGCAGTATTACAGCGAGTATAAAAAATATCTGAATACCTATGCCAGCCTGTATAACGGTCAGGTAAAACAGCAGATTTTTTATGCGAAAGCAAGAAAATATGATTCGACGCTTGTCGCTTCCGTAGATGCAAATAATGTGCCGCCGGTTGTCTATCATAATCTGGTCGATACCGTAAATAAGAACTTAGATAAGCTCCACCGCTATGTAGCGCTCCGGAAAAAATATCTCGGGGTAGAGGAACTCCATATGTATGATATCTATACGCCGATGATTGCTGACGCAGCCAGAAAATATACATTTGATGAAGCGAAGGCGATTGTGCTTGAGGCTTTAGAACCATTGGGAGCAGAGTATGTCGCCAAGGTAAAAGAGGGATTTGATAACCGCTGGATCGACGTATATGAGAATCAGGGCAAGAGAAGCGGAGCATATTCGGCGGGCGAGTATGGTACGCATCCGTATGTATTGTTGAATTTTAACGGCTCTTTGGACAATGTGTTTACTTTGGCTCATGAGATGGGGCATGCCATGCATTCCTATTATTCCAATGAAGCCCAGCCGTTTATTTATTCCCAGTATAAGATTTTCGTTGCGGAAGTCGCATCGACATGTAACGAGATCCTTCTGCTGGAGTATCTGCTGAAAAATACAACGGATGAAAAAGAGAGGCTGTATTTGTTAAATCACTATCTCGATATGTTTAAGGGAACCTTATTCCGTCAGACGCAGTTCGCCGAGTTTGAGATGAAGACGAATCAGATGGTAGAGGACGGAGAAGGCCTGAATGCAGATAATTTAAGTCAGCTTTATCATGAAATCAACGCAAAATATTATGGGCCGGATATGATTTCGGATGATGAAATAGCTTACGAATGGGCACGAATTCCTCATTTTTATTACAATTTCTATGTGTATCAGTATGCGACAAGCTTTTCTGCCGCAGTTGCAATCGCTCATGACATCCTAAGAGAAGGGGAGCCTGTTGTAAAACGCTACAAAGAGTTTTTATCCGGCGGATGTTCCGAGGCACCCGTTGCATTACTCCGAAAGGTCGGCGTAGACCTTGAATCCGCAGAACCGATACAGGCGGCGCTTGACGTCATGGCGGAAGTTCTTGATGAGATGGAGAAATAGTCGAAAATGAAGCGTATTTTATTTATTGCCACCGGAGGAACAATTGCATCCATGAAGTCCGACAACGGACTTAGCCCGCAGATTTCGCCGGAGGAGCTTCTTTCTTATATCCCGGATGCAAGGGCGCTGTGTGATATTGCGACGATTCAGCTTTTGAATCTGGACAGTACGAATATAGAGCCGAAGCACTGGAAAATCATGGCAGAGTGTATCAGGGACCGGTATGATGAATATGACGGATTTGTGCTTGCGCATGGTACAGACACCATGGCGTACACCGCGGCAGCGCTTTCCTATATGATTCAGAATACGAAAAAACCGGTCGTGATAACCGGTTCGCAAAAACCAATCAATCTGGATATCACAGATGCGAAGACGAATCTTCTCGACAGCTTTATATATGCCTGTGACAATCAGTCTCAGGGCGTGCAGATTGTGTTTGACGGAAAAGTGATTGCGGGGACGCGCGCAAAGAAAGTCCGCACAAAAAGCTACAATGCGTTTTCCAGTATTGACTTTCCTTCGCTGGGCATCATTCAGGACAAAATGATTATGCGGTACATACCGCAGCTTCCATACGAAAAGGAAGTCGCCTTTTATACCGAGATGAACCCGAATGTATTTCTGCTCAAGCTGATTCCGGGAATAAACCCTGAATTTTTATCCCTGATTTTTGAGATTTACGATGCGGTAATTATAGAAAGCTT
Source organism: uncultured Lachnobacterium sp. (assembly GCA_964614035.1). GTDB lineage: Bacteria > Bacillota > Clostridia > Lachnospirales > Lachnospiraceae > Roseburia. The sequence goes on from CAZTKM010000001.1 coordinate 111,622, forward strand.
CGGCGTGGGCGGGATTCCGCAGTCCATCAGGGAATCCTTCTATGCATTGTGCCGGAAGTATCCGAATAAGCCGGTTATCATGGCGACGCAGGTGGCGCACGAGGGAAGCGATATGACGGTGTATGAAGTGGGACATGATATGAAACACGCATGCCGTTTTCTGGAAACCTATGATATGACGTTGGAATCCGCCGTAGCAAAGACAATGTGGATGCTCGCAAATGTGGATCTGGATTCCTGCAGCAAGGAAGAAGTTTTCTACACAAATATCAATTACGACATCGTATGCGCAAAGGAAATCAATTGTCAACCAAAATGATAAACAGGTTGACAATTGAAAGCAAAAGAACTACAATCCTTCTGGAAATGTATGGAATTATTATATGATTCAGGAGGATTTTTTTATGAAAAAAATATCATTAAGAGCAATTTGTTTTACCGCAATGTTTGCGGCAATTATTTCCGTACTGTCAATTCTGCAGATTCCGACGCCATGGGGAGTTCCGTTTACGCTTCAGACATTTGCAATCGCGCTGTGCGGCTATGTATTGGGGAAAAAGTACGGAACAATCGCAACGGGAATTTATGTGATTCTTGGAGCGGCCGGAGTGCCGGTTTATGCCGGAATGAAAGCCGGATTCGGCGTATTGTTCGGGCCGACAGGCGGATATATCATAGGGTTTATTTTTATGGCGCTGTTTAGCGGAATTGCATATGATTTCTTTGAAAAGAAGCATGCGTCAGGGATTGTTCTTTCGATTGTGTTCTCTTTGGTCGGGCTTGCCTTCTGTCATGGATTCGGAATTGTACAGCTTAAGATTTATTATAAAATGACATGGGCAGCCGCAGCAATGGCAGGAACCGTTCCATACCTGCTAAAGGATGTGATTTCCATTGCCATTGCGTTTGCTCTTGCAGCAGCGGTAAGGAAGGCACTTCGCGCAGCAAATTTGCTGGATTGGAAGAAGAAATAACCGAAAAGAATTGTAATAATCAGTAGTTTTTTCGATATATTTTTGGTAAAATACTGATATTGAATAAACTCGGGAGGGTAGGATGCAATGTCAGCGATACAAGAGTATAAGTGTCCCTGCTGTGGGGCAGAAATAACATTCGATAGCACTGCGCAGAAAATGAAATGCCCATACTGCCTGACGGAATTTGAGATGGAAGCATTGAAGCAATATGATGATGAGCTTTCCAACGATCAATCCGATATGGAATGGCAGATTGACGAAGCAAACCAGTGGATGGCGGAGGACGGAATGAAGCTATACTCCTGCCAGTCCTGCGGCGGAGAAATCGTGGCGGACGAGAATACGGCGGCAAGCTTTTGTCCGTATTGCGGACATCCGGTTGTCGTAAAGGGAAGTATAGCCGGAAGTCTGAAGCCGGAATATATTATTCCGTTCAAGCTAGACAAGAAAGCGGCGGAAGAGAAATTCGCGGAACATCTGAAAGGGAAAAAATTGCTTCCCAAGGTATTCAGGACACAGAACCATATCGAGGAAATCAAGGGAATCTATGTGCCGTACTGGCTGTTTGACAGCAAGGCGAAAGCCCGCATGAGATATAAGGCGACAAAAGTCCGGATCTGGAGCGACCCGAATTACAATTATACGGAGACCAGCTATTATGCGGTCATGAGAGAGGGAGATATATCTTTTTCCCATGTTCCGGTAGACGGTTCTTCGAAAATGGCGGATGATTTGATGGAATCCATTGAACCGTTTGATTTCAAGGCGGCTGTTCCTTTTCAGAGCGCGTATTTCAGCGGATATTATGCGGATAAGTACGACGTGGATGAGAAGAAGAGCGCAGTCCGGGCAAACGAGAGGGTAAAGAAGGCGACGACGGACAGATTCAAGCAGTCGGTTGTCGGATATACCTCCGTAATACCGGACGGCGGAAGTATCCGTCTGGAAGGCGGCAAGGCAGCCTACGTCATGTATCCGGTATGGATTCTTACCACAAAGTGGAACGATGAGAATTACATGTTTGCCATGAACGGCCAGACGGGAAAATTCGTCGGAAACCTGCCGGTTGATAAGAAAGCGCTGGCAATGTATTTCTGGAGAACATTCGGTATTGTTGCGGCGGCTGCTTATGCGGTAATGGCAGTCATCTGGATGCTGTAGGAGGGTACGTGATATGAAGAATACAAAAAAAATATTACATAGCCTTACGGCATTTACGATTGCGCTGGTTTTTGTGTTATTATTCCCCTTTGCCGCAAGGGCGGATGAACTTCCGAAAGTAATAGATTCGGCAGGCGTATTATCCGCGGACGAAATCGATCGGCTGGATACCCGGCTGAATGAGATCAGCGGCGCGTATGGTCTGGACGTCGTAATCGTAACCGATACGACCGATACGATTACAAGCGCAATGGCAGCGGCGGACGACTTGTTTGATTACGGCGGATACGGTATTGGAGAGGACCGCTCCGGCGTGCTTCTTTATATTAATCTATCTACCAGAGATTGGTGGATCTCCACCAGAGGGTACGGAATTTATGCGTTTACCGATGACGGAATTGCTTATATCGGGGAGCAGATTACCGGCAATCTGGGCGACGGAAATTATTATGCGGCGTTTTCCGATTTCGCTTCTCTGTGTGAAGATTTTGTCATACAGGCAAAGAAAGGAGAACCATATACGGGCGGTAATCTGCCGAAGGGGCCGTTCCCTGCCGTAAAATTTCTGCTTATAAGCGTTGCAGCCGGACTAATTGCGGCTCTGATTTATGCTCTTGTGCTGAAAGGCCAGCTTAAAAGCGTCGCTCCGAAGGACAGCGCCGTAGACTATATCGCGCCGGGGAGTGTCAATGTAAGGGATGCAGGAAGCTTTTTCCTCTACCGGAATATTTCGAGAACCGAGCGCCCGAAGGAGAACTCTTCCTCGTCGTCCTCCACACATCGATCCTCTTCGGGAGCTGCGCATGGCGGCGGAGGAGGGAAGTTCTAAGCATATGAAAACAGACAGAAAACATATTGCAGATACGTTTGCGGCATACACGAACCGATATGACGCGTCGGATGGAAAAATAAAATTGAAGATTGATCATACCTATCGTGTCGCGGATTTTTGCGACCGGATTGCAAGGAGCATAGGACTAAAGGATGAGGATGTCGATCTTGCATGGGCAATCGGTATGCTCCACGACATAGGCAGATTTGAGCAGGTAAAAAGATATGGAACCTTCATTGATGCCGAATCGGCAGACCATGCGCAGCTCGGCGCCGATCTGCTGTTTTCGGAGGGACTGATCGGGACGTTTTTTCCCGATATGTCCGACGCAGACGGCGGGAAACTGCGCATTATTGAGACCGCAGTCCGGGAGCATAGCAATTACCGGATTAGAGAGGGCTTATCGGACCGGGAGAAGATGTTCTGCGACATCATACGAGATGCGGACAAGATTGATATTCTCCGCGTAAATGTAGAGACGCCTAAGGAAGTGATATATAATGTCACTACGGAGGAGCTGCAAAGCGAAAAAGTCGCCGACGCCGTTATGGAAAGCTTTTTCGAGGAGCATTGTATTTTAAGAAGCATCAGAGAGTCCGCAATCGATCATGTGGTCGGGCATATTTCTTTGGTGTATGAACTGGTATATCCGGTCAGCCGGAGCATGGTCGCAGAGCAAGGGTATCTGGAACAGCTTATGAATTTTGAATCAAAAAACGAAGTGACAAGGGAACAGTTTGAAAGAATCCGAGAGAAGATTCATCGGTACTTACATCAGGAGTAACGCGACACACCGCTTAAACAATGGCTTTGAGCGGTGCTTTTTATTGCCAGGCAGCCAAGAAAGCTGCCGACAGCCTGCTTTTTGCTCAAAATACACAAAAATTTACGAAAAAATTGTTTAAAAGTTCCGATTTACAGAATCCTGTTTTTTCAATATAATAAATTTACGAAAAAAAACGAAAAAATGCGGATGGAACGAGCAAGAGAAAAGGAGTTATACATGGAAAAATTCTTAACATATAGCGGCAATGACCTGGGCGCAGTTTACACAGCGGAAGAAACATCTTTTCGGCTATGGGCTCCAAGCGCAGAATCTGTTTCGATTTGTCTGTATAAACAGGGAGATGGGGACTGCAAGATATCAACGGAGCAAATGAAGAGGGATGTGGACGGAACATGGACGCTTCGTGTGCAGGGAGATTTAGACCGCACATACTACACCTGCCTTGTGACCTGTGACGGCAGAACGAGGGAATCGCAGGATCCGTATGCAAGAGCGGTCGGCGTAAACGGCGTCCGTTCCATGGTTGTGGATCTTGCGAAAACGGATCCGGACGGCTTTGACCTTGATCGGCATGTGTTTGTCAAAAATCCTACGGACGCAATTCTTTACGAGATTTCTGTCTCCGACATGACAAGAGACCGCTCGAGCGGTGTAAAGAATGCCGGAAAATATCTTGGCTTTACGGAAAAAGGAACGAAGAGTAACGAGGGGTTTGCAACAGGACTGGATTACATCAGGGAGCTTGGCGTGACTCATGTGCAGCTGATGCCGTCCTTTGATTTTGGAAGCATTGACGAAGCGCACTTGGAAACGGAGCAGTACAACTGGGGATATGATCCGGTCAATTATAACGTGCCGGAGGGCTCGTATTCCACCGATCCGTTTCATGGAGAAGTGCGTATCCGGGAATTCAAGCAGATGGTTTTGGCATTCCATGAAGCGGGAATCGGCGTGATTATGGATGTGGTCTTTAATCACACCTATGATATTGAACACAGCTGCTTCCAGAAATGCGTGCCGGATTATTATTATCGAAGAGACGAATCCGGTTTTACGGACGCTTCGGCATGCGGTAACGAAGTCGCATCGGAAAAACCGATGGTTCGCAAATACATCGTCGATTCGGTTACCTACTGGGCAAAAGAATACCATATCGACGGATTCCGGTTTGATTTGATGGGAATTCTCGATATTGAAACTATGAAGGAAGTCCGCAAGGCTTTGGATGAAATCTCGCCGGATATTCTGGTGTACGGAGAGGGCTGGACCGGCGGTCAATCGCCGATTCCGGATAAGCTTCGCGCCATGAAAAGCAATGTAAAGAGAATCGGCAGGGTTGGGGCGTTTTCGGATGATATCCGCGATAATACCAGAGGAAGCGTGTTCTATGACTATGAGACGGGATTTGCCAGCGGAAAGCAGAATCTGGAGAATGCGGTTCGCTACTCTGCGGTCGGAGCATGCTTCCATCCGCAGGTAGACTATGAGGAGTACTCTTATTCAAACGGAGCGTGGGCGAATGTGCCGTCCGAAGTGGTAAATTACGTATCCTGCCATGACAACATGACGCTCTGGGATAAGCTGGCGGTTTCCTGCCGGGAGAAAAGCAGGGAGACGCGTCTTGCCATGAACCGTCTCTGTGCGGCAATGGTTCTGACGGCGCAGGGAATACCGTTCTTTCTGGCGGGAGAGGAAATGGGACGCTCGAAGCCGATTGAGGGAAGCGGGCAGCTTTCGGGAAACAGCTATAATCTGCCGCCGTATACAAACAACATCCGGTATGAAAACCGCAGCGAATTCGCAGATTTGTTTGATTATTATAAGGGGCTGATTGCGTTCCGCAAAGCACATAAAGGTTTAAGACTTGGAAAGGCGGAGGAGATTAAGAAGAACATACGCTTCGCAGAGTCTCTCACAGAGAAGAACGTGGTTGCGTTTACCATTGATACCGAAGAGGAAATCTTATTGATTGCGTATAATGCGAACGAAGACAGCGTAAAGATTGAACTTCCGGCGGATGGAATGTTTCAGGTATATGTGGAAAACGATAAGGCCGGCACCTCCTGCCTGAGAAGCGTGGCAGGAAGCGTGAGAATGGATGCCGTTTCGTGTTTCATAGCAGTCCGGAAGAAATCGGCATAGGGGCTGCGTTTAGTGAGTCGTTTTATTGATATAATTAGTCTTGTATTTTGAATAGACAATCTTCTGGCTGTGGTACAGGCCAAAGTAGCCGGAAAGCATGTAGCTGAACGCAACGGACAATAAAAAGTATGGCATACCGTTATATCCGAATAATTCAAAGCTGATGAGAAGAGATGTAATCGGACAATTCGTTACCCCGCAGAATACGGAGGTCATTCCCACAGCGGTACAGAACGTAGGGGAAAATCCCAAAAGGTTTCCAAAGAGGCATCCGAACGCTGCTCCGGTAAAGAAGGACGGAACAATCTCGCCGCCTTTGTATCCGGCGCCGAGCGTCAATGCGGTAAAGAGAATCTTGAGTAAAAATGCTTCCGGACGGACGGAACCGTCAATGCATTTTTCGATAATGCTGATTCCGGTTCCGTTGTAGTTCTGGTTTCCAACCAGAAGCGTAAGAATTACAACAATGCATCCTCCAACGAAAACACGAAGATAAGGATTTTTAAAAAACCGCTTGTATAGGGCCTCGGATTGATGAAGCATAACACAGAAGAGGATGCTTACCAACGCGCATAAGATGGCAAGGAAGGAAATCTTAATCGCAGAAAGAATTCCGAAAGCCGGAATATCCTCAATCGGGAACAATTCGTTCGACACACCGAAATATAGGGCGATTCCATGTGCGACTAACGAGCTGATGACGCATGGAACAAGGGCGATATAGTACATGATGCCGACGCTGATCATCTCCATGGAGAAAATAGCTGCCGCCATCGGCGTTCCGAAGAGCGCGGAGAACGCAGCGCTCATGCCGCACATAATCATGACATGCTTGTCCTTCTCGTCAAAACGGAAAAGTCTTCCGAGGGAATTTCCGATACTTCCGCCGATTTGCAGCGCCGCGCCTTCCCGGCCGGCAGAACCGCCGAAGAGGTGCGTGATCAGCGTCGAGATAAAAATGAGCGGAGCCATGCGAAAAGGAAGATTGTCCCCGGAGTGAATCGCCGAGATGACAAGGTTGGTGCCGGTATCCTTCTCATCATGGAGCAAGTGATAGAGTCCGACGATTATGAGTCCGCCGATTGGCAATAGAAAGATTAGCCAGGGATTCTGGGCGCGGACTAAGGTGACTAACGTCATGCCATAGTAGAATGCGGTTCCGCAAAGACCGACAACCGTTCCGACAATGAGTGAAAAAATAACCCATTTTACGGAGACAGCGCCCCGATGGAGATTGTGTTTTATTTTATGCTTGATTACATCATTCATTTTTGCATTTACCTCTGCTTTTTTATACAAAAATAGTAACATTGCCATCTTTTTTTTACAAGTGAAAATGAAAAGGATTATTGCAGGTAAATCAAAACAATGGTATGATAAAAAATAGTACTAAAGTATTTTATTTAGGAGGATGAGAGAATGAGAGCGAGTGGCGTTTTGATGCCAATTTCTTCGTTACCGTCACCATACGGTATCGGAACAATGGGAAAGGCTGCCAGAAAATTTATTGACTTTTTAGAAAAGGCAGGGCAGAAGTACTGGCAGATTCTTCCAATCTGCCAGACCAGCTACGGGGATTCTCCGTATCAGTCCTTTTCCAGCTTCGCGGGAAATCCCTATTTTATAGATCTGGAGTATTTGTGCAAAGAGAAGCTCCTCACAAAAAAGGAATGTGAATCCTTTGACTGGGGCGATAATGAGCACTATGTGGATTACGGTACCATGTACGTGTCCCGATATGCTCTTTTAAAGAAAGCGTATGCCCGCTTTCTGAAAAAGACGCCGGCGGACTATGCTTCCTTCTGTAGGAAGGAGAGCGAATGGCTGGATGAGTATGCGCTTTTTATGGCGATTAAGGGCGCCAACGGAGGCGCGTCATGGCTCACGTGGGAGGACAATCTAAAGTGCCGCCAGGAACAAGCCATAAAGAAAGCAAAGAAGGCGTATGCCGGGGAAGTTCAGTTTTACAAAATGCTTCAGTATCTCTTCTTTGCACAGTGGAGAGAACTGAAAAGCTATGCAAACGAGAAGGGAATCAAAATCATCGGCGATGTTCCGATTTATGTGGCTCTCGACAGCGCGGATGTCTGGGCGAATCCGGAACAGTTCTATCTGGATAAGAATCTGAATCCAATCGAGGTTGCGGGATGCCCGCCGGACGCTTTTTCGGCGGACGGACAGCTTTGGGGCAATCCGCTGTTCCGCTGGGACGTAATGAAAAAGGACGGATATACGTGGTGGACGAAGCGGATCAAGGCGGTTGCGGATCTCTATGATATTGTGCGCATCGACCATTTCCGCGGATTTGACTCCTACTATGCAATTCCGGCGAAGGATGATACCGCGAAGAACGGCAGATGGAAGAAGGGCCCGGGATACGGTCTTTTTGAAACCTTGGAGAAGAATCTCGGAAGGCTTCCGATTATTGCGGAGGATCTTGGATTTTTAACTCCTTCCGTACATAAGCTGCTGGCAGACTGCGGATTCCCGGGAATGAAGGTCATCCAGTTCGCCTTTGATTCAAGGGAGGACAGCGACTATCTTCCGCACAATTATTCAACGAACTGTGTGGTTTATACTGGTACGCATGACAACGATACGGTCATCGGCTGGATGAATACCGCCCCGAAGCAGTCCGTAAAATTTGCAAAGGAGTATCTCAACCTCACAGAGGAGGAGGGATATAACTGGGGAATGATGCGCGCGGCATGGGGTTCCGTTGCCGATATGGCAATTGTTCCGATACAGGATATCATCGGTCTCGGCTCGGAAGCCAGAATCAATACGCCGTCTACGTTAGGCGACAACTGGAAGTGGAGAGCAACCGCAGATCAGATGACGCCCGCTTTGGCAAAGCGCGTCAGAAAATACATGCAGATGTACGGAAGATTAGAACCTGCACCGGCTGTTGCGGCAGTCAAAAAGAAATGAATCAGGATTAAAATGTGATAGCATAAAACGTCCCGCCCGCTCATATATTTGGAATATATGAGTAAGGAGGGATTTTTTATGGAAAATAATCTATATAAAGATATTCAATGTCGCACAAACGGCGAAATTTATATAGGGGTGGTGGGCCCGGTCCGGACGGGAAAATCAACGTTTATTAAAAGATTTATGGAATTGTTTGTACTTCCGTATATGGAAGATGAGAACATAAAGGCACGCACGATCGATGAGCTTCCACAGTCCGCACAGGGAAAGACCATTATGACGACGGAGCCCAAATTTATTCCGCAGGAAGCGGCGGAAATCGAGCTTGAGGACGCAGGAACAATCAAGGTGCGCTTAATCGACTGCGTTGGCTTCATGGTGGATGGGGCAGCCGGACATATGGAGGAAGACGGAAACCGCATGGTCAAGACACCATGGTTTCCGGAAGAGATTCCGTTTGTGGATGCCGCAAAGATAGGAACCGAAAAGGTAATCCGCGATCATGCGACCATTGGCGTGGTTGTTATGACGGACGGAAGCATCGGGGAAATTCCAAGAGAAAACTATGCGGAAGCGGAGCAGACTACGGTGGAAGAATTGCAGAATCTGGGAAAACCGTTTGTAATCGTACTGAACTGTATGAAGCCTTACAGCGAGGAGACGATTGCATTGAAAAATGAAATGGAAGCGAAGTATCATGCTCCTATTCTCCCAATCAACTGTAAGCAGATGAAAAAGGAAGATGCAAACCGGATTTTGGAGAGTGTGCTCTATGAGTTTCCGGTTACAAAAATGAACTTTTTCATTCCGAAGTGGACGGAGATGCTGCAGGCGGACCATACGGTAAAAAAATCATTGATCGCATATGCGAAGTACATATTATGCAGCATAAACAGGATGAGGGACGTCTCGGAGGATATGTGGAAGCTGTCGGAGGAGGACAGAACCTCTGAGAGCTGCCCGATGAAATCCGTATCTCTGATGAATATGTCTCCGGCGGAAGGAAGCGTGGCTTTTTGCATTGATGTAAAGGAAAAGTATTATTTTGACAACATCAGCGAGATGACCGGAGTGGATATCAACGGCGAGTACCAGCTGATTTCACTCATCAAAGAGCTTGCAAAAAAGCGGAGCGAGTATGAAAAGGTGCAGGATGCGCTCTCCTCTGTGCAGCAGAAAGGATACGGCGTGGTTCTTCCGAATTTGTCGGATATCACGATGGACGATCCGGTTCTGATTTCACATGGAAGCAAGTACGGAGTGAAGATGAAGGCGATCTCTCCGTCGATTCACATGATAAAAGCAAACATTGAGACCGAGATTGCCCCGATTGTCGGAAACAAGGAGCAGGCGGAAGATCTGATTGACTATATCAAAGCAGGAAAAGAGAACGACGAAGGCGTGTGGACTACAAATATTTTCGGAAAGTCTGTCGGCGAACTTATGGAATCGGGAATCAAGAGCAAGATTGCACAGATGGACGATGAATGCCAGATTAAGCTGCAGGATACCATGCAGAAGATTGTAAACGACAGTAACGGCGGAATGATCTGCATCATTATCTGAATAGTTAACTAAACGGAAGGGCAGGTCGCGCCGAAGAGTCCTCATGGTTTTATAACAATATAAATCCGGAGGACTTTTTCTATTCATTTATCTGCGGAATTTGGTATAATATAAATATCTTAAAAAAAGGAGAAGTGTATGATGTCAAATCCGGTATATGAGAAACTGATGAACTGCTATGAGAGCATCCGAAAGAAAACAGAAATTACACCGCTTGTCGCGCTCGTGTTAGGTTCCGGCCTCGGAGATTACGCAAACGGAATAAAGGTTGTGGACACCGTATCTTACAGCGAGATAGAAGGATTTCCGGTTTCCACAGTACCCGGACATGCCGGCAGGTTCATCTTCGGCTATGTGGAGGATGTGCCGGTAGTATGTATGCAGGGGCGCGTGCACTATTACGAAGGGTACTCCATGCAGGATGTGGTGCTTCCAATCCGGCTTATGAAGCTGCTCGGCGCAAAGGTGCTGCTCCTTACAAATGCAGCCGGAGGAATTAAGCTGGGAATGCATGCAGGGGATCTGATGCTGATAACCGGGCATATCAGCTGCTTTGTTCCGTCGCCGCTTATCGGAGCAAATCCGGACGAGCTCGGACCGAGATTTCCGGATATGAGCGAAGTGTATGACCGGAAACTGACAAACATTATAAAAAAATGCGCGCTTGATATGGATTTTCCGGTTCAGGAGGGAACCTACTTACAGCTTACCGGGCCGCAGTATGAAACCCCGCAGGAAATCGCAATGTGCAGGCTGCTCGGCGCGGATGCGGTCGGCATGAGCACCGTCTGCGAGGCGGTTGCAGCAAAACACATGGGAATGAGGATTGTCGGGATTTCCTGTGTGACGAACATGGCGGCAGGAATCAATCCGACACCGCTCTCCCATGCGGAGGTGCAGGAGACGGCGGACAGGGCTGCCCCGAAATTCAAGGAGCTTGTGACCAGAAGCATTGCGGAATTTGGCAGGATCGGATAGAGAAGGGAATAGATATGCAGGTAATTTTTATACATCACAGCTGTTTTCTTGTAGAGGTGGACGACAAGGTTCTGATATTTGACTATTTTGCAGGAGACCGGATCAACGGATACACATTTAAGGGAAAGCTTCCGACTTATGCGCCGGATACGAAGATTTATATGTTTGCAAGCCATACGCATCAGGATCATTTTGACATGGATATTCTGCGTTGGACAAACCAATATGAAAATATCAAATATATTCTTTCAAAGGATATACGAATCAGTCCGAATTTTCTCGCGAAACATGGAATTGATTCAAAGGTGCGCGAGCGTGTGACATTCGCGTCGGCGGATCATAAGTATGAGCTGGATGATCTGGAGATTACGGCGCTGCGCTCGACAGATGCGGGAGTCGCATACTATGTTGAGACCAATGGGGTATCCATATTTCATGCCGGAGACTTAAACGACTGGAAGTGGGAAGGTGCGGGAGACCTGATCAACGGAAAGATGACAAGAGAGTACCGGCACCAGATAAAAAAGCTTTCCGGAAAACCGATCAATATTGCATTTGTACCGATGGATCCGAGACAGAAAGCGGACATGTTCAACGGAATAGACTTTTTCCTGCGGAATACGGACGCGGAATTTATTTTTCCGATGCATATGTGGCAGGATTACTCCGGTATCAAGGAATACAAGAAACGCATCTCAAATCTGGGAATGGCGGACCGTATCATGGAAATCGAGCGGGAAAATCAGGTGTTTCCGTTCGGAGACTAAAAGGCGGAGGAAAACCGGTGTTTTTCCCTTGAATTTGAAAAGGATATCTTATATAATGAAAATTTAGAAATGGAGGTATGTACTATGGCTGACTTTTTCTTATGTATTTTACAATACTTGCTGATTATGGCTGTGCTTATTGCAATCGGGGGCTGTGGGGCGAAGATTGGTATCGCGCTTCGTAAAAAGAAAGATGCCAAGGCTGCTTTGGAGACAAAAGCAGAAGAGTAATAGAGTTCTGGAGGAAACAATAGGATGAAAAAGAGTTTAGGCGTAAATGAACTGCGCCGTATGTATCTGGAGTTCTTCGAGAGCAAGGGGCACCTTGCAATGAAGAGCTTTTCTTTGGTGCCGCATAACGACAACAGCCTGCTGCTGATCAATGCAGGTATGGCGCCTCTTAAACCGTATTTTACAGGACAGGAGGTTCCGCCGCGCCGCCGCGTGACAACATGCCAGAAGTGTGTGCGTACCGGCGACATTGAAAATGTCGGCAAGACTGCCCGCCATCTTACGTTTTTTGAGATGCTCGGCAACTTCTCGTTCGGAGATTATTTCAAGCATGAAGCGATTGCGTGGAGCTGGGAATTCTTGACAGAGGTTCTCGGACTTGAGCCTGACCGTTTATATCCGTCAATCTATGGAGAAGATGACGAAGCGTTTGAAATCTGGAATAAGGAAATCGGAGTTGACGCAGATCGTATTACACGCTTTTACCGCGATCCTAAGACAGGAGAGTGCGATAATTTCTGGGAGCATGGCGCAGGTCCTTGCGGCCCTTGTTCGGAAATTTATTATGACCGCGGAGAAAAATACGGATGCGGCAAGCCGGACTGTAAGGTAGGCTGTGACTGTGACCGCTTCATGGAAGTATGGAACAACGTATTTACCCAGTTCAACGGAGACGGACATGGCGGATATGAAGAACTGGAGAATAAGAATATTGATACCGGTATGGGATTGGAGCGTCTGGCGGTTGTGATGCAGGATGTGGATTCCGTATTTGACATTGATACCATGAAGGCGATTCGCGACAAGGTTTGCGAGCTTTCGGGGAAAACCTATCAGACAGATGCGATGGACGACGTATCAATCCGTCTGATTACCGATCACATCCGCTCATCCACATTTCTGATTTCGGACGGCGTTATGCCGTCGAATGAAGGAAGAGGATATGTGCTTCGCCGGATTATCCGTCGTGCGGCAAGACATGGGAAAATACTCGGCATCGAGGGAACGTTCCTTGCAAAGATTGCGCAGGTTGTCATTGCAGAGAGCAAGGACGGATATTCGGAGCTGGAGGAGAAGAAGGACTTTATTCTGAAGGTTCTGACACAGGAAGAGGAAAAGTTCGCAAGGACAATCGACCAGGGACTTGCAATTTTGGCCGACATGGAAGGCCGGATTTTAAAAGAAGGCAAAAAGACCTTATCCGGAGAAGAGGCATTTAAGCTTTATGATACTTACGGATTTCCGATAGACCTTACCGAAGAGATTCTGGAAGAAAAAGGATTGTCTTATGACGAGGAAGGCTTTAAGGCCTGCATGGAAAAACAGCGCCAGACTGCCCGCGGAGCCCGCAAAGAGACCAATTACATGGGTGCTGATGCAAACGTATATAACGAAATCGAATCGACGCTTACTACCGAGTTTACCGGATATGACAAGCTTGTCAATGAGTCCGAGGCCGCGTTCCTTACAACGGAAACGGAAGTTGTGGAGGCACTGTCCGACGGAGATAAAGGTTCTATCATCGTCGCTGCAACTCCGTTCTATGCAACCATGGGCGGACAGCAGGGAGACAAAGGCGTCATCACGTCCGCAGGCGGAACCTTTGTTGTGGAGGATACGGTTAAGGTTGTCGGCAACCGGTATGCTCATGTCGGATATGTCTCGGAAGGCATGATCCGCACAGGAGAGAAGGTTACTCTTTCCGTAGACGGGAAGCTTCGCGCAAAGACCTGCCGGAATCATTCCGCAACGCATCTTCTGCAGAAAGCGCTTCGGGAGGTGCTGGGAACGCATGTCGAGCAGGCCGGTTCCTTTCAGGACAGCGAGCGCACCAGATTTGACTTTTCTCATTTTGCGGCAATGACGCCGGAGGAGATTAAGAAGGTAGAGGATATCGTCAATGAGAAGATTGCGGAAGGAATCGCCGTAAACACAGCGGTTATGTCCGTAGACGAGGCTAAAAAGACCGGAGCCATGGCTCTCTTCGGAGAGAAGTACGGCGAGAAGGTCCGCGTCGTGTCGATGGGAGATTTCTCGAAGGAATTCTGCGGCGGTACGCATGTTAAAAATACTGCGGATATCGCAGCCTTTAAGATTTTGTCCGAGAGCGGCGTCGCCGCCGGAGTACGTCGTATCGAGGCGCTTACCGGCGACAATGTAATCGCGTATTATGCGAAGATGGAGGAGGAACTTCATGCGGCCGCAAAGGTTGTAAAGGCAACTCCTGCCAATCTTGTGGAGCGTCTGGAAAAGCTTATGGCTGAGGTAAAGTCCTTGCAGAGCGAGAACGAGTCCTTAAAAAGCAAGGCCGCACAGGAGGCGCTCGGCGACGTCATGGATCAGACAGCGGACGTCAAGGGAGTGAAGCTTCTTGCAACTGCCGTATCCGGCGTGGATATGAACGGACTGCGAGATCTCGGAGACCAGCTCAAGACGAAGCTTGGCGAGGGCGTTGTTGTTCTTGCTTCCGAGTGCGACGGCAAGGTTAACCTTGTTGCAATGGCTACGGAGGAAGCGCAGAAGAAGGGCGCGCATGCCGGAAATCTCATCAAAGCAATCGCCGGAAAGGTCGGCGGAGGCGGAGGAGGACGTCCGAATATGGCGCAGGCAGGCGGGAAGAATCCTGCGGGAATTGCGGACGCAATCGCAGAGGCGAAAACGGCGTTGGAAGGAATGCTTTCTTAATTTTTGGAATATCTCTTGACAAATCGGTATAATTTGCTAAAATATCTGTTAGTGCAATTAGAAATACCTACAGTTGGTGCACAATAAGCAACTGGAGGGAGGTTAGGGAAGCAAATGTCAAGTGTTATCGTAAAAGAGAATGAGACTTTAGATAGCGCATTACGCAGATTCAAGAGAAACTGCGCTAAGGCAGGAATCCAGCAGGAGATCCGCAAGCGCGAGCATTATGAGAAGCCGAGCGTAAAGCGCAAAAAGAAATCTGAAGCAGCCAGAAAAAGAAAATACAATTAATGTATGTTGAGGGAACTACCAGTTATGGTAGTTCCTTTTCATATCTTAGCAGACATAAGAAGGAGATGACACATGAAGAGTAATCTAAGGAAAATGTTTCGTTACTATAGACCTTATATGAATATTTTTTGGGCGGATATGTTTTTTGCAACGTTGTCTGCCGGCGTGGCGCTTACCATACCGCTTGTTGTCCGTTATGTGACTTCCACGCTCATTTATCTGGATGCGTCTGAGATTCTGCACCGGCTGATTTATATAACTGTTCTGCTGGCGGTTCTTCTTGCCATTGACTGTTACAGCAAATATTTTATCGGAAATTACGGACATGTCATGGGTGCAAAGATGGAATACGATATGCGTGCGGAAATCTTTGAGCATATGCAGAAACTGTCGTTTTCCTTTTATGATGATGCGAAGGTCGGTCAGCTGATGAGCCGGATTACCTCGGATTTGTTTGAAATCACAGAGCTGCTGCACCATGGGCCGGAGAACATTATACTGTCGTTCTTAAAGATTATCGGTGCGCTGATTATTCTGCTGAATATCAACGTATGGCTTGCAGTCGCGGCGTTTATCGTACTTCCGTTCATGTTTGCGTTCGCATTTGCATTAAACCGCAGAATGAGGCGCGCGTTTAAGCAGAATCGTGTCAAAATCGCGGAGATTAACGAACAGATCGAGGATAATCTTTCGGGAATCCGCGTAGTAAAATCCTTTGCGAACGAAAAAATCGAAAATGAAAAATTCAAAAAGGGAAACGACGGATTTTTGCAGGCAAAGAAAAACAGTTATTTCAATATGGGACTGTTTCAATCGGGAGTGGGCGTGTTTACCACATTGATTCAGGTAAATGTAATTATTATCGGCACGATTCTGATTGCTTACCATCAGCTGAGTATACAGGATTTGCTGACGTTTCTGCTATATATCGGAGTATTTACGGATCCAATCCGCACCTTAGTCGATTTTACGGAACAGTTCCAGAACGGATATACCGGATTTGAGCGTTTCAGGGAAATCATGGACATCGAGCCGGACATCGACGATGCGCCGGATGCAAAGGAACTGACGGAGGTAAAGGGAAATATTACCTTCGAGAATGTATCCTTCCAATATAAGGATGGGGCGGACCGGGTGCTGAATAATGTGTCGCTGGATGTTCCGGCAGGGGCATACATGGCGCTTGTCGGTTCTTCGGGAGCCGGAAAAACCACGCTCTGTTCCCTGATTCCGCGTTTTTATGATGTGACGGGCGGAAGTATTAAGGTGGACGGAATCGATGTGCGTGATGTAACGCTGAAAAGTCTTCGCAATCATATCGGAATGGTGCAGCAGGATGTCTATTTATTCTCGGGAACGATTTTTGAAAATATTTCCTACGGCAAACCGGGCAGCACCAGAGAAGAGGTAATCGCGGCGGCGAAAAACGCGAATGCGCATGAGTTTATCATGTCGTTTCCGGACGGATATGATACGGATATCGGGCAGCGAGGAGTCAAGCTGTCCGGCGGACAGAAGCAGAGACTGTCTATTGCCAGAGTATTTTTGAAAAATCCGGAGATCCTGATTTTTGACGAGGCAACGTCGGCTTTGGATAACGAGAGCGAGAGAGTCGTACAGGAATCGCTTGAGAAGCTTGCAAAGAACCGCACTACTTTTGTGATTGCGCACCGGCTGACCACAATCCAGAACGCAGAGAAAATTCTGGTGCTTACGGAGGATGGAATCGTGGAGAGCGGTTCGCATGAGGAACTGCTCGCAAAGGGCGGAATCTATGAGAAGCTTTATCACATGCATTACTAATTGGATTTGCATTTTGTAATAAAGAATAGTAATATTATGAAGATATGGGCTGGGATCTGCATAGATACAATAAACCCAAATAAGAAAAGGAGAATGAGAACATGACAAAGATTGATATTATTTCTGGTTTCCTCGGAGCAGGAAAGACCACCTTTATAAAGAAGATGATCGAGGAAGCATTTTCGGGCGAGCAGATCGTTCTGATTGAGAACGAATTCGGAGAAGTAGGCATTGACGGCGGATTTTTAAAGGATGCGGGAATCGAGATTACAGAGATGAATTCGGGATGTATCTGCTGTTCTCTGGTCGGCGATTTCGGAAAGAATCTTCATGAAGTGATTCACAAATTCCATCCGGACAGAATCCTGATTGAGCCGTCGGGAGTAGGAAAGCTTTCCGATGTTATGAAATCTGTCATTGACATCGAGAAGGAGGAGGACGTAAAACTGAATGCGCTTGTTACGGTGGTAAATGCGCTCAAGGCAAGCAAGCAGATGAAGGCGTTCGGGGAATTTTTCAATAATCAGATTGAGTATGCAACAACGGTGGTACTCAGCCGGTCGCAGAATGCGACGCCGGAGCAGCTGGAGTTCTGTGTGAAGCAGATTCAGACATTGAATCCAAAGGCAAAGATCATCACTACGGATTGGAATGCTATTTCGGGAAAACAGGTACTTACCGTAATAGAAGGACAGGACAACCTTGAGATGAAGACGCTCGCTGAGGCGCGCCATGCACGCGATGAGGAGGAGCATGCGCATCATCATCACGACCATGACCACGAGGAGCATGAGCATGAGCACCATCACGACCATGAGGAGCATGAGCACCATCACGACCACGAGCATGAGGAGCATCACGACCACGAGCATGAGGAGCATGACCACGAGCATCATCATGAAGATGGGGAGGCCTGCCCATGCTGCGGAGGGCATCATGACGAGCATGAACATTACCACCATCATCATGCAGACGATATCTTCACAAGCTGGGGTAAGGAAACACCTCACAAATTTAAGAAGGAAGAAATCGAAAACGCATTAAAGAAACTGGCGGATGACGATACAATCCTCAGGGCAAAGGGTATGGTAGAAGGCGTTGACGGCACATGGATCTACTTTGATATGGTTCCGGGCGAATATGAGATCCGGGAAGGCCAGCCGGATTATACCGGACGCCTTGTTGTGATTGGAACGGAAATCCATGAACAGGAAATTCTAGAATTATTCGGAATCAATTAATTTTCTTTATGAAGCAGTCGGAAAGGGAAAAAGAATGGCAGAAGAAATTCCAGTATATTTATTTACCGGATTCATGGATAGCGGAAAGACCACGCTTGTGCAGGAGACTTTGTTTGAAAATAACTTTGGGGACGGCGCCAAAGGTCTTATTATCATGTGTGAAGACGGGGAAAAAGAATATAACGTTGATAAGCTCAAAACGGTAAACTTTCAGTTGACCGAAATTGAAAGCGAGGAGGATTTCACATCAGGGACGCTTGCAAGGTTAAATGATTCCTATCTTCCGGAGCAGGTGTTTATCGAGTATAACGGAACATGGGGAATCGATAAGATTCTTGAGGCAGAGCTTCCGAAGGGGTGGGTTATTGTCCAGACTCTTACCACCGTAGACTCCACAACCTTCGACCTGTATCTGAACAACATGCGCGCGATGATGCAGGAGCAGGTATTTGCATCGGATGTTGTGATTTTTAACAGAACAGACGACGATACAGACCGCGGACATCTCCGCCGGATGATCAAGAATATCAACCGCAAAGCGCAGATTGTATATGAGCGCAAGGACGGTACAATCGACGAGAGACCGGAAGAGCTTCCTTTTGATATCAATCAGGATGTGATTGAATTGTCGGATGCAGATTATGCAATCTGGTATATGGATGCGATGGAGAATTACAGGAAATATGACGGCAAGAAGGTGCATTTCCTCGGACTTGTATACAATCCGGAAAAGCTCAAAAAAGGAATCTTTGTGCCGGGGCGTTTTGCAATGACCTGCTGCATTGAAGATACCACATTTCTGGGATTCAAGTGCAAATATGAGGAGGAATCGGAGCTGCCTCACAGATCATGGATTGATATTACCGCAGAAATCCATGTGGAATTTGCAAGAGAATACAAAGGCAAAGGGCCGGTACTCTATCCGGTTTCCATTAAGCCTGCCCAAAAGCCGGAGGACGAGCTGGTGTATGTCAGCTAGTATGCTAAAAAATGAAATAACTCTTGCGCAATGTATGTATATCGGATATGATAGAAAAAGATTTTGTCGCTTTACTGTAACAAAGTGAAAACAAAAAAAGGGATTAATACCGCTAGGAGGAAAACAATGTATCAAATTGTTCGCAGAGAGCAGCTGCAAAGCAACATTGTCCTTATGGACATTAAGGCACCTCGTGTAGCAAAAGAATGTCTTCCGGGACAGTTCATCATTGCAAAGATGGATGAGTATGGAGAGCGTATTCCGCTTACGATTTGTGATTATGACAGAGAAAAGGAGACGGTAACGATTGTTGTGCAGACAATCGGAGCCGGAACAGAGCGCATGATGGACTTAAAGGAAGGCGATTACCTGATGGATTTCGTCGGGCCGCTCGGATGTCCGTCTGAGCTTTGTCTGGAAAAAAACTTAGAAGAAACAAGAAAGAAAAAGATTGTATTTATCGGCGGCGGACTTGGAACCGCACCGGTATATCCGCAGGTAAAGTGGCTGCATGAGCATGGCATTGAAGCTGATGTAATCATTGGATATCGCAGTAAGAACCTTCTGTTCTACGAGGAGGAGATGAAATCTGTCGCAGCGAATCTGTATGTCACGACAGACGACGGTTCTTACGGATTCCATGGAAACGGCTGCCAGCAGCTTCAGGCTCTTGTGGATGCAGGAAATACATATGACCTTTGCGTATCCATCGGTCCAATGATTATGATGAAATTCGTTTGTTTACTTACTAAGGAACTTGGTATTCCGACCGTCGTTTCCATGAATCCGATTATGGTGGACGGAACCGGTATGTGCGGCGCCTGCCGTCTTGTTGTAGACGGAAAAGTGAAATTTGCCTGTGTGGATGGGCCGGAGTTTGACGGGCATCTGGTAGACTTTGATCAGGCAATGAAGAGAATGCAGCAGTATAAGACCGAGGAAGGCAGGGCAAAGCTTGCATATGAAGAAGGCGACACTCACCATGGTGGTTGTGGCCATTGCGGAGGTGACAGATAATGGACGGATTAGTACGTGTACCTGTTCGTGAGCAGGAGCCAAAGGTTCGGGCAACGAATTTCGAAGAAGTATGTTACGGATATAATGAGGAAGAAGCGGTTGCGGAGGCCTCCCGCTGTCTGAATTGTAAAAATCCTTTATGTGTGCAGGGATGTCCGGTATCCATCAATATTCCCGCATTTATCGCACAGGTAAAGGAGCGGAATTTTGAAGAAGCGTATCAGATTATTTCCGAATCGTCCGCACTTCCGGCAGTATGCGGACGCGTGTGCCCGCAGGAGAGCCAGTGCGAGGGAAAATGTATCCGCGGAATCAAGGGCGAAGCAATTGCAATCGGAAAGCTTGAGCGCTTTGTCGCTGACTGGGCAAGAGAGAACGGCATTAAGCCAAAGAAGACCGCAAAGCCGAACGGACATAAGGTTGCGGTTATCGGTTCCGGGCCGGCAGGTCTTACCTGCGCAGGCGATCTTGCAAAGCTTGGCTATGACGTGACCATTTTTGAAGCGCTTCATCAGGCCGGCGGAGTATTATCATACGGAATTCCTGAATTCCGTCTTCCAAAGGATAAAGTAGTAGCTGAGGAAGTTGAGAATGTAAAGTCGCTCGGTGTGAAAATCGAGACAAACGTTGTAATTGGAAAATCAGTAAAGATTGACGAGCTTATGGCAGAGGAGGGCTTCGAGGCTGTATTTATCGGATCAGGAGCCGGTCTTCCGAGATTTATGGGAATCCCGGGAGAACAGGCAAACGGCGTATTTTCTGCAAATGAGTTCCTTACCAGAAATAATCTTATGAAGGCATTCAAGGAAGGATATGATACCCCGATTTTCCATGGGAAAAAGGTGGTCGTTGTCGGCGGCGGCAACGTAGCTATGGATGCTGCCAGAACCGCGCTTCGGCTTGGCGCCAAAGTTCATATCGTATATCGGCGCGGCGAGGAGGAGCTTCCGGCAAGAAAGGAAGAAGTACACCATGCGAAGGAAGAGGGAATTGTTTTTGACCTCTTACAGAATCCGACCGAAATTCTGGTCGATGAGAACGGCTGGGTAAAAGGAATCCGTATTATTAAGATGGAACTCGGGGAGCCGGACGAATCGGGAAGAAGAAGTCCGATAGAGATTCCGGGCTCCGAGTATGAGATTGAGTGCGATACCGTCATTATGTCCCTTGGCACCTCGCCGAATCCGCTTATTTCATCGACTACGGAAGGACTTGAGACAAACCGCAGAAAATGTATCGTTGCAGATGAGACGAACGGGCAGACTTCCAAGTGCGCAGTATTTGCCGGCGGAGACGCGGTAACAGGCGCAGCTACCGTAATTCTTGCCATGGGAGCAGGAAAAGCTGCCGCAAAGGGAATTCACGAGTATCTTTCAAACAAATAGAAAAGCAAGAACGTTAGATTTTTGAGAAGCATCGGCTGAGTGAGGTTGGCCGGTGCTTTCGACTTTTGGAGTGCCTTTTGGCAGATGACAGCAATTTTTATGATAGGAAATATATTTGACCGTCTTTTTATTGATGTATCACGAAGTAGTATAAATTCGGACTTTGAAACGTACGGATATGAAAGGCTGTTTGAAATGGATAAAGATTTGTGCGAAGGGTGTATTTCGCTTAAGCGAGGCAAAAAATATTAAAAAATCAGTTGATATTTTAAGGGAAACAACATATAATATTTATACAGATATGAATCTGTTGCACGAAGTGCATTAATATTTGGGCTGACCGAAAGGTCATGGTCCACCGGCTGGCGGGGAATTACCCCGCCATTTTTATACATTGAAGGGGATGCTGCATGAAGGAGAAAGTACTTAGTGTTTTTATAGATGAATCCGGAGATTTTGGACAATATAATCCGGCTTATCCAAATTACTATGTTGCAATGGTAATACTTAGACAAATGGTATAAAAGCAAAATGAATTGTTTAGAATACTATTAAGTAAAACTAAGAAACTCCTTTTTCAAAATTCATTCTGGGTAAGACAGATAGATAATTGCGAAACTCTTTGATTTTCATGCGAAGTTGTACAACGTATAGAGACAAAAACAAGTTTCGCAATTGCCTACTGAGTAAGACAGATGCAAAAAGGAGATAAAAAGGGCAGAAACAGTGGAAATGAGCAAAAATGAGAGATTACCGGATACAGATATGATATGGAAGGGGCTGTCCGAAGAGGAGGTCAGGAAGCGAATCGACGGACATCTGGTAAATTACAAGGTAACGTCGTCAACAAAGTCAGTTTCGGAAATCATCAAGAAAAACGTATTTACTTATTTTAACCTTATATTTTTAATACTGGGGATTCTGCTTGCGATTGTATTTGCATGGAAAGATATGCTGTTTCTGGTTGTTATAATTGCAAATACCGTCATTGGAATCGTGCAGGAAATTCATTCCAAAAAGGTATTGGACCGGCTTTCCATTCTGGCGGAGCCGATGACTGCGACCATCAGGGGCGGAAAACAGGTCGTACTGTCTGCGGAAGAGCTTGTTCTGGATGATGTGATTGTGTTGGAGGGCGGCAATCAGATTCCGGCGGATGCGATTGTGTTAGAGGGAGAGGTAACCGTAAACGAGGCTCTGCTGACCGGAGAGGCGGATGAGATTCGAAAGGCGGTCGGGGATGAGCTTTTATCCGGCAGCTACATTGTTTCGGGAAAAGCGGTTGCAACTCTTGTAAAAGTCGGAAAAGATGCCTATATCTCGAATCTTACGCTTATGGCGACACAGAGCAGGGAAGAAGAACAATCGGAAATGATTCGTTCGTTAGACAATCTGATTTTGGTCATGGGAATTCTGATTATTCCAATCGGAATCGCCTTGTTTGTGCAGGCATATATGTTCAATGACAACAGCTTTCACGACAGCGTAACCGGAATGGTTGCAGCGGTCATCGGAATGATACCGGAAGGACTGTATTTGCTTGCGACGGTAGCGATGGCTGCAAGTACCGTCCGACTGGCAAAAAGACAGGTGCTCGTCCACGACATGAGATGCATTGAAGGACTGGCGCGGGTAAATGTGCTGTGTGTGGATAAGACAGGTACAATTACCGAGCCCGGAATGGAAGTGGTTAAATTCGAGACAGAATGGGAACTTACCGGGGAACAGGCCGAAAATGATGATGCAAGAGAGAAGCTGGAGAAAATCATTTCGGATTTTGCCTTTAACATGCAAAAAGACAACGAAACGATGGAGGCTATAAAGAAGTATTTTGTAAAGGGCACAGGTCAAAAGGCGAAAAAAACAGTTGCGTTTTCTCCAAAAACGAAATATTCTGCGGTGGAATTGGCGGAGGGAACTTTTTTACTTGGAGCTCCTGAGTTTGCAGCAGGCAATTTATCCGGTGCGCTTGCAGAGAGAATCGAAGAATATGAGAAAAAGGGATGCCGGGTTCTTGTGATTGCAAAGTACGAGGGAGAACTTTCGGAGAGCATGGATAAATCGAGGACAGAGGCGATTGGTCTGATTTTGCTGTCGAATCCTATTCGCAACGGTGCGAAGGAGATTTTTCAGTTCTTTGCAGAGCATGAAGTGGAAATCAAGGTAATCTCCGGCGATAATCCGATTACGGTGTCCGCGGTTGCGGAACAGGCGGGAATACAAAATTTCGACCGGTATGTGGATGCATCGACCTTGAAGTCCCAGAAGGATTATCTGGATGCAGTGGAAAAATATACGATTTTCGGAAGGGTAACTCCGGAACAGAAGCGGGAATTGGTGCATGCACTGAAAGAACATAAAAAGACGGTTGCGATGACCGGAGACGGAGTGAATGATGTGCTTGCGCTCAAGGATGCGGATTGCAGCATTGCAATGGCGTCCGGCAGCGATGCGGCCGCCAATGTGTCGCAGCTGGTTCTGCTGCAATCGGATTTTTCCCAGCTGCCGTCTGTAGTCATGGAGGGAAGAAGAGTGGTAAACAATATACAGAGGACGGCTTCTTTGTATATTGTGAAAAATATTTTTTCCATGCTGCTTTCCATTTTTTCCGTTCTGCTCATGCTGGAATATCCTCTTGAGCCGACGCAGATTACGTTGATCAGCATGTTTACCATCGGCATCCCGTCGGTAATCTTAGCGCTTGAGCCGAATCAGAATCCAATCAAGGGACATTTTCTCTTCAACGTTATGATGAAGGCGCTGCCGGCTGGGCTTACGGACTTTATTGTGGTCAGCGGTCTGGTAATATTCTGCCGCGAGTTTGAAGTGGAGCTGGACTGTCTGTCAACGTCCTGCACAATTCTGGTGGCGATTGTCGGATTTATGATTCTCTACCGGATATCCAAACCGATGACCAGATGGCATGCAGTCATGCTCATAGGCGTGATATGCGGATGGCTGTTCTGTATGCTGAACGTCAGTCACTTTTTTTCCATCACAGGCATATCGAAGCAATGCGCCATGCTGATGATTATTTTTGCAGTCATTACGGAGCCTTGTCTTCGGTATTTAAGTCTTCTGACGGAGAGCATAGGACGTTTTCCTGTCTTGCAACGCTTACTCAAATAGTTTATAATTCTTTGATATAGGACTGCATAAAGGAATTAGACCATGCGAAAGAGAATTTTAATGCTCGCGAGAGGAAAATTCGAATATGTGAAGCCTTTATTGTCCTTTTCAGATGAGACGATCAATCTTACAGTAATTGAGAACTCTGAGCATAGCGGAAGCTTTACAATTGTAAGCGGCAACCATATACCTGTGCGGGGAGTAATCTATTCCACCAACCCTCGCATGGAGTGTCTGACGCCCCAGTTCGAGGGAGAGGAAGTCAGAATCCACTATCTGTTTCGCGGAAAGGGTCTTTCGGAAGGGGAAGTAACTAAAGGTAATTTTGTGATTGTATGCAACCAGGTGGAGTACAGTCTTTCTTTTTGTGTCAACATTTCTAAACTTTATATGGATTCTTCCAGAGGACAGATCAAAAGTCTGTACGAGTTTGCCAACCTTGCGAAGGAGAGCTGGGAAGAAGCTTATCAGCTGTTTTACCACAAAAGTTTTTCGAATATCATAAAGCCGAAAGAAATCAAGGAAGCAATGATATACCGCGGCATTGTTTCCGCAAAGCCTTCGAACCGCAATATGGAGGAGTTTCTGGTCGGAATCCGCAAAAAAAGCAAGATTCTGTTTTCGGTTGAGAAGGAGGAGTATGCCTATTCGGATGTGACGGAGTCAATCAGGGAAAAAATAGCGATCAAAAAGGACGGCTGGGGCTTTATCCATATTGACGTCATCTCGGACTCCGATGCAATCCGGCTTTCCAAAGACCATATCACGACGGATGATTTTATCGGGAGCATCTGTGAATTTGAGTTCTACATAGAAGAAGAGGCACTCCATGCCGGGAAAAATTTTGCAAAGATTACGTTGGAGAACGCATACCAGACGAAGGAGCTTCGTTTTGAAATATACAAGGGACAGCGGAAGGAAAAGGATGCTCAGCGCACAGACGTCAAGGAATGTAAGGCAGGCATCATGGAGCTGTATCAGGCATACCGGCTGAAGAAGATAGTGACCGGTGTGTGGGCCAATGAAACGATAGAGATTCTGGATCATTTGCATGCGGTGGAGCCGGACGAGCCGATGTACCCTCTGATGAAGGCGCAGGTGCTCATTATTAACCGGCAGCGCCAGGAAGCGGAATGGATTCTGGATGAATTTAAAAAAGAATGGGCAGACAGGAACGCTCCGATCTGGGGGTACTATCTGTACGTTATGACGCTTATGGAGCGCGAGCCGAGCTATGTTGACAAAATGACGAAGAATATCGAGAAGATTTTCCATGAGAATCCGGATTCGGTGCTCCTTTTCTGGGTGTTGTCGTTTTTGAAGGAAGAATACTACAACAATAATGCGCAGAAGCTAAAGGCGATTGAATACTGGGTTATGAAGGGGAATACCTCGCCGTATCTGTATCTGGAAGCGTATTATCTGATCTGGCAGGATCCTTATCTGCTTACAAAGCTTGAGACCTTCGAGATCCGCGTGCTGCGCTGGGCCATCCGGCACCGCGCCATCACAAAGGATATTGCCGTCCAGATTTTCCAGATTGTCGAGACGAAAAAGGAATTTGATCCGGTTATGTACGAGTTATTGTGTGTGGCGTACGACGTGTATCCGAAGCCGGCGAACATCGGAATGATTTGCAGCTATCTGATCAAGGGGCAGCAGTTTGATAAAAAATACCACAAATGGTATGAAAAGGGTATTGAGCTGGAGCTTCGTATCACAAGTCTGTATGAGGCGTACCTGTTATCTATGGACGAGAGGGAGATTATTTCCGTTCCAAGGATTATCCAGATGTACTTCCAGTATGAGAGCGCGCTGCCTTACAAGAAAATGTCGGTGCTGTACAACAACATTATCGCATCAAAGAATACAAATCCGGAAGTGTATCAGAAATACCGCCGGACGATGGGAAGATTCGCAATGGAGCAGGTGGAACAGGGACACATGGATGATAACCTTGCCGTTGTGTACAGCGATATGTTAGAGCTCGGACTGGTAAACGAAGAGATTGCACATTCACTTTCCAAAATCCTGTTTACCAATAAGCTGATTTTGACGGATGACACTATTGTGCGGGTAATTGTATACCAGCGACAGATGAAGGATCCCCAGATTGTGCCGGTCAAGGACCGGACGGCGTATGTGCAGCTGTTTTCCCGGGAATATGTGGTCATCTTTGAAGATGCCAGGGGCAGAAGGTACGCGGGGAGTATTCCGCACGAGCTGCAGCCGCTGATGGAGCCGCAGCTGTATCTGGAAAAATGCATGGAGCTTGCCCCGGAGGAAATACCGTATATTGTGGCACATTTTGATACGAAGCAGAATTATCTGACATTTTCGGAGGAGGATAAGAAGTATTTTCCAAGAATCCTGTTTGCGGAGGATTTGAGCGACGAATATAAGGCGCAGATTATACCTGAAATTATCCGGTTTTATCAGACCTGTGAGTATGACGGCGTAATCAAGGAATATCTGGAGAAAACGTCCTTCGACGCCATGCCGTTTGCGGTGCGCCGTTTCCTCATGGAGCTTCTGGTGGAGAATCACATTTATGAGAAGGCCTATGAAATGATTCAGGTATACGGCATCGACCAGCTTGGAAGCGCGTCGAAGGTGGCTCTGTCAAGCTATATGATCAGGCAGTATGCATGGGAGGAGGATGAGTTTCTGCTCTCGCTTGCCGGGCAGGGCTTTGTGCTCGGAAAATACAATGACGTCATGCTGAAATATCTCTGCAGGTATTATGACGGGCCGGCGGAAATCATGCGGGATATCTGGAAGGTTGCGGTAAATTTTGAGATTGAGACATTTGAGCTGGAAGAGCGGATTCTGGTTCAGATGATGTACACCGGGGAGATGCTGCCGGAGGCGGATGCCGTTTTTGAAAGCTACTATGAGCATGGCGGAAAAGAACTGATTGTGCTCGCTTATCTGTCGTCGCGCGGACACGAATTTTTCATACATAATACGAGGACGCAGCAGGTGGTCTTTGACATGATCGAGGCGCGGTATCTGTATCACATGGAATTGAATGACGCCTGTAAGCTTGCGCTTTTAAAGCACTACGCGGATCTGTCGAACGTTACGGGAGAGCAGTATCGTATCGAAGATGAGCTTCTGGCGGAATATACCTGCCGGAATATGAACTTCGCCTTCTACAAAAAGCTCGATCACAATCTGATGATGAAATATCATTTTTATGACAAGGTATTTCTGGAATATCGGACAAATCCAAGGAAACACGTCGTTCTGCATTACAGCAGGGACGAGGATGGCGAGAATTTTGTGGCGGAGGACATGCCGGATGTGTACGATGGCATTTTTGTAAAATCCTTTGTCATGTTTTTCGGGGAGATGGTGCAGTATTACATCTCGGAAGAATACGGAAACGAAGTGGAAGTGACGGAAAGCAACCGTATGACAAAAAATGATGTATACAGTGAGGATGACGAGAGCAGATACAATCTTCTGAACCAGATGCTGATCTCTTCCACCCTGCAGGATGATCAGAGCCTGTACCACAACATGAAGCAGTACGCCGGATTCGATGCGGTTACGAAAAAAATTTTTAAAACGTTATAATATGTTTTTCAATGGAAGACCAGGAGAAAATGGAACAAAAAAGGGTGCCGTATTATCTCGGAATCGATCTGAACGATCGGTTCGCGATGATTAGCTTTTTTCAACTGAATATGAGTGAGCCGGATACGGTCAGTACGGTGGCGGGAAGCGGAGTTTATCAGATCCCGCTGATTCTTGCCAAGAGAAAGGGCATGGGGCAGTGGTACTACGGCGAGGACGCCAAGCGCCTTGCAAAGACAAGCGAGGTCATCTGTATCGACTCGCTGCTTCGCCGGGCAGCGCTGGGGGAGTCGATACGTATTGAGAATGAGACGTTCTTTGCGGAGGAACTTCTTGCTTTGTTTTTAAAGAAAATCATTGCGCTTCCGCAAAAGCTTGGCAATCCGATTTACTGTGACAGGCTGGTAATCACGTTGGAGCGGCTCTCAAAAGAAAACATGGAGCTGTTTTGGCGGATTGCGCCCAAAATCGGCTTTTCCAAGGAACAGTTTATGGTCATTGACCACAGGGAGAGCTTCTACTATTTTGCGCTGAACCAGAAGGAGGAACTCTGCCTCCACGACGTGTATTTGTTTGAGTACGATCAGAGCGGTTTATACTATTATGCGTTAACCCGGGATATGCGCACGAAGCCTCAGGTGGTGTCGATTGCCGCAAGCGGCCGCCATGTGATTTCGGAGGAGTATAAGGACTCGGACTTTTTGAAGGTGGAGCAGAGGGCGTTTGAGAACCGGATCATCTCGTCGGTATACCTTGTCGGGGAGGGCTTTGAGGGGGAATGGATGAAGGAGTCCCTCACATACCTCTGCCGCGGAAGAAGGGCTTTTATCGGCAAAAATCTGTATTCCAAGGGAGCCTGCTATGCGGCCGCTATCCGCGATATGGAGGACCAGTGGCCCTATATCTACATGGGCGAGAACGAGATGAAGTTCAACATCAGCATGAAGGTAAACAATTGTGGAACCATGGAATTTTATAACCTGATCAGCGCCGGAAAGAACTGGTTCGAAATCAGCGGAGAATGTGAAGTGATTCTGGACGGAAAGCCGGAAATCGATTTCTGGAAGCAGCTGCCGAGGAGCCGCGAAGCAATCATTGAGACCTTGGAGCTTACGGACATTCCGAAGAGACCGAACCGGGCGACGAGGCTTCGCATATCCGCCAGACCGATTTCGGATGAAAAGGTGGAAATTGAGATCAAGGACATGGGCTTTGGAGAATTTTTCCGGGGTACGGATAAAACATGGAAATACACGATGGCAATGTAGGAGGCGGACGTGGGAAATTTATTATTATGTAACCAGCAGATTGCCGCGATGCCTTATTATATAGACGGGATTTCGGTAAATCTGTATTCAATCGAAGAACTGTGCTATTATATTGCAAACAATACCTATCTGCTGGATCGGGAATTCATGTGCGAGGATTTGTGTACGTGGATTGAAAAGGAACTAAAGATGGTTGACCTTGCGGATAAACTCAGAGAGTGTCTGACGGCAGACGGCACGCTGTCCGATTTCGTTCTGGAAATTTTAAAATCCTGCGCGTACTGTACGAACGAGCAGGTGGTAACTATCTGCGGCCTGATCAGGGAAATGCAGGAAAAATCGGACTTTGAGTGCGACAAAATCCGGGCGGACCGGCTGATGGAGAAGGAGAAGTATTTGAGCAGCATTTATGAGTACAAGCGCCTGTTGGATTCCGAGGACGAGCAGAAGGAGAATCCGGTTCTGGTCGGAAATATCTGGCATAATCTGGGGACGGCATACGCGAGACTTTTCCTGTTTCAGGAGGCGATTGCATGCTATCGCAGCGCCTATGAAAAGAACCGGAATGAGGAGTCCCTGAGGGAGGCACTGTTTGCATACCGCTGCCTGCATGACGAGGCGGGCTTTATTAAGCTTGCGCGGGAAAACGGGCTGGATGACGCGGCCATGCAGGCGGTTCGAAGCGAGCTTTCCGGTATCAGCCGGAACGAAGAGATTCTGGAATTTGAAAACAAACTGGATGAAATTGCCGGTCTGCTGGAGGACGGAAAGAGGACTCAGTTTCAGAATGAAATCAGCGCAATTATTTTTAAGTGGAAAGAGGATTATCGTAAAATCAGCAGGGTATAAAGATGAAATTTTTGGAAATTTTCCGCAGAAAGAAGAAAAACAAATACGAGGAAGAGCGTCCGCATGAGGACGGATATGCGCCGCTGTTTAAGGAAGAGGAACAGGTGTATGTGACGTCCCGGCTCGATTCCATCGACATTGCCGACAAGGGAACGGCAGGAAAGAAGAAGGTGGACAAAAGCGTGGCAAAAAATCCGGTATCGTGGAAGCACAGGACCGTTGAATTATGCGAGGAGCTGATTGACGCTTCGAGAGGCATGGAGGATCAGAGAGCGGAATATCAGATGATTACGGCATATCTGAACGATATTCAGAAATTGGAAGAGATGTCGTCCGAACAGTACAAACCGATTGAGGATTCCGCCGGACAGATTGTAAAGCTCGATTCCGCCCGGAATCAGTATCTGAACAGCGAGCAGCGCATATCGGATGTGAAATTCGCACAGTTTCAGGAGGAAGAGAATGAGATGCCGGGAATTATCAGGCGTTTCCAGTCGAATGAGACGTATCTGGATGCGATTAACAGGGATCTGCACCTTTTGGAGGGGGAGAAGGTGGAGTGGAATATCTTAAAGGAAGACTATAAGCATACGATGAAAACGCTCAGAAAGCTTTCGGTTGTAATCTTTATCGTTTTCTTTGTATGGTGTCTGCTTCTTCTGACTCTTTCCTATATTTATGAGTTCGATTCACAGCTGTATATGCTGGTTACGGCCTTTTTCGCCGTTGCTCTGGCAGCATATGTCATTGTAAAATACCAGAATGCGGGAAATGAAATCAAGCGGTGCGAGGCGAACCGCAATCAGGCGATTTCTTTGGAAAATCACGTGAAATTCAAATACGTCCACATGAAAAACGCGGTGGACTACACCTGTGAGAAGTATCAGGTAAAGAATTCCTACGAGCTGGTTTACCAGTACGAGCAGTACCAGGAGATGGTAAAGGAGCGCGAGAACTTCCGCCAGACGAGCGATGATCTGGTGTACTATACGGAGCGGCTGGTCGGGCAGCTGGAGGCTTTGAATCTGTATGACGCGAGAACGTGGCTGCACTATCTCGGCGCGCTTCTCGATCGCAAAGAGATGGTTGAGTTAAAGCACAATATGCTTGTCCGGCGCCAGAAGGTCCGAAAGAGCATGGAGGAGCAGATTCTTACCATCAAGGAACTGCGGGAGGAAATTGAGGATTACATATATCACTCCGGGGATGATTTAAAGCAGATCCGCGCAGTGATCTCCAAGCTGGAGCGTATTGACACAATAAAGCCGTTTTCATATAATTGACAAGGAAAAATATGGGCCGCAAGGCCCGGAAAAGAGGAAAACAATGAGCAGGGTTAGAACAAGATTTGCTCCGAGTCCGACAGGAAAAATGCATGTGGGAAATCTGCGTACCGCGCTATACGCATATCTTCTTGCAAAGCATGAGGGCGGAGATTTTATTTTAAGAATAGAGGACACCGATCAGGAACGTCTGGTGGAGGGCGCGGTTGATATCATTTACCGTACCATGGAAAAGACGGGTCTCATCCATGACGAGGGGCCGGATAAGGACGGCGGATGCGGCCCTTATGTACAGAGCGAGAGACAGGAAAAGGGAATCTACCTGGAATATGCGAAGAAGCTGATTGAAAAGGGAGAGGCGTATTACTGCTTCTGCGATAAGGAGCGGCTGGAGAGCCTTAGAACCTCCGTTGCAGGCAAGGAGATTTCCGTATACGACAAGCATTGCCTGCATCTTTCGAAAGAGGAAGTGGAGGCAAATCTTGCAGCAGGAAAACCATATGTCATCCGGCAGAATAATCCGACGGAGGGAACCACCACCTTCCATGACGAGATTTACGGAGATATCACTGTGGACAATGCAGAGCTTGACGATATGATTCTGATTAAATCCGACGGTTTTCCGACTTACAATTTCGCCAATGTCGTGGATGACCATCTGATGGGAATTACCCACGTGGTTCGCGGAAATGAGTATCTTTCCTCCTCGCCGAAATACAACAGACTCTATGAGGCGTTCGGCTGGGATGTGCCGGTGTATGTTCACTGTCCGCTGATTACGGACGAGGAGCATAACAAGCTGTCGAAGAGAAGCGGTCATTCGTCGTTTGAGGATTTGATTGAGCAGGGATTTCTGACGGAGGCGGTCGTAAACTTTGTTGCGCTGCTCGGCTGGTCGCCTGCGGACAATCAGGAGATTATGAGTCTGGACGAGCTGATTGAAAAGTTCGATTACCGCCATATGAGCAAGTCACCGGCAGTGTTTGACTACACGAAGCTCAAATGGATGAACGGCGAATATATCAAGAAAATGGACTTTGATGCTTTTTATGAGACGGCGGAACCGTACATCAAAGAAGTGGTAACGAAGGATTATGATTTGAAGAAGATTGCAAGGATGGTGCAGTCCCGCATAGAGATTTTCCCGGATATCAGGGAGCATATTGATTTCTTTGAGGAACTTCCGGAATATGATACCGCTATGTATGCGCACAAGAAGATGAAGACGAGCGAGGAATCCTCTCTGGAGGTTCTAAGGGATGTTCTTCCAGTTCTGGAGAAGCAGGAAGATTTTTCAAACGATGCATTGTATGCGGCGCTTTGTGATTATGTCGCTGCAAAAGGAGTGAAGAACGGCTATGTCATGTGGCCGATCCGCACTGCTGTATCCGGTAAGCAGATGACTCCCGGCGGTGCGACAGAGCTTATGGAGGTTCTCGGAAAAGAGGAATCCATTGCCCGGATTAAGAAGGGAATAGAATTACTTTCAAAATAGGAATTGATTTTTATGGTCATGAATGAATCGCAAGTAAAAGCGATAGCACATCAGTCAGGGCCCTGCATGGTACTTGCGGGGCCCGGTTCCGGCAAAACTGCCGTTATTACCCAGCGGACTAAGAAACTGATAACTGAATACGGAGTGGAACCGTCGCATATTCTGGTAATCACATTTACAAAGGCGGCGGCGAGGGAGATGAAGCAGCGTTTTCTTCAATTGATGGGCGAACATACGACCGGAGTGACTTTCGGAACCTTTCATGCGGTGTTCTTCATGGTGTTAAAGCTTGCGTACCATTTTGAGAGCGGCAACGTAATCACAGAGGAACAGAAATATCAGCTGATGAGAGAGATTATTTCCAATCATCATCTCGAGTATCGGGACGAAAACGAATTGATCGGAAATCTGCTCGGGGAGATATCGAGAATCAAGAACGACCGCATCCCGATCGAGCATTTTTACTCAGGCCAGTGCGGGGAGGAGGTGTTCCGTAAGGTCTATGCGGAATATGACCGCCGCTTAAAGGGCAGCCGTCTGATTGATTTTGACGATATGCTGCTATACACCTATGAACTGTTTACAAAGCGCCCGGATATTCTGGAGGCGTGGCAGAAAAAGTACCGGTATATCCTGATTGATGAATTTCAGGATATCAATCAGATCCAGTTTGACATTGTGCGCCTGCTGGCCATGCCGGAGAACAATCTGTTTGTGGTGGGGGACGATGATCAGTCCATTTACCGGTTCAGAGGCTCAAGACCGGAGCTGATGCTGGGATTCTGCAAGGTGTACCCGGACGCCAAGCAGATTCTTCTCGACACAAATTACAGAAGCGACGGGCTGATTGTGGCGGATTCCTTAAAGCTGATCGGCCATAATAAGGAGCGCTTTGACAAGAAAATAACGGCGGGCCGCGAATCAAAAAATCCGCCGCAGTATCTATGCTTTGAAAACCAGCGCTCGGAGAACCTGTATATCATAAAACAGATAAGAGAAGCAGCGGAAAACGGCGCCGATTACGCGCAGTATGCGGTTCTTTACCGGACAAACACAAATCCCCGGCTGCTGACAGAACAGCTTCTGGAATTTAATGTTCCGTTTAAAATGAAAGAGCATATGCCGAATTTGTATGACCATTGGATTGCAAAGGACCTGTTTACCTATATCAGAATTGCACAGGGAAGCAGAAAAAGAGCGGATTTTCTTCAGATTATGAACCGGCCGAAGCGATATATCGGGCGGGACAGCCTGTGCGAGCCGGAAATCGCGTTCGACGAGTGGATGAAGCGGTATGAGAGGCAGCCATGGATTGCGGAGAGAATCGGCCGTTTGCAGTATGATATCGGAATGGTCTCTAAGATGAGCCCATATGCCGCAATCAATTATATCCGAAGAGGAATAGGCTACGACGATTATCTGAAGGAATATGCAGATTACCGGAATCTAAATCCTGAGGATCTGACCGATGTCATTGAGGAACTCTCGGCGGCGGCAAAAGGCTATAAAAGCTGCAAGGACTGGTTTTTACATATTGAGGAGTACAACGCAAAGATAAAGAAAGCGGCGCAGCTTCGAAGCGAAGCGGAGCATGCAGTAACCCTGTCAACGCTTCATGGCGCAAAGGGGCTCGAATTTGACCATGTATATCTGATTGATGCAAATGAAGGAATTATACCCTATAAAAAAGCGGTTCTGGATAAGGATATCGAGGAGGAGCGGAGATTGTTTTACGTCGGAATGACAAGGGCAAAAAATGATTTAAAGGTGTGCTATGTCGCTGATATGAACGACAAAACGGCAGAACC
Organism: uncultured Lachnobacterium sp.; assembly: GCA_964614035.1. Classification (GTDB taxonomy): domain Bacteria; phylum Bacillota; class Clostridia; order Lachnospirales; family Lachnospiraceae; genus Roseburia. The sequence goes on from CAZTKM010000001.1 coordinate 146,812, forward strand.
TTCCCGCTTTATTAACGAAGTAGTAAAAAATGATGATTGACGTAATTTTACAACATTAGTTATAATGTATGCAGGTTGTTTTTTTAGAGGAGAGAGAATATGGCGGATCAAGAAAAGGTAACTCCCGTTACGGCAGATGAAATAGATAATATTCGTGTGACTTTAGATTTGGACGATGACACCGTTGAATGTAAGATTCTGACTATTTTTGAAGCGTTCGGTCAGGATTATATCGCCCTTATTCCTCTGGATGCAAACGGCGATGAGAATACGGAGGGAGAAGTGTATCTCTACCGCTATTTTGAGGACGAAGAGGGACTGCCGTCGATTGAAAATATTGAGGATGACGAAGAGTATGAGGCTGCCGCAGATCGATTCGATGAACTTTTAGACGAGGAATTATTCGACGAAATGAGCAACTGACCAGACGAGACGGAATTGATTTGGAGGCAACATGGAGTTTTTAGTACACGAGGGCGATTATGCCAGAATGGGTGCATACACCTACAAGGAGGACGATGCGGCAATCTTTACCTTTGAAGGGGAGAAGGAAGACGTATGCTGCGTTGTGCTGATTGATAAGAAGACAAAAGAAGAGTATGAAATCGAGGTTCCGCAGAAATTCTGCATGGGATCGCTTCGCTCTGTGAAAATTTCCGGTTTTTCGCCGGCGGAATATTGTTATGAGTACAAGATCAACGGAAAAGAAAAGCTGGATCCTTACGCAAGGGCAATAAGCGGACGCGAAATCTGGAATAACAGGGAGCGGATCAAGGATGAACTCCGGGTATACGGCAATATTTGGACGACGCAATTCGACTGGCAGAATGACCATCAGCCCGAAATCAAAAAGGGCAGGATGATTATGTACAAGCTCCACGCAAGGGGGTTTACCATGGATCATGGCGCACCTAAGAGCGTCGTCGGAACCTTTAAGGGAATAGAGAGCAGACTCGGGTATTTAAAGGAACTCGGCGTAACGACCGTCGAATTGATGCCGGTCTACGAGTTTGAGGAACTGATGCTTCCAAAGAAGGTTGAGCTGCCGGATTACATCAGCTGGGAACAGCGGAAAGATGATGTGTTTGTCCCGGAGGAAGAGCGGCAGACCGGGGAAGTCCGTCTGAATTACTGGGGATATATCGAGGGCAATTATTTTGCGGTGAAGGCTTCCTATGCGTCAAAGCCGCAGGAGGCGGCGCGTGAATTTCAGCAGCTCGTGCAGAGTATGCACAGGATGGGCTTAGAGTGCATCCTCGAAATGTACTTCCCTGTGACGGTCAACCACAATCTGATTCTGGACGCGCTTCGCTACTGGGTAAGGGAATTTCACATAGACGGCTTTCATCTGATCGGGGAGAAGCTGCCGATTACCGCCATTGTGCAGGACGTGCTGTTGAGCAGAACGAAGATTTTTTATCCTGAATTTGAGAACGTTGTGATCAGGGAAGAAAAGAAGTACAGGAACCTGTACGTCTACAAGGAAGAGTATCTGTATCCTGCAAGAAAAATCCTGAACCATATCAACGGAAACATGCAGGAGTTTGTGAACCAGCAGAAGAAACAGGGCAGCATTCTGGGGTACGTCAATTATGTCGCCTGCAACAATGGGTTTACGCTTGCGGATGTATTCATGTACAACGACCGCCACAACGAAGACAACGGCGAGAACAACGAGGACGGAAACGCATGGAACTTCAGCAATAATTATGGAGTGGAAGGCCCGACGCGGAAAAAATACATTCTGGCAATCCGGAAACGGCAGTGGAGAAATGCGATGATGATGCTTTTTTTCGCTCAGGGAGTTCCTCTTCTTCTGGCCGGGGACGAGATGTACAATTCCCAGAACGGCAACAACAACGCGTACTGTCAGGATAATACGGTCGGCTGGGTAAATTGGAAAAACGAGAGGAGCCACAAGGAGGAAATCGAGTTTGTGAAGAGACTGATCCGGTTTCGGAACGAGCATACTCTGATATCCAACGATAAGCCGTTCCAGTTTAACGATTATAAGTCGCTGGGAGCCCCGGATTTGTCTTTCCATGGCGAGAATGCATGGATTCCGGGAATCGATACAGGCAGAATGAACCTTGGAATGATGTACTGCGGTGCATACAGCGCGGACGAGGCAAAGGAAGACATATATGTCGCATACAACTTTTTTTCCGCGGTGTCGTCGCTGGCGCTTCCAAAGCTTACAAAAAAGAAGAAATGGTATGTGGTAATCGACAGCGCAGACAAGGAGAATCCGGCAGAAGATGAGCCGCAGCCGGCGCCAAATCAGCAGGCGCTCTCCATGAAACCACAGTCAGTCTGCGTGCTGATTGGTAAGTAAAATGAACGTTATCAAACATTTTTGCACAATAACAAAACACAAGAATCTTGTCATGGCAGGCTGTTTTCGGATTGGGCTTTACAAGCAGGGCCTGCTGCACGATCTGTCCAAATACGGGCCGACGGAGTTTCTGGTAGGATGTAAATATTATAAAGGGTATATGAGCCCGAATAATGCGGAGCGCGCCGCGACAGGCGTTTCGACGGCATGGCTGCATCACAAGGGACGCAACAAGCACCATCTGGAATACTGGATTGACTACGGAGCCGCAGAGGATTCCGAGGAAGCGCACAAAGGGATGCAGGGCATGAAAATGCCGATAAAATATGTAGCCGAGATGTTCATTGACCGCGTGTGCGCCTCGAAGAACTACCAGAAAGAGAAGTATACCGACAGAGGGCCATGGGAGTATTACAAAAAAGGAAAGGGCGCGTATCTGATTCATCCCGACACCGAAAGCCTGTTGGAGTATCTTCTGATTATGCTTGCGGTAAAGGGGGAGAAGGAGACCTGCGCCTTTGTGAAAAACGAACTGCTTAGGGGCAAGGTGCCCTATGAGAAGACATATTTAGACAAATGTAAGGATGCGCTTCATTTCGAGCGGTAGCTCGGAAGAAAAGTGCATCTTTTCTTTTGTAACCGGATGGACGAAGGAGAGCTCGCCCGCGTGGAGCGCCTGACGGTCAATGCAGCGGAAATCGGGATTGTACAGAAAATCCCCGATCAGCGGATGACCGATATATTTCATATGGACGCGGATCTGATGCGTGCGCCCGGTTTCCGGCTGTACTTTTACAAAGGACAGATCCTTTTCCTTGTCATAGGACAGAAGACAATAGTGGGTTACGGCGGATTCCCCTCTCTCAAAGTCAACGCATCGCTCAACGGTGGAATGCTCTTTTCGGGCAATCGGCGCGTCGATGACGCCGGATTCGCTGACCTTACCGCTGCAGATTGCATAGTATGTCCGCCGGATCCGGCGCATGCGCATCTGTTCGTTTAAGATACCTGCAGCCAGCAGATTTTTGGATATGATGCAAAGCCCTGTGGTATCTTTGTCCAGACGATTTACACAGCGGAAGACAATATCCTCTCCTTTCCGCTTAAAATAGCAGCATACGGCATTGGCAAGCGTGTGTTCGTAATGGCCGAGGGAGGGGTGGACGGGCATTCCCGCCGGTTTATTTACCACCAATAGATCCTCGTCCTCATACACAATGTCAAACAAAGCCTCAACCGGTACAATGGATGAGCCGGACGGCGTTTCCTCAAGCCGGACGGTAAGTGCATCCCCGGCGGCAAGAATCTCGTTGACATACGCCCATCTGCCGTTTAAAAGGATGCCCTCGCCGGTTTTCTTTAAGGCGACGATCACACTTCTTGTATATCCCTGCTCCTTCAGATAATGCAGAATGGTCATTCCGTTATGCAGTTCGTCGATGTTGTATGTAATTACCCTGTTCATGCTTTCAAGTATAGCATAGTTTTCGGGCGCTGCAACGGAATTGTGCGCGAACTTTTTTACACAATTTGGATGGGAAAAGCACTTTAAAAACTTGTATCTCATAGAATATATAAAGATGTGAGAAAATGGCGCTTCGTGGAAACTTTTTTAACACCACTTAATACAGCGGAAGAAAAAGCTTGCCTAAAACGCCTGAAAGAGGGCGACCGAGAGGCAAAAGATGAATTGATTTTACATAATATGCGCCTGGTCGCACATGTTGCAAAACGTTATGTCGGCTCGGAGGAAGACACAGAAGACCTGATTTCCATCGGGACGATTGGATTGATTAAAGCGGTTTTGTCCTTTGACAGCGAATACGGAAGCAGGTTTGCAACCTATGCAATTCGGTGCATCGACAACGAGATGCTCATGTATTTCCGAAGCAGGAAAAAGACCAGAGGCGAGGTATCCATGTTTGAACCGATTGGTACGGATAAAGAGGGAAACCAGATACAGCTGGCCGATATCTTAGAATGTGAAGAGGTTGATGTGACGGAAGAACTGGAAAAAAACTATCTGATTCAAAAAATGATTCTGCATTTAAGGGAACAGCTGGACGACCGGGAATATGCGATTCTTACCATGCGGTACGGAGTGAACGGTCAAAAGGAGAGGACGCAGCGGGAAATCGCGGAACAGTTACAGATTTCCAGATCCTATGTTTCCCGGATTGAGAAGAAGGCGTTGGAAAAAATGAGAAAATTTTTATCGCAATAGGATGAAAAAAGATGGATGTTGTGTTATGATATATCCATCTTTTTTCCTGCATAATTCTATGCGCTTTTCCCGGATGTCGGAACAGGAGAATCATGTACAGTACTACATTAACAGCGCTATTAGACGGAATTCGCGCGCTTCCGGTTCAGGTCGAAGTGGATATAAGCAGCGGAATGCCCGTCTTTGATATGGTCGGATATCTGTCCTCCGAGGTAAAGGAGGCAAAGGAGCGGGTAAGAACCGCCCTGCACAATAACGGAATCCTTCTGCCGGCGAAGCGGATAACGGTAAATTTATCTCCCGCAAACGTCAAAAAGAGCGGAACGGGCTTCGACCTTGCGATTGCGGTCGCGATTCTGATTTCCATGGGACTGGTGGACGAAGCCGTCTGCAGGGATACGGTGTTCGTCGGAGAACTGAGCTTAAACGGTACGATTCTGCCGGTCAACGGAATCCTTCCGATTGTCTGCGATGAGAAAGAAAAGGGGAGGAAGAAATTTGTGGTTCCCGCTAAGAATGATGCGGAGGCAAGGCTGGCGGATCACATTTGTGTGTATTCGTTTGAAAATTTAAAGGATCTTATCGCTTTTTTAAACGGAGCGGCATATGTGGAGAGGAAACACGATAAAATAGAGGAGGAAGAAAAACAGGAGAAGGATTTCTCCGAAATCTACGGGCAGTCCTTTATCAGGCGGGCGTGCGAGGTCGCCGCAAGCGGCATGCATAACATGCTGCTGGTCGGGCCGCCGGGAGCTGGGAAAACCATGGTCTCGGAACGGATGGCGACGATTCTGCCGCCGCTGACGCGGAGGGAGCAGCTGGAATTGTCCAAGATTTACAGCGTGTGCGGACTTCTGACAAAAAGGACGGCGCTTGTGCAGAACAGACCGTTCCGGAATCCGCACCACACGATTACGACGGCCGGGCTGACCGGCGGGGGAAAGGCTCTAAGGCCTGGAGAAATATCCCTGGCGCACTGCGGAGTATTGTTTCTGGACGAACTGACGGAATTTCAAAAGCGGACGATGGAGGCGCTCAGACAGCCGCTGGAAGACCATGAGATACGGATTGTGCGCGCAAATGCAGACGTGACGTACCCGGCGGATTTTCTGCTGCTTGCCGCGATGAATCCCTGCAGCTGCGGGTACTATCCCGATATGCAGAGGTGCAGGTGCACCGCGGCAGGCCTGAAGCGTTATCAGGAGAAGCTGTCGCAGCCGCTTCTCGACCGGATTGACATCTGCGTGGAAGCGCCGGCCGTTAAATTTGAGGAGCTTTCCGCAAAGGAACGGCTGGAGTCCTCGAAGCAGATCCGGGCGCGCGTGTGCAGGTGCCACGAAATACAGAGAGCGCGCTACAAGGATGAAGCTTTTTTGCATAACAGCCAGATACCGGCTTCCCGGATGGAGGAGTACTGCGCGCTTGGAAAAAAAGAGCAAAAATACATGGAGGATGTGTTTCAGAAGGAGAATCTGACGGCGAGAACGTATCATAAGATTCTTCGTGTGGCGAGAACGCTTGCGGATATGGAGGAGAAGGAGACGATTGCGCTGAGCCATTTGCAGGAAGCGGTGTGCTACCGGACGTTCGACCGGAGATTCTGGGGAGGTGCCCTATGAAAAAATACGCTTTGTGGCTGGCCAATGTAGAGGGAATAACCGGAACACGAATTCACTATCTGCTTCAAACGTTCTCCGGCGCAGAAGAAATCTATTCCCTGTCCAAAGAGCAGCTTCTGGCATGTGAAGGAATCGACGAAAAGCTCGCGGCAGGCATAACGGAAAGCAGGAAAAGCTGGGATCCGGAATACGAGATGTGTAAGCTCGCGGAAAAGGGAATCTCCTTTGCGTCGGAGGAGGAAGAGGATTATCCGCAGAGGCTTCGCCGGATTGCAAACGCTCCGTACGGAATCTATTACAGAGGCAGTCTGCCGGATTCAAAAAGAAAAGCAGCTGCAATTGTCGGAGCAAGAGGACGTTCCGCTTACGGACAACAGACGGCGCAGCTGCTTGCAAAGGAGCTTGCCCTTCGAAGCGTTGACATCATCAGCGGACTGGCCTTAGGAATAGATTCGGATGCGCACAAGGGCGCATTGGGCGGAAACGGATGCACCTATGCGGTGCTGGGATGCGGAGCGGACGTCTGCTACCCGAAGCAGAATCAATATTTGTACGACCGGATCTTGGAAAGCGGAGGCATTCTGTCGGAATACGCTCCCGGCGTTTCGCCTAAGACCTACATGTTCCCCGCAAGAAACAGGATTATTGCAGGTCTGTGCGACTGCCTGATTGTGATTGAGGCAAGGGAGAGGAGCGGCTCTCTGATTACCGCCGATTTTGCGATGGAGCAGGGCAGGGACGTATACGCTCTGCCGGGCCGCATCACCGATTCCCTAAGCGCCGGAACCAACCGCCTGATTAAGCAGGGAGCCGGAATCCTATATAATATAGAAGACTTTTTGAAGGAATGGGATGTATTTGACGCGTCGGACCGGCTTCAGATGGACTTTCGGAAAAATTCTCTTGAAAAAGATGAACTGTTGGTGTATAGTTTACTCGATTTTTGTCCGGTCGGAATCGGTACGTTGTGCGATAAGTCCTCCATTCCGATTCTGACATTGTTTGATATCTTAGAACGTCTGCAGCAGAAGGGTTTTGCGAAAGAAATCATGCCGAATTACTTCGTTCAGACTGTCTGACACATATAGCATATGGCAAAGGAGCGCGTTTATGGCAAAATATCTGGTGATTGTGGAATCCCCGGCGAAGGTAAAGACAATTAAAAAATTTTTAGGAAAAAATTACGAGGTTGTTGCGTCGAACGGACATGTCCGGGACCTTCCCAAAAGCCAGCTCGGCATTGACGTAGAGGGCGATTTTGAACCGAAATATATTACCATACGCGGAAAGGGCGACATCCTTTCCATGCTCCGCAAGGAAGTAAAGAAGGCGGAGAAAATTTATCTCGCAACCGACCCCGACCGCGAGGGAGAGGCAATCTCCTGGCATCTGACGAAGGCCCTTAAAATGGAGGGCAAGCAGGTATACCGCATCAGCTTCAACGAGATTACGCAGAGCGCCGTAAAGGCTTCGCTGAAGAATCCGCGGGAAATCGACATGGATCTGGTCGACGCACAGCAGGCAAGACGTATGCTTGACCGGATGGTGGGCTACAAGATCAGCCCGCTTCTGTGGGCCAAGGTCAAGAGAGGATTAAGCGCCGGAAGAGTGCAGTCCGTTGCGCTCCGCATTGTCTGTGACAGGGAGGAGGAAATCAACTCCTTCATACCGGAGGAATACTGGTCTTTGGACGCAGAGCTTCATGTCGAGGGCGAGAAGAAGCCGATTGCCGCAAAACTTTATGGAAAAGAGAACGGCAGGCTTGCCGTCTCCTCCGAAAAGGAGATGAACGAGGTTCTGGAACAGTTAAAGGGCAAGGAACCGAAGGTACTGGATGTAAAGCGCGGCGAGCGCACCAAAAAGGCGCCGCTGCCTTTTACCACGAGCACATTGCAGCAGGAAGCCTCCAAGGCGTTGAATTTCCCGATTCAGAAGACGATGCGCATCGCGCAGCAGCTCTATGAAGGCGTGGACATTAAGGGGCAGGGCACCGTAGGTCTTATCACGTATCTGCGTACGGATTCCGTCCGTATCGCGGATGAAGCGGATGCGGCGGCACGCGAATTTATCAAGGCATCGTACGGCGAAAGCTATGTATCCGCAGGGGAGCGGGCAAAGAAGAACTCCGCGAAAATACAGGACGCGCATGAGGCAATCCGCCCGTCCGATATCAAACGGACGCCTTCCGAGGTCAAGGATTCGTTAAGCAGGGATCAGTTCCGCCTGTATCAGTTAATCTGGAAGCGTTTTGCCGCCAGCCGTATGGCAAATGCCGTTTACGAGACCACTACTGTAACCATCGGAATCGGGGACTATCGTTTCCATGTATCCACGTCAAAGGTGACTTTCGAAGGATTTATGTCTGTGTATGTGGAGGCGGACGATGAAAAGGAGACGCAGAATACGCTTCTGAAATCCATCGACGAAACGACGAAAATCAGTCTGGGTTCCTACGAGCCTAAACAGCATTTTACCCAGCCGCCGGCGCATTTTACCGAAGCGTCTTTAGTTAAGGCACTCGAGGAGCTCGGCATCGGACGTCCGAGCACCTACTCGCCTACCATTACGACAATACTTGCAAGACGTTACGTGATCAAAGAAAACCGCAATCTGTATGTGACGGAGATCGGCGAAGTGGTCAATTCGATCATGAAAGAATCCTTCCCGATTATCGTGGATGAACACTTTACCGCAAACATGGAATCCCTGCTGGACGGCGTCGCGGACGGAAAGGTAAATTGGAAGAGCGTGGTTTCAAACTTCTATCCGGATCTGGACGAGGCGGTTAAAGCGGCGGAGAAGGAACTGGAAAAAGTGACCATTCACGACGAAGAGACGGATGAAATCTGCGAGGTCTGCGGAAGAAATATGGTCATCAAATATGGTCCGCATGGAAAATTCCTTGCCTGCCCGGGATTCCCGGAGTGCAGAAACACCAGGCCGTATTTTGAAAAAATCGGCGTCGCCTGCCCGAAATGCGGAAAGGACGTTGTCATCAAGAAGACCAAGAAGGGGCGCAAATATTACGGCTGTATTGACAATCCGGCCTGCGATTTTATGAGCTGGTCGAAACCGGTTGCGGAGAAATGTCCGAAATGCGGCGGTTATATGATTATGAAGGGCAGCAAAACCGTCTGCGCAGACGAACAGTGCGGATATGTAAAATAAAATCTGATTTTATTTTGAAATAATTGTGAAATAGTATTTGAATTGTCAGAAAAATCGTGTTAATATTAAAATACTTTCCTGATAGGATTTTTGATGTTAAAAGGAGCCTGACATGAGCGTACAGCTGCTGGATAAGACGAGAAAAATTAACAAACTTCTTCACAATAGCAATTCTTCAAAGGTAGTATTCAACGATATCTGCGAAGTGCTTACCGGAATCCTGGACTCCGATATTCTGGTAATCAGCAAGAAGGGAAAGGTTCTCGGCTCGAGCATATGCAAGGGAGTGGACGAGATTAAGGAGCTGATTGTGGATGAGGTCGGGGGATATATCGATCCCATGCTGAACGAACGTCTGCTCGGAATCCTCTCGACCAAGGAGAACGTCAATCTCGAGACGCTTGGCTTCGGGGAAGAATCCAGAAAATACCGCGCAATCATCACGCCGATCGATATTGCGGGGGAACGCCTCGGCACCCTGTTTGAGTACCGCAGCGACAGAGAGTACGATATCGACGACATTATTCTTACCGAGTACGGCACAACGGTAGTCGGACTGGAGATGATGCGCTCTGTGAACGAGGAGAGCGCGGAGGAAGCGAGAAAGGTTCAGATTGTCAGATCGGCAATCGGCACGCTGTCATTCTCGGAGCTGGAGGCAATTATCCATATTTTCGATGAACTGCAAGGCACAGAGGGGATTCTCGTCGCAAGCAGAATCGCCGACCGCGTCGGAATTACGCGGTCTGTCATTGTCAATGCGCTCCGCAAATTTGAAAGCGCAGGCGTAATCGAATCACGCTCGTCGGGAATGAAGGGCACCTATATCAAAGTGTTGAACGACGTCGTATTTGACGAACTCGCCGACATAAAGAAGAAAAACCGCAGATAGCCTACGGATGGGACGGATTAAAGGGACTTATAGTTTTTTCTATAGGTCCTTTTCGAGTTTCTGAACCGGATAAAAATCCGGACAGCCGAATGTATAGATATTGTATTTGTAAAAAAAGGAAAACGCAATATTTTGTAAGAAAACGAAAAAACATCTTGTCTTTTTGAACAGATAAACTATAATCCTGTCTTTGACAGTGTTTTGACGTAAAAAGTCCCGGAGACCGCACTG
>CAZTKM010000002.1:0-98684 GCA_964614035.1 uncultured Lachnobacterium sp.
TAATAAGCCTGTGCACTATGAAGTTGTAGGTTTACTTGGGAATCATGGCGAAATGTCTGTGAATTGTCCAAGCAGAAATCAGTTATCTCTGTGCGCAACTGATTGATTTGTAAGGTTAGAATAACGCAATGAAGAAAGAAATGCAAGATGGAAAAATACACAATATTAAAAGGAACTGCCCCGGTGTTATGGACGGGGCAGTTCCTCTACGTTATTCAATACATCCTAATGTTATGGCTGCTGATCATGATTGAGGGCTTACGTCCATTCAAACTCACTGCCGCTGTCCGGCTGATTACTTACGATTTTGGAGGTACTAACCATCCGGTATATTTCAGCACAGACCGGTCATGTATATAGGACATCTGTTTTCTCCACTTGAGGGGAGGAATCCCCATGATTTCCGCGAAATGCCGGTTAAAGCTTGAGACTGAGCGGAAACCGACCTCCTCCGAGATGTCAAGCACCGGCATTTCCGTTGTGCGGAGGAGGACGGAGGCTTTTGAAATCCGGATATGTGTCAGATAGGAAAGAGGGCCTTCGCCCATAATGCTTGTAAAGGTTCTTCTAAAATGCGTCGGACTCATGTCGCAGATGCCCGCAAGGTCATCCATCTGAAAATCCTGTGCATAGTTGATGCGGATATAGTCCAAAGCAGGTGCAATTGCAAGCGAATTGTTCGCGTTTGCAATCGGAGAGGCCTTTTTTACAACCGAGGATTCGGAGAGATTCAGCAGTTTAATCAGAAGAGTCAGGAACAATCCCCTTACCAGAAATTGGTAATTGTTTTCTTTTTGCTGTAATTCCTGAATGATCTGACATACCAGCCGGTACAAATCGGGATGGTCTTTGCGGGGCAGGATTGCATAATAATTATGAATAAACCGATGCAGGGAATCCTGGTCGGTAAATAAGCTTATCGGGAAATACGGAGCCAGCAATTCCTCGAAATCGACAAACAAATAAGACCATTTGCTGGCTGTGCCGGGCGAGGAGTAGGTCGTATGCGAGATATCGCTCCCCACAATGGTAATATCACCCTCCGCAAATTGCTCGGGAGAGGACATGAATTCCATTGTGCCGCTGTCGCTTTCACACAATCCGATTTCCATACAATTGTGAAAATGAAGTCTGCCGGAAGGAACATCTGAAATACGCCATTCTTCGCCGGAGAGTAAAAGAATCGGAAAGAATGTCGGCAGATTGTAGTTTCGGTATTCAATAATCGTTTTTTTATGCTTAGCCATAAAACGCTCCTTTTGCCGGCAAACAGTTTTGAGAGAAAAATAGTGCTTTTTTTCAAGTTTATAGCATGGAAGACAGAACTGGAATGGGTAAAAGGTACTAAATTTTCAAAAATTATCATATAAACCAAATTTTTCCGGTTGATTTTAGAAAAAGCATTAGTAATAATTACTAAAAAATGAACGTGAAAACAATGCATATTAGATAAAACGATAATTTTAAAAAAAATAAATGGCCGAAATTGCAAAGTATAAGTTGAAAAGAAATAGAGATAGCAGTATAATGCTTGTATAATACACTTAGAATCCAAAGAAGGGGAGACGGCTATGAAACATACAGGTGAAAATCAGAAACCGATAGTGAAAACAAAGACGCCGCTGTCGAAAGCATTTAAGCGAGACTGGCAGTTGTATTTGTTACTTCTTTTTCCGATTGCGCTGGTTGTCATATTCAATTATGCAGCGTATCCGGGATTGAGAATGGCGTTTATGGATTACAAACCGGCGAAGGGATATGCAGGAAGCGATTGGGTTGGATTTGACATTTTTGTCAAGATTTTTCATGATAAGGACTTTTTGAAGGCGTTAAGAAATTCCATTTCATTTAATCTTTTAGATTTGCTTGTCGGATTTCCGATGCCGATTATTCTGGCGTTGATGCTGAACGAACTCCGGTTTATGAAGTTTAAGAAAGTAACGCAGACAATTCTTTATCTGCCGCACTTCCTCTCATGGGCGATCATCGGATCGGTAGCATATACCATGTTCCGTCCGTCGACAGGACTTGTGAACATCGTCCTGATGAAATGGGGATGGATTGAACAGGGAATTCCGTTTTTAACGGAAAAATGGCATTGGGCAGTTACCTACTTGCTAATCGGCGTATGGCAGGGAATGGGCTGGGGAACCATCCTTTATCTGGCAGCCATTACAAGTATTAACGGAGAGCTTTACGAAGCTGCAATTATCGATGGAGCAAACAGATGGCAGAAGATGTTCTACATAACGCTTCCGGGCATCAAGAGCACAATTGTTACACTTCTTATTATGAACCTCGGACGTGTCATGGGAAGCAGTCTGGAACGATTGACGGCATTTGACAATACGCAGGTGCGGGATTTCGAGTATCAGCTGGCGGTATACATTTATGAGAAGGGCCTTGGAAACGGCAAATTCTCAATGGGTACTGCGGTCGGATTGTTCCAGTCACTGGTTGGGCTGATTCTCGTATTGATATCAGACCGGATTGCCAAGAAGCTTGGCGAAGACGGACTGCTGTAGGAGGTGAGTGCAATGGCAAAAAAAGAAGAAGAATTTTCCACCTCCGGAGGCGGCGGAAATCGTGCAGTAATAAAGTTCCATATTGGCGATATTATCATTATGGCGATTTTGATTATTCTTTGTGCGACATGCGTGATACCGTTCTGGCATGTGTTTGTGAAATCCGTTTCCGGAAACCTTCCGGTAATGTTAAAAGAAGTGTTTCTGTGGCCGAAGGAATTTACTCTGGACGCCTACACAAAGGTATTCGCAGATGACTCAATGGTTCATTCCATGTGGTACAGCGTTGTTGTCACATTGATTTTTACATTGCTTGGAATGGTGGTTTGTACATGCGCTGCATATCCGCTTTCTAAGAAGCGGTTGAAAGGAAGATCGTTCTTTACCTTTATTCTGATGGTTCCGATGTATTTTTCTGCAGGTATGATTCCGGCATACTTATTGATGAGCAAGCTGAATCTGCTGGACACCATGTGGGTGCTGATTCTTCCGCTCATTTATTCGCCGTACAATATGCTTATTATGAAGAACTATTTGATGGGGACGATTCCGGATTCACTGGAAGAATCGGCATTCCTCGACGGAGCAACGAATTTCCAGATACTTGGAAAAATTGTGCTGCCGCTCTGTAAACCGATTATCGCAACGCTTTCGCTGTTCTATGCGGTTGGACGTTGGAATGCTTATCAGGACAACATGTACTATATCAGAAAAGACAGTCTGCGTCTGATTCAGTATAAACTGTACCTGCTGGTGCAGGGGGCTGAGGCGTCTATTTCGGCGTCGCTTGGTGATGTCGGCGGTGTATCGAATACAACAACACCTGAGGTACTTCAGGCAGCATGTATTATGTTTGTTACAATCCCGATTATCATCATCTATCCTTTCCTGCAGAAATATTTTGTACAGGGTACCATGATCGGAGCTGTCAAGGAATAATGTTATCGTATACATATTTTGGTAGTTCGCCTGAAAAGGGCTTAAAAACTATATAATCATTAAGGAGGAAAATTATTATGAAGAAGAATACTCTTCAGAAGGTTTTTGCTACCGCTCTTGTCGGAGCAATGGCAGTAACAACCCTCGCAGGCTGTGGCAACAAAGATACACAGACCAATGCACCATCCACAGAAACAACAAAAGACAGCGAAACCGGAACAACTCCGGCGGACACACAGGAGGAAACTGTTGCAGGAATTGAAGGATTTACAGCATTTGACGAGACTGTAAACTTAAGAATCCCTGTATATCAGAGAGCAGAACCAAACGGATGTGCAGATGCTGGAGACAACTACTGGACCAACTGGGTACAGGAGAATTTCGGCGACAAGTATAACATTAACGTAGAATATGTACCGCTTGCACGTGGACAGGAAAATGAGCTTTATGCCCTTTATGCAGCAGACCAGACTCTTCCGACCGTATGCTTCGAGTACGATTACCCGGATGTAACCCTGTATCAGAACGAAGGATATTTCCAGGAATATGATATCGACTGGTTTAAGCAGATTGCTCCTACATATTGGCAGAACATGGTAGATAATGGTCTTGATGCTTATACCGAGATTAACGGCGAGAACGTTCTTCTGGTAGGAAAACGTGCTTATGGTAATACAAACTACCAGTTCGTTACCTTCTATCGTCAGGATTGGTTAGAGGAAGCCGGATATACGGAATACCCGGATGATCCGGATGAATTGATGAACCTTTATGCAAAACTGGCAGAGCTTGGCAAGGGAGCATTCCTTGGCGGAACCAAGATTGAAGGAAACGGCGCCGACCAGAACTACCAGTACAGAACATATCCACTGGATGAGCTTACATGGGCTACAACCGGCGATTATGTAGTTCCGGCGCTTTCAACAGATGCTCAGAAGGCATTGCTGAAGAAACAGAATGAACTTTACAACCTCGGATATATTGATCCGGAGTACTACACAAGAGAAACTTCCGAAGCAATCAATGACTTTGTTGCAGGAAAGACCTTTACTTACAGCTGCTACTCAACCGCACAGATTCAGGCTTTGGATGATTTCTACACAACAAATCCGGACGCTCATTTGGGAATTGTTGTTAACCCAGGTCCTAAGACCTATGCGGACGGAACCTGTACTGCATATCGTCCGAACGGCGATTGCGGCGAATACATTGGATTCTCTTCTCAGGCTACGGAAGATGAAATGAAAGCATTCGCTATGTACCTTGAGTGGATGTGCCAGGAAGATGTATTTAACACCCTCAAGTATGGTATTGAAGGCGTGAACTTCGAGTACGATGCAGACGGAAACCCTGTATATCTTGACCAGACCGGTATTCCGGAACAGCAGAGCCACAACAACAACGTTGATATGTGGTGTCTGGTAGAGGCTTCCGCAAATGCTACAGGCGATGAAGAGAAGGATATTAAGGCTTGCGCACCGGTTGGATATCCGGATTCGGATGCATTCGCGGATGCAATCTGGGCTAACTATCAGGGACAGCTTGCTTGCTTTGAAGCAGGAATGTATGCTCCGGACTGCCTGTTTGGTGTAACCATTGAGGCTTCCGATGAGTACAAGGATACATTATTTGCAAAATATGCGGAACTTCGCGATAAGATTGTTACCGGCTCAGTGGAAGATTTCGAAGCAAATTATGAAGCAGCCAGCCAGGAATACCTCGATGCAGGTTATCAGGCAATCATTGACGAGAAGGCCGAGGCTTACAATGCAGGTCTTACCACACATTTAAAGTAATTTCTAAAACAGAATAATGTGAACTATTGCAGCCCTCCGGCTTTGGCTGGAGGGCTGTCTTTAAAAGAAAAATGCAATGTTTTTCTTAGGATTTTCAAATGGGAGGTTCCGAATGGGAAAATAATAGGAAAAGCACTGCATGGAAAAGGCGCAGAGGCGTAATGAAAATTGAAGAAGAGGAGAAAAGGATATGGCGGAGCTTTCTTTTAATCAGAAACAGGTAGAAGAAGTAATAGACAAAATTGTCGAGCGTACCATGAAGATGGATCTCACATGGGACTGGCCATGCGGAGTGGCATACTATGGAATCAGTAAGGCCTATGAAGTTACCGGAAATGAAAAATATCTGAACGTGATGAAGGAGCGGGTGGATAAGTATATCAACGAGATTGGCCTTCCTTCCGTATGGACGGTAAATGCCTGCGCGATGGGACACTGCCTGATTACCTTATACAATGTGACAAAGGATCAGACATACATGGATATTATTATGAGCAAGGTCGAATATCTCCGAAAAGACGCGCTTCGTTTTGGAGACCACGTGCTGCAGCATACGGTATCGGCAAATAATGACTTCCCGGAGCAGTGCTGGTGCGACACGCTGTTTATGGCGGCATTGTTCTTATTGCGCGTGGGCGTAATGTTAAACGATGCAGAGATGATCGACGACGCCTTAAACCAGTATTACTGGCACATTCAGTATTTGCAGAACGAAGATACCGGGTTCTGGTATCATGGGTACGACAACATTCATAAGGATCATATGTCCGGATTTTATTGGGGACGCGCGAACTGCTGGGCTGCATATACCATGGCACAGGTCGGGAAAATTCTTCCGGAAGCGTATCTGTATCCGCAGTTTCTTGAAATTGTCGGCTCGTTAAATGAACTTCTCGGCTCCTTAAAGACGGTACAGACGGAGAACGGATTATGGAGAACCATTCTTGATGATGAGGAAAGCTATGAAGAAATTTCGGCCTCTGCAGGCATTGCTGCGGCAATGATTGATAAGGGAAACCCACTTCATATCGAATATATTAACAAAGCGCTTCAGGGTGTGCTTGACAATGTGGCCCCGGACGGAAGAGTGATGAATGTGTCCGGAGGAACAGCGGTTATGAAAGACCGCGACGGATACCGCAATATTTCCAAGAAATGGATTCAGGGCTGGGGACAGGGCATGGCGCTTGCACTGTTTGCAGGAGCGCTTGATTATGCGAATATCCGCAGCGACGGAGCGCTATAATATGCGCTTTTCGTTTGATAGAGAAAGAACAGGGCATACCTTTGTATCCCGCGATGATTTGTACTTGAAAAAGAAAAATCAGGATTATGGTTTTTTGACAGAAGAAAATCGTAATGCTTGTAAAGAGCTTCAGATTGCGGAATTAAACCATGGAATGGAGCCGTCCTTCTGGTGTCAGGATGAAATACTGACAGGTATCCTGCAGGATGAAAAAGGCTGCTTTATGAATTGGACAAAAGGCGGCAGGATGCCGCTGACCTTTGTAAAGGAAGTGCCGGAAGGTAACTATAAAGTTACAGTATCGTTATATGCAGGATGGGATGAAGAAGTGCAGGTTTTTCTGGGCAGAAGAAGATTAATCTGTACACAAAGCTTATGCGCCGGGGAAACGGTAACGGTAAGCGGTCTTGTAAATGTCTGCCCTGTGATTCCGAGAACCTATGCAAACGCAATGGAAGACAAAACCGTTGATGTAACTGTATTTGGAAATGGCGTGCATGTATCCGCGATATGTATCGAACCATGGGATGGGCGTACCGTATATATCGCAGGGGACTCTACGGTAACGGATCAGAGCGCGGCATATCCGTATTATCCATGGAACAGCTACTGCGGCTGGGGACAGATGCTTTCCGCGTATCTGCACGAACAGATGGCGGTTTCCAATCATGCGCATTCCGGTCTGACGACAGAAAGCTTTCGGACAGAGGGACATTATCAGGTGCTGCTTGACCGAATCAGGGAGAATGATCTCTGCCTGATTCAATTTGGCCATAATGACCAGAAACTGGCAGAACTGAAGGCGAACGAGGGATACAGAAAGCGTATGCTTACCTACATCCTGGAGATAAAGGAAAAAGGAGCGGTTCCGGTACTGGTATCGCCGCTTGCGAGAAACTCATGGATTCGGACCGGCGAGTACAACGATTTGCTGGAGGAATATGCAAAGGTCTGCATGGATATTGCGGCAGAACAACACGTTCCGTTTCTTGATTTGCATCGGTTAAGTATGCGCTTTATAATGGAACATGGAAGAGAGGCCGTAAAAAGATTCTTTTTTCCATCCGATTATACACATAGCAACGATTACGGCGCATATCTGTTTGCCGGATATGTGTATGAAGAGATGAAAAGGGCGGGTCTGGTCGAGGAGCAGCCTTATAAGCTGTGGCTTCCGGCTGAATCTTTTCCAAAGATTGTTATTCCGAAAGAATATGCGGATAAGCAGAACCCAATCGACGGGAATCTGTTTGCGGATTTGGAAAGGCCGGAGGATGCGCTTACCCGGGTCGAAGCGCTTGAGATGGTAATACAGACCATGAAATTTTTCCCAACCAATGTGTATAATGATATGTTTACGGATGTAATTGGACATGAGACCTATGCGGGGATTGTGGAATGCGCATGGCAGAATGGGCTGATTTCGGAATCCATGATTTGCAGCAACAAATTCTATCCACAGAAAAAAGTGACTGGAGAAGAGTTTATCCGGATGCTTCTCAATGGCTATATGAGCAGAAAAACGGTGGATGAGGCGGAAGCGGAAAAAATAAAAAGAGATGTTCCTTTACAGAAGGAGATAAAAAGAAAAGACGCCGCAGCGATATGCAGGCAAATGCAGATATAGGAGGAATAACAGTTATGGCGGAAGAAAAGGGCAGCTTTACTCTGCCGGGGGAAGCAGGTTATGAAGAACTGACGCTTCGGTTGGCAAAAAAGTGGGGAGCGGACGTCATCCGGGACAGTGACGGAACCGTATTATCGGATGAAATCACGAAAGCAGGGTACGGCATCTATTCTACGATTTGTATTATCCGCGATCATAATGAGTGGGCAAAAAAACATATGGACTGTCTGCAGCAGAGTTTTCTTATGAGCCATGCCGTCATGGCAGAGGATGAAGTGCTTGCCATTCATTTACTGGACGGATATTTTGAAGAACAGTTCGCGGTAAATGACAGCGAAGAATCGGTAAAATACTGGGAAGTATATGACCGGACCGCGGAGGAGAAAGTGCCGGACGGGAAATGGAGCTATGAACCGGAAGCCGGAAATGTAGTGATTCAGGGAGCGGAGCCGTTCCACAATTATACGGTAAACTTTCTGGCATACCGCATCTGGGAAGAGATATCCATGTACAACCATGTGACGAACAGCTGGGAGAAAGAACACCTGATGCCGGTTGATCCGAGAAGCAGGGAAGCGCAGGAGTATATGTACGGATGGCTGGAAGACTGGTGCAAGAGCCATCCCGATACAACGGTCGTGCGGTTTACCTCCATGTTCTACAACTTCGTGTGGATCTGGGGAAGCGATGAGAGAAACAGAAGCCTCTACTCGGACTGGGGTTCCTACGACTTTACGGTAAGCCCGAAGGCGCTGGAGGATTTTGAAAAAGAGTACGGATATGCGCTTGCCGCGGAGGATTTCATCAACCGGGGAAAGCTGCATGTCACGCATATGCCGGCAGGGAAAAAACAGAGGGACTATATGGAGTTTACCAACCGGTTTGTCGTGGAATTTGGCAAAAAGCTGGTGGAGCTCGTACACAGGTATGGAAAGAAAGCATATGTATTTTACGATGACAGCTGGATCGGAGTGGAGCCGTACAGCAGGCATTTTGAGGAATTCGGGTTTGACGGGCTGATCAAGTGCGTGTTCTCGGGCTATGAAGCAAGGCTTTGCGCGAATGTAAAGGTGGAGACGCATGAGCTGCGGCTGCATCCGTACCTGTTCCCGGTAGGACTTGGAGGAGCGCCGACCTTCATGGAGGGCGGGAATCCGACCCGCGACGCAAAGAATTACTGGATCAGCATCCGCAGGGCGCTGCTGCGGCAGCCGGTGGACCGTCTGGGGCTGGGAGGCTACCTGCATCTGACGGAGGATTTCCCGGATTTTCAGGATTACATAGAGGAGCTTTTGGAGGAATTCCGGAGAATAAAGGCGCTGCATGCGGACGGAGGGGTATATACGCTGCCCTGTAAGACTGCCGTACTCCACAGCTGGGGGAAACTCCGCTCCTGGAGCCTGTCGGGGCATTTCCATGAGACCTATATGCACACCTTAATCCACATCAACGAAGCGCTCTCGGGACTTCCGGCGGAGGTGTCCTTTATTGACTTTGAGGACGTAAAGAACGGGGCATTAAAGGATGTGGACATCGTCATCAATGCCGGACGTGCAGGAAGCGCGTGGAGCGGGGGAGATGCATGGAAGGATGCTTCGCTTGTGGCGGCCCTGCAGAAATGGGTCTATGAGGGAGGAGTATTCCTAGGAGTGGAAGAGCCGTCCGCAGCGGAAGGCTATGATACCTATTTCCGAATGGCTTCCGTTCTTGGAATCGATGAGGACACCGGAGCGAAGGTATGCCATGGAAGATGGCAGTATGACGTGGACGATAAGACAAAAGAGGCGGTATTCCCGGAGGGAGCGGATGTTCCGGCAGCAGCCCATCTGTACCTTACGGATGGGAAAGCGAAGGTTCTCGCAGAAAAGAACGGTATCCCGGCTGCGGTAGTCCATGACTTTGGAAAAGGGAAGGGCGTGTATCTTTCAAGGTTTGAGAAGAGCAATGCAAACAACCGCATGTTATTAAATCTTATGCTGTACGCAAAGGGAATGGACCTGGACCAGAAATATCTGAGCAGCCATCCGGATGCGGAATGTGCATACTATCCGGCAAGCAGAAAGCTTGTTGTCATCAACAACAGCGATCAGGCACTTACCACAACGGTAAAGACCGGCAGCGGAACAAAGGAATTTTTCTTACAGCCGTTTGAAATGAAGATTGCAGAGGAATAAATGAAAAGGAGAGGATTTGTCATGGTAAAGGGATTTAAAATGAAGCTGTATCCCGGACAGGAAGCGGAATATGAGAAGCGCCATAATGAGTTATGGCAGGAAATGAAAGATATGATACACGAGCATGGAGGAAAAAACTACACTATCTTTCTGGATAAGGAAACCTTAACGTTATTCGGATATATCGAGATCGAGGATGAAGAGCTCTGGGCAAAGGGTGCGGATACTGCTATCAATCGGAAATGGTGGGATTTCATGGCGGATATCATGGAGACAAATCCCGATAACAGTCCGGTATCTGTCGATTTAAAGCCGTTGTTCCATTTGGACTAAAGTGAAAAAAGAGAGTGGATAGTGTGGAAACATACTATCCATTTTCTGCTTATATGTTAAAATGTATGGGAGACCATGAGAATCGGAAAATTTCGGGATACAGAACGTTTCTTCTGGCATCGATGTATTTTGGAAATTGCAAAAGAGAAGAATTACATCGGAAATACAAATTTTGTTGCTTTTAGATGTAAAGCATAAAAAGCAGAAGCACCAGCTTCCAGTTATGAATGTCAGACCGGTAACTGGGAAGCATAAGGAGTTGGCGGAGGGAAATGTATTGAAAAGAAGCAGATTATCTTATGATGAGTGGAAATGTATAAAGAGTAAGAAGATTCGGGGAACGCATGTAAACACAGACTTCTTTGAAGGATACATTGGGCTGATTGAGATAGAAAAAGTGTCAAAACCTCAGATATGGAGGTTTAACGGAGAAGATATTACCGTTTGCGATAACGGGTTAAAATGGCTGTCCATTTTACCGCAAAATGACTTTTATTGCATTACGGCAATGATGAATGAAAAAAATGAAATTCTGTTGTGGTATATAGATATGATTGCCGGACAGGGAGTGGATTGGGACGGGATTCCATATTTTGATGATTTGTATCTGGATTTGGTCGTATATCCGGACGGAACAGTGATAGAAGATGATATGGATGAATTGGAGGAGGCATTATCGGAAAACGATATAACAATCGAGCAATACAATCTTGCCATTAAGACAAGTAATAAGTTGAAAGCAGGAATTTTAAGCAATGTTGAACAATTTGGCAATTATACCGTTAAATGTCTGGAAATGCTTAGGAAATGTAAAAATGCAGCACTGAGTAAAGACGAAATTGAAATCAGCAGCACAGATTCAAAGGAACGTATCAAAGAAGCGCTGTCTGACGTGAAGCTTATTGCAGACTATGAGGACGGCAGCAGCAAGGAATTTCATATTGCATGGGAGGAAGCAAAAGTGGCGGCTCTTCCAAAGCAGACCGGAAGGGTAAGACTTCATGGGCAGGTTGTTTTTCCGGAATACGAAGAGGTTCTTGCCGAAGAACGCGCAGACCCTTATGTGCTTCTTGCAGAGGATGGATGGTATTATTTTACAGCGTCATATCCGGTGAGAGGAACCGGAGAAAATCAGGCAGGAATCGGATATGACAGAATCGTGCTCCGACGGGCGAAAACCATTCAGGGGCTGAAAGACGCGAAGGAGGTTACTGTCTGGCACCAGAAGGATTCGAAGAGACTTAACCGCTATATCTGGGCTCCGGAGCTGCATAAAATTGGCGACAGCTACTATATTCTTTTTACCGGAAGCATTGATCCAAAAAATGTATGGACTATCCGGCCCCATATGCTAAAGTGTATCGGAAAAGACCTGATGAATCCCAAAAGCTGGTATACAAAAGATGAATCAAATCTGTACCGGGTAACCGAATCGGATGAGTTAAAAGAAGAAGGGCGGGCATTTGTTCCGTTTAGCGACTTTTCACTGGATATGACCTGCTTTGAAAACAAAGGAAGATGGTATCTGATATGGGCGCAAAAAGGGGAGGATCAGCTGTCCGATTTATTTCTGGCGGAAATTGATGCAAAGAAGCCATGGGAGATTATTTCGGAACCGATGCTTCTGACAAAACCGGAGTACGAGTGGGAGATGCGCGGAGGCGTGAAGGTGGATGAAGGTCCTTCCGTTCTAAAGCATGGAAATAAAATTTTTGTGGCTTTTTCCGCATCAGCCACCGACTATACATACTGCATAGGCATGATGGAAGCCGATTGCGATGCAAATCTGCTTGATAAGAAGAGCTGGAAGAAATATGACCATCCGTTTTTAAGAAGCGAAGATTTTGAAAATCAGTGCGGGCCGGGGCATAATTCTTTTACAAAAGATGAGAACGGAAATGATGTGCTCGTCTACCATGCGAGACCGTTCCACTGTTCAAATGCGCAGGACGCAGACGGAAACTATGGGGAGTGCGAGTATGTAAAACCGGGGCAGAATCCGCTTTCCGACCCATGCAGACATGCCCGGGTAAAATCGATTCAGTTTGATAATAAGGGGATTCCGGTGCTTCATATGACGCCGGAGGAAGAACTGCCGGAAAGCTGCAGAAAGGTGGAATTATGGGTAACGATACAATAAAAACAGGAGGATATCTCTTTGTTACATTTACGGATGGAAGAGACGACGGCGAGCAGATTTATTTTGCAATCAGTAAAGACGGACTGCATTTTGAGGACCTAAACGGCGGCAACCCGATTCTGATATCCGATATCGGGGAAAAAGGGGCAAGAGATCCGTTCCTTATTCGTGATGTACGTACCGGACATCCGCATTTTTATCTGATTGCAACAGACCTTCGCATCGCAAACGAAAAGGGCTGGGACGTGGCACAATATGCCGGAAGCAGATGCCTTCTGATATGGGAGTCGGACGACCTCGTAAATTGGAGTAAGGTAAGAAGCGTGGAAATCGGCGTAAAAGAGGCAGGCTGCGTGTGGGCACCGGAAGCAATCTATGATAAAAAGAGGGATGCCTATCTCGTTTTTTTCGCATCCATGGTAAGACTTGCAGGGGACGAACAGGCGAAGCAGAGAATTTACGCGGCCTACACAAAGGATTTCAAAGAGTTCACAGAGCCAAAGATTTATATCGAACGCAAAAATCATGTCATAGATACAACCATCCTGTCGGATGGCGGGTACTATTACCGCTTTTCAAAGGATGAAACAGATAAGGTCGTAACCTTAGACAGGGGCGACGATCTGATGGGAGAATTTGTAAACATTCCATCGGAAACCTTACGCAGTCTGCCCGGAGTGGAGGGCCCGGAGTGTTATTTTCTGGAAGACCGGAAAAAATGGTGCCTGATTGTGGATCGTTTTGCTTCGCAGAAGGGATATCTTCCTATCCTATGCGAGAATCTGGACAGTGGAGAATTCACAATTCTGGAAGAAAAGGACTATGACCTTGGCGGAATCAAAAAGCGCCATGGAGGAGTCCTTCCGATTACAGAGGAAGAGTATGGAAGACTAAAAGATGTATACTGTCCAACGAATGGTTGTACAGTCTGAGTTTTGCAATTACCTAAAATGATGTTAAGTGAAAAAAGGAGAGAACAATGTATAAAGCAGCAGATAATCGATACGAAACAATGAAATTTCACAGATGTGGAGCAAGCGGATTAATGCTTCCGGAGGCTTCGCTCGGCCTTTGGCATAATTTTGGAGATACCGGTAATTACGAGAACATGAAACAGATGTGCTTTACCGCATTTGACCATGGAATTACGCACTTTGATCTTGCAAATAATTACGGTCCGAAACCGGGCAGCGCCGAGCAGAATTTCGGAAGAATTGTAAAGGAAGAAATGTCGGCTTACCGCGATGAGATGATCATCAGCACAAAGGCAGGTTACGATATGTGGGACGGCCCTTATGGCAACTGGGGAAGCAGAAAGTACCTGATTGCAAGCGTAGACCAAAGCTTAAAGAGAATGGGACTGGAATATGTGGATATTTTCTACCATCACCGAATGGATCCGGAGACTCCTCTTGAGGAGACCATGGAGGCGCTGGCCCAGATTGTTCGAAGCGGGAAAGCCTTATATGTCGGAATCTCCAACTATACGGGCGAGAAGATGGAACAGGCAAAGGCTATCCTGGATGAGCTTCACTGCCCGTTCGTAATCAATCAGAACCGCTATAACATTTTGGATCGAACCATTGAACAGAATGGGTTAAAAGAGGCGGCTGCAAAGAATCATGTCGGACTGATCTGCTTTTCGCCTCTTGCGCAGGGATTGCTGTCTGATCGCTACCTAAACGGGATTCCAGAGGACAGCCGAATCCATACGGACGGAAGATTCTTAAAGGCTGACACCGTAGATGAAAAGGTCGGACAGATTCGAAAACTGAACGAAATCGCACAAGACCGCGGAGAAACCTTATCCCAGATGGCGTTAAAGTGGATTTTAAAAGACGGTGTCGTAACGAGCGTGCTCATCGGCGCCAGCCGTCCGGAACAGATTGTTACAAACCTTGGGGTGCTTCAAAGCCCGGAATTTACAGAGGATGAATTAAACCGGATCGATGAGGCTGTCGGGATAAAGCGTGCGGCAAAGTAGAGACCGGTGTTGGAAGAAAGAAGGATAAAAGTATGATCAGACCATTGTTTTATGACGGAAAAGAAAAGTGTCTTACATTCAGCTATGACGACGGGGTTACACAGGATCGCAGATTGGTGGAATTGTTTAATAAATATCAGGTTCGCGGAACGTTTAATCTTGATTCGGGATGCTTCGGAAAATTTGCAAAGGCAAACGGAAATTTCATCAGGGAAACCACACACAATAAAATTGAAGAGAGCGAAGTTGCACAGCTATATAAAGGGCATGAGGTTGCTGTTCACACCATTTCTCATCCGAATCTGATCTATCTGAATGAGGATGCGATTCGTTATGAGGTAATGGAGGATCGAAAGAATCTAGAGCGTCTGGTAGGATATCCGGTCACAGGAATGGCATATCCGTTCGGAACCTATGACGATACGGTTATAGCCGTTTTGAAGGAGTGCGGCATTCACTACAGCCGCACTACGGTGGCAACGAAAACACTTGGCATGCCAAGGGATTTTATGGCATGGCATCCGAGCTGTCATTTTGGCGATGAGATGATGGAGCTTCTGATTACCCGTTTCTTACATGATAAGACAGAGCAGAGTCATTATAATTATCAAAAGCTTCTGTATATCTGGGGACATTCCTATGAATTGGACGGGCATGAGACATGGGAGCTTATGGAAGAAACCTTAAAGAGACTGTCCGGACAGCCGGATGTATGGTATGCGACCAACAGCGAAATTTTCTTCTATGAACAGGCATTACAGAATCTGGAGTACAGCGCGGATAAGACGATGATTAAAAATACATCCGCGATGCCGGTATGGCTTTCTGCAGGCGGTAAGACCGTAGAAATCAAAGCAGGGGAAACTTATCATGAAGTATCGGTTTAAGGAGTATCATAAATCACAGATCAAGCGAGGCCATCTGCATATGGGCGGCAGCAATCCTTCCGGCGATACGATTGAGGTAAACAGCCTGTATTTTGAGAGAAACAAAAAGCCGTGGATCGGTGCCATGGGCGAATACCATTTTTCAAGAGATAAAAGGGAAAACTGGCATACGGAGCTTTGCAAAATGAAGGCAGGCGGGATCAATGTCATCTCCACTTATCTTTTCTGGAATTACCATGAAGAGGAGGAGGGAATCTTTGATTTTTCCGGTAATCACGATATTCGTGCGTTTATCGAGGAATGTAAAAGCTTAGACCTTGACTTTGTGCTGCGCTTTGGACCATGGTCGCACGGGGAAGCAAGAAACGGCGGATTTCCGGACTGGCTGAATGAAAAAGAGTATGCGCTCCGGGACAAAAATGAAGGCTTCATGAATCAGGTAAAAGCATACTGGACAAAGATTTACGAGCAGGTGGATGGGCTGTTTTACGATCAGGGCGGCAATATTATTGCAATCCAGATTGAAAATGAATGTGTGGACAATGCAGACTATATTGCAGCTTTAAAGAAGCTTGCGCTTGAAATCGGATTTCGCGCGCCGATTTACACCGCTACCGGGTGGAACCGCAAGGACGGAGCGCGGCTGCCCCTTGCGGAGGTTGTTCCGGTATTTGGCGGATATGTGGAATATCCATGGGAGCCGCATACAGACAGATTGCCGCCGTCCATGCACTTTTTCTTTCAGCCGATGCGAAACGAGGGCGCTGTGGGAGCGGATTTAAAGGAAATTACGGAATACGATGCTTCCCTGATTCCGCCGGTGGGACGGCTTCCATATGAGGATTATCCGTTTGCAACCTGCGAGATGGGAGGAGGAATCGAAAACACGCATCACAGAAGATCTGTCATTGACCCGTTTGATGTGTATGCGGCATCTCTGGTTAAGCTCGGATGCGGCAACAATTTGATTGGATATTATATGTATCACGGCGGTCAGCATAAGCTTGGAAAATTCCATGCCTTAAACGAGGATAAGCAATGCGGATATCCGAATGATTATCCGACGCTTTCCTATGATTTTCAGGCTCCGATTTCCGAGTTTGGGGAAATCAGGGAGCATTACCGGCTGCTTAATCTGCTGAACCTGTTTGTCGCGGACTTTGGGGACGTGCTTGCACCGATGGAGTATGTTGCCGCAAAGGAAACAGTAGACAGAGCGGATTGCACCTCACTTCGCTACAGTATGCGGACAGACGGGAAGAGCGGATTTGTATTTGTAAATCATCACCAGAGACATACTCCGATTACGGATGTGAAGGATGTTGTGATTGATACGGGAAGCGTGGTTTTTCCGCCGATTGACGTATGCGGGAAAGTCTGCTTTTTTATGCCGTTTTGCATGGTATGCGGAACAGAGGTATTAAAAACCGCAACAGCCCAGCCTCTTTGCAGGGTGGATCATACATACTATTTTGTCGAGATTCCGGGAGTGAAGGCCTGCTTTGAATTCGAGGACGGAAAAGTGGCGGAACCGCATGCGGGGAAACCGGACGGATTCAAAAAGGGAAAAATCACGTTCATTCTTTTGACATGGGATCAGGCGCGGTTTGCAAGAAAACTAAACGGAAAGCTTTGTCTGGGAGACGAACAGGATCTCTATGTGGACGGACATGAGGTAAAACGCATCTCTTTGGCGAAAACAGTGGAGTTAGAAAGAGAAGCCTGCGAGGCTCCGTTTGAAGTAACCTACGATTACGAGCTTAAGATTGGCGGCATGCGGAAATTAAGCTGGTATAAGATCCGAGTGGCCGGGGAGGAGGGCTTTGTGGAAATCCCGGATGTGTGCGACGCCGCCCAGGTCTATGCGGACAAAGAACTGGTGGCGGATGAATTCTATCAAGGAAGCGTGTGGAGACTGCCCGCAAAGCTTTTCTATGGAAAGCAGGCATATCTTGTTACTTCCGAGATAAAGGATGATTTCTATCGGGAATTTTAGAAAAGATAAGGAACGATAACTTATGGAGCAGACGATTTCTCTGGCAGGCAGCTGGCGGTATCTTACGGATGAAGAGGACCTTGGAATTGCCAAAAAATACTATGAAAAGACATTTCCAAAGAACAGTTTTATACTTCCGGGATCAACCTGTGATAATCAGATCGGAAGCTTAACGCTTGCGGCAAAGAGCTATGATGAACGGCATCTGTACACACAGACGTCGAATTTTGATCATCCGATGTCTCCTTATGAGGATTATTTCTGCGCATTTTCGGCCTATCACAATCCTGTGAGGATACAGGATCTTCATGATGAGGTGGCAAAAGCTACGGGGCTGTGTTATGATAAAGCAGTATCTAAGGTTCCTGCGCCGATCATTACCTTTGAGGCGGGACAGTATTGCGTCTACCCGGATGTGGATATCATCGAGGATTATACGTTTTCGAACATGCGGCAGCACTTGATTTAACAGGACAGGAGGAGATTGCTCCGATTGTGGAGTTCGTTCCGAATTATGTGGACAATACAAAAAATGCGCTTCTGTTTGAGAAAAAAATGGGGGAAGGCATGGATTGTCTTCTGCGGGTTTGATCTAAGTGCGTCCGATGCTGTGACAGGACAGCTTAAGAAAAGCCTTAAGGCCTATCTTGCCACGACAAAAGAACAATAACAGGAAGCTTAGGCAGAGAAAGGAAGTACAAAAATGCCGGACGGAATTGGATTTAAAGAAAGCGTAAAAATCGAAAAGGAAAAATGGGCGAAGATGGATGCCAAAAAGCGATGGTCCTATTTTCAGACGTATTATCTGAAATGGACGATTGCAATTATTGCGGCTCTTGTGGCGGTTGTAAGCATTGCCTCAAGTGTGATTAAAAGTGCAAAAACAGAAAATCTGTTTGAGGGAGCATTGGTAAACACCTATATTTCCGAGGAGGGCGAGCAGTATCTGATGGACGGATATCTGGAGCATCTCGGATCGGGAAAATACCGGAAAGTGTATTTAAACACATCTTTGAATATCAGCACAGACATCGAAAATCTGGATCAGTATATGTATGCAAACCGGGTAAAGCTGATGTCTTTGATGTCCGCAAAGGAGTTGGATTATCTGATTCTTCCGGAGGACGCCCTATACAGTCTTGAGGTCGGAGATACCTATGCAGACCTTACGGAATGTCTTTCAAAGGAGATGATGGAGAAGCTGTCCGATTGCATTGTAGAGGCACACCACGACGAGACGAACGAGGCATACCCTGCGGCAATCCGGATTACGGACAGCTATCTGGTAAAGGAATATCAGCTGCTTCCAAAGGATTGCTATCTGGTATTTATTTCAAACAGTACCCGCCTGGAAAGGGCAGAGGACTTTGTAAACTATATCTATTGGGGAGAATAAGTTGCGGACATGCAGAAAATAGTGCTAAGTGCTTCAAAGAGGGCGAATGAAATCAGCCCTCTTTTGTATGGAATATTTTTTGAAGATATCAATTATGCAGGGGACGGCGGACTCTACGGCGAGCTTGTGGCGAATCGGTCCTTTGCCTATTATGACAAGGAGAGGCAGGAAGATCTTCATGCCCTTCGTTGGAAGACAACAGATCGGGCGCATCTTTCGGTAAAAAGAACGGATGCAAAAGAACCGTTTGGCGCATATGCAGCAAGACTGACCGGGAAGGAACAAGGCGCATTGTACAACGAGGGTTTCTGTCAGGAGGGTCTGTATGTAAAGAGTGGCAGCAGGTATCGCCTTACCTGCTTTGCAAGAAGCAAAAAGCCGGTATCCCTTTGTGCGAAGATTTGTGAATACAAAGGGGCAGAGGGCCAGTTGCTGGGAGATGAAGCAGGAAGTGCAGAGTTTACGGTAAATACAAGAGAGTGGCAGAAGATTGAGCTTGTGATTTCGTGCACCGCATCTGCGTCACATGCGGTATTAACCATCCGGCTGTTGGAAGCTTCTGAAGTAGAATTTTCATATATTTCCCTGTTTCCGGAAGATACTTTTTTGGGACGCAAAAACGGAATGCGGAAGGATTTGGCAGAGATGCTAAAGGATCTTTCGCCAAAATTTATGCGTTTTCCCGGAGGCTGCATTGTGGAGGGAAGAAGCTTTTCCAATATGTATAACTGGAAGGATACCATCGGAGAACCTTATGAGCGAAAGTGCAACTGGAACAGATGGCAGTTAGAAGAATATCAGCAGGAGGGAAGACATTCGAAGGATTACTTCCAGTCCTATGGAATTGGATTCTTTGAATATTTTCAGCTGTGCGAGGATATTGGAGCGATTCCGGTGCCGGTTCTCAATTGTGGGATGACCTGTCAGTGGCATGAAAGTCTTCTTACGCCGATGGAGGAACTTGCGCCATTTATTTCTGATGCGCTGGATTTAGTGGAGTTTGCAAATGGCGATGAGCATACCAAATGGGGAAGCGTTCGTGTAAAAATGGGACATAAGGAACCCTTTGGACTGAAGCTTATCGGTATTGGAAATGAGCAGTGGGGACCGACGTATTTTGAACGCTTTGAAGCATTTGAGAGAGTGTTTAAGGAACGCTGTCCGGAAATCCGATTAGTTACCTGTGCGGGCTGGGATAGTGAAGGAGAGGATTTTGATTATGCATATTCATGGTTAAAAAAGAATAAGGGAAAGGCATATGCAGTTGATGAGCATTTTTATAAATCTCCGGAATGGTTTTTAAAAAATGTGCACCGGTATGATTCGTATGACCGAACGCTGCCAAAGGTTTTTGCCGGAGAGTATGCAGCGCATACCTCCTCAGAGATTTCAAAGCGCAGAAATAATCTATATGCCGCGCTTTGTGAAGCTGCTTTTTTGACTGGCGTGGAGAAAAATGCAGACCATGTGGTAATGAGCTGCTATGCACCGCTGTTTGCAAGGGATAACCATCAGCAATGGCAGCCGGATTTGATCTGGTTTAACAAGGAAACTTCCTATGGCAGTCCAAGCTATTATGTGCAGAAACTGTTTTGCGAACATACCGGAAGTGTTTCTCTTGCAATTGAAGAGGAGGTACTTAAGGAATTCGAGCAGCAGAGTATATATGTATCGGCTTCCTTGGACGAGGCGAAGAGCTGCGTGTATTTAAAACTGGTCAATCTTTCGGATCGCGCGCAGGAACTTGCGATTGACATAGAACAAACGACGGAAGCTGTGTCGGGATTTTTCATAGAGGGGGAGCCTTTGGATGAGAATTCTTTTGAGGAACCCCAAAAGGTTGCTATTACAGAACAAAACGTGGATGTATCGAAGGTTTTACTCAGAGGTACAAGCGTGTGTGTATTAGAGATCCTGCTTTTGGATAGATAGGGGGAGAACACATGGAATTTTACAGGATGAATGCAAAGCTTCTTCCAGAAGTAAATTTTGTGGACAAAACAGAAATTGTTCCGCCCTACGTGCACCGAAAACGCAAGGCGCACGAGCAGATTATGTATGTCATTCAGTCCGGACAGATGCATCTGCTAGAGGATCAGGTGCCAATCAATCTGATGCCTGGGGATGTGTGTATTCTGGACGGCGAAAAGACCCATGAGGGAGTAGACGCAACAACCTGCAGTTATTATTATGTGCATTTCAGGCATGAGGACATGCAGCTGATCTCGGTAGAAAATGAGGAGGAAATCTATCGAAAGCAGTACCAGAGAAGAAAGCGGGATTTGAGTTTATATAATGTATCTTACGGCGGATATGATGAGAGCATTTACTATCTGCCGCGCCATTATAAAATTCAGAATGTGAATGACCAGGTATATCTAAATGAACTTTTGGAGCGTGCGGTAATGGACGACTCCAGCGCATTTGAAAATCATAAGGTTATGGTGTCTCTGCGATTGCAGGAGGCCTTGATTCAGATTTCCAGATGGTATGTGACCAGTATGCATGACCGTTTTGACGGAAAAATTCCCCAGAGCAGGCAGTGTGCAAGAGCACTGCTCGAGTGGATGAATCGGTGCTATGCGCAGGAAATTACGAGCGCCCGCATTGAAGAGGAATTTTCCTGTAACTTCGATTATTTGAACCGGGTGTTTAAGAACATGACGGGGCAAACGATTTTCCAGCGGCTGACAGATATTCGGATCGAACACGCAAAACGCCTGATGGAGCAGACCAATATGCACAGTAAGATTATTGGTATGCGGGTGGGGTATCCGGATGAATACTATTTCAGCCGCGTGTTCAAACAGCACGTGGGCATGTCTCCGACATCCTATGCAGATTCTTTTATGAAAACTCAAAAAAGTCGCTATTAGATAAAGATGAGTGCTTTAGTATATTGTCTTAGCCTCCGTTTTTTATTAAGATGAAAAAAAGTAATGAAGGACGGAGGCTTTTTATGGATAAACAGATTATCAATATCAACCAGAGATGGAAATTTCATTATGGAGAATGTGAGGAGGCCTTTTACAAGGGTTGGGATGACAGCAATTTCCGGGAGGTTACATTACCGCATGACTGGTCGGTGGAGTTACCGTTTGAGCGTGAAAATTCCAGCGGAACGGGATACCTGTCCGGAGGAATCGGCTGGTATAGGCTTCACATAAATCTTCCCAGGGAATATGAGGGAAAGCATATTCTGCTGCAGTTTGACGGAATTTATAAAAACAGTCAAGTGTGGATCAATAGCTACAATCTGGGAAAACACCCGAATGGCTATACTCCGGTGGTTTATGATATCTCTAAATTTGCAAGCTTTGGTAAGGAGGAAAATGTCATTGCGGTAAAGGTAACTCATCAGGATATCGCGGATTCCAGATGGTTTACAGGAAGCGGTATCACAAGGAAGGCCGCTATCCTTGTAGAAGAACTGGTTCATCCGCAACTTGACGGAACCTACCTATACACAACGTCTGTCAGCTCTGATAAAGCAGAATTTATCATCCGCCATGAGATGGTAAACGAAACAGCTTATAAAGAATCGGTGGGGGTAAATTTTTCGTTGTATGATCAGAGCGGAAACTTAGTATGGACGAAGGACAGCGAAATTCTGTCGGAAGGCAATAAAAAAAAGACAATTCATTTCGACGGGCAGATGAAACAGCCGGTCCTGTGGGATATACAAAATCCATATCTGTATACGCTTCAGACGACGTATCGCCTGGAAGGTAATTCTTACATTTGCGATAAGCAAAAGGTCGGTATCCGTACTGCTGTTTTCGATGCGGAAAAAGGATTTTTCCTAAATGGAATATCGCAAAAAATAAAAGGTGTCTGTGTGCATCACGATGCAGGTGTGCTTGGGGCGGCTGTGACCAAAGAAGTGTGGGAGAGAAGACTTTCCAAGTTAAAAGAATGTGGATGTAATGCGATCCGGTGCAGTCATAACCCACATATGCCAGAGCTTTATGAGCTGTGTGACGAGATGGGATTTTTAATGATGGATGAGGCTTTTGATGAATGGGAGTGCCCAAAAAACAAATGGTCGACGGGACACAATGTATATCCGCCGAAGCATCAAGGATACGCAGAGGATTTCCCGCAGTGGCATGAGCAGGATCTGCGGGCGATGGTTCGCCGTGACCGCAAGCATCCATCGGTTATTCTGTGGAGCATAGGAAATGAGATTGATTATCCGAATGATCCGTATTGCCACCCATCCTTTGAGACCATGACAGGAAACAACGACGCCAACAAACCAAAAGCGGAGCGTATGTATGATCCGGATAAGCCGAATGCAGAGCGCATGGTGGAAATTGCAAAGGGGCTTTCTGCCATTGTAAAAGAGGAGGATGGAAGCAGACCGGTTACGATGGCACTCGCATTTCCGGAGCTTTCTGCAAAACTGGGTATTTTGGAGACGCTGGATGTAGCAGGCTATAATTACAAGGAACACTTATATGCGAAAGATCATGTAACCTATCCTAAGACTCCGATTACAGGAAGTGAAAACGGGCATGAATACAAGGCTTGGCGTGTGGTGGCTGATAATGACTATATAAGCGGGCAGTTTTTATGGACAGGAATCGATTACCTTGGGGAAGCACATGGTTGGCCGATTCACGGATCGGCAGCGGGACTGATCAGTCTGGCGGGCTACGAAAAACATCGGTTTCTTGCAAGAAAATCTTATTGGTGCGAAGAGCCGGTACTTGAGATGGCAACAAGAATAGCCGGGGATGTGGATAATGAGTGGCTGCCATGCGTACAATCATGGAATTATGATCATGGAAAACCGATTCTAATCAAATGCTTTTCGAATCTGCCGGAAGTCGCCATTTGCTTAAATCAGAAAGAGATTGCAAGACAAAGGGAATATAACGGTGAAGGTAATTTCTGCTTTGAGCTTCCGTTTACAGAGGGAGAGCTTACTGCTATCGGATATGATGCCGATGGAAAGGAAAGAAAGCGGGCAAGCCTTTGCACAACGAATCCGGCAGCAGCTTATCAGACGACAGTATGGAAAAACGAAGGAAATGAACCGATCGGCTATCTGTACCAAATAGAGCTTGCTTTAACGGATGAGGCAGGCAGACCGGTGGTTTGGGATTCACATGAAGTAAAGGTTTGTGTAAGTGGTGCCGGCTGCCTGAAGGGAATTGAGAATGGAGACCTTGCGGATAACACACCATATAGCAATTCATCAAGAAGGACTTACGATGGAAAATTGTTAATCTATGTGCTAAGAACCGGGCATGGTGAGATTACAGTAAATATGTATGCAGAAGGTATACGACATGGAGAAACTACAATTTCGATTCTTTGATTTAAAGAATGCAAGCATAAAAACAGACAAGGGCACAATGACCCTGATGGGACTGTTTGTTCCGCTTTTTATTGAGCAGATACTGATGAACATGATGGGAACAGTAAATACGTTAATGCTGGGACATTATGCAGATGATGCAGTTGCAGCAGTCGGTGCAGCAAATCAGGTAACAGGATTCGTCTTTACATTTTTTGCGGTAATCAGTGGCGGTTGTTCCGTAGTAATCAGTCACAGACTTGGAGCCGGAGAAAAAAAAGCCGCTTCGGATGCGGCCTTTACATCGATGATTTTCAGCGCAGTCTTAAGCCTTTTTGTTGGTTTTTTACTCTCCGCTGCGGCGTATCCGGTTATGAGTTTGATGCAGCTTAGAGGAGAAGTACTGGCAATGGCAGTCAGCTACTTTCGGGTAATTATGTCCTTTGCAGTCGTCGTCGGAATGATTTCGGTGGTGTCAGCCATTCTTAGAAGCTATGGAAAACCAAAGCTTGCGGTAGCAATGTCTTTGACAATGAATTTTCTTAATGTGATCTTCAACTATATGATTTTATACGGACCAATCGAGTTTATGTGGAAGGGAACAACAGGAATTGCAGTTGCCAATGTATGTGCAAGAACCTTGGCACTTTTTCTTGGCATGATTTTCCTGTCGACTGGTAATCTTGGATTGGAGCTAAATAAGAAAAGTATAAGGACATTGGGGTGCATAGGAAAAATACTTCGGATTGGCATTCCGGGTGGAGTAAGTAATCTGTCATATTCCTTATCCCAAGTAGTATCGACCTCCATTTTGGCGGTACTTGGAACCAAGGCGTTAACTGCCAAGATTTACGTTTCATCCATTGTATTTTATGTGTATGTAGTAGGATATTCTCTTGGACTTGCAACGGCAATTATGATGGGATGGATGACCGGAGCAGGAGAGTATGAACGCGCGTATGGATTGAATCAGCAGATTCTTCGTTTTGCAGTTTCGCTCAATGTAATCTTATCGATTATTATTTATGTATTTCATAAGCCATTGGTTGGATTATTTACAAAAAATCCGGAAATTATCGAGATGACGGGAGTGATTTTTTTAATAGATATTCTGGTCGAATTTGGCAGAGCCTTCAATCATGTGGAGAACAACTCGCTAAACGGAGCCGGAGATGTGATGTTTCCAATGATTGTTTCTATTATTTCCGCTTGGGGAATGAGCATTTTGTTTTCTTACATATTCGGAATAAGGATGGGCTTCGGCCTTGCCGGATGCTGGACTGCGTTTGCGATGGATGAGATTTTTCGTGGGCTTATCTTTTTCTACCGATTCCGTTCAAAAAAATGGATGCGGATAAAAGTATGATTCTTGACAGAAAAAGGAAAACATATACAATTATATCAAGTACAATCATTTTTTTATAGGTTAGCAAATGGAAGAACTTAAGACGGAAAATAAGCAGATTACAATTTATGATATTGCAAAAGAAGCGGGAGTATCGCCTTCTACTGTTTCAAGAGTGCTTACAAACAATGCGAATGTGCGAAAAGAGAAAAAGGAACGCATTCTGGGACTGATTGAAAAGTATAACTTTAAACCCAATGCATTTGCCAGAGGACTTTCTGAGGCAAGAAGTAAGGTTATTGGAATTATTGTTGCAGATGTGAGAAATCCATTCTATTCCCAGATGTTCGTCGCCTGTGAGCATGCCGCTGAAAAGATGGGCTATACGGTTTTTCTTGCTGATAGCCATAGCGCTTTGGAAAGAGAAATTGATGAGATGGAGCGTCTGCAGAATCAAAGGGTGGATGCGATTCTGATGATTGGAGGAAGTATTGACCAGCGGGAGGTAAGCAAAGAGTTTACCAGGAAAGTGTCGAACATTGCGCAAAAGACGCCAATCATAACAAGTTCCTGTGTCGTAGATGCCGAAAACTGTTATGCGATTCGGATTAATGAGTCACAATGTATGAAACTTTTATTGGAGCATCTTATTGAATTGGGGCATAGAGATATTGCTGTTATTGGAGGAAGGCTTGAAGTTAGTTCGACATGGGAAAAGTTTGAGCAGTTTAAAAAACAGATGAAAGAATATAATATACCCATACGAGAAGAATTGATAGCTATTCAAGGATCCTATGATTTTGATACCGGATATAAAGAAATGAACCAGATGCTTGATGCCGGAAATATTCCGACGGCAGTAATTGCAATCAATGATGCCGCGGCGTTAGGAGTGATGCAGGGAATCCGCGATCACAGATATCGTATACCGGAGGATATCTCCGTTGTAGGATATGACAATACACTATACAGTACCCTTGCCAATCCAATGCTTACATCGATAGACTATGATTATGATACATATGGGGAGCGATTGGTCGAAATTGCAATTGCAGCAGTAGAACGAAGAGCAACAGAGAAGATGCAGACCGTAGAACCAAAACTTGTGATCCGCAAGAGTACGGCACCTGTTTCAGAGGTAAACAGAAACTAATAAAAAGGTTGATAAGGAGTCACAGAAACGTGGCTCCTTTTTTCGTGGACAGTAAGGGGAAATATGTACAAAAATGAAGACAGAATTTCGTAAAAATTGTATATATTTGCAATCGATTTAGAAAAAATATTGACGGGGTTGGCTAAAGTGCTATAATAAACATAAATGAAACCGGTTGCAAAAAACGATTTTATCGAGGAGGAGAGGGTTTATGTCAAAGAATAAATCGGGAAAAGCTACAGCGGCTTACAAAAAACCATCGCTTTGGAACCAGATTGTAAAATCAAGAGTTTTGATTTTGATGTCTCTGCCGGCGGTAATCTATTTCTTCTTATTCAGCTATATGCCATTACCTGGTATATATGTAGCGTTTGTAAAGTATAACTACAGCGCCGGAATTTTTAAGAGTAAGTTTGTAGGTCTTAAAAACTTTGAATTTTTAGCTTCTTCAGGTAAGCTGCTTGATCTGACGAAGAATACGATACTTTACAACTTAGCATTTATTATTTTGGGAAATTTGCTGGCAATTGGACTGGCAATTTTATTGAACGAAATCCGAAGCAAATGGTTTAAAAAGGTAAGTCAGACCATGATGTTCCTGCCATATTTCATTTCACAGGTGTTGGTTGGTTTCTTGGTTTACAACATATTAAACTACGACACAGGTTTTTTAAATCTGTTGATGGAAGCAACCGGGCATGAGAGATTTCAGTTTTATGCGGACGCAAACGTCTGGCCGGTGCTGATCGTGTTAATCTACTTGTGGCAGCAGACAGGATATAATTCCGTTGTGTATTTCGCAGCTATCTGTGGACTGGACGCAGAGGTTATGGAGGCTTCAAGAATAGATGGAGCCAATTCTTTCCAGAAGATTCGCTACATAATCCTTCCGATGTTAAGACCGACCATCGTAATTCTGTTGTTGTTCGCACTTGGCGGAATTGTAAAAGGTAATTTCGGATTGATTTATAACATTATCGGAACGAATCCGCTGCTGTACAGTACAACAGATATTATTGAGACCTTCGTATATCGTGCAACAATCACAGACTTTAACTTCTCAACAGCTTCTGCGGTCGGCTTGTACCAGTCCCTGATTGGATTTGTAATGGTTATGGCTGTGAACTGGATCGTTAAGAAAATTGATCCGGATTACGCATTGTTCTAAGGAGGGAGGTAAATATGGCCGAGAAGACAGTAGTTAAGACAAAGAAAGAAAATAAAATTAAACTCGATATTTCTGACAAAATCTTAAGAGGTTCTGGATATACACTGGCAACCATCTATGCGCTCCTTTGTGTTTTTCCGTTTCTTCTGATTGTGGGATCATCCTTTACCTCGGAGGCCTCGATTCGGGCTTATGGTGTGCAGTTGATTCCAAAGGAGCCGACCGTTGAAGCCTATAAGATGGTAATTAGGGGGGGAACGATCTGGGCATCCTATGCACTTACCATAACACTCACAGTTGTAGGAACACTGGTTGGACTTTTTGTAATTGCAATGACCGGTTATGCATTGTCCAGAAAAGATTTTCCATTTCGGAATGGAATTTCCTTCTACATCTACTTTACAAGCTTATTTTCAGCAGGTCTGGCACCGACCTACCTTCTGATGACACAGACCTATCATTTAAAGGATAATTATCTGGCGGTACTTCTTCCGTTGCTCATGAGTCCGTGGCTGGTAATTCTTATGAAGAACTTTGTGAAAGATATCCCTTATGAGATTACAGAGTCCGGAAAAATTGACGGAGCCGGCGATATGCAGATTTTCGTACAGCTGATTCTTCCAATGTTAAAGCCGGCACTTGCGACTATTGGATTGTTCTTGGCGCTTGGTTATTGGAATGAGTGGTATCAGTCGTCTCTGTACTTAAGCAGCAACGTGGCAGTTAAGCCATTGCAGTACAATCTGTATGAAATTGTAAATAAGGTTGCATCCTTAAAACAGTCTGTAGCAGGACAGTATGTATCGCTATCGGATATTCCGACAGAGTCCCTGAAGATGGCAACAGCAGTTCTTGCCACAGGACCGATTGTTTTACTCTATCCATTTGTACAGAAGTACTTTATCGGAGGACTTACAGTAGGAGCCGTTAAGGGCTAAAAGAGATTGTTACCCAAGGGGGTTTCAATAAATTCACTTTCATATATTTATAAGGAGGAAAAGTATGAAAAGAAAATTAGTTTCAGCAGTTTTAGTTCTGTCTATGGCAGCAGGCTTAACTGCATGCGGAGGAGCTTCTGATGCCGGCAACTCAAATGCAACTAATGGCACCACAACAGTTGAGACAGGGGAAATTGATACCTCTGAACACGTAGTAATTACATACCTTACTACTGGAGATGCACCATCCGGAGAGGCAAAAGAGAATCTGGATAAGATGTTAGCAGAACTCAATGCAATTCTTACAGAGAAGTGTAACGCGGAGCTTGCTGTATCATTCACAGGCTGGACAGATTATTTATCTGTTTATAACTTAACATTAGCACAGATGGATGGAAGTGTGGATTTAGTTGGTACAGCATCTGACTGGCTCGATGCATGGCCAAATGCAAAGAACGGTGCATTTTTACCACTTTCCGAATCTATGTTACAGACCTATGCTCCACAGACATGGGCAAGCGTAACACCAGAGCATTGGGAACTTTGTAAGTATGATGGAGATATCTACTTAATGCCGGAAGATAACTACGCTCAGTGGACGAACCATGGTTTTGCATATCGTAATGATTGGGCTGCGGCTGCAGGACTTTCAAATGGTGTGAATTCGTGGGAAGATCTTACAACTTACTTAGAGTATGTTACTTCAAACGCAGCTGACCTTGGAATCACGGTTGCATGGGATTCTGACGGAACCAATGGCGTGCAGATGGCAAGTGGATGGGTTGCTTCTCATACCAACTTTGTACCAATCGACGGTATCAGTACCGGTGGACTTTGGGGTGGTACTGCAGATGACCTTTACACATTAATTACACCTGCTTATACGGATACAGAGATGATGGTTGAATATGCTACCATGATGAAGAAGTGGAGCGATATGGGAGTTTGCCCAACAGACGTACTCAACAACGTATCTTCTGATAACAGAACAGAATTCCGTCAGGGAATTACTGCAATCGAGCAGCATCACACCCAGACATGGACCGACCTTTGCAGCCCGGGAAATAGTGACAACACAGCAATCAATGAGAATCCGGATGCTTCCGTTGGATTCTTCTACTTCGGAGAAGAGACCAAGAACGTGGTATCTTTAAACATTACCCACGGTGCAATGGCAGTTTCTGCAGGCTCTAAGAATCCGGAGAGAGCACTTATGGTATATGATTTAATCAGAAATGATGAGCAGTGTTATCGCTTATTCAATTATGGTATTGAAGGCGTATCTTACGAGATTACAGCAGATGGACTTCGTTCAACACCGGAAGGATATGATTCCGAAACACAGAACATCAACGGAATAACCAACTACTGGTGGGGACGTAATGATGATCTTGAAGTATTGGATGCAAATAGAAACTGGGATGAAATCAATACTCTTTATGCAGAGTATGATGGAATCAAGATTGATTATCCATATGGACAGTTCATTCCTGAGATGGACAACATTCAGTCTATGGTTAACAACATACAGGCAGCATATGACGAGAATATGAAGCTGATTTCCTATGGCAAGTTCCAGGGAACTCCGGAAGAGGCTGTTGCTAAGATGCAGGCAGATTTAAAGGCTGCTGGTATCGAGGAAGTAACTGCAGAATTACAGTCACAGATTGATGCAATGTATAAGTAATTGCTGGAAACTAAGAGGGTGCTGTTGTAGAACAGCACCCTTTTTTAAAAAATGCTTGAGAAAATATAAGAGCACATCTTGGAAGCTATGCTCTTATATTTTCTTAAAAACAAGAGGTGAAAGATGGGTAAATTTGAAATTCGAGAGACTTTTTATTTAGATGGAGAGCGTTTTCAGATTATTTCCGGATCAATTCATTATTTCCGCACAGTGCCGGAGTATTGGAAGGATCGCCTGGAAAAATTGAAAGCGATGGGCTGCAATACGGTGGAAACCTATATACCATGGAATATGCACGAACCAAAAAAAGGACAGTTTGTGTTTGATGGCATGCTGGATGTGGAAAGGTTTGTTCAGATTGCGCAGCAGTTGGGACTATATGTGATTATCCGTCCTTCCCCTTATATTTGCGCAGAATGGGAATTTGGCGGATTGCCGGCATGGCTCTTGGCAGAGGATGGAATGAAATACCGCATCTCCTATCCACCATTTTTGAAGCATGTAGAGGAGTACTATGATGTGCTTATGGAAAAGCTTGCTCCGCTTCAGATTAATAATGGCGGGCCGATTATTTTGATGCAGGTGGAAAATGAATATGGATATTATGCGAATGACAAAGACTATTTGGGAATTTTGCATAAGATGATGACAAATCACGGAATTGTAGTTCCGATGATTACATCGGACGGACCATATGAGGAGAGTCTGAATGCCGGCTGCGTACAGGGTATCCTGCCAACCGGAAATTTCGGCTCAAGAACAGAGGAACGTTTTGAGGTTTTGAAAAAATATGTAAAAAACGGACCGCTTATGTGCGCAGAATTTTGGGTAGGGTGGTTTGACCACTGGGGAAACGGTGGTCATATGAAAGGTAATCTGGAAGAGAGTACAGCAGATCTGGATAAGATGCTTGAGCTTGGACATGTCAATATATATATGTTTGAGGGTGGTACGAACTTTGGATTTATGAATGGCTCCAATTACTATGATGAATTGACTCCGGATGTTACGTCTTATGATTATGATGCGGTTTTGACAGAGGATGGGCAAATTACGGAAAAGTATCGTAGATACAAGGATGTCATTGCAAAATATCGCACGATTCCGGAAGTGAAATTTACGACTGAAATTAAGCGTAAGGATTATGGAACATTGCAGGTTGAAGATAAAGTGAGCTTAAGTTCTGTGCTTTTGGACATCTCCTCTCCGTCGGAAAGCATCTATCCGGTTTCTATGGAAAGACTGGGACAATACTATGGCTATATACTGTATCATTCGACATTGGATACCGAAACAGGAATTGGGGAGCTTCGTCTGTGGGGTGCCAATGACCGCGCAAATATTTTTGTGGATCATAAGCCGGCTGCTGTGCTTTACGATAGAGAGCTTTTGAACCCTGTAAAGTTGGATTTACCGATTGAAAAGGGCGCAGATTTTGATATACTGGTAGAGAACATGGGACGCGTAAATTTTGGACCACATCTGGAGCATCAGAGAAAGGGCATTGACCAGTGTGTACAGATTAACGGACATATGCACAACCATTGGCAGATTTATACGCTGCCACTTGATAACACAGAAAAGATTAATTTTTCAAAGGAATATAAAGACGGTGTTCCGGGGTTCTATCGGTTTCACTTCGAGGTAGAAGAGAAAGCAGATACATTTTTAGATTTTGAAGGCTGGGGAAAAGGATGTGCATTTATCAATGGATTCAATTTGGGAAGATATTGGGAAATCGGGCCACAGAAGCGGTTGTATATTCCTGCACCGCTATTAAAGCTCGGAAAGAATGAAATCATCCTTTTTGAGACCGAGGGAAAAGTAAAAGAGAACATTGAATTGAAGGATGAGCCGGATATCGGCTAGGAGGACGTATGCTGACCTGGAAAATACAGGACAAGAATGGGGACACCAGAATGGTCGCCCATGGAGAAAGGGAAGTAGGACTTGTAAGTACACTTGCTTATGAGGAAGGCGACTTTATTGTTTTAGAGCAGACAGAAAAAGGATCATATGTATGGGTACAGGTGGACGAGTGTTTAGGCTCGTCCCTCCTTTATATGAAGGGAAATTTATACTTTCATGTACCGTTTGGGGAAAAGCACATCAGTTATGCACCAAATGCTTTTTACGGAAACAGGCACTATTTATATGCAAGATATGCAACGAAAGAAGAAATCGGACAATATCGAAATCTTGCGGTAAACGTAAATGATTGTCATGAAAATGACAGTTCCTATCCACATGCGAGCGCAAACGTTGAAACACGAGGAGAAGCAGTATTTGCAGCACGAAACGCAATCGATGGAATTACAGAGAACCATGCACATGGAGAATGGCCGTATGCATCATGGGGAATTAATCGC
Organism: uncultured Lachnobacterium sp.; assembly: GCA_964614035.1. Taxonomy (GTDB): domain Bacteria; phylum Bacillota; class Clostridia; order Lachnospirales; family Lachnospiraceae; genus Roseburia. Next base: position 33,009 of record CAZTKM010000002.1, read on the forward strand.
AGGGATGATGCTTGTTTTCGATTGGATTTTGGAAGAGAGGTTTTGGTAAATAGATTAGTAATCTATGAGAGAGCAGATTTTCCACATGACAATTGGTGGAAACAGATTACAGTTGCTTTTTCTGATGAAACACAGATGCAGTGCGAACTAATAAAGACCGATCAGGGGCAGGAAATTAATTTTGCCGAAAAGAAGATAGAATGGTTGGAGCTTAAGGAACTTGTTAAGTCCGATGAGCCATCGCCGTTTCCGGCGCTTACCCAGTTACAAGTCTTTGGAAGGGACATCATATGAAAAAACAGGAGTATTTAAAAAGCGGTTATACTCATCATTTTTCCGATGACATGGAGGCAACCGCCGAGTATTGCAGAAAAAATTTCCCGAAGATTGTATCACAGGTAATTCCGTATGCAGATATGTTTTGTGAACATAAATTTTTATTCAATACGGAAAATGATTTGGATCATCCTGGAAAGCCGGTAGAATATGGAAGCCGGATTGACTGGGAATATAAGCCCGGAGTGGATCAGGAGTATGTCTATCAGTTTAACAGACACAGATGTTTTATTACATTAGGTCAGGCATATCAGCTGACGAAGGATGAAAAATATGCCAAATGCTATGTGGATATGCTTACAGACTGGATCAGCCGCAACCCGTTTTTCTATGGGGATAAAGAGACAGAGCATCGCATGGGAACCACATGGAGAATTCTGGATGCCGGATTCCGCGGAGAGTACTGGACGAAAGCGTTCTACTACTTTGTTGATAGCCCTTATATGACGGATGAAGTGATAGAGGCATACGAAGACTGTGTTCACAGGCACTGCGAATACATCATGGCGATGCACTCTCCGTATCGTCTGATCAGCAACTGGGGTGTGATTGAGAATCATGGTCTTTTTATGTTTGCGACAAGCCTTCCAAAGAGTAAGACAACGGCACATTACATAGAAGCTGCGCTCGGACACTTGGAAAAGCTTTGCCGGATGGCGATTATGCCGGACGGTGTGGAATGGGAGCAGTCGCCAAGCTATCACAATGAGGTATTAAAGGATCTTCTGGATGTCATTCTGATCGCAAAGCGCAACCGGATAGGGGTTCCGAAGGCTTTGTATCAGACAACGAGAAGAATGGCGGCTGCCGATGTCGTATGGCAGAAACCGGATCATCATGAATTTATGACCGGAGACAGCGATGATATGGATATCGGCCAGTTTTTATGCAGGGCGGCCTGCACGTTTTTGGAACCGATATTCAAGTATGGCGCTTCAAAAAAGCCGGACTATGAAACGGTATGGGATTACGGAGCAGCCGGAATTAAAGATTACGAGGCTCTTACGGCTAAGGAACCGGACTTTATTTCCGCATCTTTGAGTGATACGGGAAATCATTACCTCCGTTCCGATTGGAGCAGGAACGCAAATCTTTTGCATTTCCACTGCGGAACAATCGGTGCAGGCCACGGTCATTCGGATCAGCTTCATGTGGATCTGGTGGCACAGGGCGAGGACGTGCTTGTGGATTCCGGAAGGTATACGTATGTATACAATGAAAAGCGCAGGGAATATAAGGACCCGACGGCACATAATACGGTTACGGTTGACAATGAATTCTTTACGATTTGCAAGGACTCCTGGGAATGCAGCAAATTATCGCAGCCGGTAAAGCAGCAGTTTAAGACGGACGGCAGGTTTGAATTTGTTCAGGCGGGACATCTTGGCTATATGGATCGCGGTGTGTTTGTAAACCGCAAAATCATATATCTTCGTCCGGATATTTATGTGATCATGGATGAGTGCTACGGAAACGGTTCCCACACCTATCAGTCTTATTATCATTTTGACAGCAGGGGCAAAGTGCGTATGCAGGCGGACAGCAGAAAAACGCAGGCGGCATTTGAAGGGCAGAATGTGTATGCGAACCTGTATTTTTTAAGCGAACCGGAATCGGCGGCGCTCCTTACGACCCATATGTCCAGAAGATACAATGAGGAGGAGGAGAATAAGACGCTTCGTGTGGACTGGCAGGGCGACGGTTTTGCATCGAATCTGCTTGTCATCGAAACCGGGGATAAGAATAAGAAAAAGGCTTTTTCCTGTGAGAAGGTTTTGGTTTCCTCCGCATTAAAACAGATAGATTATCCGGACTCCATGGCAGAAGGCGTAAAGATTTCCGCAGACAAAGAGGAATATGTGGTAATCATCTGCCATCAGGAGGTAAACTCGCCGACGGATCTTGTGGTCTGTGACGGCTGTATTGGATTTGGAAATGTGATTGTGTTCGATAAAAATGAGGATACGGAAGTCGGACATGTGATGGTATATTAATCGGCAGAGGAGAAGATATGGAACAGGCGTGGATCAAAGAGGCATACGAAAAAATAATCGAAAAGGAACGTGTGGCAGCAAAAAGAAACAGCGAAAAGATACCTTATACAACAAAGGACAATGTGTTTGACGATCATAGTGATGATATCTGCTGGTGGACCAACGGCTTTTGGGGAGGTATGATGTGGCAGCTTTATGCCGCAACCGGGGATACCCTTTTTAAGGCAATTGCCGTATCTGTTGAGGAAAAGCTGGATGCGAATCTGTTAAATCACCAAGGAATGGATCATGACAGCGGTTTTAAGTGGCTTCCGACAGCCGTAGCGCATTACCGCGTGGATAAGGATGAGGATGCAAAAAACAGAGGACTTCTTGCAGCGGATCATCTTGCCGGAAGATTTAATCCGGCAGGAAATTTTATTCGTGCATGGAATAACTGGGACGGAAACGAGGACGGCTCTTTTGCAGGGCGTGCGATTATCGACTGCATGATGAACCTGCCGCTGTTGTATTGGGCGGGCGAGGAGCTTCATGACCCGAGATACATTCAGATTGCCATGCGCCATGCGGATACCGCAAGGAAGCATTTTGTTCGTGAGAATGGATCCGTAAAGCATATTGTTGAATTTGACCCGTATACCGGAGAGTATCTGCACTCCCTCGGAGGACAGGGGTACGAACATGGCTCGTCATGGACAAGAGGGCAGGCGTGGGCAATCTATGGATTTGCACTCAGCTTTTGTCATACAAAGGAACAGCGCTATCTGGATACTGCCGTAAAAGTGGCAGACTACTTTATCTCATGTATCCCGGAAAGCGGGCTCATTCCGGTAGACTTTTGTCAGCCGAAGGAGCCGGCGTATGAAGATTCGACGGCAGCTGCAATCGCAGCCTGTGGTATGCTTGAAATCGCAGAGCACCTTGGCAGCGGCAAAGAAACGTATAAAAAGACGGCGCTTAAATTATTAAAAGCGCTTTATGATTACCGTTTCAACCCGGATGTGAATGCAGACCAGCTGTTGGAAAAATGTACTGCCGCATACAATGACAAAGAGCATGAATTTACCATTATCTATGGCGACTATTATTTTATTGAGGCGATCTGGAAACTCATGGGAAAGGAATTATTTATCTGGTAAATGTTACATCCATTTCCCCGGTGTAATTTTGGTGGCGGCCAGAAATACTTTTGAAAAATAGGAAGTATCCTTATACCCCGTTTGGCGTGCGACTTCTTCCACTGTATAATAACCGGTGGAAAGCAGCTGCTTTGCCCGCTCCATGCGGATTCTTTTGAGACAGGAGAAGATGGTTTCTCCTGTCCATTTTTTATATTCGCGGTTCAGATAATCGAAATGATAATGGAATCTGTCTCCGATCAGATTGCCGGTAATTTCGGATGCATAGTTCTGTTCCAGATACAGTTTCAGTTCATTTAGGGTTCCCTGAACCTTTGCCGGTACGGATGCACCCGAAAGAGTTACTCCCTTAGAAAAATCTTCAGACAGTTCAAACAAAAACTGAACAAGAACGGAAGCGGATATTGTCTTTGTGTAATCGTTGCGGATACGGAACGTCTCCACCAGCTTTTCCATAAGATGAAGCAGCCGGGCAATCTGGTCGTTGGACGTTAGATGAACGTATTTTGGAAACATACAGCCGGATGTGGGATTGCCGTAGATCTCTTCCAAAGAACAGGGTTCAAGAGGCCTGTCCCAATGAAAATGAACATAGTAAAACTGGCATTTGCTTGATTTACGCCCAAAATGTACCTGTGAAGGATCCAGCAGGATCATATCGTTTTCCTTTAGCGTGTACTCGACATCTCCTTCGGTCAGATAAAGCTCGCCGGAACGAATGACATACAGAATATATTCGGCGGACTGTCTGCGGAAATGAACATAGGGCGGCTTTATATGTGCGATATCAGCATCGGATATGGTTGGAAGCGCAGTTGAATCCAATAGAAAACCATTGCAGTTTGTCATGTCTGGTTCCTCCTCAAAAGTATATGACAATTGTACGCCGGATTACAAGAATTATGAATACGGTTTTACAGTATTATAGCACAGTATAGAAATATAAAAAGTCGCCAAATTACAAAAAGATATCAGTTTCTTATCTTGTAAAGAAACGAAAAGAGAATATGATGTTAGTAATGAACCGGTTGAAAATAATACAACCGGAAAATGTTTCGCAAGGAAAGGGTTATGGCAGATATGAAGGATATGACCGTCGGAAAACCAATGAACTTAATCATCTCTTTTGCAATTCCGATGCTGATCGGAAACATATTCCAACAAATTTACAACGTGGTGGATACGATGGTGGTCGGCAGATACCTGGGAGAGGAAGCATTGGCAGGAGTGGGAAGTACGGGAACCCTGACCGGGCTTTTGTTTTCCCTTGCGTTTGGTCTTTGCAGCGGCGGAGGACTTATCATTGCACAAAGTTTTGGCTGTAAGGATTTTGGGTCGTTAAAGAAAGCTGTGACAGCGATGATCTGGGTAGCAGGAACAATGACTGTTGTGCTGTCGATTGCCGGACTTTTGGCATCGCGCTTTTTCCTGACAGTTCTTGCAGTGCCGGAGGAGGTAATTGAATATTCGGTTACATATCTTCGAATACTGTATGCTTTTGTTTTCGGAACCGTAATATACAATGGGGCATCCGCAATCCTAAGAAGCACAGGCGACTCGGCGACTCCGCTGCTTGCGCTTGTGATCTCCTCTCTTTTGAATGTCTGCCTGGATATTGTATTTGTAGTTGTATTAAGACTCGGGGTATCCGGTGTTGCATATGCGACCGTTCTTGCACAGTGTGTATCTGCAATAATTGTTGTAGGATTTTTATATAAGAAAAGAAATGAAATCGGGCTTAGTCATTTGTCCTTAAAGCCGGAAAAACATATGGTATCACTTGTTATAAAGACCGGACTTCCGGCAGCTTTTCAGTCGGGAATGATTTCACTCGGAGGTCTTTGCGTACAACGCCTGATTAATTCGTTCGGTGCATCTGTCATGGCGGCCTATGTTGCCGCCAACCGGGTTGACTCCGTTGCAATTCAGGTCATTATCTCAATCGGAACGGCACTTTCGGTATTTACCGGACAGAACATGGGAAAAGGCGATTTTAAGCGAATCAGAAACGGGCTGTATCATACCATGGCAGTCATGGTAGGAGCGAGCGCGCTTATTGCGGTGTTTGTTCTGACGTTCCGATATCAGTTGATTTACGCTTTTTTGGGAGATTCCGCTACAGGGCTTACCGTAGCAACCGGTGTAACGTATCTGTCAATCATCGGAGTTGCATATGTGATTGCAGGCGTCATGAACAGCTACCTGAATGTCATTCGAGGTGCCGGAGATGTAAATACCTGCATGGCTGCTGGCATAGCGGAGCTGGCAGGGCGGATTGTATTTGCGTATTTGTTATCCGGCTTTTTGGGCGCAACCGGAATCTGGATTGCGACCCCTGTTTCCTGGGGCTGCGGCTGTGTAATTCCGGTGGTGCGCTACTATTCCGGAAAGTGGAAAACAAAGAAATTGATATAGGAATGGAGCGGGTGGATTTTGTCGATTCCTGTTGAAATTGTGCCTGTTTTATCCTACAATACAATTATTTTTTGTGCGCATATGCAGCTTAAAAAAATTCGGAGGTATACAAAAATGCAGGAGCAGCATGAACAATAGAGTTTCCATGCATTTCTCGACGATGGTTGATTTGCGTCTGACCCAGCTGTTTTTATGAAAAGCTGTCCGTCATGTCCGGTACAGACAGCTTTCCGGGAACTCGCGAAAGGATTGAATCTGGTAATCTACCTGCACACCCTGCGTATTTTCCAATCCGTTGGGGTTGTACCAGCAGGTCTTGATTCCGGCATTGTTTCCTCCGCGGATATCGCTGGTCAGGGAATCCCCAATAATCAGCACCTCGTCCGGCGAGAAGGGACCAATCTGCTCCTCAATTCTGGAAAGTGCGATATCAAAAAATCCTTTATTGGGCTTTTCAATCCCAAGCTCGTCGGATATAAAAACGCCGTCAAGCAGCCGGTCTAATCCCGAACGGTTCAGTTTCCTGCGCTGCGCCCGGACAGTACCGTTTGTAACGGCATACTGTCTGCAGGCAGGCTTGAGCTGCACAATCAGTTCCGATACGTTTTCGTTAAAGCAAATGGTATCGCCCAGATCAATCTGATATTGCGCGTTAAAAGCATCCGCATAGAGCGGATCAATTCCGTATTTCAGGAAAAATTCGCGAAAACGTCCGACCAGGATTTCCGCTTTGGTCAGCTCTCCCCGCTCAAGCATCTTCCAGTATCTGTTATTGATGGAAGAGTAGTCAAGGAGCATCTCATCGGAGCATTCCCCAAGATGCATGGCGGCAAACCCTTTTTGCATGGCGGCGCGCTCTGCTGCGTCAAAATTTAAAATTGTTCCGTCGATATCCCACAAAAGAATTCGGAACTTGTTCATGGCGTTCCCTCCGTTTTTTATCATATGATAGGCAAATGCGAAAATCTTCTGCTTCTATCCGTTGCACAATATAGACAAAACATGAGTTTCGCAATCACCTAATCATATTAGCAAATACAGGGAAGAAAGTAAATCGGGCATCCATAGAAGAAAAAGGGGGCGGCGGCAAAATAGCGCTTGTTATTTTGTCCCTTTTCCGATATATTACAGAAATAGCAGATGTTATAGTGAAAGTACAAATACAAAGGAGGAAAATTATATGGGAAAAAACGGCAAAACCGGAAAAGCCGGAAAAACAGTTCTGGCTGTTTTTATCATCTGTTTCGCAATCATTGCATTAGGTTCATCATTCTATACGGTAAAGGAAACCGAATCCGTAGTAATTACAACGTTCGGGAAGGCAACCTTAGTGGATGAAAAGGGACTGCATTTCAAGATTCCGTTTATCCAGCATGCAAAGAAGGTTGACACGACAGTAAAAGGCATCAAGATCGGATACGGGGAGGACAGCGCGGGAAATACATACAGTATTGAACATGAATCCGTTATGATTACCTCCGATTACAATTTCATAGACTGTGATTTCTATATTTCCTATCAGGTAACCGATCCGATTAAGTATTTGTACAACTCGGATGAGCCGGATGTCATACTCAAAAATATCGCAATGTCAAGCATTCGTTCCACAGTATCCGCATATACCGTTGATACGGCAATCACGACCGGAAAGGCGGAAATTCAGAGCAATGTCAAGACAATGATTATGGCGGAACTCGAGGAAGAGGATATTGGAATAACACTGATTGATGCAAGTATTCAGGATGTTGAGCCGCCGACGGATGAGGTAATCGAAGCATTTACCGCTGTAGAGACGGCAAAGCAGGGAAAAGAATCCGCCATCAACGAAGCAAACGCATACCGCAATGAGCAGATTCCGGCAGCGGAAGCAGACGCAGACCGCATCATTCAGGAGGCGGAGGCTGCCAAGACCGCCCGCATCAACGAGGCACAGGGGCAGGTGGCGAGATTCAACGCCGAATATGAAGAGTACAAGAATTATCCGTTGATTACCAAGCGGCGTATGTTCTTAGAAACGATGGAAGAGGTTCTGCCGGAACTGAAGGTTGTCATTGACGACGGAGACGGATCGGTTCTGAAATATTATCCGATTACCGAGCTGGAAAAAGCGGCGGAGCAGTAGAAGGAGGACAGCAGAATGAAAAAAGGTAAAATTATCGTAAGTATCATTTTTGTGATCGCAGCAATCGTGGTTTTATCGGAATGTATGTACACAACGCAGGAAAACGAATATACTGTAGTGAAACAGTTTGGAAAAATCATTGCAACGAACGATACCGCAGGGCTGCGGTTTAAAGCCCCGTTCATTCAGTCCGTAAGCAGTGTAACGAAGGCAACGCAGGTATATGATCTTCCGGAATCGGAGGCAATAACCAGCGATAAGAAGACCATGATTGTAAATGCGTATGTACTCTGGGAAGTGACGGACGCCAAGCTTTATACGTCATCCTTAAATGCAAGCTCTACAACCGCACAGGGACGAATCGACGTGATTGTATACAACGCAATTAAGACAACGATTTCCTCCATGACGCAGGAGGAACTGATTGCAAGCCGCGATACCGCAGTCGCTTTTGATGCAACGGATGCCAGGCTGGAGGATGTTGAAATCAATGATATGGTCGAGGATGAAAACAGCACAGATGTGGATGTAATTATTATCTCGGACCGCCTGAGCAACTGTATCGGCAGCCAGTGCGATCAGTATGGAATCCGGATTAAGGATGTCAAAATTAAGGTTTTAGATCTTCCGGATGAGAATAAGGAAGCCGTATATACCAGAATGATTACGGAGCGTAACAATATCGCGGCCGCATATACCGCGCAGGGACAATCTGCCGCGCAGATTATTAAGAACACTACGGATGCGGAGGTTTCCATTATGCTCTCGGAGGCTCAGGCACAGGCTGAGGCAACCGTCGCAGAAGGCGAAGCCGAGTACATGAGAATTCTGGCGGAAGCCTACAATGATCCTGATAAGGCGGATTTCTATCTGTATACCTTACAGTTAGATGCATTGGAGGAATCCGTTACAAACGGCAATACGACACTGTTTCTGGACAGTGACAGCCCGATCGCACAGATTTTTGAAGGAATCGAGTAGACAGACAAAAGGAGAAGGACAAAAAGGTGTGGAAAAAGCGGGACACTTTTTGACAGAATTTGTTCAAATTGACAACAGAGACGCTCCGACGACAAAAAAACGTCGAAAAAAACTGCAATTTTTGTGCACACTTTTCAGGAACGTCATGCTACTGTAATATCTGTAAAAACCCCCAATACATTATATAGTTTTTACTATACCCATAGTAAAAATACCTTCTCCTAAAAAGACAGCATTGCAGCTGTCTTTTTTTATCATATAGGAAACTACGTTCCCTATATAATAAAAACCCTCCGGAATAAAAACCCTCCGGGAGGATGCGCACTCGCGCGAAGATGTAGTATGTCGCAAGCGACCGCGCTCGGCGCGAGAATGTGCTTCGCACATTCTTTTTTACTTTTTTTCAAATCGAACGAAGAAAATAGGGTATAATAGTTCTGGACAAAGGAGGCGCGAAGAATGAAATTTGATATGCACTGCCACACCAAAGAAGGCTCGCCGGATGCGAAAGTTCCAATAGAAGAATACATTGAGATATTAAAAACGAAGGGATTTTGCGGTATGCTGGTAAGCGACCATGATTCTTATGACGGATACCGTTATTGGAGAGAGCATATCCGAGGGAAAAAGCATACCGATTTTACTGTTCTTCGCGGTGTGGAGTATGACACGCTGGATGCGGGACATTTTCTTGTGATACTTCCAAGCGGGATGGAACTGAAAGTGTTAGAGCTAAAGGGGATGCCGGTGGCGCTTTTGATTCGCGTTGTGCACCATTGCGGTGGAATTTTAGGGCCGGCGCATCCGTTCGGAGAGCGGTACCTCAGCATTTTTTCCACCGGCATTTTCAAAAAGAACCGCAATATCGTAAAACGCTTTGACTTTCTGGAGGGCTTTAATGCCTGCGAGGAGAGTGAAGACAATGAGAAGGCTATGAGGATTGCAGAACAGTATGGAAAACCAATGTTCGGAGGAAGCGATTCGCACAGACCGGATTGTGTGGGAAAGGCGTTTACGGAATTCGACGGGGATATTCGTACCGAGAGCGATCTGATTCGGTATATCCGAAGCGGAAAGAAAACGGTTATCGGTGGAGAACGCTTTTACGGAACGACAAAGGACAAGCTCGGTGTCTTGAATCACGCGCTAGTGCAGTCGTTCTGGTTTTATAACCGGCTGGGCGCGCTCATAAAAAAGAAGAAGCGTGAGCGGAGCTTAAATCACGTAAGGCAGGTGGTAAGGAGGATCAGGCTATGACAACATCGGCGGATATGCTTATATATATGAAATTCCGCGGCGACCTTCCGTTTTGGAAGGCGGCATATAATGAGGTTGATGTGATGATACTGACGCAGCTGTCCTCCATTGATTACAGGGACACGATGCCGGGAGCCAGAAACGTGGATGAACTGGCGTTTTGCAGATGGAGCTGCAAGCCGCTTCTTTCGGAGGTGGCGCAAAAATATAAAAAAAGGAAGCAGGAGGAACAACAGACTGTATTTTCTGAGAAAGAGCAGCTGTTGTTTCTTGCCGGAGAAAGCAGACGCTTTTCCAAAATCCGTATGGATGGTTTTATCCGCGATACGGATATGGAGAAGGTAAAACAGTTTTCCGCGGTAACCTTTTTCTTTTCCCCGATTCGTGCGCATGTGGCATTCCGGGGAACCGACGACTCCTTTGTGGCATGGAAAGAGGATTTTAACATGAGCTATCAGTTCCCCGTACCGGCGCAGGAGGATGCGGCAAAGTATCTGGATAAGCTTCTGGGGCAGCCGTTTCTTTGGTGTACGGCCGGAGGCCATTCCAAGGGCGGAAACATGACCTTGTATGCTGCCGTCTTTTGCAGCCCGGGGGTGCAAAAGAAAATCAAAAAAATATTCTGCTATGATGCGCCCGGGTTTTCTCAGGACATTTCGGAGAATCCTTCATACATAAAGATAAAGAACCGAATCCGCGCGTATGTTCCGAAAAGTACTGTGATCGGAACGATTATGAAAGTGCCGTTTGAAGCCGGTGTTGTCGAGAGCAATGCAATCGGCATCCGCCAGCATGGATTGTTTTCCTGGCAGGTGGAGGCGTCCGGCCTTGTGCTTTGCGGGGAACGGGATGCGTTCAGCCGCAGCATGGAAAATGCAATCAATGAGTGGCTGGATGAAATACCCACTGAGGACAAACCGATAGCCATTGACGAAGCGTTTGAAATTCTGCGCAAAAACGAGATTAAGACCATGGATGGCCTGGCTCATCTGGACTGGCGGAAAACGGTCGGCCTGTTCCGGGGAGCGACGAAGATGAGCGCGAAGAACAGGGAGCGTTTGTTTACAATCATCAAAAGAATCCGGGAGGAGAGCAAGAGGATTGCTTCTATGTCAGAATAATCAGCCGGACCTCCAGTATTTTCATTGTGATATCCAGTGTCAGGGTATTGCCGTCTGCATGTAACTGATATTTGCGCTGTTTTGGAAGACTGCTGTTTTTTAAATATTGAATTTCATCATCTCCATCAGGGTCGATGCAACCCGAACTTACCCAGGAATCGAAGGAGCTTCCGGAATCGCGGTTCAGGATGTACTCCTTAACCCGGTAGGCGCGGTCTTCCATGCCGTCCATGGTAAGCGTTAGGTTAAGATCGGTCGACGGCTCGAACATGGTATAGCGGTCGATTTTTGTCATATCAAAGCGCTCGCCGGCGGCATAGAGCCCGGTGTAATGCCTGTAGTGGTAAGCGAGGATACGGATATCGCGGTCCGTTTTTGTGACAAACCAATTATCGCCCTGAGTAACGAAGGTGTCTCCCATTTGCCGGAGCAGGCACATTGCATGGTAAGCTGCCTTTGGAATTCCGTTGGCAGTAAAAAGACCAAGCCCGCCAAAGTACAATTCATCGGGGAGGGCATGCTCGGACATCAGGTCGGTTAAGGTCCAATAGGAAAGCCCGGCCAGCCGGTCGTAATTTTCCAGAATATTCTTTGCAAGATAACATGCCCGGAAGCAGGTGTCGTTGAGATAATCCTGCTGGCTGGGAGTGTTGTTCCACTCGCTGATATAAATCGGAAGTTTTTCCAAACCACAGTCACGTCTTATTTTCGTTATATGAGTGATTGCCTTTTTTAATCCGTCCGGATTCGGATTTAGTGTCATAAAATCTATAAAACCGAAGGAATCCTTGGTTTTGTTTCTGGAATGATCCAATATGGTATCATAAAAGGTATAGTTGAAATAGTCCGGAAGGCAGTCATTCGTTTTGCACCAGTCAATCATTTCCGTAACAAAATGTCCGTCCGACTGTTCGTCCACATAGTACATACATGGAAGGCCGAAAATCAAATCGTCGGAAAATCCTTTTACCACATCCCTCGTCCTCTTATAAAAATCATAGAAATCATAAACGCTTGAAAATCCGAAAAGCCGCGCCGGTGTATTCGGCTGATGCCACACGCTGAAGCGCCAGGTTTTTACTTCGGCAAGGCCATACCGTTCAATGACATGCTCCATAAAGCGCTGAACGAGTCCGCACCACAGCATAAGGTCCTTCGGCTCGCTAACCAGATGACTGAAAAGAACATGATCCGGATTTTTGGCAAGGTCCCTTGGCATATAGGAAAAGGAGAGCATGGGCTTTAGGCGGATGGATTGCAGAAAGTCAAAAATGCGATCCACATAGGCAAAGTTGCAGCTTGCTTCTCCCCGGACGTTCAGCTGGTAGAGATAGAGATTGTCCGAAAAAATTCCGTTGAAGAATACATATTCAAAGGAAAGCTCCTGCTGTACCTGACGCAGCATAGCCTGCACATCCGCAAGAAGCAGATCCGACGCCTGCCCTACGGAGACGATATTTCTCCAGCTATGGACAAGCGGTCGGCCCGGGTGGGACATGGAAACAATCCCCTCCTCATGGTATGCCTGAGCAAATACGCTGTGGGAGGAGCGCTCCGTCAGATATTTTTTCAGGGAACTCATGTAGTCCCGGTATTCGATTGGCGCTGTCACGACCGGCCGGGATTTTGCGTTCCGGCGGTAAGCGCTTGGAAGCGCGCCGTATTCCTTTTTGAAAGCGGCTGTGAAGGCATTTCCGTTCGGAAAGCCGCAGTCGGCCGCGACGGTCTCGATATTCTTTTCGGTGTGAAGCAATTCATATTCTGCGCTTTTTAAGCGGAGCTGCGTGAGATAGGTCAGATAGTTTACGCCAAAATGCTCCATAAAGAATTTGGATAAATACGGAACGGAGAGATGTACGCGGTCTGCCAATGCGGACAGGGTAAGATCCTCCGTATAGTGTTCCTTGATGATTTTGGAAATTTCATACACACGCTGGGCGTAGCGGTGGTTTTTCTTTTCGAATGCGGCAGAGCGCTCCACCCGAAAGTGAATAAAAAGAATTTCCATGAGTTCGTACACATAAATCCAGTTTTTTAATTCATATCCGAACGGCTTATCCGCATTATTTTTAATAATCAGTGCAATCTCGCGGCGAAGCTTATCAAAGGCATCCTCCTTCCCGGGAATCTGGCTGTTGCATTCGAAGGAGGGATGAATCGGATTCGGAAAGGTGTTTTCCAGACGCGTCCGGTCCAGCTGCACCGTTGCATACACACAATCGCCTGCGTGGAGCTCATGGGGAAGAAAATCATCTATGATAACCACATCATTTGCTTTGAGCTGGTACAAATGGTCATCCATAATCAGCTTGCACTCGCCGCTTAGAATAAACAGAATCTCAAACATTTCATGGGAATGCTTTGGCATGGTGCCAATATGATGAATGTAACACCGGATTGGCATATTCGGTTCAAATCTTGAAATTTCATAAGTCAACGCCATATTTCCTCCAAAAAAAGATTAAAAAAGAATGATTTAAAAAAACAAAAATGAAAATAATATTTTTTTAATCATAGCTCATATCGAAAAAAAAGAAAACAGGAAAAAGAAAAAATCGACTGGAACACACCATGCAATTATGAAAATTGCACAAATTTGATATTCTATTTAGTTGCAATATGTATAAAATGCAATGATTTTTCGCCTCAAAAATCGGATTTTGAAGATTTCGGGATGAGCAGAAAAGCAGAATCGGGAAAAAGAATAAAAAGTAATGATTTTTAAGAAAAATATCGAATGGTTTGAAATGACAAGAGATTTTACAATGTCTTTAGTGAGGTGAGGGACATGAGCAAACCAATTTTACAGTTAAAAAACATTACCAAAAAATTTGGAAGCGTCGTGGCTTTAAAAGGGGTTTCTATTGATGTGTATCCCGGAGAAATTCGAGGCCTGATCGGAGAGAACGGATCAGGAAAGTCAACCATTTCCTCCATAGCATCCGGAATGCAGAAAGCCAATGAAGGAGAAATGATCTTTAAGGACCGGACGTGGAATCCAGACAGCATGATTGACGCACTGCAGCATGGAATCGGAATGATTGTGCAGGAGAGCGGAACAATTGCAGGCATTACCGTTGCAGAAAATATTTTTCTTGCGGAGCTGGATCAGTTTAAAAACAAGCTCGGTTTCATCAACCGCAAGGTCATGAACCAGAAAGCGGATGAGGTCATGCAGAACATCGGGGTCGAGAACGTCAAAGGAAGTATGCCGATGGAAACGCTTGATTTCCAGACAAGGAAGCTTGTCGAAATCGCAAAGGTTGTGATGAAGAATCCGGATATTCTGGTCATCGATGAAACAAGCACCGCGCTGTCCCATGACGGGCGTGAGATTATGTACAAACTGATTAAACGTTTCCGGGATGAGGGAAAGGCAGTCATCTTCATCTCGCATGACTTAGATGAAATCATGGAGGTCTGTGATACGCTTACGGTTCTTCGCGACGGAAATCTGATACGAACCTTTAAAAAGGAAGAGTATGACGCGGAACAAATCCGTACCAGCATGATCGGCCGCGAACTGGAAGGGGACTATTACCGCAGCGATTTTACAGCGACAAGGATGCCGGAGATTGCGCTCGAGGCAAAGAACCTAACGCTTGGCGAAGAATTGAAGGATATCAGCATTACGCTTCACAGAGGGGAAATTGTCGGTGTGGGAGGACTTTCCTCCTGCGGAATGCACACCCTTGGAAAAGCGCTTTTCGGCGCGGCGGCTCTTGAAGGCGGAACGGTTGCCTTAGCCGACGGTACGGAAATTAAGACGCCACATCAGGCGATTGCAAACAATATCGGTTATGTTTCTAAGGACAGGGATGTCGAGTCGCTTTGTCTGAATGCAAGTATCCGGGATAACATCGCTATCGCCGGAATGGATGAGTATAAAATCGGCGGATTTTTAGTTACAAACCGCAAGGAAAAGGAATATGTAGACAGACAGGTAAAGGAACTGTCGATTAAGTGCTCAAGTCCCAATCAGCTGACAAGCCAGCTTTCCGGCGGAAACAAGCAGAAGGTCGTTTTTGGAAAATGGATTGGCTGCAATAGTGAAATCTTAATTCTGGATTGCCCGACGCGAGGCGTTGACATCGGTGTAAAGCAGGCAATGTACCAGCTGATGATGAAATTAAAGAAGGAAGGGAAATCCATTCTTATGATCAGCGAGGAACTTCCGGAACTCATGGGAATGAGCGACCGGATTCTCATTATGAAAAACGGAGTTGTTACCATGGAAGTAGAACGTTCAAAGGATCTGACGGATGCACAGATCATCAATTACATGATCTAGGGAGGACGAAATGGAGAAAACAATGAAAGAAACAAAGAAAATGGATAAGCATAAGATCGGACAGGTTCTGATTACATTGCTTCCGTTTATAGCGCTTGTTGTACTGTTTTGTGTCTTCTGCGCAGTGGTGCAGGCAAAGGGATACCGTCTGGATATGTATTTAAAAATTGTGTTTAATGAAGGGGTTGTGCTTGCGGTAGTTGCGACAGGAGCAATCTTCATATACACACTGGGAACTTTTGATATCAGTCTTGGTGCGTCGACACTTTTTGCAGCAACTATGGGAGTAATTACATACAATTCAACAGAGAATTTTGCGCTGATGGTTCTGGTAATTTTCGCCAGCGGAATTATTTGTTCCTTATTTAATTCCGTTCTTGCATCCGTATTTCACATCCCCGCATTTGTCACGACGGTTGCAATGATGTCTGTGTTATCTGCGATTGCAGGACAGATTATTACCACAAAGGGCGGAGCGTTAGGAGGAATCAGCATTCCGAGCGCCATAGTAAAGCCGTTGGACGTTCCTGCAATAAAAATCGTGATGCTGCTGGTATTTTTCTTAATCTGCTTTTTTGTATTTAATCTTACAAAGGTCGGACGCAGACAAAAATTTATCGGCGGGAATCCGGTTTGTGCAGCGCTGACAGGCATTAAATATAACAAATATGCCATCATTGCCTTTACAATGGCGGGAATAGGCGTAGGACTCGGAGCCTTGCTGACGCTCATCTACACGCCTTCCGTTACAACCACAACGGCATCCAGTATCGGAATGAATATTTTCATTGCAATTGTATTCGGAGGAATGCCGATTTCCGGAGGTGCAAGATCCAGAATCTACGCGGCTCTGGTCGGCGGATTTTCCTATATGTTGTTAAACGATGTTCTTGAGCTTGTGATTGACAGCTCCGCCGCATACGGACTGACACAGGTAATCAGCGCGGTATTTTTCCTGATTGTCGTATATATCACGAGTATGAATTACAGAACGCAGCTTTTACCGAGATAACATAAATGAATTTAATGCAAAAAGCATTAAAGATAGAAAGTAGGAGGACAAAAAAATGAAAAGAAGATTAGAAAGATTGGTATGTTTTGCGGCAGCAGGAATACTGTCCGCAGGAATGCTTGCAGGATGCGGTGCGAATGAGACAAAGCAGGACGCACAGCAGAGCGCGCAGGATACGCAGAAGGCAGAAGGCACAGAAACTGCAAACGATGCGCCGGCAGACAGCGGGGAGACTGTGAAAATCGGCGTGCTTGTAGCAGATGTAAGCGGCGAGGAAGCACAGGGATTCCGCTCATACTATGAAAATTATGTAGCAGCAAATTATAATGTAGAGTTTGACTATACGGATGCACTTGCAAGTGCCGAGGAAGAAAAGTCTGCAATTGAAAAATTCGCTTCCCAGGGTTGTGATGCAATCATTTCTCTTTCAAGCAGTGACCGCGCAATGCAGATTGAAACCTGTGAAGAGTATGGCGTATATTACGCAATCGCTTCCGGAGTACTTGACGAGACACAGTATGAGACATACAAGAGTTATGAGCACTTTGTAGGGCAGGTCGGACCAAGCAATGAGACGGAGTTCTTAGCAGGAAAAGAAATGGGTACATACTTTAAGGAACAGGGCGTTACCTCTGTTGCAATGTACGGCGCATTCATTCCGAATCCAATGCATGTATATCGTGCAGCCGGTGTAATCGTCGGATTGGGCGATACATATGGCGGAACGGACGATATGGGTGCCGTTGTCGGCCAGATCTTTGAAGATCAGGGAATTGATATTACAAAGGTTGAAGGAGATGTTGAACTCGCAGCTTACTTACAGGGCTATGGCGATACAACAACAGACGAGCTGAATGCGGCAATCCAGAAGACTCCGGAAGCATTCATTTCAGTCGGTATGGCGACAACATTCTTTACACAGTCATTGAACGAGGCCGGAATCGCATTCTCCGATATTGATTCGTTCACTTCTATGAACGGAACAGCAATTAAGGAAGGAAAGCTTACTTACCTTGCAGGAAAGTATTCTTCATCTATCGGACCTGTATTTGCACTTGTTATGAATGCCGTAAACGGTAATGTAATCCGCGATGCAGAAGGAAATGCAGTTTCACTCAGCCAGAGTTATCTCGTAGCAACGGATGGAGAATCATTTGATTCATACTTTGTATCAGACAATGGCGATTCGCCGATTTATGATAAGGCAACACTTGATTCTATTATTGGAGATTCTGTTACATATGATGATGTGGCTTCACTTGTTGCATCAAAATAGTTTACGATAAGTCATTTGGAAAATGGAGGCTAATATGAGCACTTCGAAACGAATCATTGGAGTACTGGCAATACCGGTTATTGCATTTGCAATTTTAGAGGGATTATGTTTGGGTCATGGACAACATATCATCACAAACAGCAAAAGCTTTGACAATTTTGTGGTCTACACTGCGATTGTAATGATCACGACGATTGCGCTCTCTGTCAATCTGAACAGCGGAAGATTTGATTTCTCGCTCGGATCGATGGCTGCGTTATCCGCGGTAATCGGTGCGAAAGTATCCTGCGCAGTGCTTGGCGGCGGAGCCGGAAGCGCAGTGCTTATGCTGCTTATCACAGTGATAGCAGGCGCGATTCTCGGACTGATATCCGGCGGGCTGTATGTGGTTTTGCGAATCCCTCCGATTATTACATCACTGGGCGTCACACTGATTTATGAAGGAATCCTTTATACCATAACAAGCGGAAAATATCTGATGGCAGAGGTGCAGAATTCTTCGATGTCAGGCTTTGTCGGAACCTGGGTGTATGCGGCGGTCATTATCGTAGTCGTGCTTGTAATGACAATTTTGTTGTTCGATCATACCAGATTCGGGTTTGACTACAACGCGTTAAAAAACGGTCAGAAGGTCTCGGTCAATACGGGAATTAAAGAAGTGGGGAATGCAGTGATCTGCTATGCCATATGCGGCGGCCTGATGGGGATTGTCGGATTCCTAAATGCGGCAAGAAACACCAATATCAACGGAGGCCAGCTGAATTTTGGAAGTATCGCAATTATGTTTACCGCTTTCCTTCCAATGTTCATCGGATCTTATATCGGAAGATTCTGTAATGAAAAGATTGGATTTCTGCTGGCAGCAGTGGTTATGTCATTCTTAAATTCCACGTTTGCCGTATTTTCCAACGAAGTAACTGCGTCGATGCAGTCCATCATCAATGCGGTGCTTCTGGTAGTATTCTTAATTTTCCTGAATAATGAAAGATTACTTGTAAGAATTCTTTCTCCAAAGAATAAGTAAATGACGGCTCCTTTGGAGAGTATCCAAAGGAGCTTATTTTAAAGTATGGAGTAAAAATATGAAGAACGATGAGTTACTGAAAAAGGCGCTAAAAAACTTACCAAGGGTACATGAAACGGAAGTAGAGGCAGCACAGACGGTTTCTTTTTCTATGGATCATGACAGAAGAATAAAAAAGGAAACGGAAATAAGCTACAGAGGGAGAAAGTTCCGGAAAGGCGATGAGGTCATTCTGGATTTCGGAAATCATCAGGTCGGTTATCTGAATTTGAAGCTGGATTATGAAGGAAATCATCCGGACGCACCGGTATGGATGAACATTCATTTCGCAGAGCAGCCGTCGGAGCTTTTCGAGGATGCGGAATCTTATCGGGGATGGATTTCTTCTTCCTGGATTGAGGAGGAACAGATTCATGTGGACGAGGTTCCGTCGGCGGTTAAGCTTCCCAGAAGGTTTGCATTTCGATATGTGAAAATCCGGATTATCGATATGAGCAGTAAATTTTCACTTGTCATTAAGGATGCTGTTTGTACTGCAGTTTCATCTGCGGATGATGCGCAGTTGAAACCTTTTGTGACAGAGAATGATTTACATAAAAAGTTAGACAGCATTGCATGCAGAACCCTTCACAATTGTATGCAGACGGTCTTCGAGGACGGGCCGAAAAGGGACCGGAGATTGTGGCTTGGAGACCTGCGCCTGCAGGCGCTTGCCAACTATGAGACCTATCAGAACAACGACATGGTAAAGGCCTGTCTGTATCTCTTTGCCGCTCTTCCGATGGAAAACGGACAAATGGGGGCGTGCCTTTTTCTTGATCCCGTTCCGGAAGTGGATGATACGGTCATGTTTGATTATTCCCTGTTCTTTATAGCAGCATTGAGGGATTATTACAGGAAGACAAAGGATCGGGAGACATTGACGGATTTGTGGCCGACGGCGCTCAGCCAGATTTATATTGCGGAGGAAAAAATCGGCGATAAGGGAGTTGTTACGGATTCCGACGCCTTGGGCTGGTGCTTTGTAGACTGGAATCTGTCTTTAAACAAGCAGGCCAGCGCGCAGGGGATTTTCCTCTATGCGCTTCTGGCGGCAATTGAGCTTGCGGGGGAACTGGGCGAGACCGATGAGAAAGCAAAGCTGGAGGAGGTTTACCGGAATGCGAAGAACGACGCGTTATCCGTATTCTGGGATGAATCGCTGGAATGCTTTGTCAGCGGAGCCAAAAGGCAGGTTTCCGTAGCGTCCCAGGTCTGGATGATTCTCGGCGGCGCAATCGAAGGAGAGGAGGCCGGGGCGCTTTTGAGCCGCATGGAAATGCAGGAAGACAAAGTGGATATGGTTACTCCGTATATGTATCACAATTATATTGATGCATGGATAAAGCTTGGAGAAAAGGACAAGGCACTCGAAAAGCTGGAAGCATATTGGGGAGGAATGGCAGATCTCGGCGCAGATACATTCTGGGAACTGTACAACCCGGACAATCCGGAGGAATCCCCATATGGAGGAACGATTGTAAACAGTTATTGTCATGCATGGAGCTGTGCTCCGGCGTACTTTCTGCGCAAATATTTTTAAGAAGCATTTGTTTCGGAACAGATAAGGGGTGGGGTTGTGAGAAAGAAAATAGCGGTTTTTATTTGTGCCATCAGTTTTAGTAACCAGAGGCGTATTCTGGAAGGCATTCTGGGGGAAGCAAAAAAGAAGAATCTGGACGTGTTTATCTTTACCTGCCATATGAATCATTCGACAGGCTACATGAAAATCAAGGGTGCGTTCTCGGTAATGGTGCTTCCTGATTTTAAAGAATTTGACGGTGCCATATTGATGAAGAATACCATTCGTGATTCGGAGATTGCAGATGCGCTGGTTCAAAAAATCAAGGACAGCCGGATTCCGGCAGTAAGCATCGAAGAGGATATCGAAGACATGCACTCTGTCGGCATTTCGAATTATCACGCCCAGAAGCAGGTGGTGGAACATTTTATTACAGCGCACAATTGCAGGCGGATTTGTTATGTTACCGGTCTGGTGGACAATCTGGAGGGGAACGATCGTTTCCGGGCGTATCAGGATGCGATGCGTGAGCATGGACTTAGCGTGGATCCGGAAGACGTCTTCTATGGCAATTACATCAGATCCTGTGGACAGGATGCCGTTAAGCAGTTTACAAAGGGAAGCGGAAAACCGGACGCAATCATATGCGCCAATGATGCGATGGCAATCGGCGCGATCAATGCCCTTCAAGCACTCGGCTATAAAATACCCGGGGATATTCTGGTGGCCGGGTTTGATAACGATACGTTTTCGAAATATTCGATCCCGATGCTTACGACAGTGGACCAGAATCAGGAGGAAATCGGAAGACGTGCGGTGCGGCTGTTGGAGGAGCCCGTTACGGGTAAGCTGGTAAGGATGCATGCAAAACCAAAGCTTATCATCGGAGAAAGCTGCGGATGTATCAGGCATGCAAAGTTTCCGGTGGAGGAGCTGCGCGATTCCTACGGAAGCCAGATCGGAATTATCAGTCAGGCGGTTGATACAATGAAGAACATGTCGATTGAGCTGGCCGGACTGGAAAGTATGGAGGAACTGTTGGAGCATCTGCAGAAATATATCGTGGCTTCTGATGTGGATGCCTTTTTCTTATGCATGGAGGATGCGGGGGAGGAAATGGAGATTCCGCTGGCATACATAAACAAAGCGTTTACGAAGATTCCTGCCTATCGAAAGGGAATGGTCCTTCCGGATGATGTGAGAGACACAAAGGAACCCGCCTTTTACATCGTGACCTCTCTGTTTTACAGCGACATGAATTTCGGCTACATCATTCAGAGAGGCAGCCGCTTTGCCATCGAATCGGAGCTTGCATATTCCTGGGTGGTAAATGTCGGAATCGCAATTGAAAATATACGGAAAATCGATCTGATGCAGAAAATGCTGGATCGGTTGAATACGATGTGGATGTACGATACGCTCACGAACATCTATAACCGCGGCGGATTCTATCATTTTTCAAATCCGATGCTCGAACGCTTAAAAGAACAATCCGGAAAATGCTACCTGATCTTTTTTGATTTAGATGGTTTAAAGGCAATCAATGACAATCAGGGACATGAGACGGGAGATAAGTGTATCTGCTATATGGCGCAGGTCCTAAAGAAAACAATACGCAGTACGAAGGATCGGACGCCGATCGGCATGCGCTACGGAGGAGACGAATTCGTCGTGTTCGGCGAATGTAAGGACGAGTCGGAACCTGAGCAATTTATCGGGAAGGTTCATGAAGAAATAGAGAAAGTAAATCGGGACAACAAGGACTTTGTGTTGTCCTGCAGTATGGGTTTTTCTATCCATGAGGCAAATCGCATTTATGATTTGAATGGGCTTATTGAGGAGGCGGACAAGAAAATGTACGAAGAAAAGAAAGCCAAGAAGAAAAGGGCAGGAGGAAATGGAAAATGAATTTAAAAGGAAATCCGTTTTATTTATCGGATACGGATATGGCATGGGTTGAAAAAACACTCGAAAGCATGACTATGGATGAAAAAATCGGACAGCTCTTTGTGCCTCTTGGACTTTCCGATGACGAAGGTCTGCTGCACCATCTGGCAGATGACTGTCATATCGGCGGAATCATGTACCGTACCGGCTCCATGAAAGAGATCAGAAAGACGCATGAATATTTACAGAACATATCCGGAATTCCTCTTCTGATTGCAGCAAATACAGAGGCGGGAGGCGACGGACTTTGTATCGAAGGAACGACCTTTGGAAAACCGATGGCCGTTGCCGCAACCGACAAGGCAGAGTATGCATACCGTATGGGATATGTTGCCTGCAAAGAAGGAGCGGCGGTCGGTCTGAACTGGTCGTTCGCACCAATCGTTGATATCGACTATGAGTTTCATAATCCTATCACGAATGTCCGCACCTTTGGCTCGAATCCGAAGCGGGTAAAGGAGATGGGAAGTGCATACTTAAAAGGAGCAAAGGAAAACCATGTGGCGGCAGCCATCAAGCATTTTCCGGGGGACGGATGCGACGAGAGAGACCAGCACATTTTAACCTCCGTAAATTCATTAAGCACCGATGAGTGGGATGAAAGCTATGGTTATGTATATAAGAGCCTGATTGAGGAAGGCGCCCAGACCGTCATGGTCGGTCATATTGCACAGCCTGCATATGTGAAGAAAATCAACCCGGCTGCAACAGAAAAGGAGGCATATCTCCCGGCTTCCGTCTCGAAGGAATTATTAAATGGGCTGCTTCGTGAGCGTCTCGGTTTTAACGGCGTAATCTCGACGGATTCCACCTGCATGGTTGGATATACGACGGCGATGAAGCGTCAGGATGCGGTGGTAAGCTCCGTTGCAAACGGATGCGATATCATTTTGTTTAATAAGGATCTGGATGAAGATATTTCCTTTATAAAAAAAGGAATCGCAGACGGGCGCATTACAAAAGAACGTCTGGATGAGGCGGTCACAAGAATTCTGGCGCTCAAGGCGTCCCTGAAACTCCATGAAAAAAAGGAGAACAAAACCCTGGTGCCGGATGAAGCGGCAATGAATGTGATTGGCTGCAGGGAACATAGAGAATGGGCGAAAGCGGTAGCGGATGAATCTGTAACTTTGGTAAAGGACACGCAGAACCTGCTTCCGATTTCAACAGAAAAATATAAGAGAGTATATCTGAATGTCATTCTAAGAAAGCTTGCGGATGCGAATCATCCGGTAGTAACCATGTGGAAGGAATTGTTTGAAAAGGAAGGCTTTGAGGTAACGGTCAGAGACCGCTCTACCACAATAGAGGTCGAGAATTTTGTGGGAATCAATATGACGCCGCAGAAACAGGAACTGATGCAGGAGCTGTACCGAAGCGTACAATCCTTTACTTCCACCAAGGATCTGTATGTATACATTATCAATATTGAGAACGCGTCGAACAATACGACCGCAAGAATTGACTGGAATGTGGTGTTTGGTTTGGGAGACGATGCGCCATGGTTTTCGGAAGAGATACCGGTTTTGTTTATCAGCACCGCAAACCCATATCATCTGTATGATGCGCCGATGGCAAAGACGTTTATAAATTCATACCATAACAATCCGGTGCAGAATGCCGCGGTAATGGACAAAATTATGGGAAGGAGCAGATTTCTTGGAAAAAGCCCGGTGGATCCGTTCTGTGGAAAAGAATATTTGAAGCTGTAGATGGAGGAGAAGGATGAAAGCACTTATTTTTGATTTGGACGGAGTGATTTGTTTTACGGATCAGTTTCATTTTCAGGCATGGAAGCAGATGGCGGATGAGATTGGTGTGTACTTTGATGAGAAAATCAATAACAGACTGCGCGGCGTAAGCCGAATGGACAGTCTGGAAATTATTCTGGAGCGTTACGAAGGAAAGCCGCTTTCTACGGAAAGAAAGGAAGAGCTTGCAGCAAAGAAAAACGAGATTTACAGAGAACTCTTAAAGACGATGACGCCGAAGGATGTAACCGATGAGGTTCGCGACACATTGAAGGAACTTCGAAGAAGAGGCTATAGGCTTTCGCTTGGTTCCTCCAGCAAAAATGCAAGGTTCATTCTGGAAAAAATAAATCTGCTGGATGCGTTTGACGCCATTTCCGACGGCACCAATATTACAAAGTCCAAACCGGATCCGGAAGTGTTTTTAAAGGCCGCAGAATTTCTGCAGACAGATCCGGCGGAATGTCTGGTGGTGGAGGACGCCTTTGCCGGTATTGACGCGGCGAAAGCCGGCGGAATGCTTGCGGCGGGAATCGGCGATGCAAAGAATTATGGAAAGACCGATTATCCGCTGGAAACTTTTTCGGATCTGCTGCGCATTGCAGAATAGGCGCAGGAAAGGGGGACAACATGAAAAAAATCGGAGTCAAAGTTTTTGTAATGATCATGGTCTTGTTTCTGATTGTGATTTTTAATGCAGGAGTTACGTATTCTTCGCTTCGAACCATTCAAAGAGAGGGCGCAAGGTTAAGCGACATTTATCTGCCGCTGGAGCTCTCGACTTCGAATATGGAAAAGGCGGTAGAGCGTTCGCAGAAATATATCAACATTATTACGGCATACACGCCGGAGACGTTTACGGGAGACTATGAAGCGACCATATCCGGTATTGAGGCGGGAATGAGTACAGACAGGGCAACTGCGGATACCGAAAAGGACAATGTGGCGGCTTATGTTGCCGGAAGCGGGGACATCGGTCTGATGACAGCATGGGAAGCATACAGCGCATATCTGGACGAAGTATGGAGTGAAATTGACGTCATTCATCAAATGGTACAGCAGGGAGACTATGTGAATGCCGGCATGGAGCTTGGGATTAACTTTACCGGACTTGTGACCGGCGGCGAGGCAATTGAGACCGCCTATATCGAAGCGCTGTTACAGGCCTCGCAGGAAGCCTCGGACAATTACAACGCGGCCGTTACGAGAACCATTGTACTTAATCTGACCGGAATCGGAGCTTTTGTCGTTGTGATTGCCGTTATAATTCTTCTGGTCAATAAGCTGATCAGCAGACCGGCAAGCATTGCCGGAAAACAGCTCTCCGAAATTATTACCTCCATTGAGCACAATGAGGGCGACCTGACAAGGAGAATTCAGGTAAAGTCCAAGGATGAAATCGGTGCTTTAGCAGGGGGAATCAACAGCTTCCTAATGACGCTGCAGGAGCTGATGAAGCGAATCAAAGAGGAGTCCGGCAGCCTGCAGGAATCGGTTTCCACCATGAATCTTGGTGTGGATTGCTCCAACAGTAACGTAAGCAGCGTATCTGCGGTAATGGAACAGCTTTCCGCCAGCATGGAAGAGGTTGCCGCCGCTGTCGAGCAGTTAAACGGAGACACGCAGTCTGTGATTGAGACAATCGAAAAGGTCCGTACAAGAGCAGATGATGGGGACACCCTGTCAGGCGACATCAAAAAGCGGGCATCGGGCATCAAGGAGCTGACGGAGGAAAAGAAGAGCGGTATTGTGGCGATGATGGAGGAGAAGCATGAGAAACTGATCGCAGCCATCGAGGAGAGCAAGAAGGTAGAGCAGATCGATGGTCTGACCGACGACATTCTTGAAATCGCAAGTCAGACAAACCTCTTAGCGCTCAATGCGTCCATCGAGGCTGCAAGAGCCGGCGAGGCAGGAAAAGGCTTTGCCGTCGTGGCGGATGAAATCCGCCAGCTCGCAGACAGCAGCAGACAGACCGCCAACGACATACAGACCATCAGTAAGAGCGTTGTCGATGCGGTAGAACGTCTGATGCAGAATGCCAACGATCTGATTTCCTTTATGCAGGGAACGGTGGTGGAAGATTATCAGGGCTTCGAGGATGTTGCGGATTTCTACTACGCAGACGCGGAGAAGATGGAGGAGATTGTAAAGAATTTCCGCAGCAATGTCATGCTTTTGCAGAACATTATGTCTGACATGGCGGATGGAATTTCCAATATTTCCGTTGCGATGGGGGAGAGTGCGACCGGAGTGTCGGAGGCGGCAGAAAACGTGGGAACGCTTGCAACCGCTATTTCAAAAATACATGACGAGGCACAGAATAATCTTGGCATTTCCATGAAACTGCAAAGTGAAGTGGATAAGTTCAGCAGAATATAAAAACCATCCGAAGAAGCTGCCGCCGGCAGCTTCTTTTGGATGGCCGGACTGATATGAGATCTTACCGGTTAATGAAAGGTATCGGCATGCAATTGCTGTGAGGAATCCCTTTTTACCTTGGCAACCGTTAAATCCTGATTGAATTTTCTTGTGATTTCTTTTAACCGTTTGTCCGGAATAAAGCTTTTGATGGTCTCCGGGGAGATATGAACCCGGTTGTCCATGGTCTTCATAATATCCACAATCTGGTAGTCCTGCGAAACCGACGAATCGCTCAAATCATACACCTGATTGTCGTTGATGTTCAGGATGACCGGCTGCAGGTACTCTACCGGGTTTTCGATGAGGATGATTCCCTTGTCTCCGTTTGCAAGATCGACGCTTGCCGCCTGTGGAACGATATGTATACATTCTGCCAATGTGGAAACCAGCTTCAAATCAAAGGTAACGGGATCTTCCTTTAAAGCCTTCATTGCCATAATCTCGGATTTCGGCTCCTGTCCCAGATTCATTGCGGTAAGCCGGTCAAAGTTATCCGCCACGCGAAGGATATTCAGCATTTCCGCCATGGAAGGATCCGGATTGAACGCCTTCTTCGGGTTGGTGGAATAGACGTATGCGGTACAAAGTGCGGAAACCTGCGGCATGAATTCAAACGCATTCTGATAAGCCGTAAAGAAATTCAGACCTTTTTCCAAAGACTGCTGGATGACGTCGCGGTCTCCCTTTTCCAATTGTCTGCCCTTCTCCAGAATGACCTTCGGCACATAGCGGTACCCGATATCATAGAGCAGGGCGGATGCGACCATAACAAGCTGCCTCTGATGGGAAAAGCCAAGACGGCTTGTGAGCATGGTAACCAGAATGGCGGTGCTGATTGCATGCTTGTACATGAAATCGTCGGAGCTTCTGTGGTTCTGGTTGAAGTTCACGCGGTGGTCCAGCGAACCGTACCGCTGAATGATATCCTCAAGGAAAGGAACAAGGTCATCCAGTGGTTTTTTCTTGAGAACCAGATCCAGCACCTCGCGCAGACGGAAAAAGTAAATGGTCTGCAGCTGCTCAAATTCCAGATCCTCCGCGGATAACGGCGGCAGCGGCTCTGCCGGCTCGAGAATGTAGACGCCAATCAGACCGAAATTGCGCACACTGTTGATTCCCGGAAGCGTAAGCTTGGTATCGCGATCGTACAGAAGAACGCCGTTTTTGTTGTAAATAGGCTTTGCGAGCCTCATGCCTGTTTTTAAATTATCTGTTTTGACAAAAATCATATAAAAACCCTCTTTATAATCATATGTAAAACCTTCCTGTTCACTTAAATAATAGCATATTGAAAGCCAAAAAACAATCTGATAAGATAAGAATAGCAGATGAAAGAAGGTTAATATGAGTAGAATCTGGCGGAGAAAAAAGAAAAACGTTATATCGGTTATTCTTATAGTCTGCATATGCATAGGTACCGTTGCGATTTCTTCCCATAGCGACGTAAACGCAATTACATTGGAGGAGGTTCGCGCACAGCGGCAGCTGCTGCAGCAGCAAAAGGCGGAGAGCGACAGACAGATTAGCAGTCTGACAAAGGATAAACAGGATTTGCAGAACGCGTTGCAGAATATGAATTCGGAGCTTTACAATGTTTCGAACTCAATCAATGAGCTTGAGGAGGATATCGAGGCGAAGGAATCGGAGATTGACCAATCCAGAGAGATTATTGCGCTCACAGAGCAGATGCTTGACATGCAGTACGAGAGCATGAAGCTTCGAATCCAATATATGTATGAAAACGGCGGCACAGAAGTCAGTATTTTGTCTTTGCTCGAATCGGAATCGTTTGCAGACTTTTTGACAAAATCGCAGTATGTGCTTGACATTGCGGAAGCGGACAGGCAGCTGCTGGACGATTATGAACAGACGCTTGAAGAACTTGAGGCGGAGCGGGCGCAGCTCGAGGCGGAGGAGCAGGAGCTTCTCGCAAAAAGGGATCAACTGGAGCAAAAAGAAAATACGCTTCTATCCTCCATCAGCGGAACGCAGACGAATCTGAATAATACATCCAATGCGCTGAGCGCAAATCAGCAGGCTTCGGCGGTGCTTGCAAAGCAGATTGCGGACATGGAAGAGTACGAGCGGAAACTCGAAGCCGAGAAGGCGGCTGCGGCAAAACAGGCGATGCTCAGTGAGAATCGTGTTGCCCAGATTGCGCAGCAGGAGGCGGAGCTTGCGGCCGGCAACCGTACAGCTACAGCGGCGGACGGCGAGGCGGAGCTTCTGGCAGCGCTGATTTATTGCGAAGCGGGCGGTGAAGGCTACACCGCGCAGGTTGCGGTCGGAACGGTTGTGGTAAATCGTGTCTGCAGCACGTATTTTCCAAATACAATTACTGCGGTCATATATCAGAACAAACAATTTTCTCCGGCGATGTCCGGAAAGCTGGCATTGGTATTGGAAAACGGCCTGACGACAGACAGCTGCAGGGATGCGGCAAACGCTGTGCTTTCAGGCGGCATCAGCGGCGACTGGCTGTACTTCTGCGTGAACGAGGGCGGCATCAACGGAACGGTCATAAACCATCAGGTGTTCTATTAAATCAGGAAAGGAATAATTGTGCAAAAAACACAAAATTTGAAGATTAAGGTCCCCTGAAATTCAGGCGGGCCCTATTATTTTTGATGAAATCTTGAAAATTTTGTCATATGGATTGATTTTCTTTTTTAGATGTGGTAATATGACATTGTTAAAAATTTAACAGCGCGGAAGCGCGACTATTTTTTGAAGGAGAACAGAGAAATGGCAAAGAGAGTTGTATTAGCAGGCGCATGCCGTACCGCAATCGGTAAAATGGGTGGAGGGCTTTCGAATACTCCGGCAGCAGAGTTAGGGGCAATTGTTATTAAGGAAGCTTTAAAGCGTGCAGGGGTTCCTGCAGATCAGGTAGACGAAGTACTGATGGGGTGTGTCATTCAGGCAGCCCAGGGACAGAATGTTGCACGTCAGGCGTCAATCAAGGCAGGTCTTCCGATTGAAGTACCGGCAGTTACGCTCAACGTAGTCTGCGGTTCCGGTCTAAAGTGTGTCAATGAAGCGGCTGCACAGATTCTGGCCGGTCAGTCTGACATCGTAGTTGCAGGCGGCATGGAGAATATGTCAATGGCTCCGTACGCTATGACAAAGGCCCGTTTCGGATACAGAATGAACAATGCGACGATTATAGATACAATGGTAAATGATGCGCTTACGGATGCATTCAACAATTACCACATGATGATTACCGCTGAGAACGTATGCGACAAGTACGGAATTACCCGCGAAGAGTTAGACGAGTTCTCGGCAAATTCACAGCAGAAGTGTCAGGCAGCTATTACAGCCGGCAAGTTTGATGACGAGATCGTTCCTGTACCGGTTAAGGTAAAAAAGGAAGTGGTTGATTTCGTTAAGGATGAGGGACCACGTGCAGGCGTTACTCCGGAAAGCCTTTCCGCATTAAAGTGCTGCTCAGGAAAACAGGGCGGACTTGTTACGGCAGGAAACGCATCAGGAATCAATGACGGCGCTGCAGCAATTGTGGTAATGAGCGAAGAGAAAGCGAAGGAGCTTGGCGTTAAGCCGATCGCTACATGGGTAGCCGGAGCTCTCGGCGGCGTTGAACCGGAGATCATGGGTGTCGGCCCGGTCGCTTCTACAAGAAAGGTGCTTGCAAAAACAGGTCTTACCATTGATGATTTCGACCTCATCGAGGCAAACGAAGCGTTTGCCGCACAGTCAATCGCTGTTGCAAGAGAGCTGAAGTTCGACATGTCTAAGGTTAACGTAAACGGCGGCGCAATTGCACTCGGACATCCGGTAGGAGCATCGGGATGCCGTATCCTCGTTACCCTATTATATGAGATGCAGAAGCGCAATGCGAAGCGCGGTCTTGCTACACTTTGTATCGGCGGCGGAATGGGATGTTCCACTGTTGTTGAGAAGTACGAATAAAATACATAAGTTTTCAAGCATCCAAAAAGCTGCCGACGGCAGCTTTTTCGGGCGCAATGCTGCATGAACCGCATGGGCTTCATGCAGCGGCACTATATCAATTTAAACTATTATAATCAGGAGGAACCAAAATGAAGGTTGGAGTTATCGGCGCAGGAACAATGGGGCAGGGCATTGCAAAGGCATTTGCCCAGGTAGAAGGATATGAAGTTGCACTCTGCGATATCAAGCAGGAGTGGGCTGAGAACGGAAAGGCTAAGATTGAAAAAGGGTATGCCAGACTGGTAGAAAAAGGAAAGATGGAGCAGGGCGCCGTAGATGCAATCCTTGCAAAGATTACCCCGGGATTAAAGGAAAACCTTTGCGCTGACTGCGATCTCATCGTTGAGGCCGCATTTGAGAATATGGAAGTTAAGAAGACCACCTTTGCAGAGCTGGATAAGATTGTTAAGCCGGAGTGTATCTTCGCTTCCAATACATCTTCGCTCTCCATCACAGAGATAGGAAACGGACTTACCCGACCGATGATCGGTATGCACTTTTTCAATCCGGCAGACCGCATGAAGCTGGTTGAGGTTATTGCAGGCGTTAATACACCGGCTGAGACGGTTGATTCCATCAAGAAAATTGCCGAAGAGATTGGAAAGACACCGGTACAGGTAAATGAAGCGGCAGGCTTCGTTGTAAACCGTATCCTGATTCCGATGATTAATGAAGCGGCTTTCATCAAAATGGAAGGTGTATCGGATATCGCCGGTATCGACGCTGCTATGAAGCTCGGTGCAAATCATCCGATGGGACCGCTTGAATTGGGAGATTTCATCGGACTTGATATCTGCCTTGCAATCATGGATGTTCTTTACAATGAGACCGGAGACAGCAAGTACCGCGCATGTCCGCTTATCCGCAAGATGGTACGCGGCGGAAATCTTGGTGCAAAGTCTGGCAAGGGATTCTATGTATACAACGCAGATCGTACAAAGACTCCGGTAGACGCACAGTAGGAGCAGACGTAACCAGTCCTTATGAGCAGACGCCAAACTGGCGGATTGCGAAGATATATAGAATAAAAATTTTGGAGGAATTATAAATCATGGATTTTACTTTAGACAAGAAACATGAGATGACTCGCGACCTCTTCAAAGAGTTCGCTGAGAAGGAAGTGGCTCCTCGTGCTCAGGAAGTGGATGAGACAGAAGTATTTCCGCAGGATACGGTAGATAAAATGGCAAAATACGGATTCCTTGGAATTCCGGTTCCAAAGGAGTACGGCGGACAGGGATGCGACGTCCTTGCATATGTTCAGTGCGTGGAAGAGTTATCAAAGGTCTGCGGTACGACAGGCGTTATTGTATCCGCACATACATCTCTTTGCGTAGACCCTATTATGACCTACGGTACGGAAGAACAGAAGCAGAAATATGTAAGAGACCTTGCAACAGGCAAGAAGCTTGGCGCATTCGCACTTACGGAGCCAGGCGCCGGTACGGATGCGCAGGGAGCGCAGACTAAGGCTGTATTGGACGGCGACGAGTGGGTACTGAACGGATCGA
This sequence comes from uncultured Lachnobacterium sp., assembly GCA_964614035.1. GTDB lineage: Bacteria > Bacillota > Clostridia > Lachnospirales > Lachnospiraceae > Roseburia. The sequence goes on from CAZTKM010000002.1 coordinate 65,146, forward strand.
AGTGCTTCATCACAAACGGTAAGGTTGCAGACGTGTATATCGTCATCGCAATTACCAGCATTACAGAAGATAAGAGAGGAAGAAAGAAGAAGAACTTCTCGGCATTTATCGTTGAGAAGGGAGCGCCTGGATTCTCCTTTGGAACCAAAGAGAAGAAGATGGGTATTCGCGGCTCTTCTACATATGAATTGATATTTGAGGATTGCAGAATTCCAAAGGACGCTCTGCTCGGAACAGAGGGAAAGGGATTCCCAATCGCAATGCATACGCTTGACGGCGGACGTATCGGTATCGCTGCACAGGCTCTTGGTATTGCAGAGGGAGCTCTTGAGAAGACCATCGCGTACACCAAGGAAAGAAAGCAGTTCGGCCGCACAATTGCTGCACAGCAGAATACCCAGTTCCAGCTGGCAAACATGGCTACGCGGGTTGAGGCTGCAAAGGCACTTGTATACAAGGCTGCGCTAAAGAAGCAGGAGTTTGCGGACGGCGCGAAGGTTTCCTATTCAGTAGAAGCCGCTATGGCTAAGCTGTTTGCTGCTGAGACCGCTATGGAAGTTACAACCAAATGCGTACAGCTCTTCGGCGGATACGGATATATCCGCGAGTATGATGTTGAGCGCATGATGCGTGACGCTAAGATTACGGAGATTTACGAAGGAACTTCGGAAGTTCAGCGTATGGTTATTTCCGGTGCGTTATTAAAGTAGTCGCGATTGAAGGGCGCAGCAGACACGAAGCGGTTTTAGGCTTCAAAGCATCCGAAGAAGCTGCAGGCAGCAGGTAATTTCGGCTGCCGGGCATCCAAGGAAGCTGTAGGCGGCAGGGCATTTCGGTTCGTCTGCGTCATGAATAAAAATATAAGGAGAAAAGATACATGAATATCGTAGTATGTATTAAACAGGTTCCTGATACAAAGGGTGGCGTAAAATTCAACCCGGATGGAACACTTGATAGAGCAGCAATGCTGGCAATTATGAATCCGGATGACAAAGCCGGACTTGAGGCAGCACTTAGAATCAAAGACGCTACAGGCGCAAAGGTTACCGTTCTTACCATGGGACTTCCAAAGGCTGATGCAGTTCTTCGCGAAGCTATGGCTATGGGAGCTGACGAAGCAATTCTTGTTACGGATCGTGTACTCGGCGGAGCCGATACATGGGCTACTTCAACGACAATCGCCGGAGCTCTTCGCAACATCGATTTTGATCTGATTATTACCGGACGTCAGGCAATCGATGGAGATACCGCCCAGGTAGGTCCGCAGATTGCAGAACATTTAGGCCTTCCTGTAATTTCCTATGCAGAGGATATTAAGATTGAGGGAAATGCAGTCGTCGTTAAGCGTCAGTACGAAGACCGATATCATATGGTAAAGGCACAGATGCCTTGCCTTATTACCGCTCTTTCTGAACTCAATGAGCCAAGATATATGACTCCGGGCGGAATCTTTGATGCATGTGACAAAGAAGTAACTGTATGGGGAAGAGCAGACCTCAAGGATGTGGACGACAGCAACCTTGGTCTGAAAGGATCTCCGACAAAGATCGCTAAGGCTTCTGATAAAGTTGCGAAAGGCGCCGGGGAGAAGGTTAACCTTGATCCGACGGAAGCAGTTGCTTACTTAATGGGTAAGTTCAAAGAGAAACACATCATCTAAATGGAGGAAACTAAAATGGGTTTAGAAGAATATAAGGGCGTATTTATTTACGCACAGCAGGTGGATAATCAGCTTTCTTCAATTGCATTCGAGTTAATCGGAAAGGCAAAGGAGTTAGCAACCGACCTAGGAACAGAGGTAACCGCAGTACTTCTCGGCTCCAATGTAAAAGGTCTTACGGATGAATTAGGCGAGTATGGTGCGGATAAGGTTATCGTTGTGGATAATCCGGAACTTGAGACTTACCGAACAGAGCCGTATGCGCAGGCTCTTGCAGCAGTAATCAATGAGTATAAGCCGGAAATTATGCTGGTTGGCGCAACCGCAATCGGACGTGACCTCGGACCTACCGTATCGGCCAGAGTTGCAACCGGACTTACCGCGGACTGTACGGTACTTGAAATCGGCGATTTCCCGCTTGCACCGGTACCCGGCAAAGAAGACGAACAGAAGCACAATCAGCTTCTTATGACTCGTCCTGCATTTGGCGGAAATACAATTGCAACAATCGCATGTCCGGATAACCGCCCACAGATGGCAACTGTTCGCCCGGGCGTTATGCAGAAGCTTCCGAGAGAGGCCGGACGCAGAGCCGAAGTGATAGAATATGATGCGAAAATTGAGAAGAATAACCGCTACACAGAGATTCTCGAGGTAGTTAAGGCAGTAGGAAGCGTAGAGAACATTATGGACGCTAAGGTACTTGTATCCGGCGGACGTGGCGTTGGAAGCAAAGAGAATTTCGCTATACTTCAGGAGCTTGCTGATGTATTTGGCGGAATGGTTTCCTGCTCGCGTGCCGTTGTAGAAAACGGATGGTTAGCGCAGGATTATCAGGTCGGACAGACAGGCAAGACGGTTCGCCCGAAGATTTACTTTGCAATCGGTATCTCCGGAGCAATCCAGCATGTCGCAGGTATGGAGGAATCCGATCTTATCATTGCAATCAACAAGGATGAAGATGCTCCGATTTTCGACGTAGCGGATTACGGCATTGTCGGAGATCTTAACAAGATTGTTCCACAGCTTACCGCTTCATTGAAGGAAGCTATGGGCAAATAGCGAAGCCCTCAAAAAAATAGTTGCAATACTTAAACTGCCGCCCTGGATAAGTGTCTGGGGCGGCAGCTTTTTTGCATTACAGGAGTGACCTTACATTGTCCCGGTGCGAAGTATAAGTTTGGGTGTGGAGAGGCAAAAAGAGTGTGCCACACCCAATTTGCACTCCACACTCAAACAACCCATTATACCAAGAACATGAATGATATAAAATACATGGGAAAGGCGTGACTTCCGGAAATGATATTGTTATACTTGATATGTGTAGGTAGAAATGCCTATGTTTCAAGATAAATATATAAAAAAGTACAGAAGCAAAAACGCGCAGAAATATACAGAAGCAAAACACAAAAGATATGCATAGCAGACATGCAGGAAGGATAAGGATATGGAGCGAATCGAGAAATTATTGCAAAGCTTTGTAGAAGAAAAGCAGGCGGCAGGAATCAATCTGCTGGTATTAAAGGATGGCGTGGAAGTGCTGTATACGCAGGCGGGATATGCGGATATTGAAAGCAAAAAGCCTTTCAATCGAAACACGATTATGAGACTGTATTCCATGTCAAAACCAATCACTGCAGCAGCGGCAATGATTCTGGTGGAACGAGGAGTGATTTCACTTACTCAGAGCGTAGAAGAATTCCTTCCCGGATTCAAGAATCAGAAAGTGTGGGAGAATGGAAAAAAAGTTCCGGTAAGACGCCCGGTACTGATTCGCGAACTTCTCAATATGACGTCCGGTCTGGTGTATGGCTGTGATGATGCAGGTATGCCGGCAGAATATGAGACCGAGCAGCTTTTTGGGGAGATTGACGACAGACTCTATGGTAAGCAGCCGATGTCCACGATTGAGATTGCAAACAGACTCGGTCAATGCGGACTTGCATTCCAGCCGGGTTGCGGGTGGCAGTATGGCACGTCGGCGGATGTGATGGGCGCTGTAATAGAGAAAGCCAGCGGAAAATCTTTCGGACAGTTTTTACAGGAAGAAATTTTTGAACCGCTTGGCATGAAGGACACCGGATTTTATGTTCCGGAAGAAAAAAGAGAGCGTCTTGCTGCTGCATATGAACGGACGCCGGACGGACTAATCGATTGTCCGACGAATCATCTTGGCATTATGTATACACAGGAAAAATCTCCGGCATTCGAATCGGGCGGAGCAGGATTGGTTTCTACTCTGGATGATTATGCGAAGTTTGCAAGGATGCTGCTAAATAGAGGAACCTATCAGGGAGTTAAGATCTTTGAGCCGTCTACCGTAGCGTTTCTTACAAGCGGAACGCTCCTTCCATGGCAGAAGGAAGCAGCATGGAGAACATGGGATACGATGGCAGGCTACAACTACGGCAATTTCATGCGAAAAATGGAAGAGCCGGGAATGGCTTATTACAAGACATGGGAACAAGAATATGGCTGGGATGGATGGCTTGGAACCTATTTTTGCAACAGTCCGGAGAATAATGTAACAATCCTTATGGGGATGCAGTTAAAGCAGGCGGGCGATTACCCGATTATTGCAAAAATGCGGAATGTTGTCGCGGACCTGACCTGGCCTAAGACCTTAGAGCAGCTGTCGGTAGAATATCATCAGAAGGAAATCGAACGGCCGAACGAATATGAACTGGAAGAGTTTGCAATTTTGGATGGGGAAAAGCATCCCTTTGCCGTAATCTGTCCGGGCGGCGGGTACAATTTTATCTGCGGGTTCAAGGAAGGACATGTATTTGCAAAGTACTTAAATCAAAACGGCATAGCGGCCTTTGTTGTAAACTATCATGTACAGGATAAGGCAAGATATCCGCAGCCGATGGACGATCTTGCAAGAGCAGTAAAAGATGTGTTTGCCCGCGCGGATGAGCTGGGGCTCGATACAACAAACTACTCCGTATGGGGCTCCTCCGCAGGAGGACATCTGGCGGCAAGCTTTGGAACCGAGAGCATGGGCTATGTAAAGTACGGACTTGCAAAGCCGAACGCGATTGTACTTGCATATCCTGTAATTACTATGGGAAAGCTTACTCATCCCGGCTCGAAGAATCATCTGATTGGAGAGAATGCTTCGGAGGAGATGATTACGCGAACGAGTATCGAAAAGCAGGTAACGGCAAACTACCCTGCAACATTTGTATTTCATGGAGCGGACGATCAGACGGTGCCTGTGGAAAACAGCAGAATGCTTGCAAAAGCATTACAAGACGCAAAGGTTTCGTATGAATATGTGGAATATCCGGGCGTGATTCATGGTGTGGGAATTGCAAAGGGACTGATTTGCGAAGACTGGTTCGAGCGCGCGCTCGCCTTCTGGAGGAAAAATGCATAATAATTAAAGATAGACAGGTTCGCCATGCTTTTGCATGTAAGAATCTGTCTATCTTGTTTGCTGCCAAGCATCAAAAGAGACTGCTTTTGCGAATATATGGGGGCGGTTGTCTTTTATTTCGAAGGGCGCATATCCACTCCTCTTGCGGCGTCGGCAGAAGGATTCTCACCGAAATGGTAATCATTTCCCGGCAAAATCGCATTTAAGAGAATACCGGCGATTGCCGCAATAGCCAGTGCAGTAAGTGTGACGGATGTCCCTGCAATCGTAAAGGTTAGCCCATCCGAGAAACCAAGACCGCATACAAGGATAACCGCTGCGATAATCAGGTTTCTGGACTTCGTAAAGTCTACATGGTTTTCAACGATATTTCTTACGCCGATTGCCGAAATCATTCCGTAAAGGACAAAACTTACGCCGCCAATGATAGAGGACGGCATGGATCCGATAATCTCGGACATCTTAGGAATAAATCCGAGCACAATCGCGTAGACTGCCGCAAGACGGACGACCTTAGGATCCGACACCCGGCTAAGCTCAAGAACGCCGGTGTTCTCGCCGTAGGTGGTGTTTGCAGGCCCGCCAATCAATGCGGAGAAGGAGGTTGCAATACCGTCCCCGACTAAGGTGCGGTGGAGCCCCGGATTTTCGATAAAGTTCTCGCCGACAGTAGCAGAGATTGCGGAGATATCTCCGACGTGTTCCATCATACTCGCAATAGCGATCGGCGCCATAACGAGAATTGCCGTAAGATTGAATTTCGGAAGCTGGAACGGCGGAAGTCCAACCCATGCTGCACTTGCAACGCCGGCAAAATTTAAGATTGCAGAGCCGTCCGGATTGGTAAATCCGCATAGATGAAGAACAAGAGCAAACAGATAGGAGATTACAACGCCGAGAAGAATCGGAATAATCCGAAGCATTCCCTTTCCCCAGATGTTGAATATTACGATAACGGCAAGAGCGACGAACGCAATCAGCCAGTTAGTTGAAGCATTGGATACTGCAGACGGAGCAAGACTAAGACCGATACAGATAATGATTGGCCCGGTCACAACAGGCGGAAGGAAACGCATCACACGTTTTACGCCGACGAGTTTGATGATGAGTGCAAGTACCAGGTAAAGAAGACCTGCAACAAAGATACCGCCGCATGCGTACTGTAATTTTTCCGAATCCGGCATATTTGCAAAAACACCGGAATCCATGGTTGCAATCGTGTAGAAGCCGCCCAGAAAAGCGAATGAAGAACCGAGGAATGCCGGTACTTTAAGCTTTGAGCAGAGGTGGAAGATGAGGGTTCCGAGTCCTGCGCAGACCAAAGTAACCTGAACAGATAATACCTGCTGTTCGCTTCCGAAGTAACCGTTTACCAGAATCGGAACAAGAATTGTTGCCCCGAACATGGCAAACATGTGCTGCAAGCCTAACAGCAGCATTTTGGGAACACCTAACGCCCTGGCATCCCGGATAATGTCTTTTGAGTCATTCATTTTGAAAACTCCTCCTTAAATGTATTGATTAAAATAATTTGGCTGCGGATGAACCTGTTGTGCCGGAGCATTTTCCGGAAGCTCGCCTATGACGTCGAGATAGAAATTGGTAACGGTCTGCATCCGGTACGGCGCAACCCATAACATTCCGATTCCGAACGAGAGCACAGAGAGGAAACCGAGTCCGATAAAGCTTAGCATGATGTAAAAAAGGCGGCCTACATTGCCTTTCATCAGATGGGATGCTGTGGCAAAGGAATCCTTTATGCCCAGTTCCTCATGCTCGAGAATCACATAGTATATCAGCTGTAAGCGAAGCTGGATATACGCATCAATAATCAGACACACAATGCCGACAGCAATTGCAATCAGTATATGTTCTGTCGAAGAATCATTTTGATATAAATACATTGCTCCTGTAAAGGGAAGGGCTGCAAGAAATGTAACAAGCATCAGGAGAAAACCTGCAATCAGATAGCGGTCCGGATGCCTTTTGAAGCAATCGAACAATTGAGAGGTGGTATATTCCTTTTTGCGGGCCATATTCAGATGGATTTTGATGAGACCGGCGTTTAGAACGACGCCGATCAGGGAAATCAGTACCTCCGCAACGTAGGTCGTAATAACCTGTAAAGTGGTTGCATACTCGCTTTGTAACATGGAAAATGGGAGTTCTATCGCCAAAGTAATCATACTTGAGACGATGAAGGCTCCCATCGGAATATTGTAATGTCCGGTCAGATTTTCCCGGGCAATACGCTTTAATTCTTTGGATGATCTACGCATGATGTAAGCTCCTTTAGACTGCCAGATTAAGATTCGCTCCACGCAGAGCAATGGAATCCTGTGATTTCCTGCTTTGCTGGTACGGATTGGATTCATTCGGATATTTGATCATAGTGCTGGTCGTGCCGCCGGACACATAGGTACGGCCGCATTCCGGACATACCGCGGTATGGATGGATACGCTTGCGCGGAGAACCTTGCCGTTTTTCTGGGCAGCCTTCTCGTATGCATTGGCCACATGCTCTCCTTCGTGGGCGCGAACGGCGGATCCCGCTGCTGCCGGCGAAATATGGGCAGCATTCTTGAAAGAAACATCCACTTCGTCAGAACCGTCCTGATATTTCCGGTTCTTGCAGGCCTCGCACTCCTCCGGAGAAGAAACACGTCCGACCTTTTTCTCGGAATCGGCATCCTTTGAATTGACTCCTCTTATGCCGGAAGGATCGTTTGCGTTATTCGAACCGTTTATGCCGTAAGGATCATATGCGCCATAAGCTCCGTTAATAGAAAAATTGTTGCCGATTGCACCGATTGTCATATGAGACTCCTCCTTTGCCGCTATTTTTAAATATTATACAATCTTTTTGCAAAGATTACAAGAAACAGATATACTAATAATTAAGAAAAACAGACAGGAAACAATCAAAAGTGAAACCATCAGAAGAATATGATTCCTATGTATATGGCATCGGCTGGATTGTGCTGGCGGTATGTGCGGTACTTATTTTCCTATATAAGGGGCTGGGATATAATTTCATAAAAGCGCTGCCGGAATGCGTACTGCATTTGGCAACAGGATACTATTGCCCCGGATGCGGCGGAAGCCGCGCGGTAACCGCATTGCTTAACGGTCATCCAATCAAGTCCGCGCTTTATCATCCGTTCTTTTTCTATGCGGTATGTGCCGGCGGATGGTTCATGCTCTCACAAACCATCGAGCGCCTCAGCAAAGGCAGACTAAAAATCGGAATGCATTACCGGGATTTGTATCTGTGGATTGCACTTGGACTGATTGCGGCAAACTGGGTCATAAAGAATGCCGCAATGATTTTTGCGGGAGTCGATCTGTTTGAAGTCATCGCGGGACTTTAGAACAAATTGCCATACAATTCTTCAAAATCAAGCCCATACATATCGCAGTATGCGCGGAGAATTCCTTCGATACTGCCGTATGTCTCGATTGCGACGGCAAAAGCAAGCGCGTAAAACAGTATGGTAAGAACAAGACCTGCAATGCCGAGACCGAGCCCGATTTTCGCGCGGGTTCCCATGGTGTTTTCGCCGCCGCGTGACAAAAGCGCAAGAATGATTGCAAGCGCGCCGCAGACGATGGAAGCGTATAAGCAGCTGCACGTGCCAAGGGAAACAATACCGAGCACCATTGCCACTGTCTCCATTTTGGCGGAGCGCTTATCCCAAACAGGCGGATTGTAATTGTTCTGATAATAGTTGTTTCCGTAAGACGGATTGTTCGGATTCTGTCCAAAATCCATAATGAAATAACCTCCGGTTTTCAGGAATTGATTTTATTGTAGCACTTCATATATAATAGGAAAAGAAGAAAAATACAAAAAAGGGAATGAGTCAATGGATATTATTGCAAAAATTTCGGAAGAACTGAATATTAAGAGAGGACAGGCAGAGGCAGCGGTAAAGCTGATCGACGAAGGAAACACCATACCTTTTATCGCAAGATACCGCAAGGAAGCGACCGGTGCACTGAATGACGAAGTGCTCCGCAATCTGTTCGACCGTCTGAATTATCTGCGCAATCTCGAGGAGAAAAAGGAAACGGTTCTTGTCAGCATAGAGGAACAGGGCAAGCTTACCGAGGAATTAAAAGCACAGATTTTGGCGGCGGAGACACAGGTGGCGGTAGATGATTTGTACCGCCCATACAGACCGAAGCGCCGTACGCGCGCAACGATTGCAAAGGAAAAAGGGCTGGAGCCTTTCGCCGGGCTTATTCTGGCGCAGGAATTTGCAGGCTCGCTTATGGAGGAGGCCGCAAAATATATCAGCGAGGAAAAAGAGGTACTGACCGCCGAGGATGCGATTGCAGGCGCAAAGGACATCATCGCCGAGCAGATTTCCGACGAGGCGGATTACAGAACCTATATCCGCGATATTACGGTAAAGAAAGGCCAGCTTGTCACAACCGCAAAAGATCCGGAAGCGGAATCTGTATACGAAATGTATTACGAGTACAACGAAGGACTCAGCAAGGTGGCAGGACACCGGACGCTTGCAATCAACCGCGGCGAGAAAGAGAAATTCCTGACCGTCAAAGTGGAAGCCCCGGTAGAAGATATTCTCCGCTATCTGAACAAAAAGGTAATCAAAAACGAATCTGCCGAAACGGCGCAGGTATTAAAAGAGACGATTGAGGACGCTTATGACCGCCTGATTGCACCGGCGATTGAGCGTGAGATTCGAAACGACCTTACCGACCGGGCGGAGGACGGAGCAATCAAGGTATTCGGAAAGAATCTGGAGCAGCTTCTCATGGCGCCTCCGATTGCCGGACAGGTTGTGCTCGGATGGGATCCGGCCTTTCGAACCGGATGTAAGATTGCGGTCGTTGATCCAACCGGAAAAGTGCTTGAGACAACGGTAATTTATCCGACTGCACCGCAGAATAAAGTAGAAGAATCCAAGGCCATAATCAAGAAACTGATTGCAAAGCATCATGTTACCCTGATTTCCCTCGGAAACGGAACGGCATCCAGAGAATCCGAGCAGATTATCGTGGAACTGATCAGGGAGATTCCGGTAAATGTGCAATATATTATCGTAAACGAAGCGGGCGCATCCGTTTATTCCGCAAGTAAGCTTGCAACCGAGGAATTCCCGAATTTCGACGTCGGGCAGCGAAGCGCAGCTTCCATGGCAAGACGCCTTCAGGATCCGCTTGCAGAGCTTGTAAAAATCGATCCGAAGTCGATCGGCGTCGGCCAGTACCAGCATGATATGAACCAGAAGAAATTGAGCGACGCACTCGGCGGAGTCGTCGAGGACTGCGTGAATAAGGTCGGCGTCGACTTGAATACGGCGTCCGTCTCGCTGTTAGAATATATCTCGGGCATTTCCAGGCAGATTGCAAAGAATATTGTGGATTATCGTGAAGAAAACGGAAAATTTATCATGCGCTCACAGCTTCTTAAGGTCGCAAAGCTCGGACCGAAAGCCTATGAGCAGTGCGCCGGATTTATGAGAATCACAGACGGCAAGAATCCGCTGGATGCAACCGGCGTTCATCCGGAATCCTACGACGCAACCGCTGCGCTTCTCGAAAAGCTTGGATATACGATGGATGATGTAAAAAACCGCAACGTGGCAGGAATCTCCAAGAAGATTTCCGACTACAAGGCACTTTCCGAAGAGCTTGGAATCGGCGAGCTGACATTGCGGGATATCGTAAAGGAATTGGAAAAACCGGGGCGTGATCCCCGCGAGGATATGCCAAAGCCAATCCTTCGAAGCGACGTCCTTGAAATGAAAGACCTGACGCCGGGAATGGTATTAAAAGGAACCGTCCGCAACGTGATTGATTTTGGTGTATTTGTCGATATCGGAGTACATCAGGACGGTCTGGTTCATATCTCGGAAATCTGCGATCGGTTTATCAAACACCCATTGGAGGCGGTAAGCGTCGGCGATATCGTGGATGTTCAGGTATTGAGTGTGGATCTTAAGAAGCAGAGAATACAGCTTACCATGAAAATCGGGACAGGGGAAAAGACTTCCGAAAAAAAGGAGCAGAAGAAAGAGAACACTCCAAAAGAAAATCGCGGAAACAATAATAAGATCAAAGAAAACAGAAACAATGGAGGCAAAAATAACGGCGGAAATCATACATCCAATTACAAGGGAAAGAACGGACAACGGCGGGAATACGAGCATAAAGGAAATCATTTCTTTGACGGAATTGTGATTAAAGAATAACGAAGCTTTGAAAAAACTATTGACAGACAAGAGACGTATGCATACAATAGTAACGTAAAAATGAATAGGAATTCTTCGGGGCAGGGTGCTATGTGAGAACATAAATTCCCGACCGACGGTGATTCTTGCGCGAAGCAGAAAAGTCCGTGAACTGCAAATGCAGCCGATCCGGTGTGAATCCGGAACCGACAGTATAGTCTGGATGAGAGAAGAACAGTAGATATAGATAGAACATGTTTCTATCTATCATTGGCGAACCTACACCCCGGATAGAATCGAATCTGTCCGGGTTTTTTACGTTGCCAAAAGCATCTGCCAAAATCTCCTGGAATTCCAAATCGAATCGAAAAGGAGAACAAAATGACAAACGAAACGACAACAACAAAAGTGCCTGGAAAGGCAGCAGAAACCAACAAGAGCAGCAGATGGAGCGCCCGATATCTTGCAGGGGTTGCAATGCTGAGCGCGGTAGCGTTTATCCTGCAATATCTGGAGATTGCCATTCCGGTAATTATGCCGGAATTTATCAAGTTTGATTTTTCAGACCTTCCGGCGCTGATCGGGGCATTTGCATACGGCCCGCTTGCCGGAGTGCTGATTGAGCTTATCAAGAATCTGCTTCACTGTGCGGTCTCGCAGAGCGCAACCGTCGGAGAACTGTCAAACTTCATTCTGGGCGCCGCATTTACAGGCTGCGCGGGACTTATCTACAAGAATAAAAAGACGAAGAAACGGGCATTGATCGGCTCCATCCTTGGCGCTGTTGCAATGGGACTGATCAGTATCCCTTCGAACTATTTTATCGTGTACCCATTTTACTACAGGGCATATATGCCGGAGGAGGTAGTGCTTGGCCTGTACCAGATTATTTTGCCGGGAATGAAGTCGGTACTTCAGTGTTTATTTGTGTTCAATCTGCCATTTACGATTGTAAAGGGACTCATTTCGGTCGGAATTACCATGCTGATTTATAAGCCACTTTCGCCAATATTGAAAGGAAAATAGATGTAAAAGTCTATCGGAAACTCTGAACAGCTCTTTATGCTTCGGCATAAAGGGCTGTTTTCTAATGCGCCTAACTTCGCACGTTTCCAACAGAAGAAGGATTAGGTTTTAAGGAAAAATTTTTTATAGCAGAATAATTCGTTGGAACCAAAAGCGTGTTTTATTTGTCTTATATATGTAAACGGTTTACAAATAGCAGGGTGGAGTAAATGCAGAAGATAACAAAAGAAGAATTATCAGATTTGGTCATTGATAATAAGGAAAGCATGTATCGATTAGCATATTCAATTGTAAGAAATGATGCGGATGCGCAGGACGCGGTAAGTGATGCAATCGTTTTGGCATTTGAAAAAAGACATCCGATTCGAAAAGTTGAGAGTGCAAAGGCATGGTTGATGAAGATTTTAGTTAATTCGTCAAAAAGAATCATTGCCAAATCGTGCAGACTGGTTCTTTCCGATAATCAGGATCAGTATGAACAAGCCGAAGCTTTTGAAAGTGACGATATGTGGTCTGTAGTTATGGAATTGGGCGAAGAATATAGGGAAGCGGTCGTGCTGTATTACTACGAACAATTTAACGTAAAGGAAATAAGTAAGATGCTAAAAATTCCGGAAGGTACAGTAAAATCCAGACTTTCAAGAGCAAGAGACAAACTTTTAAAAATGATAGAATAATGCAGAAAGGATATGGCAATGAAAAAATCAGATACCGTAAAGGATGAAAGAATCAGAGATTTGCAGCGCAGCAGAAAATAAATGTTCCAATCTCGTATAATAGCCGCGTTTTATCGGCAGTAAATGAAGGAAAAAAGCGCAATTTAAGATTAGTAAAATTGAGTATTTATAAAAAAATTGCAGTTGCGTGTACCTGTATGTTTGCTTTGACTATGAGCCGCGTCGGAGTATATGCCGCAGTTGATTATGTGCAAAAAAGAATGAATGGACTTACCGATACAGAAAAGACTCACTATTTGGATACTTTAAATGACTCGCTATTTGGATACTTTAAATGACTCGCTTGCTTCGGCGGATACATTTTTGCGTCCGTTATCGGAAACGGAAAAAGCGCGAATGGACGAGCTTGCAATGCAGTACAAAGGAAAGGGAGTCCATCCAAAGCAGAATTTATTAGAGGTGCAGGATGAAAGTGAAATTGTTTCGGATCGCATATGTTTTATAGGAAGTACAAGTACGTTTTATCTTCCCGATACAGCATTGACGGATGAAGATATTTTGGAATTAATTGATTTTTACTGCATTAGAGAATATAGCATGGATTTACTGCAGTCAGAAGAAAAAGCGGATGCAAGTGAAATAGAAGAAATAACAGAGGAAAATGCGGTCGAGGCAGCGGAGACTGCGTTACGGAAAGTATATCATATCGAAACGGATCATCTGGAAACTTTAATTGATTATCAACAATGGGCTGATGGAAATGAGGCTTTTCTACAGATTATATCGGGTTCGTAAATCGTGACACAGGTGTTCTTATTCCGTAACGGTTGATTTGCAAAATGGAAATGTTGAATGTATTGAAATAAATGATGAAGCCGGAATCTATTCCGAAAGCGTGCAAGCTGATGAGGAACTATATGAAGAGAAATATGCAGAGGCGGAGCAAATGGCAAAATGCTTCCTGGATAGTGATGCAGAATGGAAATCCTCGAAAATCGTTTATTTGATTGACGATAAAGGGATGCTTAGGAATGGTATCGTAAATTATGATTTTGTAGCTTGGGATGGAAACGCTTGCATTGTAAGCTTCAGTCAATCATTGCAGAACATGTATAAGGTATGATACTTTACAGAGGAAGGGCTGATAAAAAAGGAGAATATGGATGCCGGTAAAAATGCGGAAGGTAATTTTATGATAATTCATGAAGTCGAGACAGCGGATGTAGTAAGTCTGTATAATAATAACATGGTTAACTTGCGAAAAGATTATTTTAAAGAAATGACACATGTAGGAGTAGCGATAAAGACGGAGGACATAGCAATAGAGGATTTTACATCTATATTAATGTATGTGATAGGTTGGAAAGAAGGGTAACGCGGATAGTAATTGGAAAATCATGTCAGAGTTTCGCGACATAATCCGAAACATTGCATGGGAGAAATTCAGTTTCTTGCAGAAAAAAGGAAGGCTACATACGAGAGGGACATTTTCAGGCAATTCGTATGTATGAAAAGGAAAAGTATACATACGAGAAGTGCATTTTTAAGCAATCCGTATGTACGGAAGAGAAAAGGCGGCATATGGGATAGAGAAATCAAACCTGCCGCCTGGAAAATTAACCTTTTGATTGATACAAAAATTGTTGCGAACATGCTTTGGATGGTGCTATACTTATCTAAAGCATATTTTTTTCTGGAAAATTTCTTATACATTCAGGGTAAGTGCAATATCCTGATGCAATTCGGAAAACCTGTCTTTGTTCAAAAATCTATGCTTTTATTCCAAATTTACAATTGAAGCAGGATTCAATGCAACGACGGAGGAGGAACTGAATATGATTAAATCGAATAATATCGGAATACAGGCAGGGATACAGGTGGTAAGAAAGATGAGTTTGTCAAAACGGATACGGGCAGAAATCGAATATCGTGAGAAGGCAAGACGGGACCGTATGGCAGAGCTGGCATATGCGAGAGATGAAGGAATAGAACGGGGAATAAGGCAAGGAATAGGGCAGGGAATAGAACAAGGGCAGGACATGATCAGTTCGTTTTGTCCTTTATGTTTTGAAAAAATTGGGGAAATTTAAAAAAGGAATCTTAGAAGCTGCATAAAATAAGGCTTAGAAATTTCGAGAGTCTATCTAAAAGTAAAGGAGGTAACGTGATATGAAAGAAAGACCACCTTGGTAAAACAAGACATACTGCACATCAATAGTAAAATTGGGATTTGTGTCGCCCAATTGAAAGGCGGTGGAATGTAGATGAAAATGATTGGTAATATCGGAGACAGAATTAAAGAGCAAAGAAACCAAAAATGTTTATCTCAGGAAGAATTGGCAAAAAAACTAAAGGTTTCAAGTGATGAGGTTTTACATTGGGAAAGCGGACAAACAATGCCTGATATATCTAATATTGTAGGCATGGCGGAGATGTTTGACGTGACAACAGACTATATATTAATCGGAGACAGAATTAAGAATAAAAATGCGATCTCGCATGAAAAATATAGAATTTTATGTGTGGTTGGGATTATTACGAGTGTAAGTATTCTTTTATGTACTCCATTGTGTGCGAGCCTATATCAAAGCATTCAGTTTGCAGTCTTTCATACATGTTACACCAATTTCATGGATTATATTTGGGAATGGCCGTTAATTGGAATTCCCATGAGTGGTTTGATTTTACTGATATGCTGTCGGTACTGCCTGAAGAAACAGAAATCAATAAAAGTACGAGGAGGTGTAAGAATAGAAACTATTTTTAATGAATTGGAAATGGATTTTAGCTAAAAGCATAGGAGAAAAATATAATGAAAACAAGAAGACGTATTATTTGTGCGATGGCAACTTTAAGTATGCTTGCAGGAATTTTTCCGGCAAATATTGCTATGGCTCAATCATCAGATGGGAGTGAATCTAAACAAGTTATATCGGATATGGTTGAAGCTGTTCAGGAAAAAGACTGGAATACTTTTACCAATCTGATGTGTTCAAGTGAACAGGAATATTATACTTCCTATTTTTCTGATGATAATTATACCAATGGCATCAAACAAGTTGATAATATATCCTTAACTGACATATATCAGGTTGATTCTTCACTTGTAAAAGCCGAGTTGTTAGAAGAGGAATACCCTATTCTATCTGAAAGTAATAATATACAAACATATATTGTCGCTTTAGACTGTGATACCAGTGTGGAAAATCAATATTTTTTTGATGGGATAAATTATTTCCTGATTGCATTGGCAGAGGAAAATAGTGAAATGAAGATTGTGCAGTTTAATCGTCCTTCTTTAATGGTTTTGAATGATGTGGTGGTTCCTACATTATCATCTTGTAATAATGATTATGAGAGTGAGATGGCAGGTATCAATGTAATCGAACAAGCTGAAAACGGGCTGATTATAAATGCGGAAGAAGATATTATTACAGATGGATTTGAGACAATATCCATAATGGAAATTTTAAGCGAAGGTAATGGAAATGATGGGAATGAAATAAGTCCTACTGCTAATGGCACAACGGATTTTCCAAATCTTGATTTTTATTCAAGCTACTCTTATCCGTCAACTATTTCCGTAAAGTTAAACAAAACCGGAACCGGTCAGGTTGAAAGTGTTGGTTTTGATGAGTACATCAAAAACACTTTACCGAACGAATGGTATGCTTCATGGAATGCCGATTCATTACGAGCTGGTGCTTATTGTGTAAAAATGGTTGGATGGTATAGAGTACTCAGACCGGTAAGCAGTTCTGGAGGATATGATGTTACACAGGGAACGCAAAGATATGTTCCTGATACAGCGGTCACAGCAACAAATAACGCTGTAGATTATGTTGCAGGTTATGGCATGGCTGATTCTGTTAATAGATTGTTTTATCCTGAATATGCAGCTGGAACAAAGGAAAGTGCCGGAACACAGTCTGGCGGACAGCTTAAGCAGTGGGGGTCGCAGTATTTAGCAAGCGAAAAAGGTTATACACATAGGCAGATTTTAAATTATTATTATGCAGGTTCCAGTTATTCTACGGGCAGCCTTGTGTTTTTTTCTTATAAATGAGGAACAGCAGTATGAATAACAAAGGATATCAAAAGAAAATGTTACTTGTTGTATTGGCTATTGTGGTAATTCTTATCATTGGTTTGATCGCATTGTTAAGCCAATCATCAGACAAAAAGAATTTATACTCTAATGAATGCTACAGTCTGGTATTACCGGAAAATTGTACTGCTCAGGAGAGTGAATATAGTAAATGTGATGTTTATATAATGTCCGGAAACGAAAAAATTGCTATGATTACGGTAGCAAAACATTTTGAATATGGAGACAGTGTAGAGCGTATTGTTGCAAACTGGATCGGAATGAGAACAAGTGTAAAATCGGACGAATCTTTTTATACAAATAAAAAAGATGAATTCCGTAAAGTCATTGTAGCAACAGAATTATCTGCCGCCGATGAAATCAAAGGAGTAGAACCTTATCCAGACGAAGTCCATTATTTCTATCTGTCGGAAGAAGACCTTTTTATTGATATTATGGTGTATGATGATGCATACATTTCACAATTAGAAAACGCAATAAAAACGTTTACTGTGAAATAGGAATCGGTCAAGCAGCAATCTAAATGATAGTATGTTTGGTATAGTAGAATTATTCATTAATGCTATATGCAACAACATCTGAGAATTATACAAGAAAAAATGAGTGTTACATTAAACAACAATATTAGTAATGGTAGTATTAGTAATAGTAATAGTTTAGGATTTAATGCTATTGTCCAGAATAAAGAAAAAAATGTCGCAGAAAACAGAAGTAGTAGTTGTGACAGCGATAAAAGTGGAGTTATACTTGAACTATCAAAAGAAGCAACACAAGATGGGTTTGTCAGAGAAAAAAGAAGCAGGAAAGCGCAACAACGAATACTGCGGAAGTTGCTGCTACAAGGGCGCTTACAACTTCTCAGGTGCAGGAATATCAAACACGTTTGCGCGGATTGGGCTTTTATACTGCCTCTCAGGATGGAAATCCCACAAGCAAGCTTTTTAAACAAGCAGTAAAAAATTTTCAAAAGGTATATGGATTGACAGAGAATGGAAATATCAATGCTAGAAAGAACTACACATTAACAATATATAATGCGATGACATAGGGAGAGATGTTAATGAAAAGAAGGAAAACCAGCCTGCTGTTTCTTACAATTTTATTAATGGTATTTGTGACAGGCTGCAATTCTGGTAATGTACCAAATACAGAAAAGGTCGGAGGCACAGAATTCATAGAGAATACAGAAGTTGCAGATACAAGCCAGGAACCGAAAAAGGAACAGGAAATAGAAGTAGAGGCAGGGATTCCGGATGAAGAATTGTCTCTCATGCAGAAAGTATTATTTAATAAAGCACCGTATAATGGTGGAGAAAAAATTGCAAACATCGAAGGTATTTATCATGACGAGTACGGCAGGACTGTTACATTTTATGTGGTAGATTTAGACCATGATGGAAACGAAGAGGTTTATCTGATATATGGCGGCGGTAGTGGGCTTATTTTGCATTATGACGGAAATGAAGTTTTCGGCTATGATTATGCTTGGAGAAGCTTTCATCCTGCATAGGAAGACGGCACATTCAGGGGAAGTGGCGGAGCTTCGGATGCTGAGTTTTATGGGAATTGCAGTTTTACAAAAGATGAATTTTGCAGAGAGACAATTACCAGGGTTGAATATTCCGATAATGGAAAAACAATTACATATTATAAAAATGGCGGAAACGGCAGTAAAGGAGAAATAATTGACAAAGAAGAATATGATCAAATCATGTTTTAATATGAAATGATAGAAATAGAAGAATATGAATTTACGGTGGAAAACGTTTTGGAATATGTAAAATAAGCAGCTTTGCTATCCTTATAGGCCGGTAATGAAAGACTGCAGACTAACGTTTTGATTGATACAAAAAGTGTTGCGAACATGCTTTGGATGGTGCTATACTTATCCAAAACATAATTTTTCTGGAAAATTTCTTATA
Source organism: uncultured Lachnobacterium sp. (assembly GCA_964614035.1). Lineage (GTDB taxonomy): Bacteria > Bacillota > Clostridia > Lachnospirales > Lachnospiraceae > Roseburia. The sequence continues at coordinate 84,124 of CAZTKM010000002.1, forward strand.
CATTCAGGGGAAGTGCAATATCCTGATGCAATTCTTCGGAAAGCCTATCTTTGTTCAAAAATCTATGCTTTTATTCCAAATTTATAATTGAAGCAGGATTTCAATGCAACGACGGAGGAGAAACTGAATATGATTAAATCAAATAATATCGGAATACAGGCAGGGATACAGGTGGTAAGAAAGATGAGTTTGTCAAAACGGATACGAGCAGAAATCGAATATCGTGAAAAGGCAAGACGGGACCGTATGGCAGAGCTGGCATATGCGAGAGATGAGGGGATAGAACAGGGAGTAAAACGAGGAATAGAGCAGGGAATAGGACAAGGAATAAGGCAAGGGATAGAGCAGGGAATAGAACAAGGGCAGGACATGATCAGTTCGTTAAACATCCGTTTGATAAAGGACGGACGGCTGGACGATTTAAAACGTGCTGCCGAGGATGCCGAATTTCGAAGACAGTTGCTGGATGAATATGAAATCAAAGGATGGAATATATGGGGAAAGGTTCGAAACAGTTAAAATAAAAAGAAGAAATAGAGGTAAACAACTAATCTTCACAAGCTGCTCATTCGGCGACCATCAATGTAAAAATTGATTTCCAAGGCGGGCTGCCATGCTAACTAAAAAGGTTGGATGTTACAGACATGATATACATGCCGTGGTATGTATGGGAGCAGAAATAATGAAACAGAGGTGGTATGCAGATGAAGGGCAGGCGCAGACTCGTAAATATAGGAATCATTTCTCTTTTGGCCCTTATCCTCGCGGGCTGCGCGAACGAAGGCACCGGGCAGACAGAAGAACCGTATGTATCTGAATATGTGTCAAAGATGCCGGACACACAGGTGGGAACGGAAACTGCTGAGGAGGAAGAACAGGAGAGACCTTCTGAATTTAGTGTCTTGGCGGAAACCTATGAATTTTACGCAGAGGATTGGGAGACGGCATACAGACAGATTCTTGATAATCTGGATGAGATTCTTTATGATCCTTGTGGAATGAGGGAGAGCATGGAAGGTTATCCGATAGATGTTATCTTTCTGCTGCTGTATGATTTTAACTCTGACGGAACGCCGGAAATGGTAGTCGGAGACTGGATTGACATAGACGTATATACATTTCAATCAGGGCTTTGTGAAAGAGTGGCGACTGTATTTTATCCGGTAACACATAATGATATGGGAGATTTTATGGAGCCGGTTAGCGGAGTGACCGTTTGCAATGGCAATCTGTATACGTCGAATGGCGGAAGCGGCGAATGGGCGGGGGAGTATCTCATGTTCGGATACTCTGACGGCGGCTATCATATTGCGGAGACCGATAAGCTCGGATATGGAAAACTGGACGGAAATTCCGTCTCCGAGGCAGAGATTTTTGACTTTTTTCCGCATGCCATATACGAAGGAATAAGCTACGTCTCGGTCGAGAGTGATTGGACTAAAAAGCATGCCGTTGTTCGTATGGATGGGGAAATGCTGTTCAAAGAGGAATCGGATGACGGAACTATAAACTATACTCCTGTGGATTTTGAGCAATTTTGGAAAGATTTGTATACGGAGGATTGGGAGAAAGCATATATTGAGCTTCTGTATAACCGTGATGAAGTTCTTTCCAATCCCGGCGGAGAAAGAGGAGATAATCAGTACCCGATAGATTATTTGAGATTATTCATACATGATTTTGACTCCGATGGAATACCGGAACTGGTTGTGGGAGACAGGTATGCGGTGGATGTTTATACTGTTTGCGATGGAAAGTACGAAAGGCTTGCAAGCTTAAATACGCCGGATGAGTATCATATGGTCAAAGGTATCGCTTTATGTGACAATTGCCTGTATCTTTCGGATGGAGACAGGGGTGGCGAAAGATCATACTGCGTATTCGGATATTTTGACGGCGGCTACCATACATTATATATCAACGAATATATGGATGGGACGTTGGATGGCAATCCCATTTCCAGCGAGGCTGCGCTGCAGTATATTCCGAATGTGTTGACCAATGGGGAATATGTCTGGGAAATCGCGCAGGATGATTGGATTGTGGAGTGCTATGATATAAAAAATGAAGACGGAAAAGTATATATAAAATCGCAATGGGAATACAAGAATCCGGATTATGAGGTTGTGGATTTTGAGCAATTGCAGATGTAAAAGTCCGGCGAATGTTGAACCGGAAAAAGAAGAATCGGCAACTATACATAAATGGAAACAAAAAAGTTTCCGTTTATGAAATGTTCTTTTGAGAAAAGGTAAGATATACTAAGTATAGAAAAACAGTATCCAAAGTGATGCTGTTTTTTTATACTTAAGAAAAGCTCGTGGAGCATGGAATCTATTGTCTTATATGAAGGTACAAAGGAGAAGGATATGAAAAGAGAAAAGTGGATGAATACGTTAAAAAAGGCGCTGGCAGTAACTATGCTGGCAGGCATACTGTTTACCTCGTTTGGAGGAAACGAGGATGCAGGGATTATGCCATATGGGGAAAATAATTTTGAAATTACGAAATTGTAATCAAAATAAAGTAATATTAAAATCGTTTGCCATATCGTTGGCGGTACTTTGCGCCAAGGAAGGAAATCCGGTAATTGAGAAGCCATAATATGCAAAGTAAAACGATTTCGTTGCGTATGAGTACTTCTTTTGGTCTCCCAACATTTGACAGAAATGGGAATTCATATGTCCGACGAAATGTAAGGAGCTCCGAATTACCGGAGAAGAAAATAGATAGTGTAAATCCGTAAGTTCAGGGTAGCGTTTTTGACCGTAAAGCTTAGCAGACAGGACTCCTGCGGTTATGGGAAATGTTCGTTTTAACAGTAAGATATCAATATTTGCTGAACGCTGATACTCTAAAACTTTGTATAAATAGCGGATACCTGTTACCGGAGAATGTTCCGCATATGCCAAACAGAGAGCATTTGCAATTGTAAGCTCTGTCCAGGAAAGTGAATAATCAGAAATTTTATTTATGTCAAACCCCGGGAGGGTAATTGACAAAGAGGACTCTAATTCCTTCAGTTGTAAAGGTATGGAAGGTTGAAGCGGAGCTTTTTCAAAACAAAGATATTGCCAATACAGAGTATCTTTTGGTGTAATCATGTGTGACATTTCCTCAATATAGGATTGCATCATAGCATGGTCTGACCGCGGCGTGCGGATCATGTGCATACGCAGTTCATATAATTGCGCTTCGTGTGTGTCGCCAAAAAAGGTAAAGACATCGGAGGATATGCCGAGACGCTGTAAGAGAGTCTCAGCCAACAGCACATCCGGTTGTAATGTTCCGTTTTCAATTTTGGAAAGCTTTGACTTGCTGCAGATTCCGTTGCACAATTTGGATTGTGAAATCTTTTTTGTAATGCGGATCTTTTGAATAAGACCGCCAATGGTCAGAGCATCGGGAGAAAACAGGTCGTAGATTCCGTCGCCAAAAGCAGCGGCGTCGACGGCTTGTTTTGCTTCATAGGAGATAAGCGGTATCTCCGGAAAAAGCGTAGAATCAATCGGCAGCACAAAATGCAAAGTGTCACTTATATATTTCCGGCAGATGGTAGAATAACAGCTTTCGATAGACAATGCGCTGTAAATAGCAGTTTTGAAAAATTTAAGAGCTTTTTCATGATTATCAAGATAATAATGGCATAATCCGGTAAGAAACGTAAGCTCAAGTAAGGGAGAATCTGTCCGATTTTCCGCCATTTTCTGTCGATATGTGTCCACTGCCGCTATTGCAGAATGAAAATCTTTAATCGTAATTAAATATTTTGCAGATACAATCGAGAGTTCTGCCATCAGGCAGTCCTTTTCGACGAATGCAAGCTGGCTATTGGCAAGATAAGAATCTAATTGTGTGCAGATAGCGGAGCATTCTGCGGAGTGTCCGAGATAAAGGGCTTCCTGAGCGAGTAAAGTGAGAATGCGGATTTCGGTAATGGACAGCAGGGATGAACGAAAATCATAAATATCAAAATCGGGTCTGGAAATATGAAGGGCCGCCAGCAGGGTATTGTAAATTTGATCGTGGCTGCCGCACCCGGAGCGGAATTGCAGCTTACTGTGCAAAAACAGCCATTCCTGATAATAGAATTTATTGTCCGCCCAGCCCATAGTCTCTATCTCTTCTAATTCATCAAAGGCGTACGTAAGCTGCCAGGAATCCAGATAACAAAGAACACGCCTTAAACGATAGAAGCAATCAAAATCCGTGTAGCTGGCAAAAGCAGGATAAGCTTCGGCTGCAACACCGGCATGTGCCATGAGTGCCTGAAAGGTCGAAGGACAGACACCGGCATTGCCGTTTTCAATCCGGGAAAGGGAAAGAACCGAACAGACGCCTTCTGCTAATTGTGCCTGGGTTAATCCGGCTTTTAAGCGGGCTTCACGGATGGCTGCTCCGGCATTTTGTACACTCATAATATGGCCTCCTCCTTTAATGTTACTACAAGAATAGTTGCATCTTGATTATATGTTGATTATAGAAGAAATAGTTGGGTAAATCAATAGAATTTTTGTATAGGTATACATAAATGGAAACAAAAAAGTTTCCATTTACTTATCTTCTATTAAAATGAAAAATACTTATTATTTAAAGTAGTAGGTATCTTGCTATTATTTTAAGGCGTACAAAAATCATCTTAGTGACAGGAGATGGAGGTATAAGTATGAGACTACACAAAAGAATTAGAAAAAATGAAGTAGGAAGTTATGCGGATGTAAGGTCACAATTGTGCGAATGCAGTTGGGGATACAATTATTGTTTTTGGATGGGAGCGCTTGACCCAATATCAAAGGCAACGAATATGGGTGAAGCTAGGGTATGGTCTTCATCTAATGGTGGAATATTGCCGTATTCAATATAAAAATAGCGAAATTAAGTAAATAGAAAGTTGCTAGGATGATTTTTGAAGATATCTACGGAGAGTAAGGAAATGATTAAACTGATAGAAACGCTACAAAATAAATATTTATATGATTCAAATTTACATAAAGTATATAAGATAAGTATTGATGAATGGACTATACTTAAACAGTATGATGAAAAATATATTTTGCAAGGAGATGTGCTAACAAATCGCTTTATTGAAAAAGGTATTGGTTTGCCAAGTTATGTTGAAAAAGTATTTAATCCTTTTACGGATATTATCGAAGATGTATTGGAAAGTAATTTGCAGTTGTTAATTTTACAGGTAACGCAGAATTGTAATTTGAGATGTGAATATTGTGTATATTCGGGTAATTATACAGGAAGACAACATGCGTGTGAGAAAATGACATATGAAACAGCACAGTCTGCTATTGATTTCTTTTTAAATAAGTCAGCAGATGATGCATTAGTTACGGTAAATTTTTATGGCGGTGAGCCTTTATTGAATTTTGAATTAATAGAGAAGAGTGTTAGATATATTGAAAATGTTTACAGTAGACGTAAAGTGGCATATGGGATAACAACGAATGGGATGCTACTAAATGAGAAGATAATGAATTTTCTGGAAAAGAAGAGTTTTCATACGGTAATTAGCTTAGACGGAAATGCAAAAGAAAATGATAAAAATCGCAAATTAAAAAATGGAAAAGGAACGTTTGAAATTGTATATGAAAACTTGATTAAGATGCAGGAGAAATATCCAAGACTTTGGGATAAAACAAGTTTTAACAGAGTGAAAGCACCAAATCATAATTTACGAGAATGTGAAGCTTTTTTTGAGAAAAATGAATTGTTCAAAAATAAAAAGGTACGCGCTGAATATGTTACTGATAATAACATAAAGAAGGAGATACAATACGCGGAGAATGAAATAGAATATGAAATTCTTATGGAGAGTAAGGCACTATTAGGGATAATTGGAAAGATAAGTAATAAAAAGCTGGATAATGCATGGAATGTATATAAACAAGATATGGAACGAACTCTTTATAATTTGAGAATGGGAAGAAAATTGCAGAAAATAGCACATCCTAGTGGAGTATGCGTTCCAGGAAAGGAAAGGTTGTTTGTAAATACGAGAGGACAGTTATTTCCGTGTGAAAGATGTAATGAACTGTCTCCTGCAATGCAGATTGGAAATGTTAAAGAGGGTTTTTGTTATGAAAAAATAAGGCAACAAATAAATGTAGGAGTATTAACAGAAGAATGTAGGGAATGTTGGGCTTTTCAGATGTGTAATATATGTCAGTCACAGTCAGACAGAGAGGGAAAATTGTCAAGTGAGGAAAGAAGGAAAAAGTGCAATAAAATGAAGAAACTTATGGAGCAAAAGTTAGCAAGCTGCTGTTTCATTTCGGAATATGGAGGATGATTGCAACTATGGAAAGAAGTATTTTGTTATATAATTTAGAAGATAGCGAAAAAAGGGTTATAGAAACAATACTTAAAAAAACGCAATATACCACAATTAATATGATTGAAGGTGAAGAGGGAGAGACAAAGGGGGTAGATAAAGAAATTTTTGGCACATTTGAAAATGCTGCTGAAAATAGTGATATGGTTATAGTAGGTTATAATAAGAGAAAGACAGAAGGAAAGCAATTTTTAGAAAACATTGCATTTTTGGAAGAGAATGGCATTCCACATATAAAGAGCAATTTAGCAATAAAATATATAGATACGGTTAGGAATAGTAAAAAAAGTAAAAAGCTAAATAGTTGTCCGATTCCGGTAATATTGGTTTTTGGAATGGGACAGGAGACACAAGTGTATTCTGTTGAGTTATATTTATATCAACAATTTATAAAAAATAACTATTCAATTTTACATGTGGCATCTGAGAAATATTTTAAGCTAATAGGAGGAGAAACGCTGCCGGAATTTTTGCTTGATGATATTTCAATAATAAAGAAACAGAAAAAATTGAAGAAATGGATTTTGGATAAGGTAGACGAAAAAAAGTATGATGCAGTGCTTGTGGGCTTGCCAGAGAGCGCATTCGATGTTATCTCAAATAGCTCAGAGGAATTATTTGAAATGCTATCAATTTTTAGTTCAGAAATACAATTTGACTATATAGTATTATGTGGTTATAACACTATGCATAATAGTGATGCAATGCAGCACATATATAATGTTTTGAGATATAGATATAGTATAGAAGTTGATGCATTATGTGTATCTAATATGAAGCCAATGATATTTGATGAAATGGGAGATATGATTGAATATCTAAAGATAGATAAAATAAATGAATTAGCGGATAACCAATATTTTATACCAGAAATAGAAAAGTCAACGCTGTTTGAGAATATTATTACTACGTTGAGTGAAGAAGTTGAAGGGATATAGGAAGATGGAAAAAAGCTTGGTTGAAGTAATTGAAGAATGTTTCGATATTCCTCAAGAGGAGATAATGAAAAATCCGAAGAGAAGAATTTTGAGTAATAAATATAAAAAGACAGCTGTTGAATTTGCGTATTTTGTTTTAAAATTGGAAGAATACTATAACATTAAATGTGAACTTTTTTATGACAATTTTGTCGATTCTAGTTATGAAGGGGTGCGGTTGACAATACAAGTGTGTGTAGGGTACGCAGATGCATAAAGTCGCAATAATAGATAAGGGGTTTGACATTAACCAAATTAGGGTTCAAAAAAGGCAAGAAGTAGTAATTGCTGATAATAATAAAAGAAGATCAATGGATAATCATGGAAATTTGTGTGTAAACATTTTTTTGGAAAAAGTGATAATTCCTGTGAAAGTTACGTGCTATGCAATTGGTTATGGCAAAAATTCGTGCGAGAATTTTATAAAGATATTGAATGAAATATGTGAAGAATACGATATGATTTTTATGAGTATTGGAATCAAAAATATTTTGTATGCGGATAAGTTTAATGCGATAGTAGATAGAAAAAAGAAAAATTACATTATTGCTGCAGGAGATAATGATGGGAAAATAACGTTCCCTGCAAGTTTGAAAAATGTATTGGGCGTGAGTTGCTATATGGATGGAAATGATGATAATTTTATCGTATATCGAAAAAAAAATCCGCAAAACGGAATTGAATGTTTGTGTAGAGTTCCGAATGGGATAGAAACAAAACTTAATTCAAATAGTTTTGTAGTACCATATATGGCAGCGATGCTTTTGAATGATGAGTTAAGATATATTAATATAAATGGTAAAGAAATTAGAAAAATTTTTTGGATGGATAAATCTTTTGATATAACTGTTTTTCGTATCAAAGGCAGGAAGGAATATGAGTTTGCAAAGAAAGTACATGAACTTTTAATGTGTCGAGGGTATATTGGGGCATTTCTTATGGAGGGAGTTGATAATGACTGTCAAAAAAGTATGTTTAATATAAACTCAATGAGGAATATAAAATTAGAAATAGAATATGTTGGTTACATAACGGAAGCGGATTACATTATTATAGAGGCAGATTGCGACAAATTGCGAGATGTTGACTATATAGATATGGTAATGGAAAACGAATGGAAGACACCAGAAGATTTTGTGAAAGAGATAACCAGTTAGGATTAGGCGTAAAGGAAAAATTCATGATACACATAAAAAACGGAATAAAAAATATAACCCGCCAACCGATACGCTGTTTGTTGTTTGTAGTATTGGTTTTCCTGGTGGCGATACTCGGCGGACTTGGAATTACAATCTGGCATTCGGCCGATTCGCTGATGGAGGCAAGCGACAAACTGTATAAGACGCGTGTGACAATCCGAAAGGAATCTTTGGAAGAAACGGGTAACTGGGATGCAAAAAGCGTATCCGCATCGAAGTATGTCATGGGTCAGAACGAGGTGGTAAAGGGACTCGGACGGATTGGAACGATAAAAAATGATTCGCTTGAGCAGATGAAGGGACTTGCGATTGTAAGCGTTCAGGTTATGGACATATCAGAGGAGCGCCTGTACGAGGAAAGTGATACGGTATTTACGAAAGTGACTGCTGTGGTACAGTCTGTGCTGTATGGGGAGATTCAGACGCAGCAGTATGTGATTCTCGATATGTCGCAGGAAGTGAAAGAAAAGTGGAACGGAGATTTTGAACCGGGACATACCTATTTTGTGTTTGGGAAATGCAGCTATGCAAAGGGTAATTATCCGGTATTTACGGTTTTCATGCCCGGACAGAACGAGGGAGAGCCGGAGGATGCAGAGCTTGCGAAATTGGTGCCAATCGAAGATATTACGGAAACAGGTGCGCCGTCCGGGCAAAAACTGTGGCAGCAATATGCAAAAGCGCTCGAAGAAACGGCAGAAATGTTTCCGACATATGCAATGGATAATGCCGCGCTTTGGGACGAGTTCTACTTCGGGCAGACAGAGCTTGTGGACGGAGAGCTTTTTGAAGCTTCGGACGAGAAGGTCTGCCTTATAGACGACCGGTTTGCGGCAAAAAACGGTCTGACCGTAGGCGATGTGCTTCCGGTTCGATTTTTTTACCGGGAGAGCGGGAATATCATTCGGGAACTATGGGGAGAGGCGAAAGAGACAGAGGGAGAATACCGCATTGCCGGAATTTATAAGTATCAGGAAGAATTGGAAAATGCAATTTACATCTCCAGAGATGAAACCATACATCAGAAATCAGCCGACGAGATACTCCTTCAATTACAGATTGAAAACGGGAGAGCGGAAGATTTTCTGGAACGTTTTGGGGCCGAGCAGGCGCAAGAGATTGTGACAGAAGCAGAGGATCAGGGGTATGCGCAGGCGATTCTTCCGGTAAAAGCGATTTACCGACAGGCAGTGTGTATGACGTTTCTGGGACTGCTTTTAGGGATAGCGGTAATGGTGTTTGTTTCCAGAAATTATTATAACGGCACAAAGCTGCAATTGGATATCATAAGAGAACTGGGAGGAAGCTGGTCTGCGGTAAGGCAGTATTTTGGAAGCGGACTTGTACTTGCGGTAACCATTGGCGCAGTGGCAGGCTTTTTGGTGCAGAAGGCGCTGCTGGCACCGCTGATGTCGGTGCTGCTTAACCAGAATTATTTAAAATACAATGCAAATCTGCATTACAGCCAGTTAGCAGGAGCGGAGAACTTCGATGCGTTAGAACATGCAGTCGGAAATTCGGATTACGGATTTTTGATGGTTCTTCTGTTGGAAACGGTAACGGTTTTGCTGACGTTTTCTTTGTGCGGCGATACGGAAAGGCGCAGGAAACAGGCGGTAAAGACAAAACAACATGCGCAGAAGACGAAGCGGCATACAAAGCGGATGCCGTCGCAAAAGTTTAACGTGATTCCATCCATGAATGTCCGGTTTGCAGTGAGGGAGCTTTTTCGAAACGGAAAACAGACAGCGGTTTTTGTACTGTTGACATTCTTTCTGACCGGACTGACAGGGGCGGTCTGGCTTGTAAAAGAAAATCAGGCAGCAGAAATGCAAAGGCTGTATGAGGGGCAGAAAATATCGGGTTATATTACTTCGCAGGCAAGGCTTTCGAAGGAAAATGCGCCTTTGTATGTTGAGACGGCAATCCTGCCGCTGCTGACGGAGGCTGCGGACAAAGAAGCTGTTTTGCAGAGCAACCAAAATTTCTTACAGGAGTTGAACAGGGAAGTATACTGGGAAGACCTGACGGCAGAACAACGGTGCGGGAAGGCTGCCGATTTGTACAGAGAGTGGAAACAGGAGGTATTGGAAGAACAGAAATACATAGAAGATTTCGGGCAGAGCAAGCGGCTCGGATATGAGTATATGGGCAAGGCGGAAGAAGCAGAGGAATTTCCGGATATTCCGTTTCATACCAATGCATATGGGAATGACTGGCTGCTCAACCAAATTCCGTCTATGGATTCTGCGATATTTTGTGACAGCTATGAATATACAGAGATCGGAGCGGAAGCCAATACACGCTATCTGGAAGGGTATGATGACGGCTTTTTGGGAAAATCAGAGATGATTTGCGCGGTATCGGAAGCGTTTTTGCAGGAAAACGGTCTAACCCTCGGAGATGAGATCAGACTTGCGGTCTATACGACGGTCAACGGACCAAGAATCGCAGTATTGGATGCCAGAATTGTCGGAAGCTATGAGGGAAAGCAACAGGATATTTATCTGCCGCTCGGAATGTTGTATGGAACGTATTTTCTTCCAGATCTGGAATATGTGCACTGGGAGGACACGCTGGGGCAGTGGCAGAAGGAACAGAACGATATGCTGTCACTGTATTACGGATATGGACTGATGGACAGCGTATCCGCATTTCGGTTTTCGATAGCGGACAGCAGGGAATTGTCTGATTTTCGCAACACACTTGGGGAGATCGGCTACAGTGAAAAATATCAGGTAAATGAGCTCCGGCAGATTGTCATTCTTGAGGACGGCACATTCCTTAGAGCGCTTCAAAGCATCAACCGCCACATCGAGCAGATGGATTTCATTTTGGGAATACTATTGATTCTGACCGCAGGAATCAGCGCGGCTGCATCGTTTGTGTTAATGAATCAGATGAAGCAGGAAATCTGTCTGATGGTGGAACTGGGAACGCAGAAGAAGCGGGTAATCTGCATCTGGATGCTGCGATACGGGATGGCGGCTCTGTGCGGAATGATACCGGCGGCGCTGCTTTATCTGGGCATTTCGCTGCAACAGAAAGCGGCGCTTCACACGGGAGGCCTGCTGCTTGTTACAGCAGAGATCATGGGAATGATGTGGATTGCCGCACTCGTTTCGACAAAGCGGGTATATAGGGAAATGCTGCAGGAAAGGAAAACGAAGAATGGAAAAATGGTTTGAATTACAGCAGGTGTCATTTGAATATGAAAGCGGCGGACGCCGCATGCAGGCGGTTCGTGATGTCAGCTTTGCGCTTGAAGGTCAGAAAACGTATGGTATTGTAGGAAAATCAGGAGCAGGAAAGTCCACGCTTCTGTCCATGCTTTCCGGCATGCGAAGGCCGACCGATGGGAAAATCCTCTACCATGGCAGGGATCTGGCGCAAATGGATTTGGAGGAATACCGCAGAAAAGAGATTGCGCTGATTCATCAGGCGTACCATCTGTTTCCAAGACTGACGGCAATGGAAAATGTCTGCTATCCGTTGGAACTGTTGGGAATGTCACAAAAGCAGGCGCAAGGAGTGGCGGCGGAAAAGCTTGCGGCGGTCGGCATCACAGAGCGGCAGTTCCAAAGCTATCCGTCGCATCTTTCCGGCGGCGAGCAGCAGAGAGTCGCGATAGCAAGGGCGCTCGCAAAGGGAGCCAAAATACTGTTTGCGGATGAACCGACCGGAAATCTTGACAGCGAAAATGCAGCCCGGATTATGGAATTGCTGCAAAGGCTGGCACAGGAGGGATACTGTGTAGTGATTGTGACACATGATGAAAAGATTGCAAAGCAGGTGGACGTCGTGCTTGTGATGGAGGATGGGGAACTGGTTTGCAGAAAGTGAGAGTCTGCTGTGGGAAAGTCTGTTGGAAAAAATGTAAAAGAGGCATTACAAGCTTTAAAATATTGTGTAAGGTTATCTTGGAGTTCTTCAAAAAGATATACGATATGCAGAATTTTGTGTAACGTTGCTATTCCGATGATTGCAATTTTGATTTCTTTTCTTAGCAAATGTATTATAAATATGTTAATTGAAATGAATCAAGCTGGAGACGAAAAGAATATTTTTATCTTTTTAGTGTTAGTGACGCTGATACTTAATGTTGTTAAGAATACATGTGTTTCAGCGGAGCAGTATATTAAAACAATGCACGATGATATACTTAGAAATAAGATTATCGGGAAATTGATGGAACATTCAATGCAGGTAGACTTAGAATGTTTTGATAATATGGACTATTATGATAAACTTCGGGCAACCGTGCGTGACATATATGCTATCATACAGGTATTGTGGAGTGGATTGAAATTTTTTAGCTCATTAATTTCTTTTGCTGCGATTTTTATGCTCATTTGTATGGCTAATCCTGCATGGGTTATTGCTTTGGTGGTAGTTGCAATTCCAAGTATGATAGCGTCAACTAAATATACAAGAGATTTTTTTGATCTAAGTATGGAGCAGATAAATTCGGAAAGAAAAAAGAGCTATTTACAGGGATTGGCAATGGATAGAAGATATGCGCAAGATATTCGAGTATATAACATTGCAGGATTTTTGATTAAAAAATATAATAGGTTATGGAAAGAAGTTTTTGATAGACAAAGGACAATTATCCAAAAGTATACAGTTATAAAAATATTTTCGTGTTGTTTGCCAGAGGTGGTGTCAACATTAATTTGCATTGATATAGGTTTTAGAATATTTCAAGGTAATTTGACAGTAGGTGATTATTCTTTATATATAGGACTGATTTCACAGTTTTTGAATGCAGCATTGGGAATATCTGGCGCTTTTACGGAAATATATGATAACAAATTAAGAATTATGAATTTAATGAAAGTGTTCAATTATGAAAAGAAGGTTTTAGATAAGGGAAAAGAAAAATTGGAAGATATAGATTGTATCGAATTTAAAAATGTTAGTTTTTGTTATCCAAATGCTAAGGAGTATGTATTTAAAAATTTGAGTTTTTTTATTGATAAGAAGCAAAAAACAGTTCTTGTAGGAAAAAATGGTTCAGGAAAAAGTACAATAATAAAGTTACTTCTTCGCATGTATGACCCGACAGAAGGGGAAATAAAAATTAATAAGCGGAATATAAAGGAATATAGACTAGATAGTATAAGAAACTGTTTTAGTGTGTACTTACAAAATATGGAAAACTATTCTATGAGTTTAAGGGACAATGTTGCGCTAAGTGATATGAAAAATTGTGAAGAGGATGAAAAAATACTGGAAGTGTTAAAAAAGGTAGGATGTGACGATATTTTAAAAAGAAGTGACAGAGGTTTAGATGCTCAGTTGACATATCTTTTTAGCGAAGATGGAATAGAACTTTCTGGTGGACAGAATCAACGGTTGGCAATTGCCAGAACAATTTTCAAACAAAGCTGTGCTGTCATTTTAGATGAACCATCTTCAAATTTAGATCCAGAAACAGAGTATGAGATTTTTAATATTCTGAAAGAATATTCAAGCGACAAGCTAACAATTTTTACATCTCACAGATTGAATAACGTGGTACTTGCAGATAGAATTATTGTTTTAGAAGATGGAAAAATTGTAGAAGATGGAAGCCATATGCAGTTATTAGAAAAAAATCAAAGATATGCAACATTATTTAAGTATCAGCAGAGCAAATATGAACTACAGAATGTATGAAAATAGGTAATGAAGAAGATGCGATATGCAAAATAAAACAGTTCCGTTGTTTGCATGGTTTGATTGTGGTGTGCGAGTTATATGCAGTTCACATAGTTGAGCTTTGAATATCCGATACATTTTGGGCGGTTGAAAACAACTGCCCTTTTTATTTTTATATTTCCAATATAAGGAAGTTGGGAGTATACTTAAGATATCAGGGCTGTTAAACCGCAGGAGGTTCAATATGAAAAAATACATAGAACTTACAAAACTATTCCGGAATCTTAGAAAAAAGCAAATCTGCCTGCTTTTTGTGTGTCTGCTCAGTATCATTTTGAATCTGTTGTGTTTTTTGCAAGAACTTTTTGGACAAAGTTGCAAAATATTTTTGGACATTGT
>CAZTKM010000003.1:0-92244 GCA_964614035.1 uncultured Lachnobacterium sp.
CACTTCGGAGTGATTTGTTCATTTTTTCACTGCAATTTGCGGAAACTCAAGTGATGCTGACGGCAAAGTGCGGCCCCATTTTTCTTCACTCCGCAGAAAATACTGCCTGACCTTGACATTCAACTTGCGTTATAATGATTTACTCCGAGCGCATACCTATGGCAGAGTTCTCCCTGCCGGTCCGCCGGCAGTGCAAAACTTCCAAGATCTGAGAGCTGGCGGTTCATATCCCATTTCACATACTCGATATTGGCGCTGTGCAGCACATTTGCAATCATCTCGTAAACGGTGTCTCTTACATCCTGCCTCCCGAAGTCCAGCACATACTGGTTCCGGGACAGGGTGCCGGTTCTTTTGGGTATCTGAATAGCCCAGTCGGGGTGTCTTCGGTATAATTCGGAATCCACCGAAATCATCTCGGGCTCCATCCATATGCCGAATTTAAGTCCGAGTTTGTTTACCTCGTCCACCAGATGCTTCAGGCCGCCCGGCAGCTTCTTTTCATTTACAAACCAATCGCCAAGGCTTGTATTGTCATCCTCCCTGTGCCCGAACCAGCCGTCGTCCATAACCAGCATTTCAATGCCCAGTTCCGATGCCCGCCCTGCAATCTGCAAAAGCTTTTCCGCGTCAAAATCAAAATAGCCTCGGGAGCCTGAAAGGAATCCCCTTTTTCCAGTTTCCAGCAGAAATTCTCCGGATGAATCCCCATTACCGCGCGGATGGTATCATGCTGGGTTTTCTCAATCCGGGCTATGAAATTGCCCGAATAAACGAAATGCATGCCATACACTTCGCCTCTGGTCTGGTCTGCTCCTGCCTCCATCCATGCGATAAACGGATGCTCCTGATGGGAGCTTTCTCCCCTCTGGGAACCCACGCTCTGTCTGCCGTATCCAATGCTTCTTCGCTCGATCTGACGCTCTCTCGCCCACGAACCATGAAGCGTGAATAGTTCAAAATCATTGTCGTCCATATCGATGCAGGCGGACAGAATCTTTGTCAGATAGAGCGGCTCTCCCTCATTGCGCACACATACGCTCCTCGTTATCACGTCCTCCCGCAATGCGCACTGCTATACAGCTTTCCCTGTAATCTCCGATTCCGTTTCCCGGATACTCGGCAGGCAGGCAATCCAGAAATGTGGCGCGTTCCCTGTTGTTTTTGGATGGCACAAAAGGAGCCGCATCCGTTCTCAGCAGATAGCCGGCGGGCACTTTCTGTAAAAATCCATAATCCTTTAAATTTTCTCTGCGCCGTCAATTCCCTTTAGCGTCAGCGTCTCCAAGCCTTCCCTGTAATACCCGTACTTTTCATACATATCCAGCATCTCGTCCCAGAGAGTCTTCCTGTTTTTCTTGCATCAGGAGGCAGCCTCGCAGAGCACCATAACCGCCACGCAGGCATCCTTGTGTCTGGCATATGTTCCTGCAAGACACCCGTAGCTTTCTTCCAGACCAAAGACATACTCATACAACTGCTGCTGTTCGAAGAGCTTAATCTGCTCTCCGATATATTTAAAGCCGGTAAGAACTTCAATCAGTTTTACTCCGTATTCCTTTGCAAGCGCCTTTGTCATATCCGTAGTAACAATCGTCTCTATCAACGCACCGTTCGGAAGTTCCTGCTCCGGAACTACATATACATTGGCAAACCCCAGCTCTTTTAATACTCTTCTTACCGGAAGGTTTCCGGTTCCATGCAGCGGCGTATAAACAATCCTGATTTCTTTTGACATTTCCTAAATCAGCTCTGGATGGATAGACTGCTTCTTTAGCTGTTCCATATAGCTGTCATCAATTTCTTTCCCGATTATCCGATACAGTCCCGCGGCCACAGTCCTGAATTTCTCCATCGTCTTTACTTGAGAAAACCCGGTAACTCCCGCCACCTCTGCAAGAATGTTTTTATCATGCGGCGGTGTGATCTGCGCTCCGTCCTCCCAATATACCTTATATCCGTTATACTCTCGCGGATTGTGGCTTGCGGTAATCACGATGCCGGCTATACAACCCAGACTGCGAACCGCAAAGCGACAGAATCTTTCGGTTAGCTATAGCATATAACAATTAATTTAATTTGCGAAGATAAAAAAATAATCTTTTTTAACTTAATTTTAACCATCTTTTTCTTCCTGCCATACAGCAATCGGAAGCCCATTGATAAAATTTACAAGCTCCTCTGCCATTTCTTCCGCTTCCGGAATTCTTAAATGTCCCGGAGTTCCACATCCGTTGCGCCTGTACATAAAATGCACAATTTTCTCGTCGTTCAGCCGCTTGCATACGTCTTCGATTGCATCATCCCAGTTCCGATCATGTTCAAGCAGCGTTGTCGAAAAAATAATCAGTGCTTTGGGATACTTTGACCGTATGCTTTTTACCAATTCGGCATACCTGTATCGCCAGTATTTTGCGCGGACGCCCGCCGGATCTGTTCTCATATAATCGTCCGGATTCGAATCATTCTGTCCGATTACAACAATTACTACGTGCGGTGTATACCGGTCAAAATCCCAATCCGATATCTCTTTCAGCTGCGGATGGTAATGAAGCTTATTCCACATATATTCCATTCCCGGATAGTATGGCGGTGCAACCCATCCGTTTCCGTTCAGGAGCGGAATCCCCATAGACTTCCATTCTCCGCACCGGAATATCCGGCGGACTTAGCAATTCGGCCTCCTCATCCACTTCAAGCGACAGCAGCGTCATCTCATGGCGGTTTTCCACTTCAATGACCGCACTCCGCCCCAAAAGCGAAACTGCAGATAGGTTGCAGGAAAAATAAATACCGGATGCTTCGGATTGCTTTGATCTATGCGTCCGCAGTAATTCAGTTTTTCGTTATCGAAATTGATTCTCATAAGCATTTCCTCAATCTGTAATATTTTGCACTTTCTTGTCAGGAATTATAAAAACCCACACCATATAGCGGTGTGGGCATATAAGGCTGCAAAGGTCAGGGACTAATCATCACTGCGCTTTCCAGCTAAAAATTCAACAAACTTGCCGGTTCCGATTGCGACGCAGGTCATAGGCTGCTCCGCCGTCATGGTATTGATTCCGGTCTTGTCCTCAATTAGTTCTTCCAATCCGCGAAGAAGAGCGCCGCCACCGGTAAGAACAATGCCCCTGTCGGCAACGTCTGCGGCAAGTTCCGGCGGAGTTTTCTCGAGAACCGAATGTACCGCTTCCACAATCTGAAGCGTCGGCTCGCGGAGCGCTTCCTCTGTCTCCTCTGAGGTTACCGTAATTGTACGAGGAAGCCCCGTAACAAGGTTGCGGCCTCTTACGTCCATCGTTTCATTGGAAGCGAGAGGGAAACAGGTTCCGATTTTTATTTTGATGTCTTCGGCGGTTCTTTCGCCAATCAACAGATTATGTTTCTTTCGCATATACCGGACAAGGGCCTCGTCAAAGTCGTCTCCGGCAATCTTGATTGATGTACTTACCACAGCGCCGCCTAATGAGATTACCGCAATATCGGCAGTACCGCCGCCGATGTCGACAATCATATTGCCGCATGGGCGTGAAATATCGATTCCGGCTCCGATTGCAGCCGCTATCGGTTCCTCAATAATGGTAACCTCTCTCGCTCCGGCATTATAGGTAGCGTCCTCAACCGCCTTTTTCTCAACCTCGGTTGCCCCACTCGGGATACATACGCTGATGCGAGGCTTACGGAAGCTCTTCTTTCCCAGCGCCTTCTGAATAAAATACTTGATCATTTTCTCTGTCACAGTATAGTCCGAAATAACGCCCTGGCGAAGCGGACGGACTGCAACAATATTCCCCGGCGTTCTTCCGAGCATGAGGCGGGCCTCTTCTCCGATTGCTTTAATCTTATTTGTATCTCTGTCAAAAGCCACTACGGACGGCTCCTTCAGCACAACTCCCTTACCTTTGATATATACAAGGATACTCGCAGTTCCCAAATCGATTCCGATATCTGATCCGACCATTTCTTTCCCCTTTCCACCTAAAAAGAATTCTCTGTTTGTTTCTTTTTATTATAAAGTTTCTGCTTTTGGGCGCAAAAACTCAGCTAATCATATTTTTACATATATACGGACATTATATACAATAAAAATTGATTTTGCAATGTGACATGGAAAATTTTTCATTTACTTTTTTAAATACGGTTTCAGAAACTGCCCGGTATAGGACTGCGGAACCTCGCAGATCTCTTCGGGAGTACCCTGCGCGATAACGGTTCCCCCTCCTTCGCCGCCTTCCGGTCCCATATCAATGATATAGTCAGCGGTCTTGATTACGTCCAGATTATGCTCGATGACAACAACCGTATTGCCGCCCTCGGACAGTTTGTGCAGAATATCAATCAGCTTATGCACATCAGCAAAGTGAAGTCCTGTAGTCGGCTCATCCAGAATATATATCGTCTTACCGGTTCCGCGCTTGCTGAGCTCCGTTGCAAGCTTAATCCGCTGCGCTTCTCCTCCGGAAAGCTCTGTGGACGGCTGTCCCAATTTGACATAACCAAGCCCGACATCATACAACGTCTTGATCTTATTATAGATTGACGGAACATTCTTAAAGAATTCCACCGCATCCTCTACAGTCATATCCAATACGTCATAAATACTTTTTCCCTTATATTTCACTTCCAGCGTCTCCCGGTTGTATCGTTTGCCCTCACAGACCTCGCATGGAACATACACATCCGGCAGAAAATGCATTTCTATTTTTAGGATACCGTCCCCACTGCAGGCTTCACACCGCCCGCCTTTCACATTGAAGCTGAATCTTCCCTTTTTGTATCCTCTCGCCTTTGCCTCCGATGTCGCCGCAAAAAGATCGCGAATCAGATCAAATACTCCGGTATAAGTTGCCGGATTGGATCTCGGTGTGCGCCCGATTGGCGACTGGTCGATATCGATTACCTTGTCAAGCTGCTCCAGTCCCAAAATATCGTCATGGTCTCCTGCTATGCATCTTGCACGATTCAGGCTCCTTGCCAGATGCTTGTACAGAATTTCATTGGTAAGGGAACTCTTTCCCGAACCGGATACGCCGGTAATGCAGGTCATAATTCCAAGCGGAATATCCACATCAATATTCTTTAGGTTGTTCTCCCGCGCTCCCTTTATTGTAATGAATCCAGTAGGTGTTCTGCGCTCTGCCGGAACCGGGATCTTTAATCTTCCGCTCAGATATGCTCCGGTAATCGATTCCTTGCATTTCATAATATCTTCTGCCGTTCCGGTAGCGATCACTTTTCCGCCATGAATGCCGGCCTGCGGACCAATATCCACGATAAAGTCCGCCGCCCGCATAGTGTCCTCGTCATGCTCAACAACCACAAGCGTGTTTCCCATATCCTTCAGGTTCTTTAAGGCCTGAAGAAGCTTATCGTTATCCCTCTGATGCAGTCCGATACTCGGCTCATCCAGGATATATGCCACTCCGACTAATCCTGACCCGATCTGCGTAGCAAGGCGGATGCGCTGTGCCTCGCCGCCGGAAAGGCTGGCTGTTGCGCGGGTAAGTGTAAGATATTCCAGCCCGACCTCCTGAAGGAACCCTACTCTTGCCCGGATCTCTTTTAATATCTGATCTCCGATATAATGCTGCTGCTTTGTAAGCTCCATCTGATCTAAAAATGTGCACATATCTTTTACGGACAGCGAAGTCATCTCATAAATGTTTTTGTCTGCAACCGTTACCGCAAGCGAGGTCTTTTTCAAACGCTGCCCATGACATTCGTTACATGGTGTAATTCTCATAAACTGCTCATACTCCGCCTTCGCTGTATCCGAAAACGTCTCGCGGTATCTGCGCTCCACATTGCGAATCAGACCTTCCCAATTCAGATCATAAACGCCTTCCCCGCGCTGTCCCTTATATCTTACTTTAAGAATCCTTCCGTCTCCGCCATGAATAAACATCTCCTGAATGTCCTTCGGAAGATCCTTAAACGGCGTATCAAGAGAGAATCCGTATCCTTCGGACAATGCCCTAAGCGTTGCATAGGTGTAGCTCTTCGGGTCTGTCGAAGACTGCCATCCCATAACCTGAACCGCGCCCTCCGCCAACGAGAGGTTCTTGTCCGGAATCATCAGATCTGCGTCAAATTCCATCTTGTAACCAAGGCCATAGCAGACCGGGCATGCACCGAACGGATTATTGAAGGAAAAGCTTCTCGGCTCAATTTCATCCATAGTAATTCCGCAGTCCGGACATGCAAAATTCTGTGAAAATGTCATCTGCTCCCCATCAATGATGTCAACGATTGCCGTTCCTTCCGTAAGATCAAATACATTCTCCAGTGAATCGGTAAGCCGCTTCTCAATCCCTTCCTTTACCACCAGCCGGTCCACGATAATGTCGATATTATGTTTGATATTTTTATCCAATTTAATCTCTTCGGAAAGCTCATACTGGCTTCCGTCTACAATCACGCGGACATAACCGCTCTTCTTTACCTTCTCGAAAAGCTTCTGATGTCCGCCTTTTCTTCCGCGTACTACCGGCGCCAGAATCTGAAGTTTTGTCCGTTCCGGAAGCTGCATAACGGCATCCACCATCTGATCAATGGATTGCTTCGTAATCGTTCTTCCGCATTTTGGGCAGTGGGGAATACCGATTCTTGCATAAAGCAGGCGGTAATAATCATAAATTTCCGTTACCGTTCCGACCGTAGATCTCGGATTCCGGTTGGTCGACTTCTGATCAATGGAAATTGCCGGCGGAAGTCCCTCAATAGACTCGACGTTTGGTTTCTCCATCTGTCCGAGGAACTGGCGGGCATAAGACGACAGCGATTCCATATATCTCCGCTGTCCCTCCGCGTAGATGGTATCGAATGCCAGAGATGATTTTCCTGAACCCGACAGTCCGGTTAATACGACAAACTCATCTCTCGGAATATCAATATCAATACACTGCAAATTATGCTCGCTAGCTCCTCGAATCTTAATGTACTTTCTTTCTTTCTTAGCCATCTTCGTAACCTCATTCTATATTTTATAAATCTGTAACCAGATTGTTTACCCATACCCTCTTCTTAATCAGTATGAACCCAACTACCGCTTTAAATACCTCTACGGTCTGTACCAGAACATAAATCTCAAGGATAGGGAGCGCTGTAAACCTGCTTAATACAAATGCCAACGGCAGATTTACCACCATCAGGTAGCAGCTGTCAAACAGGAACGTAATTACCGTTTTCCCGCCGGTGCGGATCGTAAAGTATGCCGCGTGGTAAAATGCATATAACGGCATGAACAACGCTCCGACACGAATCAGGGAACATGCCAGCTGCCGCACATCCGCCGAAGTATTGTACAGCTCCGGGAAAAGCGGTGCACATATAAACATCAGAACACCGATTCCCAGACAGCACGCCACCGAAAAGAAAATCATCTTTCGATCGGTATCTACTGCCTCCTCCGTCTTTCCTGCCCCAAGGAGCTGTCCGACTACAATACCGATCGCCGACCCCAGCGCTATAAATACAATGTTGAACAGATTGGATACGGTAGATGAAATGTTAAATGCTGCGACCGATACCAAACCTCTCGTCGAGTAACACTGTACCAGAGCAGCCTGTCCTCCGGACCAGATTGTCTCGTTGATCAGCAAAGGAATACCCTTAATCATAATCTGCTTTACCAGTTTCATCGGGACATACAGACTGCGGTATACGCCTTGTATGAAGATATATTCCGAAGCCTTCGAATGTGTCCATGCAATTACGATAATCATTTCAATAAAACGGGATAGCACCGTAGCGATTGCGGCTCCTTCCACCCCAAGTTTCGGCGCGCCAAAATGTCCAAAAATCAGAATGTAATTGCCGACTAAATTCACAACTACCGCAATGGAGCTGGCGATCATCGGAAGTACGGTCTGCCCGATCTCACGCAGCGTACTCGCATAAATCTGGGAAATCAGATACGGAATCAGCCCAATCATCATAATATGCAGATAACTCATACCTGCTGCATGAGTCATCAGAATGTCGCCGGTTCCGTCCTCGCTTAAATAAAGCGAAATCAGAGCGGAACCACCAAACAAAAACACAGCCATCCAGATTGCAGTCAGCACGATACTGCTGATCATCTTAAAACGGAACGTATACCGAACCCCTTTCTGGTTTCCCTGCCCATAAAACTGGGAGCTGAATATTGCTGCGCCGGAAAGCAGACCGAAAATACACAGATTAAATACCATAATCAGCTGATTCACGATTGCCACGCCGGACATCTGCTCCGTCCCCAGCTGCCCGACCATAACATTGTCTAACAGTCCCACAAAATTGGTAATACCGTTTTGCAGCATGATTGGGAGCGCAATCATAAGAACCATCTTGTAAAATGCCTTATCTCCAATAAATTTTTCTTTCCATCTCTTCATTACTAATCCCTCTTATGTTACTGCACAGGCAATTGCGAAACTCTGCTTTTTCTTCCATCCGCTGCACAATATAGACAAAATCCTCGCAAGGCACGCTCGCGCTACTTGTCGCTCGTAGCGGTACATAAGGTGCCAAAATACGGCACCTAAGTACCGACGGCTCCATACCAAGGCACACTTTCACACTAAGCTCGTGCAAGGCACTTGCTAAGTGTTCAATGCGAACTACCCTGCGATGATTTGTCTATATTGCACAACTTCGCATCAGAAATCAAAGAGTTTCGCAATTACCTAATGTTACTGCATATAGAAAGGAGTTCTAAATAGTTATGGGTTTTCAAAGGTCACGCAGCATATTCTTCAGTTCTATCATCTTGTCTCTGTACTCTGCTGCAGCCTCGAAATTCAACTCTGTCGCGGCCTTTTGCATTTTCTTCTGAATATCTGCAATCAGCTTCTCTAACTCCTTCCTGCTCATGGATTCCGGATCCTTTGTAAAATTCATTTCCTCCGCTGCCACTTTCTTGGATACCGCAATCAGCTCTCTTACCGATTTCTGAATGGTCTGCGGCGTGATGCCATGCTCCTCATTATACGCCTGCTGCACCTTGCGGCGTCTCGTGGTCTCTGCGATGGCATTCTTCATAGAGTCGGTCATAGTATCCGCATACATAATCACATGCCCCTCGCTGTTGCGGGCAGCGCGGCCGATGGTCTGAATCAGGGAGGTCTCCGAACGGAGGAAGCCTTCTTTATCCGCATCTAAAATTGCAACTAAAGTTATCTCGGGAATGTCAAGTCCTTCCCGAAGCAGGTTAATTCCAACCAGCACGTCAAACACATCCAACCGGAGGTCGCGAATAATTTCCGCACGTTCCAAGGTGTCAATATCCGAATGGAGGTATTTTACCCGGATGCCAACCTCCGCCATATACTGTGTCAAATCCTCCGCCATTCGCTTCGTGAGCGTAGTAATCAGCACCTTATGATGCCGGGAGGCTTCTTTGTTGACTTCGCTGACTAAATCGTCAATCTGCCCCTCTACCGGACGCACAAAAATCTCCGGATCCAAAAGTCCGGTTGGGCGGATAATCTGTTCCACACGAAGAAGCTCATGCTCCTTCTCATACACACTCGGCGTCGCGGAAACAAAAAGCATCTGGTCTATTTTGCCCTCAAATTCTTCAAAATTCAGAGGGCGGTTGTCAAGCGCAGACGGCAGACGAAATCCATAATCCACAAGCGTTGTCTTTCTTGACCTGTCTCCCGCATACATTCCCCGTATCTGCGGAATTGAAATATGCGACTCGTCGACAATAATAAGAAAATCGTCCGGAAAATAGTCTATCAAAGTGGCGGGCATCTCGCCCTCCGCCCTTCCTGCCAGATGCCTTGAATAGTTCTCGATTCCGCTGCAAAAGCCGGTTTCCTTCAGCATCTCAATATCAAAATTTGTGCGCTCCGCAATCCGCTGCGCCTCAAGAAGTTTTCCCTCCCCTTTGAAAAAACGGACACGTTCTTCCAGTTCTGCCTCGATGCGGCCGCATGCCTCCAAAATCTTTTCCTGCGGCACTACATAATGGGAGGCCGGAAACACTGCGGTATGTTTAAGCTCCGCCTTAATTTCTCCGGTTAATACATCAATCTCCGTAATCCGGTCAATTTCATCTCCGAAAAACTCTACCCGGACTGCTGTGTCTCCTTCATTTGCGGGGAATATCTCCAATACATCGCCATGTACCCGGAATGTTCCGCGCTTGAACTCCATATCGTTGCGCGCATACTGCATCTTGATCAGATTCCGTACCACATCATCGCGGTCCACTTCCATTCCCGGGCGAAGCGATACCATCATGTTCATATAGTCGTCCGGGCTTCCAATACCATAAATGCAGGAAACCGACGCAACGATAATCACGTCCTTTCTCTCCGCCATTGCGGCCGTTGCGGAAAGACGCAGCTTATCGATCTCATCATTGATTGCGGAATCCTTTGCGATATAAGTATCCGACTGCGGAACATACGCTTCCGGCTGGTAATAATCATAGTAGCTCACAAAATATTCCACCGCATTCTCCGGGAAGAATTCTTTCATTTCCCCATACAGCTGTCCTGCCAAAGTCTTGTTATGGGAAATAATAAGCGTCGGTTTATTTAACGCCTGAATCACATTTGCCATGGTAAACGTCTTGCCGGAACCGGTAACGCCCAGAAGGGTCTGGAACTGATTTCCCTCTTTAAATCCATTTACCAATGCCTCAATCGCCTGCGGCTGGTCGCCGGTAGGGGCGTATTCTGATACTAATTTGAAATGATCCATGAATTTCTCCTTTTAACATGTCTATTTCCTTCATTTTGAACTACCGAGAAAAGCTCGGTAGTTCAACTTTCATTTATTACACAAATACAGGCAGCTGCGCAAGCACACGTTTCTCACTAGCGCCCATTATATCAGAATAAAAATAAAAAGTACAGAGAAAAATCGAACTTTTGTTCGTTTTCCTCTGTGCCCCTTTTTCAATAGCCTCTACATATTTTTCCGCTCTTTCAGTCTTCCGCTCCGGTACTCCTTCAGCAGGTTTTTCAACTCCACAATTTTTTCAGAAATATCCTTGCCCGCGTCCGTATCTTTTACCAGTTGTCTGACCTGAGCCTGATAGACCGTTTCTCTCTTCGAAATAATGTCCGCGTCTGTCTTTATTGCTTCTTCTGTTGATACAAAAGGCTGATGTGCAGCCAACGCCATGCCATAAGAGTTATAAATCAGGGTATATCCGGCAATTCCCGTTACCTTCTGATACGGCTTTGAAAAGCCTCCGTCAATGATAATGACTTTACCGTTGCATCTTACCGGTCTCTCTCCCTCTTTGATGTGGACGGGCACATGACCGTTAATGATATGCGCCTCCGGAACATCACACCCGAATTCTTTTAAGATATGGTCGACAATTTCCGGATCGTCGAGCAGACGGTAATACGAATCCTTTTTTTCCACACGCGCTTCCTTTTCCACAATCAGATACTTTTCGAGAGTCGCCATCTTATCTTTCCCGAAAAGCGGAGAGTTCGGCGAACACCAGATAAACCAGAGGATATCCTTGCCCTTTTCCCGCTCCTCTTCCTCCATGGCGGAAAATGCTTTCCTCACATACACCTCTAAAATATCGTACAGAGCTTTTCCCTCATAATATTCGCCGTAAATATTGACCTTGCGGAAGCTTCCGTCTTCATTGAGCGGCACACATCCATGATACAGAAGATTGTGATTAACTACTTTATAGATACTTCCCTGATCAAGCAAAAGCTGCACATGACGCTGCAATTTTTCGCAATGCATAAATCCGGTCTGAAGGCGGAGCATAGCGTCCATCTCGGCTTCTGTCAGCTCATATGGATTGGAAAAATCGAGCGTCGGATAATCGTCCGCCTTAACCTGATAAGTCGCACCGTCGATTTCGACGGTGTGCTTCTCCCAGTCGACGCGCTCTAAAATCAATCGATCCTTCATCTCAAACTCGGGATGCTTTTGGATCAGCTGTCCTTCCAGCTTAAATTGTATAACCGTAATTGCCTTCAACACCCGCTTGTTCATCAGAAGCTCATACTCTGAACCCTCCCTCGTCCTTGCAATCTCATAATTCTCACACATGTCATCGGCATATGTCGACATCGCAAACGTTACAATCGGAAGGAGGTTGATTCCATATCCGTCCTCCAATACGTCCAGATTGTCATATGCGGCCTGATTGCGAATCACATTCGCAATGCAGGCAAGCTGTCCTGCGGCAGCACCCATCCACACAATGTCGTGGTTTCCCCACTGGATATCAACCGCATGGTAATCCATCAGCTTGTCCATAATCTTATCCGGCTGCGGTCCCCGGTCAAAAATGTCTCCGATTACATGAAGGCGGTCGATCACCAGCCGCTGAATCAGGTCGCAAATCGCAACGATAAAGGATTCCGCCTGTCCGATTTCAATAATCGTATCTACGATGGAATCATAATAGGCTTCTTTATTTAAAACTTCCGCTTTCTCTGTGATAAGCTCCTCAATAATGTAGGCATATTTCTCCGGCATAGCCTTACGCAGCTTTGATCTTGTATATTTGGAAGAAGTCACGCGGCATATTTCAATCAAACGGTACAGCGATACACGATACCAGTTGTCGATATCCTTCTCTTCCCTTTTTACCGCCTGAATTTTGTTCTTTGGGTAATAAATCAGTGTAGCTAACGCCTTTTTCTCCGACATGCCAAGCGTATGTCCGAACACATCGTCAATCTTCTTGCTGATAGCTCCCGAACCGTTCTTTAAGACGTGCGAAAAGGCCTCATACTCGCCATGAATATCGGAAATGAAATGTTCCGTACCTTTCGGCAGATTCAGAATAGATTGCAGATTGATAATCTCTTTGGATGCGGATGCGATATTCGGATAAAGCTCGGAGAGCCATTTTAAATATCGTTTCTCATCACTTTTTGTTTCCAATGTAAATTGATTTTCTCCCATATTTCCCCCATTTACAGTTACAACTGTTTCTATTTTCAACCAAAAAACTGCCATCGGCAGCTACAGCATTACCGGAAATCTGCGATACATCCAGATTCCGGTGCCGCTTTCATCTTTCGGATGAATTTCTTCCTCTGCAAATCCCATCTTCTCACATACCTGCCTGATTGTCTCGTCCGCATGAACCGCAAGAAGCATCCGGTTATCCCGGCGGACCAGCTCGATCGCCTTATTCAGAAGATCCTCTCCGATTCCTATTCCGCGATATTCCGGCAGGACACAAACCTGATCCAGCACATATGACTGATGTTCTTCATCCCAGTACATCATCGCAGACGCCACCGGCTTTGTACCGTCAAACATAACAAACTCCGCCGAACGCTCATCCATACGCGCATCCGGTACCTTATGCACCTTTCCAAATACGCTTTTTCTTACAATATCGGCGTATGCGCAAGGATAATGTTCTTCTTCGATATGCAGATCGTAGTTGTATGCGCGAAGCGAATTCTTCGCATCTTCACTCCCTGCCTTTGCGCCCTCGGAAAACCAATGCATCGCCTCCGCTGTGTCCTGCTCTACGCCAAGTCCGGTGCTGCAGCATACGCCCAGTTCATACATGGCATCCGCTATTCCCGCTCTTGCGCCAACCAGCATACAACGATATATCTCTTCAAAATTGTAGGACATTCCATAGCCTGATTTTAATTGTCCGCACACAAGACGAATCGCTTCACAGTCTCCCAGAAGTCCCGCCCTTACATAGAAAGTCATCGCTTTACTATATTCTCTTGTAAAATTATACTGCTGTGCCTGCGCCTTAAAAAATTCGATTTTCTCTTCCCGCTGTCTCTGAATATCCATTTCCATAATTCTGCCGTCCGCTCCTATTTTATCCCTTTTTCTAAATCATTATAGCATGCATTTTTTGATGTTCCAATATGCGATAGAAAAGTTGTTCGTAAAAATCAAATAACCTTAACCGGCTGTTACTTACAGCAAATCATCCGGATAAGGTTATTTCACTCCTTTGCACTATTTCAAAATATTTCCCAGTATTTCATAGAGCGCCTTGACGTCTACCGGTTTCGCGATGCAGGCATTCATACCGCATGACAGGGCTTTCTTTTTGTCTTCGTCAAACGCAATCTGCCCGTTTTGCGCCGTCTCTATCAGAAAACCCGCCTCACAGAGCAGTTCCTGGGCAATTTCCATATTCAGTTCATTGTCTTCAACCAACAGCAGCACAAATTCCGTACCCTGTCCGGGCTCACTGAATACCTGAATCGTACCGTTCATCAGGTCGACAAGCTTTTTTGTGATAGACATTCCCAGACCGACGCCCTGTGTCTGGCTCTCGGTAGAGGTGCGTTCCCGCTCAAACGGTTCGAAAATGCGGGCCAGAAATTCCGGCGTCATTCCGATTCCGGTATGCATCTCATCGCAGTAAACCCACTTATTTTTTACGCCCGAAGCATCAATCCGGACAGTGAGCCATCAATCAAATGCAGCAGCTGCTCGCCGGACGACTGAATCTTTTCAATGCAATCCGTAAGTTTGGCCGAATCTCCTATTTAATCAACATTTAATCATCGCTTTAATCGTCACATATGTGATAATTAAAGTGATGATTAAATCAAAGAGCTGCGGTATACCGATATAACACACAAGCAGAAAACCAGCAAAAATATAATTCCGATCGTAGTAACAGGAATGCTTGATTCTTGCAGACACGCTCATCGAAATGTTGTCCATATTCCATACAGGTATGCGCTGCATCAAGCAGATATCCCTGTTTTTTTACAGCAAAAGCCAGACCGTTTATCAGACTTAAATCATCCTCGACCAGTAAAATTCGTTTCATTTATTTTTACCATCCTTTTTGGTTTCCTTAGTCTTACCACAACTTCACAGTTTCCCCCATTCTGCATTCAGCAAAAGTGTACCATCCGCACCTTACTGCAATATTACGGTAAGACTACAATTTTGCAGGAAAAGAAAAACGATAGCAATCATGCGTAAGCATATATTGCCATCGTTTGTTGCTTTCTATCTTAAATTTCCTGCTGTTCTGCGCTCTAATCCATCTTGGAAAGCTCCACCGCAGTCTGTGCTGCAACCTTTGCATTGTTGTATACCAGCTGAATATTGGATTCAAGAGAATCCCCGCCGGTAAGCTCTACGACACGCGCAAGCAAAAACGGCGTGGTAGCTTTTCCATGTATATTCTGCTCTACGCTCTCTGCGATTGCCTGATCGATTGCCTGATTGATTACATCCTCCGGCATTGCATACTGCTCCGGGATTGGATTTGTTACTAACATTCCGCCCTGCATCCCAAGCTCCTGCTTTGCATGGAACGCTGCCGCAAGCTCATATGGCGTATCGAGCCTGTAGTCCACACTGAATCCGCTCTTTCTGCTGTAAAATGCCGGAAGTTCCTCCGTCTGGTACCCGATTACCGGCACGCCCTTTGTCTCGAGATACTCAAGGGTAAGTCCCAGATCAAGAATTGCCTTTGCCCCGGCACAGACTACCATAACAGGCGTCATGGAAAGCTCTTCAAGGTCCGCCGAGATATCCATGGTGGTCTCTGCGCCTCTGTGTACTCCTCCGATTCCGCCGGTAGCAAATACCTTGATTCCTGCCATTGCCGCGATAATCATGGTTGTTGCAACCGTAGTCGCTCCGTCCATTTTCTTAGATACAATTACCGGAAGGTCGCGGCGGGAAACCTTTGTAACTTTCTGTCCCGTCTTTCCAAGGTATTCGATTTCCGCCTCCGAAAGCCCTGCCTTCAATCGTCCGCCGATGATTGCGATGGTTGCGGGAACCGCTCCGTTTTCCCGAATTACCTGTTCCACATGGAGCGCCGTTTCCACATTTTTCGGATATGGCATCCCATGTGAGATAATGGTTGACTCCAATGCTACTACCGGCTTTCCGGCAGCAAGCGCCTCAGCTGCTTCCGGTGCTACGTCCAAATACTTGTTCATGTTCATAGTGTTCTCTCCTCTTCTTATATTCCTTTTATGTTCACACGTCTTTTTATCTCTTCCACACACAATTCTTCATTGATGGTCGCTGTACCTTCTACTGCAATGCTTGCTGCTCCGAGTCCAACCAATGCCGTCCGCTTTAAGGTATACCCCTGTGTCTGCGCATAGGCAAACCCTGCCATCATGGCATCTCCCGCTCCTGTCGCATTGACAAGCCTGCATTTTGGATTTGGAAGTTGAAAAGCTTCCTCTTTACTCGCCGCAAAAATTCCGTCTGCTCCCAATGTGATAAATACCCGCTTCAATCCGGTTGCCAGCAGCGCATCCGCCGCCTCTTTCAAAGACTTTTCGGAATCAATCGTTTTACCTGCAAGCGTCTCCGCTTCCAATATATTGGGTGTGACCGTATGAAGCTTGCCAAGCACCGGAAGCAGTTTCTTTGCTTTTGCGCAGGATACCGGATCAGCATAAATCGGGACTTTACAATTTGCCGCCAGATATCTGATTGTCTCTTCCGGAATGTTGGTATCAATGACCGCCATCCCGGCATGATTGATAACCTCCATCCTGCTTTCCATAAATTCCGGCGTCATGTGGCGGTAAATGTTCATGTCGGAAATTGCCACCGACATATCCCCATCCTGTTCTGCGATAAAAAGATAGGTGGATGTAGCGTCTTCCGCCGAATGGCAGCTTTGGGAAATATCAATTCCCAGTTCCCTGCAGTTCTCCATAATCCGGTGCGCATTCGCATCATCGCCAAGCGCAGTAATCATTTTTACATTAAGTCCCAAAAGCCTCATATTGTGAGCGATATTTCTTCCCACTCCCCCAAGCGACATGGATATGTGTCCGGGGTTTGAATCTCTCGCAATCAGCGCTTGATCCGGCCGCCCTCCGATGTCAATATTTACACCGCCAATGACCATACAATATGAGGTTGGATTTGTAATATATCCTTTCCCCTGAATATATCCCTTTTTCATAAGATTTGAAATATGCACCGCAACCGAAGAACGCTTGATGTTCGCCTTTGCCGCCAGTTCTTCCTGAGAGATCATTGGATTTTCTTTGATCCATTGATAGATCTGTGACTCTCTTTCTGTCATGTATTCCCCCGAAAACGTCATAAACATTTGTTTATTTGAATGTATGTTTGCTTATATTCCAAATCTATCACAGGACTGGGAACCTGTCAATACGCTCGCCTTTGATTGTACATATTTTTCCCGGAGCACACATATTTTACATTCAAATCGCACATATTACCAAACATAGCAATATAAAAGGAGATTCCCATCATGGAAAAAATAAAGTCCGTCAATTTACGAAAAGTCGCAATCATCGGATGCGGTTATGTCGGTGCATCTTCCGCCTTTGCAATCATGCAAAGCGGTCTTTTTTCAGAAATGGTGCTAATCGATGCGGATCACGAAAAAGCGGTCGGCGAGGCAATGGATATCAGTCATGGCGTTCCCTACACAAAGCCTATGACCATCTATGCGGGAAACTATGACGATATCGCGGATGCCGCTATCATTATTGTTACCGCAGGTGCCGGTCAGAAGCCCGGCGAATCGCGGCTGGATCTCGTTCATAAAAACGTTGCCATTTTCCGCTCCATCATACCTGAGATTGCGAAGCGTGACGCCAGAGGAATCTTGATGATTGTGTCAAACCCTGTAGACATTCTTACTCAGGTTGCATTGGAGCTCTCCAAATTTCCGGAAAATCGTGTCATCGGCTCCGGAACCGTTCTCGATACGGCGCGTCTGAAAATGGAGCTTGGCAGACATTTATCCGTTGACAACCGGAGCGTTCATGCATTTATTATCGGCGAACATGGAGATAGCGAGATTGTCGCATGGAGCAGCGCCAATATTTCAGGAATCAAAATTGACGATTTTTGCGGGATGCGCGGACACTACCGGCACGAAGAAGAGACCGAGGTCATTGCGGCGCGTGTCAAGAACAGCGCGTATGAAATCATCGAGCGGAAGCACGCCACGTACTTTGGCATTGCAATGGCCGTCAAGCGAATCTGCGAAGTAATTCTGCGGGATGAAAAATCTATTCTCCCGATTTCATCTATGATGCATGGAGAGTATGGTATCGAGGGCGTAGTCTTAAGCATGCCTGCTGTTGTGGGAAAAGACGGAATCGAAGTGAAGGTTCCGATTGAACTGGATACGGATGAAATAAATGCCCTAAAAGAATCCGCAAAACAGCTGCGGGAAGTTTATGAGTCCGTTGATTTATAGAATATAAAGTAACAATGCAACCATTTATTATGTTGGCGGCGAATCGGTTACACGTGAGGAGTATTGCGCAGGATGCACCCAGAAAGCCCCTCAAGCCGGTCTGTCATGGTAAAAAACATCCAGCTTATTTAGTCTGTCCATTTATTACCTCCTCAATGGATTCAAATGGTACTTCGCTAAATAAAGTCTCAAGCTCTCCCTCCACTCCAAGAGCTATCGAAAGCTTTGTAAAAGACCGCAATGAAATCTCTCCACTCTGTTCAAATCGTTTTACTGAACCAAGACTCACGCCCGATTTGACTGCAAGTTCTTTCTGTGAAATTTTCTTTCTCTTTCGAAGCTCTACCATTCGCTTCGCAATCTCTGTGTCTATTTCTGTCCATGTCTTTTGATATAAATTAATCATGCTAATATTTTAGCCCTTTTATGAATTTTATCAAGTTTGGGATAATATTTTAGTCTCAAAATCTATGAAATAGTATTGCACAAAATTTTATAGAATTCATCCTTCGCATATTTCTCCATAAATGGGCTGTGACCGCATCGATCCAGCACATGCGTTTCACACGCAACACCTATTTCCTGCAAAGGGATGGTTACTCCTTCTACCGGATGCGGGTCTGCTGCCCCTTGTATCAGATACATTTTGCATGGAATCCTTCGAAACGCTTCCAATATTTTTCCATCTGTTCTTAACGCGGCGGCTTCGCTCCAAATGGCATTGTGCATTTTGCTGTCTGCCTTGTCTGCTTTACGCAATTCACAGCCTTGCAGACAACAGTTATCGGACTTTTGAAGCACCAGCGGAATTTTTTCCATATCTTCATCCGTAGCCTTATTGTTGGTCAGCCTTTCATATATCGCGCGTTCCTCCCCTGAGAGGTTTTTCAATCTGCGGGCACCTATCTGTGAAACATACTTGTCTTCCAGCGGAGCACAGCCTACTAAAATGACATTTTTAACTAATTCTGGATATTTTTCAGCGAAAAGAGCAGCCAGCCATGCTCCCCACGAATGACCTGCGAGAGTTACCGCACCACTGTATTTTTCTCATTGCACATTCTTCCGCTGCTTTTGGAACGCGATTTTCTACTACTTTTTGGAACTCCATCTGCTGTGGAAAATAATATCTATGTACTTTGATGAACACGTTTCCATGTCTGCTTGATTTCTGATTGATGTGCTCTTTCTCCAATAGCTTTTACTATGTTTACCAAATCCCTTTTCTCGAAAGCAGTCTCCTCTTTTTCCGCTATCATCAAAAGCAAATCTACGGCATTGTATATATCCAAAGTATACTTTTCGCTTCCCAATTTACGTTTGGTAATTGAACGCAGCACCTCAATATCAGAGTCCTCTGTTAAAATAATTGACATATTAGTAAAAAAAGCCATTAATATCATATGAACATCGCCCAAACTCATTGATGCCTTACGATACGTAAATATATTTTGCCCTATCGGTAAAACAAGTTTCTCTAATTGTTTTTTTCCGCCGGCTGCTTCAAGATACTCACGCAATGTATTATGTATATCAAAAAAGTACGACTCATAAAGTTTCCTATCGTCGTCGTCACGCAAATACTCCTCATATCCTGCAACTCTGACAAACCCTTCTTCTACCAGCTTGTCAAAGTATGAATACATGTCCAATTCATTATCGGCAATGTAAGGATGTACTACAGGTTTATATTCTAAATCCGACAACACTTTCTTAAAAATTTCAAGATTTTTCCCTTCACACGATAGCTTTTCAAGAAAGACTGTGTCAACCAATACCTCTTTCTTATTCATCGCCATTATCTCCTATGTGAATTTCAAAACCTTCTTCTGCAATAGGCATATTTGCTATGTCAAACTCTTTTTTAATCTTCTTCAGCAAATAGTTATCTACATTTCCTTGACTTTCAGCGTTTTCTACTAATGTTCTTATTCCAGAAACAGTTTTTACACCAGTTCCATTTCCTAAATAAGTATTACGGTCTTTTGTGAAAATAGTTACAAGTTTTAAAGCTTCCTCTTCTTTAGATAATAAATAATCTGCCGCTTCTTGCCGCATAATACTCGTTTCTACTAATCTTCTTCTTACAGACTCATAGGGAACCATGAAATCATTCATCTGCAAAACAATAACACGTACTAAATCATCCAGCTTTACCCTTCCAGCTTTTATGCCCAATTCTTTCATATGTGCAAAAAAAGCCTTTCTAAATGCTTCTGTTGGCATAAGCAGTTCAGCCGCAAACCAGTCAGTAATGTCCTCTTCCTCTTCTTCGGTTGGCGTTCCATCATATCCGAGAATATTCCAGACCTTTTCAGCTACTTCACAAATGTGACCAAATTCATGAGCCGCTGCAAAAATTTGTTCTGCAATAGGCTTTGCTGTATTAATATATACAAAATCTTCAAGCTGATTCTTAACTATTTTCTTTATATGAAATCCTCTGTTTTTTTCATTTTCAAAAGGATAATAAATAACAGTACACGCATTCTCCAAAATAGCGAAAATACTATCCCTGATAGCTGTATTTTGAATAATGCACTTTTCCCTAATCTCCAATATAATGTTTTGAATAGCTTTTACAATTATTTCACGTTCCATAATACACCTCAAAAAAGGCTGTACGTTTTCGTACAGCCTTCCACCTACATAACTTCTTTTAATTCCACATAATCATCCAACAAATCTAATATCTTATCAAGATTATCCGTGTTGCTGAACTCCTTCATATATTGTAACTCCGGAACAATTTTTTCCGCCTCGTAATTAAGCAACTCTTTTTTTGTCTTTCCAAATAACTCAGCTATCTTTCCAATCTCTACCGGCGGCAGCATAAGTTTGCCTTCAAGTATTCTACACATATCCCTATATGAGTAATTTAATTTTGCAGCCAAATCTTCACGACTAATTCCAGAGTTCTGCATTAACGTAAAAATATTAACGCCAAGCTTTCTTCCAACGTTAGCCATAGTCTACCTCCCTCAATAGTATACCACTATTCTTTCGCTTCACTCCACACATATTATATGCATAGCTTTCGTAGTATATCATTTATAACAACTCAATGTCAATGTTTTACTGAATTCGTTACTTAAATCATGTATTTTACCCATTTTCTAAAATATTTATCGGGTATCTTCTTTTTTAGTATAACACATTTTTACATCTTTGAATCATTTCAAATACAATTTTTCAATAAATGTACCCAATTCCTTTTCTGTTAGCTTTCTGTATTCTACCGCCAGTTGTTCATGTTTCATATTTTTATTCCTCTCGCGAAATCAAGTCAAGATTGTCTGTAATTTTCTGTAGATTTTCCGATACAGGTAATGTTCCATCAAGCGGAATAACAGGACAGGCAAGTCTCATTACACATTCTTCGACCACTTTTGGATCGCGATTTTCCACTACTTTTCGAAACTCCATCTGCTGTGCAAACATGTCGCCGCCGGGGAGAACTCTTGCTCCAAACCTTTTTTCTTCCCTCATTTGAATTCTCTTCAAACGCTCTTCCAGTGGCGTCTGAACCCAGAAAGCAATGGCAATCCGAGATAAAATTTCATCACTCCAGTTCATTGTTACACCGGATAAAATAAACTTGGGATGAGTTTTTATATCTTCCATGATGGCATGTTGTACTTCGCTCTTGGTTCTGGGATTCGAAAAGGGGAGTTCTCCTGCACATTTCATATCAATAGCGCCGCTATTCTCTAATGCGCATTTTCTTGACCTGCTCTGTTTGGGAAAATAATAATCCTCCACGTCCATTTCAAAATAATCTATTATCTTTGCCAACGCATGTGTAAGCGTCGATTTTCCTCCGCCGTTTTGTCCGAAAATTGCAATTCCCTGAATCATCATCTGCTCCTGCTACAATTCTATTGTGTCTATAGCTTATATTGCATAAAATTACCATTTTTCTTGAAACCAAAATCGGTATAAAGGAGCACTCCCATATCGGAAGCGGTAATCTGTACAACTCCACACCCGTACTCTTTCGCTTCGTTTACCACCCTTGTCAATAGTTCCTTTGCAATGCCTTGTCTGCGATATTCATGCGATGTGAACATGCTTGAAAGCAGCCCGATTTTACCATTTGGGCAGCCAAAATATGGCGGTTTCTCCACAAAAGACATTCCGCTCGTACCGATGATTTTGTCTTTGTCAAATGCAAGCCATGATACAAATGTCCCGTCTGCCATATGCCGAACGTAGTAATCCCGCAATGAGGGTTTTATATCCATATCTTCTGTTGCCCCTTCTTCGCGCAGCTGAACGATTCTCATATCAATGAATGTATCGAGTTCCTTTTCGGTTAGTTTCCTGTATTCTACTGCCATCGTCATTCCTCCTGTTTTATTCCAGTTCCGATTTTCAGTCTATCATGGATAAAAAAGCATCCTCCGGCAAACAGCACAATGCTCAATTGTCGTAGGATGCTGATTCTATTGCTATTCTATGCAGACCATATGGATGTTACAAGCGCCCGCAGCACTGCTTGTACTTCTTTCCCGAACCGCATGGACATGGATCGTTCGGATATACCTTTGCATGCTCACGTCTCTTTGGCCCTGCCGGTGCAGATTCATCCTTGTTCGTTCCGGTAACCTTTGCCACCTGCTCGCGCTCAACCTTCTGCTGAATCTGTACATGATACAAAAGACGAACGGTATCTTTCTGAATGGAAGCTGTCATCGCGTCGAACATATCGAATCCTGCCATCTTGTACTCTACAAGCGGATCTCTCTGTCCGTATGCCTGAAGCCCGATTCCCTGACGCAGCTGATCCATATCGTCGATGTGATCCATCCAGCGGCGGTCAATTACCTTCAGGAGTACCACACGCTCCAGTTCACGAAACTGCTCCGCTTCCGGGAATTCCGTTTCTTTCGCCTCATAAAGAAGAACAGCCTGTTCCTTTAGGTACTGCTTTAACTGTTTCTCGTTCTCGATATCGGAAATCTTACTCTCGGTAATTCTCTCAAGAGGAATGGTTGGAAGAATCAGTTCGTTTA
The DNA here is from genome assembly GCA_964614035.1 of uncultured Lachnobacterium sp. Lineage (GTDB taxonomy): Bacteria > Bacillota > Clostridia > Lachnospirales > Lachnospiraceae > Roseburia. Next base: position 23,167 of record CAZTKM010000003.1, read on the forward strand.
ACTCATTCAAATCCCAGCTTTCCCTTGGCACTTCGCTGGAAATACAGGTATCCACACACTTTTCTACCTGATCCTGAATCATCTTGTAGATCACATCCCTCATGCTCTCTCCGTTTAATACGCGAAGACGTTCTGCATAAATGATTTCTCTTTGATCATTGTTGACCCGATCATACTCCAACAAATTCTTACGGATACCAAAGTTATTGCCTTCAATCTTTTGCTGCGCCTTCTCAATTGCAGAAGTAAGCATCTTATGCTGGATTTCTTCATTCTCAGGTACACCAAGTGTCGTAAATACGGACATAAGCCGCTCGGAACCAAAGAGTCTCATCAGGTCATCTTCCAGTGCAATGTAGAATTTCGATTCGCCCGGATCTCCCTGACGGCCGGAACGTCCGCGCAGCTGGTTGTCGATTCGTCTGGATTCATGGCGCTCGGTGCCGATAATTTTAAGGCCGCCGGCTGCTTTCGCTTCCTCGTCGAGCTTAATATCCGTTCCTCGTCCTGCCATGTTTGTCGCAATTGTTACGGCTCCATGTATGCCGGCCTGTGCAACGATGGCAGCTTCCTGCTCATGGAATTTTGCATTCAATACCTCATGTGGAATGCCCTCTCTTCGAAGCATGGAACTGAGAAGCTCCGAGGTTTCGATTGTGATTGTACCGACAAGAACAGGCTGTCCCTTTTCGTGGGACTTCTTTACTTCTTCCACTACTGCGTGATATTTTTCTTTCTTTGTCTTAAATACGGCATCCTGATGATCAATACGGATGACCGGCATGTTGGTCGGAATCTCGATAACATCCATCCCATAGATATCACGAAACTCCTTCTCCTCGGTAAGAGCCGTACCGGTCATACCGGCCTTCTTCTCATATTTGTTAAAGAAATTCTGGAAGGTAATCGTTGCAAGAGTCTTGCTCTCCCGCTTTACTTTTACATGCTCCTTTGCCTCGATTGCCTGATGGAGTCCGTCCGAATAGCGGCGTCCCGGCATAATACGTCCGGTAAACTCATCGACAATCATTACCTCATTGTCCTTTACCACATAATCCTGATCCTTGAACATCAGGTTATGTGCGCGAAGCGCGAGGATAATGTTATGCTGAATCTCGAGATTATCCGCATCCGCAAGATTGTCAATATGGAAAAACTGCTCTACTTTCTTGACACCCTGCGCGGTAAGATTTACTACTTTATCTTTCTCATTTACGATAAAATCGCCGGTTTCTTCCTGCTCGAGTCCCATAATTGCATCCATCTTGGAGTACTCGGGAATATCTTCGCCCCGCTGCAGCTGCTTTGCCAGTATATCACAGGCTTCATACAGCTTGGTTGATTTTCCGCTCTGTCCGGAAATAATGAGCGGAGTTCTCGCCTCATCAATCAGAATGGAGTCTACCTCGTCGATAATGACATAGTTCAGTCCCCGCTGTACCAGCTGCTCTTTGTAAATTACCATGTTGTCTCTCAAATAATCAAAGCCTAATTCATTATTGGTAATATAGGTAATATCGCAATTGTATGCGGCGCGGCGTTCGTCATTGTCCATACTGTTGAGCACAACGCCTACCGTAAGTCCTAAGAATTCATGCACCTGTCCCATGGTCTCGGCGTCACGCTTTGCCAGATAATCGTTGACTGTTACGATATGGACGCCTTTTCCCGTTAAGGCATTCAGGTAGGAAGGAAGCGTTGCCACCAGCGTCTTTCCTTCGCCGGTCTTCATCTCGGCAATACGTCCCTGATGCAAAATAATACCGCCCACCAGCTGTACGCGGTAATGCTCCATGCTAAGCACGCGTCTGGCAGCCTCGCGTACCGTTGCAAATGTCTCCGGCAGAAGGTCATCCAATGTCTCGCCCTTCTCCAGACGTTCTTTATACTCTTTTGTTTTTCCTTTAAGTTCTTCATCAGAAAGAGCCATCATAGCGTCTCTATATGATTCTATCTTATCAACAATCGGATAGATTCTCTTTAATTCTCTCTCGCTATGCGTACCAAAAATCTTTTCTAATGCGCTCATAAAAATCTCCTATCTAAAACTAAACAATAGGAACATTGTAGCACTTTTTCCATAGATTCACAATAACAAGGCGTAAATGTTTTATGAACTTTTTGTAAACCGCTGCATATAATACAAAAGAATACCTTTAAGGAGTCACTATGAGCGCTATCGCCGGCTTTTACAAGCCTTATGAGATTTTTACCAAAGACAACTCTTTCTGTGAAAATACAATACATAATATGTCAAATGCTCTGATTAAGCGCGGGCCCGACCACCAGTGCTGCCGTCTTTTTGAGAATGGCGCCTTTTGCCATAATGCACTTTTCGCCGGTTCCATCCATCCGCAAATTCTATCTGCAACACAGCCTGTTACCAAAAAGCTGCATAGCAACACTTACACACTTTTATATGATGGATATATTACCAATCTGCCGGAGCTTAAATGCGAGCTCGAACAGGCAGGGGAGGATACGGCCGATCTCACGCAGGAAGAGCTTCTTCTTTGTGCTTTCCAAAAATATGGGACAGATTTTATTAAAAAGCTTGACGGAGCGTTCGCTCTGGTTTTGTACGACGAGACGGAAAAGTTAATCTACATGTTTCGGGATCCGCTCGGACTTCGGCCGCTATACTATACGTTTCTTGATCGTACGTTGATTTTTGCGTCTGAGCCGAAAGGAATTTTTGCATATCCGGGCGTTATGCCGGCCGTTACCCGGGAGGGCTTAAATGAAATCTTTGCGATGGGGCCTGCCCGCTCGCTTGGAAAAAGCGCATTTAAAAATCTTTTTGAATTAAAAGCAGGACATTTTATCGTATACGGAAAGCACCGGATGTACGATGAATGTTATCATCAGTTCCATGTTACGGAACATACCGACAGCTATACGGATACCGTCGACCACGTCAATGAACTGCTCGGCCGTTCGATTGAAGTTCTCTCCCATACAAACAGCGTACCTGCTTCCCTCCTTTCGGGCGGTCTGGACTCTTCCGTTATTACCGCGGAGCTTGCAAAACAAAAGCCGGGGAACGATTCCCTGAAAACGTTTTCCTTTGATTTCATAGGAAGCCGGCGTCATTTTAAAGCAAACAATTTTCAGCCGAGCCTCGATGCCCCGTATGTTCATCAGATGGCGGACGCCCTGCAGACCGACCACACCACTTTGGTATGCGGCAACACCGAGCAATATGAATACCTGAAGCAGTCCGTCGATGCGCACGATTTACCTGCCATGGGAGACATTGACTCGTCCCTTTTATATTTTTGTGAGAAAATAGCCCCTTCCCATCGCACCGTTTTTACCGGAGAATGTTCCGATGAGCTGTTTGCCGGTTATCCATGGTACCACAAAAAAGAAATGTATGAAGCCGATACCTTTCCTTGGACGATTGACACTTCTCCGCGGAAAGAATTATTAAATGATGATTTTATTTCTTTTCTTGATATGGATTCATACATTGACGAGCAATACAAAAAAGCATGCGGGGAAGTCTCCTGTGCCGGTTCCAAAGACGCTTCTCTTCTTCACTGCAAGACTATGTATCTTACCATGCGTTACTTTATGCAGACGCTGGTAAACCGGACGGATCGGGCGGCGTCTGCAAACAGTCTGGATATCCGGGTTCCTTTTGCCGACTTTTTCCTTGCGGAGTATCTCTTCCACGTGCCATACGAAATGAAGACCAGAAACGGGGAAGTAAAGCATCTTCTCAGAGAGTATGCAAAGGGACTTCTTCCCGAAGAGATTCGTACAAGAAAAAAGAGTCCTTATCCGAAAACTTATGATCCGGGTTACGAAGCGATGCTTCGCACCGCCCTGTTACAGGTAATCTCCGATTCCAACAGTCCCCTTCTGACATTCGTTGATCAAAGTAAAGTGCTTGAATTCTGCCAAAATACAAAAGACTATGGAAAGCCATGGTACGGCCAGCTTATGGCAGGGCCTCAGCTTATGGCCTACTATCTCCAGATTAACTACTGGCTCGAAAAATATCAAATCAAGATTGAGCTCTCATAACGTTAAAAAGCTCCGCCTTCTGCCAATATGCGCAGAAGACGGAGCTTTTCGTTTATCAGCCGGCGGTTTCCAGCACCGGTTGAATCTGTTTTCCCTTCATTGCCATCTCGATGGTTTCCGGAAGAAGTTCCATTTTCGCAACCAGTGAATTCGGCTTACTCTTATAGTTATCCTGTGCGAACGGAACAAAGTAAATATTTTTCATATTCATTAACGTTCCTATCGTCTTAAAATTTATACCCAGCGCATCATTCGTTGAGATTGCAATTACAAGAGGCTTTCCATTCCTCATGTGCGCTTTTGCAGCCATCAGAACAGGTGTATCTATAATTCCATTGCATAGCTTTGCCGCCGAATTTCCGGTACATGGCGCGATGACCATAACGTCCAGAAAATTATTTGGCCCGATTGGCTCCGCCTGACTGATTGTTTTAATTCCCTCATTCCCTGTGATATCACAGATTCCGTCTACAAATTCCTTTGCACTGCCGAATCTGGTATCACAGCTTAAAGTCTGAAATGAAAAAATCGGAATTACATTAGCTCCCATTTCTGTAAGACGAATTACCTCTTTCCTTGCTTTTGCAAACGTACAAAAGGATCCTGTAATTCCATATCCTATATTATAATTTGCGAAATCCATGATTTATCCTCTTTCAGATCAAAATCCAGGAACGCTTTTCTGTATACTGCTGCTGCAAATACTCCGGCTCCGCTCTTTGTAACATATTTCGCAGGCAGGCTAAGAGCCGGAATTACCGGAATACCATACTTTCTGGCCGCTTCAAGGTCACACCCTCCCGGTGCGGATGCAATATCAATTACCACTGCATCGGAATGCATCTCCCGAAACATCTTCTCCCGCAGAACAAGCGCCGGAACCGTATTCACAAATACATGTGTTCCGTAAGTTTCCTCCGCTCCATACGAAAAGTCCACCGCATTATGTCCGTCCGCCTTCGCCTGCTTGCGGTTCTTAGCGCTTCTTGCAAGCACTGTCACTTTAGCGCCCATGGCAGAAAGCATATTGGCAAGCGCTTTTCCGCACTTTCCATATCCGGTTACAATGATTTTCTGTCCACAGATTTCATACTGGCTGTATTTCATAATTTCCGCAATCGTTGCCTGAGCAGTAATTCGCGCATTTTCAAGCGCAACCAGTTCATCCTTCAAAAAATCATGACATTCAAAGCCATAGCTTTCTCCCAGACGATACCAGCTTTCTTCCAGCATTCCGCCAAACAGGAACTTGCAATTTATTAAATTATACTTTAATAATTCTTTCAAATCTTCCGCCGAATCTAACTTTTTTGCCGGTGTTGGAAGCACAGCCACATTTGCTTTTCGGATTTTCTCCAGACAAAATGACTCATCCACTTCATCTTTCCAATTCAGTGCCGTCGTCTTGCCCGGTAAGAAATCACTTATTCCATGTTGCCTTTTGTCTGTGGCAAAAATTACAGTATTCTTTTCCATAAAAACGCTCCTTTCCATATAAAGTATGAAAAGGAGCTTATTTTGGTTCCAATAATTTATTTGCTTACCTGGTATGTTTTATAATCTCGTCGAGACAAAGATATCATAAATCGCCTGTATTGCGCTTTCGAAATCCTCATTGCTTACTCCGATTATAATGTTGAGCTCTGAAGAGCCCTGATCAATCATCCGGATATTGATGTTGGAATGTGCCAGTGCAGAAAAAATTCTTCCTGCAGTTCCGCGGTTAGATTTCATTCCGCGTCCTACGACAGCGATAAGTGCAAGATCCGCTTCGAGATCAATCTTGTCTGGCTGCGCCATGCGGCGGAGCGAGCTGATTACCTGCTGCTCTTTTCCCTCGAATTCCGCCTGATGTACAAAGACTGTCATCGTATCAATCCCGGAAGGCATATGCTCAATCGAAATTCCATTCTCTTCAAACGCCTGAAGTGCCTTACGGCAGAATCCGACCTCTGAGTTCATCATATCCTTATCGATATTGACTGCTACAAAGCCTTTCTTGCCTGCAACTCCGGTAATGGTAAATTCCGGTTTCTGGCAGGTGCTTTCCACGATGAGCGTTCCTTCCGCATCCGGGTCATTCGTATTGCGGATATTAATCGGAATACCGGCCTTACGAACAGGGAAGATTGCATCCTCATGGAGAACAGAGGCTCCCATATAAGACAGCTCCCGCAGCTCCGTATAGGTAATTACCTTAATGGATTCCGGGTTCTTGACAATTCTCGGATCCGCGACAAGACATCCCGATACATCTGTCCAGTTCTCGTAAATGCTTGCCTTACATGCCTTGGCAACGATTGACCCTGTGATATCCGAACCGCCCCTTGAGAATGTGTGGACTGTCCCATCCGGCAGCGCGCCGTAGAATCCCGGAATAACCGCCTTCCCGGATTTTGCAAGTCTGGCGGCAAGTATACGGTTCGTCTTATCGGCATCAAAATTACCGTCCTCATCAAAGCAGATAACCATTGCGGCGTCAATGAACTCGTATCCCAGATAATCGGCCATGATGATACCATTCAGGTATTCGCCGCGGGAAGCGGCATAATCGCTTCCTGCCTTCTCTTTGAATTTTGCGGTAATCGCCTTAAATTCATCATCCAGAGAAGTCTTTAACTGCAGGCCGTTAATAATGGAATCATATCGGTCCTTTATCTTCATCAATTGTACGCGGAAATCCTCTCCGGACTCGGCAAGCGCATAGCATGCATACAGCATGTCGGTAACCTTAGTATCCTTAGCGTTCCTTTTTCCGGGTGCACTTGGTATGACATATTTTCTGGTCTCATCTGCACGAATGATGTTTCCAACCTTCATAAACTGCTCAGCGCTCGCAAGAGAGCTGCCACCAAACTTTACAACCTTAACCATTTTCATGCTCCTCTTTCTATAAAAAACATACGCGCACATTATAGCGCCAAACAAGGCATCCGTCAATTTATTTCTTTCCTAATAACTATGCGGATGTATGGGCGGGGATCTGAATCGTTACTTTTTTCACTACTTTTCCTATTCAATATATGCAGTTTCGATATCGAACGTTCCTGCCTCCCGATCGATGGTCAGCATTCCGTAGGACGGCGGAATCTGATACCCCGGTGCTCCGATACTTCCGGGATTAAACAGCCTTACGCCGTTTGTCCAATCGTAAAACACCTTGTGCGTATGTCCGAAAAGAGCCAGATCGACGCCCTTTTCCCTCGCGGCCAGTTCAATATTCAAAAGGCCTCTCTTTACATTATAGGCGTGCCCATGGCAGATTAAGATGCGCACCCCTTCTATTTCCAGTATCTTCTCCGCATTTGCATAAGTACAGTCACAATTCCCTGGCACATTTTCAAACAAAATGTCCGGAAAAAGCTCAGACAATTTTTCCGCCTCCGTCATACAATCGCCCAGATGTATGATCATATCAGGATTTTCCTTCCTTACAGCGCAGATCATGTTCTCCATGTTTCCATGGGAATCACTTAAAACCAGTATTCGCTTCATGCGTTATCTCCTTAAATTACGGCGCTTGGCTAAAGCGCATAATAAAACTCCTGTCCGACGCCATTGCCGGACAGAAGTCTCTTCTTAAAAAATATTACGCTTATGCCAAACACTTCCACTGCTTACTGCATTTATAATAAGAATAAAACATGCACTTTTCTGCCTGCTCACACCTGTTCGGTGCCGTCTCGATATTGCACTGGCAGTTTACAATTGCATCGGCCTTTCCTTTACACGTTCCCTTAATCATTACCTCATCCAAGATTTCGTCTGACATTTTCTTACTCCTTAACCATGTTTTCACAACGTTTTGTTTTTCAACGAGTTAAATTATACTAGATGTTGTGGTTGAAATCTATAAGGCAATATGTCCAAAATAGAAAAATTTCTTTGTGGATTTTTTCCTATTGACGAAAAAGCAAAATCGGTTAGTACAAGGTCACGCTCATCTTAACCGGATTGTGGTCTGTGGCTTCAAAGCCCAGATCCAATGTGGAGACCTCCTCAATGTGAACGTTGGAAGACACAATGAATCCGTCAATCAGATAGTATTGGAAGGTCTCTTTGTCCGCTCCTTCATATGGCCGGTCCAGAGAGCGGCACGTCGGAGCCGAATTGTCCGTCACAAACGTAAGCCCTTCCTTGAATTCATCCACGTCGATTATTCCTGCCTGCCACAGGCCTTCATATACCGGATAAGCGCTCATGTCCACATTGGAAAAGGACTGATTAAAATCGCCTCCGGCAATCACATAATTTCCGGCAGCGGCTTCCGTCTCCAGAATATCCCGAAGCATTTTTGTCTGTGCGGCTTTTCCTTCCCCGGAATCATATGCTTCCAGATGAAGGTTGACCAATACCAATTCCTTATCGCTGCCTTCAATCGGAACCCGATCCACCATCAGGCATCGCTTCAGATTTGCTACCCTGATTGGATACGAAAACGGACATGGGAGCTTCACTCTTGCAGAATCGGTAATCCGGTAAGACGAAAACGTCGCAATTCCGCTATTTACCGTTCCCATCGGAGGAACCGGATATGGCACATACAGCGTTTTGTAATTGTATGCGAATGTACTCTGATAGCCCTCCATATTTCCCATCAGCATTTTCACTTCATTGGTATGGCGGGAGCGCTTTGAATTCTCATCGACCTCCTGAACAAACAGCACGTCCGGCGCTTCCTGTTCGATTGTCGAAAGAATACTGTCCAGATTTTCATTCACGCGCTCCTTCGATGCCGTCATTACATGCGTTCCGCCGTCCATAAAGAAATCTGCGTTATCGCCTAAAGCTCCATATCCTAAATTCCACGTAATAATCGTAAAGGTGTCCCCCTCATGGAGTTCTTTTGACGGACTTCCCTCTACGGAAAGCGAAACGACATCGTCCGGCTTATACTCCGTAACCGTAAGTACGGCAATCAGACCTACGAAAAGCAGCGCAGCCGCCGCAGCCAGAATACCAATCCATTTTAATACCTTCAGCCAAAATTTCTTCATACTCAATCCCTCCGAATGTATATCTGTCAGATCAGACTGCTTCCGTCGATCAGATGCAGGTTCAGCCTCTTTGCAAATTCCAGACATTTTTTATAAGTCTCCACATCCGTAATATGCTCAACGCAATGAGCATCCAGCCCGATAATCACATCGCATCCTGTCTCCGCGGCAATCTTAAAAAAACGCTCCGACGGATAGTGCTTTCCCTCACTCATCCCGATCATGTTGATCTCCAACGGAATATTCATTTCTTTTGCCGCTTTGCAAAGTCTGGTCATCTCCCACTCATACACAGAATCCGAGCCGATATAATTCATAATATCCGGGTGCGCTATATACAAAAAACGTCCGGTTTTCATTCCCTCTATTACTGTATCTGCGTATGCGCGCATTCTCGCCTCATCCTCCGTCGGAGTTCCCGACCATGGCCCATCCTCTTCGGTCGTCCAGAAATGCTCGCCCATGATTAAAAAGTCAAATCCGATCGAATCGATAAGGTGTATTTGTTCCTTATAATATACAGGGGTATATTCCATCTCAAAACCGACCAGGATTTCTATCTGATCCTTATACTCTTCTGCCAGATCCCTGATTTCATCATGGTACGCTCTCGCTTCTTCCATACCCATACGGATTCCTGAGACATACCCCGGCGCAGCCGGCGACGGAACATGATCGGAAAACGCAAACCGCCTGATTCCCATCCTGATTGCAGCCTCAACAAATTCTCTCTCTGTGCCATAAGCATGCTGGCATCTTCCCGTATGCGCATGGTAATTGTACTTTATAAAATCATTCATTTTCTTTACTACTCCTACAAAGACGTTTCTATTGTACCACTTTAAAACCTTTTTTTCCACAAATCAGATAATTTTATCGTAAAAGCCAGTCGAATATTGTGCAATTTTGTAAAATATCATTGTAAAAACGGCATACAGGATATATAATTACTTCATAAATAATTAATAAGGAGGGAATATCATATGTTATTCCAAATTGACACTTTGTGGCAGATATTGGGCTGGGTACTCGTATTTGCCGGACTGATTCTCATGAACGAGATCGGTCGCCGGACTAAGATTGGTGGTATGATTTGTTTTGTAATCATTCCTCTTATTCTTACCGTTTATTTCATTCTGGCGCACGTTGGACTCTTCGGCGGTGCCCAAAACCCTACGGTTGCTTACATGGATGGCTGGTTCCACTACTTCAAGCTCTATGCAGCAGACATCGGATGTGTCGGCTTCATGATGATCAAGTACAAATGGGGCATCGGCAAGGAAAAATGGTTCGCCTGGTTCCCATGGTTCATCGTTGCTGCCAACATCATGATTGCAGTTGTATCCGATATGGAATCCGCTCTTGCAGCATACTCAATTACCGGCGATTTTGCAGGCGCCTGGTGGGCATCAGCCGAAGGCGTATTCATCTACGGCGGATGGTGGAATATCTTAAATGCACTTGCCGGCGTAATCAACATCTTCTGTATGACCGGTGTAGTGAATCTCTACACATCAAAGGATAAGAACAAAAGCGATATGCTCTGGCCTGATATGACAATCGCTTTCATTCTTGCTTATGACATCTGGAACTTTGAGTACACTTACTTGAATCTTCCGACTCATACCTGGTATTGCGGCGTTGCACTTCTTCTTGCTCCTACATTTGCTAACGCACTTTGGAACAAGGGCGCATGGATTCAGAACCGCGCGAACACACTTGCATTATGGTGCATGTTTGCTCAGGTATTCCCGCTCTTCCAGATCAGCAAGACGTTCTCTGTTCTTCCGTCCGTATACGGCGGAGCACCGAAGGGATTTGCCGCTATCGATATGTATGACAAGGCGATCGAGCTTTACAATGCCGGACTTGGAAAGACCATCGCCGCAAATGAAGCTATGGAAGCGTTCGGAATTACCGCAAATCCAACCGCTCAGGGTGTTGTCGGTTTCGCAGCAATCATTGCTAACGTAATCTGTATTGCAGTGATCATCAAGAGATCCATTGCAATGGGCAAGAACCCATACTCGAATGACGTCTGGGCAGGAACCAAGGATTACGAGGAAGCGCTCAAGAGAGCAGAGGTTTAATTGCTTTTATCTTTACATATGAATTTATTTCAATGTAAAAAATCATAAAAAATCGAGAGACCGGAGATTTCATTTAATCTCCGATCTCTCATATTATTATTCGTACTGTTTGCAAACTTATTTGTTCTTTTACCGAGTGGCTTGTGGCTACGCCATATCATAACTCAACCATCTCATCATATAAGCAGAAAAACATATCCTCGACTTCCTCATCCGTATGAAAATGTCCAAAATACCATGCAGTAAATTCTGTGTTATCTGCAACCCGCTGAAAGAACTGCCTAAGTTCTGTCTCATCATCCGACAATGCACCATAGCCCATAGCCTCTGTTACCTCTCTCGGACCCGTATGTGACAAAATGTAATCTACCTGAAAATCGCGCTTCTCAAGGTTTGCCCATCCCTCCTTGTATTCCTCTCTGTTTGGCATCTCCTCAGGAAACCATGAAATCCCCTCTGTTCTGTACATCTTGTCTATACTGTATGCGCCTCCGAATGTAAAAAAACTGGTTCCCTCTATATCAAAAATTTGTCCGCGCATCAGATGAATAATATCATTTTCAATAAAATGAACTTTTCCACCATTCCAAAAATCTATTGCATATGAACACACCTACATCGCCAAGAATTATTAAATAATCATCCTTGGAGTAACTACCCTCATAATTATCAAAATAATTTACCAGCTTACCTATATCAAGTGTACCATGAGTATCACCCGCAACAACAAAAGCCATATTCATTCCTCCCATGAATCATCCGATTTTGATATATAATATTCCTTACCCGTATCAAGGCAGATAGCCGCCAGTCGTCCGTCCGGTCTGTTACATCCACAATCTACAGCAATGTGATTATTTTCTTTAAATATATATCCGGGACGAGGATTTCCAAGGATACTCTGCGTCGGCGTGTGTCCGGTTACCACATATTTGTCATCATAATACTTTATATCGTACTCAGCCCTGTCCCATACCAGTTCCTTCAGAGAATAATCCTCAATATCTTTGCCCGGATAGTAATTTCCCAAACCTCCATGAACGAGCAAAAAATCCTTCCCTGAAACTGTAATTTCTTCATATATCAGAAACTCTTTGATAAAATCAATAATCTCCCTCTGCATCTCATGCGTCAGTTCTCGAAATTCATCTATTGTTGTCTTGCTGCCGTTATATTGCCATGTGACAAGATTATCCAGCATTTTCTCATCAAGCGACTCAATCGTTATATCTGTTATCTCCTGCATAAGAAACTCAAGGCACTCCAACGCCATAAGCTCATGGTTTCCTACCAGACATATTGCATTGGGCATCTCCATGAGCTTCAATAATACCTTAATTGGGTGCGGTCCTCTGTCTACGACGTCGCCAAGAACATATAATATATCGGTGTCTTTCAAACCGATTTTCTCTAATAAACCGATAAACATGTCGTATTCGCCATGTACGTCACCCATCACATATGCTGCGATAATAAACACCTCCGTTCTATCAGGCCAAGACATAGCGCATCAGATGTGCTTCTATGCTTCTAATTCATCCATATATAATTGCAAGTAATTATTCCAATATGTATATATCTCCTCCTCAGACATCGCTCCCGGTTCGTCATAGAGAAAGGCTATAAGCTCCTTTTCTGCTTTGCACACTTCATGCGAATAAGCCTCATTTTTAGAATCGGCTTTTATCATTTCAAACAGACGGTTAATAGCATGGGTATACCCTAGCTGTCCATATGCGCTTCTACCCATCTTTTGAATTTCGCTTTTCAGATGATATTTTTCATTATATTTTATTATGTGTTCTACTTCCTCGTCAATCCATGACATCTGTTCATTGAAGGATAATTGATTAAAATCCATTCATAATCCCCTTTCAACACACATCATCCGAATCTGCCAACAAGCTCTCCGGCTCGGCTTTAATACGTCGCCAAGTCACGAGTTCCTTCGGAGTAAGCGTATTCTCTATCACAATTGGAATACTTTGCTTGTGTACTTTTATAAACAACGTATCTTCTATCGAGCAGTCCCCGCAAATTCTAGGACCGAGCAGTAATCCAAAAGCACTATCTTTTGGCGGATAATTCCACCCTCTATCATAAGCATCCTGTGCGGTAAGAAATTCTTTTTTCCCGCATATCTCACAATAGTGCCAGAACGGCCGGGTGTTCATACTTTCAATCAATTCTTTCCGCTTTCTTTTTTCTTCATCCTCATTCCTGATGCGTTCTATTTCCTGTCTGAGTTCTTCCCTCGCTTCTTCAAGCTGTACGTCTGATATCGGAAGCTCCATACGCGATTGAATCTTTCCGTCCACAACTTCATAGATTTCGTCAATTCCTTCCGCCTGATTAGGAAACTCAATCTCTTCTGTCATTTTTTTATAGCTTTCGAACTTCCCTTCAAGGCTTCTCTTCTGAATATTTTCCTTCCAGCGGTCTTCACTGGGACACATAACATAAAAGCAGATTCTAACATCAGCAACAGATTCACGAATGGCATCAATATAAGCTAATCTGCGTTTCATCTTATAGAGCGTTTGCTCGACTACCACGTTCCTCCCGGACTTTAACCTTTCGATTATGTCATGCAGCAGATCGTCATTTGCTTTATATAAGCATCTGAATCCCGCAGCAAAGGGAATATGCTCGCCATACCCAGCCTCGTCATACGCTTTTTGCTGGTAATCATATACGTTAAAGATATCGAAATCCTTATCCTTGTAATGCTCATTGATAAAATATGTTTTTCCGGCGGCGGCTGCACCAATGACAAATATTAGAGTTTTCATATAACCTTTATCCTTTCAAGACGTCATTGTTAATAATATTCTTTGCTTTATCAATACCAATTTTTCCGAGTAACACACTAAATATTGTATAAGACAGTTTTCCTAAAAGTTCCGGACAATATATGGTAATATAATCTGCTGTCTCTACCGGAGCAACCTCCCAAAAATCATAGTCGATCATTGTGGTAATAGTAATATCAAAACGATCATCTTCTGTCATATATATCCTCGGCGTATAGAGCATATGTGATTTGTATAATCCATCTGGATCCCCACAACTAAGAAATACCCTCGCATTTATGAAATTTAAGAGTTGCAACAGTTCATTCTTATGATCGCTTTTCTTACATATTTCCGCTCCTAAAGCACTATAGTATGCTCTTACCTCCGCGCCATCTTCATAAAACCAGATGCAGCTTTCAACGCATCTGTCAGGTGCTTTCTCCTCGCGAAAAGTCATAGTGATTTCAGGTTTTTCTTTCCCAGCGGAAGACTCATAATCTATGTTATGAGCCTTCAGATATTCTGTCATTTTTTCTTTCGCTTGCTTCTTCTCCATCAGTTGCCCCCTTGGCTATTACTTTGTATAGATTTTATATCTATACAGTAACATCGAATTATTTGTTTGTCAATCCAATAATTTACCCGCTTTATAACCTGTTACGAATCTTTATGTAATCGATATACTCTCAAACCATAGCCTCGTCGTACCCAGTGAATTCCTTCTTCGCTATTTCTATGATTATTATGGTGTGGCAGAGCCATCTGACCGGAATAATTACCTTCTAGAAATGTTTTCGGTTCAACCCTTCTAAGCTTTTTGCAATAATCCTGCTACCGGCATGCTTTCTTGTCGGAATCAATGATACATTTTCGCCCACCGAACATTTCCTTTTTTTGCGTAATAAAAGCACCGGCAAAATTGCTTGCCGATGTTTTTATTATGCACTACTGTCTGGTGTTTTTCTGAATATCTAACATCATCTCATAAAGAGTTGTCAGCTTATCATCAACACTTAATGATTTGAATTCCTCAAGAACTTTTAGTCTTTGCTGCTTTATTTCTTCTTCTTTTCTAGCTATCTCATTTTCTGCAGATGGCAGACTTTCCAAATATAACAGATATCTAATGAGAAGGAGCTTTACAACAAAAGGTGCTGGTGAGTCTTTTTCCAAATTAAAATCTAATCTCATTTGATTAACGATTTCTTTGTACTCATCAACATCAACCCTTAATTGAATAAACATCGGAAAGTCACTATTTTCTACAAAAAGCTTTGGCACCTGCCTCGCTGTAATGTCATTCCAATTTATTCTTGATTCTAATGCTTTTTTAATAGCCGAATTAACAATTTCTGTTCTATTTGCAGACTTCTGATACTTTTGTATTGCGACAAAAAGTGAAAAAACTTGATTGTTCTTTCTTATTGATAAGACTTTATCCTTACCCATTTTAAAGACCACCTTTTCTATATTTTGATAAATACATTTTAGTATAGATGTAATCATTTGCATATATCAAAGCCTGTGCTTATTGTAGAAAAAATTACCCAAAGTTGCAACCCCTTTAAAGATTCTCCGGAATGGTGCGGCGCTTGAGTGATAGCCACCAAGTATGCGCCTTCAAAAATTGTTGACAAAATGGCGTACTACTACTATACTATGTATAGGCATGTATAGTATATATATGAATACAAGCTTATCATTATAAGATAAGCAAAGGAAGGAGTAAAATATGGTTACCTTAACAGCTAATGAGGATAGCGTCTACCAAACAATTGTAGCAGTATTACCAAATATGACGTCTGGGAAATATACCATCAAAAAAATTTTTATCCCGCTCCGTCTGTTCACAGTATTGCTCGCAAGCTTTACGAAAACGTAGCTAGAGGAAGGTTCAAGAATATTTCATTTTCAATAACAAAAGGGAAGGAGTTAAAGTCACACAAGTAAATGACAAAAGGAGGAAAAGAGAATACTATTTGAGGAGCCGAAAGAGAAAAATGCCTTGACTTATTGGTACGAAGAGTTAGAGGAGTATTACGATGAAGACATGATTGGGGAAATATTTGATAGCTATGATGATTAACAGAGGGAGAAAATTTGTATGAAAATAAAGACAACAAATTTAAATGGGTATAACCATACGTTGACAAAGAGAAACTTTAATGAAAGAGCAACACTCGCTTTTGCATTATACAGTAAAGAGATACCTTCGATCTGGGCACTTCAGGAAGTGCCTACGGGTGGCAAAGAAAAATCGTGTTTAAAGCATCTACAGCGTCTTGCATGGCAGCAGGGGCTTCATATGATATTACCAGAGAAGCCATGGGATGCTGACAAGCATCCACGCAGCATCCAATCGATACTCTTACTTAACAATACATTTACGAACATAGACAAGCTTAAACTGGATGAGAGTATTGAACTTCATAATAGATATAACTATGTGAGGGTAAGTGGTTCTGAGGGCAAAGAATATTTCATATTAAATATACATGCTCCTCAGACGCAATTTTTCCCTGGACATGCAGAAGACAGTTACGTTAAGGACCGCAAACAGCTTTCTACACAGTTTTATGAGGTGCTAACGAGAGAAGTTGCAAGATTGCTTATAGAGGGCAAAAGGCTGATTCTTATTGGAGATTTTAATAAAAAAGTCGAAGAGCCGGAAGTCAGAGAACTTATGAACCTAGGACTGTGCAATGCCGCAGATACAAGCGAAAGCACATATTTTTGCATTGATAACACACAGAGAGCGGTAGATCACATTTTTCTGTCAGCAAACATAGTAGCCGAAGCAGCTAATTATAAAGTAGATTCCGATTTTGTTAAGCGTCAGAAATTGTCAGATCATGCGACAGTAAGTCTTGATGTAGGGGTGTAGGAATAATAGATGTAAACAGTAATCCATACAGTGCTGGTTCATCTTTTCAATTTCAGACAGCAAGGTTTGTTTGGTTCTTTCAGGGTTGGTCAAAGTGTGCCTTTGGTCAAAAGTGATATAGCCTCTGACTAAAGGGCCACCTCGTTACCTTTAAAATCAATCAGTGACGAGGGCGACCGCTTATTTAACTACATATCCTTCGCATGAGCGAGTTCTTGCTAAAGATATTGTCAATATTTAGTAAGGAGGAAACAATGGCATGAGGAAAGTTCATTTTGCTATTGTATCATTTTAACAGAAAATTCCCCTTGGATTAGGCATATGTCCTGCATTAGTGGGGAAAAAGGAGTGAAGGGGCAGAAAATCCTGATGTACCTCGAAAGTGGTTTGGTTTGGGTTTGTCAGTAAAGTGGGGCAAAGGTCTTCTATATCTTCTAAAGTAGCATATAAATTGAGCATCTGTCGCTTCCTCCTTTCAAATTTTATCCTAAAGCGTTACGTTACGAGAGAGTCAATACATAATTTTAAAATTTATGCAAAAAACTATCAATTTCATTATTAACCTGTTCATAATTATCTATATTTGAATTATGTGCCGCCCTCCTGATTATAGAAAGCGGATATCCTGTATTCTCTTTCCATGCATTGCAATACTGCTGCACCTTTCCTGTTTTGTCATATTCTCCGACAAGAATTAATACGGGGCATTTGATATCCAAATCGCAGTTTTCCTCTAAAAATCCCGCGAAGCCAATTCCCAATAAATGGCATACCTCCTTCTTTGTATATTGACTAAGTGCGGTAAACATATTTTCATAAGCATATTGGGTATAAGTACATGATTTTGCAATGGCTTTTACTAACGCTTTATGCGGATAGCAATGCGACATCCACTCTACCTGCCTAAGCCACCATTTATCTGAAGCAGAATAGTAGGATAATCCAAAAGGTGTAGTATCAATTCCAATAAACCCTATCACAAATTCTGGATACCGCTTTAAAAAAGTCTGCGTGATAAATCCACCCATCGACTGTCCTATGAAAACAGCTTTACTAATCTGCTCTTTTTCTAAAATATCTTTTAAATGTTCAACCACGCTGTAATATGAAAAATTTGTATATGGACGTGACTTTCCATGAGCAGGGGCATCCCAACAAAACACCTTGAACCGTTCTCCAAAATGGCAAATCTGCTTTTCAAATAATGTATGGTCTGCCGTAAGTCCATGCAAAAACACAAGAGCGTATTCTTGACTGGAACTGTCGTTTACCCAATATGCAATCGTTCCATTCGCCGTTTTAAACTGTTTTTCTGCCATTATTTCAAATATACTTTCTTCCACTGTTCAATCATCCTCTCAAAATCTTTTTCTATTTGGTCTGCATTTAATTCTTCTGATAATGCCATCTGCCGCAAATATCCATCAGAAGTCCACAAAATCTCTTGATACTGTTTTCGGAAAAGATTTTATATGCTATTGTTTTGCTGTGGTAACCCTCCGCATTGATAAACGGAATGGCGCACATCTGCTCTTTTGTTAAAGTTTTTTCAAATTCGATTATCTGTCCTATCAGTTTTTCACGCAGTAACAGCAATGTCATAATCCCATCACGAAAACTGTTCCTGCTTTTAATCTGCATTTGCATTGTTTTATTAAGTTCTGACCATTCTTTATTCATAGATATTCTCCACAAATTGAAATTGAACAAAACCGTTACACAATGCTGTCAAGCTATGACGCAGCGATTTTGCTCAAAAATGTTGTTTACTCTTTGGATTTTATGGGCATCCATACTGCGCTCTGATAATCCGCACTCTGCATATCTCCAGAATTGGAATACCATTCGACATTAAATTTTCCGTCAAGTTCATATTCGCTGTTTCCCGGAAGCCATTCGTTCCAGATTTGCGTATTTACCGTCTGCATGGCTGTCGGTAAAGCACCAACACACTTAAACTTCGCCCACAAGGTAGCAGGAATTTCATATAGCTTCATACCCTCTGGAACATTACCGCCAACATATCTGCCTGCAATCATATAGCGGAACTTGCCGTCTTTTCCAATATCGTCAATACATATGCCAAATTCCCCAATGCGGTTATCATATACCGCCTGCTCCAATTCATTGGCAGGGGCATTTCCTACCAACAGGTTCTTCCCGTATTTTTCGGACATTTCGTCCCAAAATTTCGGAATTTCCGCATAAGAAGTGTCAAACAGAAACTCCCTCGAAAATCCAATGACCTGAAACGCCGCCATTTTTTCAACAACAAAATCCATATCATACCCTCCTTGAACAATAATGTGTACCCGCAATGGAAGAAACGTTTTTATGCGTGTTCTGTCCTTTCGTATTTCGGACGGGGTTGCACCATGAAAACGTGTAAAGGCTTTGGTAAAACTCTCTGGGGTTTCATATCCGTATTCAAGAGCCACGTCTATTATTTTTTCCCTGCTTTCTGCCAACTGAACCGCCGCAAGATAAAGCCGCCGGTTGCGGATATACTCCCCGATATTATAGCCAGTGATAATCTGAAAACCTTTCTGTAAATACAAAGTTGATACATTCAGATATCCAGCTACATCTTCTGGACTTTTTACTGTCAGCAGATTGTTTTCCATGTAGTCTATTGCGCTTTTGATACAAGAAAGCCACTCCATAATATCTTTCCTTTCCATTGCTGATATATGGATTTTATCAGTATGTCAGCTTGAAATCTTGTCATTTAAGAAACAGATTTGTCCTTTTATGCGTTTGGATATTTTTTACCTTATTCCGTTCAATCATCATCTGCCTTGCCTTTTCCCTCTGCTCTGTGCTGACTGTCCTCGGCTTGCGGTAGTTGACGAATGATTCTTCAAAGTGGAGTTTATTACCTAATCCGTTCCCCCTTGGAATAAGCAAACGCCTTGCTTTCGTGGGGAAAACGAGCGAGGCACAGCATGAAATTTCCCCATGAATTAGGCATATTCCCTGCATTAGTGGGGAAAACAAGCGTAGCGCTGCATGAAATTTCCCCTTGGATTAGGCATATGTCCTGCATTCGTGGGGAAAAAGGAGTGAAGGGGGTAGAAAACCCTAATGTACCCCGAAAGTGATTTAATCAACACCCCCTCCATCATCTTTAAACAACCTAATTACCTGCTCTGCACCTTCTTACGCACAGAAGCCCGCTCACTCGCATCTGCCAGAGATTTCATTCTTCCCTCCAGAAGAAGCTTTTTCCCTGTCTCGTTTCTGGTATATACAACATCATACCTTCCGATATACTGCTTCATATAAGAATAAAACAGTTCCGCATCTTCTTTTCGCTTCGCGAAGCAGTCCGGCACACAGTAGAACGCATCGCTTTCCGTTCTCCTTCCCTGCTTAACCAGAAGATATCTCTGATCGTTTACCGCAGAATAAAATTCTCTTACGCATTTTGCAAAAATCAGTTTATCTCTTCCGCTTCCGCCGCTTAAATACACCTCTTTGCGGTTGTTCTTTCCTTCGCCAACCGCAACCGCTGCCTTTTCTTCAAGCATACCCTGTTTTGCAAGCGCAAGATAGATGCCCTCGCCAACAGATTTTAATCTGCTCTCCGGCGTTGCCATTTTCATCGTCTTTCGAAGATTTGCCGCGCCGTACACTCCTGATGCAAGCGCGACCGCACCGCCAAGTATGCCAAGCGGGGTAAGTGCTATCGCCGCACCTGCTGCGACACCGATTCCTGACAGAATCAGATTTTTCTTTGATTTCTGATACTCCTGCTTGGAAACCGCCTCATCTTCCACTTCCGCAGCATCCGCCACCTCAAATTTTACCGCTTTCGTAAGTGCACGATCCCAGCGTATCTTCAGGCTCTCTCTTTCTCTCGAAAGCTTGAGCATCTCTTCATTCATCTGCTCGACATGGGCTTTTTCGTATGGCTCTCCAATAATGCTCATGCGCTCCATACCGTTTTCTATCACATCCTGCGTATAATGAAGTCCTAAGAAATGCTCCATACGCCGTCTAAGAAGGGAGAAATCCTCGCTGATATCCGACTGCTCATCTTCCGGCTGCAGATACATAAGTTCCTTCGGTCTCAGGCAGACAAGATGCCAGATGTTGCTCGTCTTGTCCGGTTCCTTTTTATACACCCGGATTGCGCGCCCGCGCATTTGATTGCTTAGCATAAAAGCGCCGACAAAGCTTGCAAGAATCAGAGAATTGATGCATGGCGAATCCCATCCCTCCCCGAGAAGGGATTTTGTTCCAATCAGAACCTGTATATGACCGTCTGCGAAAATGTCTGTGACCGCCTGTGTTAAGAAATGATTGTCTCCCACTGCATCCACCTTCAGATAATCGTCTTCCGCAAGATTTCCCACGCGCTGAAAGCAAACCTTCCCGGAAGTACCGATTGCTTCAAGAAGCGCATCCTTTGCCTCCGCCGGAATAATGACAATCGTTCCGCACAGCACGCCGAGCCGGATGATGGTTCCCTCCCGCCGGATCTGTTCGAAGAACGGAAGCACGCCAAGCGCCGTCACATCGTTTTCCGGAACGCCAAGAGACTTTTCATATTCCTTTCGGATGTAATCTGTCAGGATGAGCATGCGAAGCTTCGGGCCGAGGTTCTGATATTCGTTTACAACGATTTTCTTAATGCTCTCGCACTTGCCCTTGGAACTGATCAGAAGCTTCTCCATCGCTTCTGTTGTCAGAAAGCACACTTTTTTCTTTTCAATCAGCCCCTCCGCCTTTATCTCATTGATCAGCCATTCCCTGTATTCCTCATTGCAGGCATAGGAGCTTGCATCATCATACAGAAATCCCTGCAACAGAGTTTCAAACCAGCTGACGGAAAACGCCGGAAGACCGCCCTTTTTCCCCACGCTCCTAAGATTCGCCGGTATCGCAATCCCTTTCTCATTCAGGAAAATAAGAAAAGCGGACAGATAATTTCCCTCTTCTAAGAGTTCCTCCTCACTCATATTTCCGGAAAGACCGCGGTGCGTCAAAAGCGCAGCCTTAAAATCCTCATCCTCATACAAGCGCTTCTGCATTGCCGCGCTTCGGTCTGCAAATTTCGTGATTTCCGCCATCTCCTCCTCTGTCGGATAGTTAAAATACACAAAGTCCTGATGCGGACAGAGGCTTCCTTCCTTTACCAGCTCCGGTATGGAGATTTCTTCATCGATTTCGCCGCACATATCCATATATCTTTTCCACATAGCGGGTGTTGAATCATACGGTGGCGTTGCGGTCAGCGCAATCAGCTTTGGATTTCCGAGCGCATTTTTAAACTCCTCCAGCGCTTTCCACCACTCGCTTCGCAAATGGTGGCACTCGTCTAAGCAGAGCAGGCCAACGTGCGCATTTTTCATTTCTGTAATTACATCAAATGCGGAATAGTCCACCTCTTCCTCGTTTGCGGACGATTTTGCAATCTTATCATCGGACTCTAAGCTTCCGGCGGTTGTCCCGGTCTCATCGATAATTCCCTTATATTTATTCATTGCGCTGTGAAGCGCCTGATACGTTACTACCGTAATACATCTCGGATTTTTAAGATCCTGCGACACGTAATCCTCTATGTTCAGGCTCTTATTTAAAAAAGCCTCCTCAATTCGTGCAACCCACTGCTCCCGAATCGTAATGGAGGGTGCAAGAATAAGCGCCACCTCTCCCATTCTTGCAATCAGTTCGATTCCAAGCGTTGTTTTACCCGATCCCGGCGCTGCAACAATATGTATTTTTCCATCCTCCACATATTTCTTTGTATTCGCAAGTACTCTGGCCTGATAATTTCTCCACGTACCGTCAAACTTCAAAATATTTTCATAATTCATCTGTTTGTTCCTCTCCTCTTGCAGAAAAAGTATTTTACGTTTTTTCCATGCACTCTTTTAAAATATAGCATGTTTGCATATATTGTGCTATAATAAATTTATATGTAACTATTCAGAACCTCTGAAAATAAGATAGACAGATTCTTCATGCTTGCATGTAAGAAGCGGTTTATCTTATTCTCAGGGGCGTAAATAGAGTTACCGCCCCATACATGAGCAAAAGGGAAGCTTCGAAGAAGCGTAAGCCTCGTAAAGAGGCTGTTTTTGCGAATGTATGGTGTTCTGAATAGTTGCGTATATGGTTTCATATGGAGGCATAAAAAATGTTTCAGGCAAATCATTCTGTCAAGGGGCTTCGAATCATTATTGTCGGCTGCGGAAAAGTCGGCGCAACCTTAATCGGACAGCTCGATAAAGAAGGCCATGAAATTACCATCATTGACCGCAAGGCAGAAAAAATACAGGAAATTACAAATATGTACGATATCATGGGCATTGTCGGAAACGGCGCAAGCTACAGTGTCCAGAAAGATGCCGGCATTGACAACGCAGATTTGATGATTGCCGTTACCGATTCCGACGAGCTCAATCTCCTATGCTGTACGATTGCAAGACGCGTCGGAAAATGCTCTGCGATTGCACGTGTACGCACGCCGGATTACAGCAAGGAAGTAGGCTATATCCGCGAGCAATTAGGCCTCGCCATGATTATTAACCCTGAACTTGAAGCGGCGAAGGAGGCCGCAAGAATCCTGTTTCTTCCGACAGCGCTTAATGTCAGCAGTTTCGCCCATGGTCAGGCGGAGATGGTAAAAATCCGGATTCCCGAAGGTTCCAAGCTTGACAATATGCTCATCATGGATCTGCAAAAGCACTTTGCGTCCAATATCTTAATTTGTGCAATTGAGCGTGAAGGAGAAGTCTACATTCCTTCCGGCTCCTTTACTCTGCAAAAGGGAGACATCATCTCCTATGTCGGAACCCGGCGTGAGGGACGCATGTTTTTAAAAAAGATTGGATTTGCTACCAAGCAGGTAAAATCCACCATGATTGTCGGAGGCGGAAGAGCCGCCTACTACCTTGCAGACCAGCTGCTCCGCGTGGGCATTTCCGTCAAGATTATTGAATCCGACCGCGCGCGCTGCGAAGAGCTCAGCGTTCTGCTTCCGGACGCCATCATCATCAATGGGGACGGTACGAATCAGGATCTTCTGACAGAAGAGGGTATTGAGACGGTAGAATCGTTTGTGCCGCTTACCGGAATCGACGAAGAGAATATCATGCTGACTCTTTATGCCAAGTCCGTTTCCGGCGCCAAAGTCATTACGAAAATCAACCGGATCAATTTTACTGACGTCATCAGCCAGCTGGACCTCGGAAGTGTAATTTATCCAAAGTTCATTACATCCGAAGCTATCGTTGCATACGTTCGCGCCAAAAAGGCTTCCATGGACAGTAATATTGAGACCTTGTATCACATGTTCGATCAGCGCGCGGAAGCAATCGAATTCCATGTGAGTGAAGAATCCGCTGTGACAAACATTCCGCTTAAGGATCTTTCTTTAAAGAATAATCTTCTGATAGCTTTTATCGGAAGAAAAGGCTCCATTATCATTCCAACCGGTCAGGACAGCATCCGGATCAATGACAACGTTATGGTTGTCACGACTCACACCGGCTTTAATGATATCGTGGATATCTTAAAATAGTTGGAGAATTTACAAACATGAATCATTCGATTGTTCGATATATACTTGGTCAGGTACTGAGATTAGAATCGTTTCTTCTTTTATTACCATGTATTGTGGCGCTGATTTATCGGGAGAAAAGCGGTTTTTACTTTCTGATTTCCGCAGGCATCGGTCTGCTGATCAGCGCCGCAATGACCATTAGAAAACCAAAATCGCATCTTTTTTACTTAAAAGAAGGCTGTGTTGCGACCGCTGCCAGCTGGATTGTAATGAGTTTACTCGGCTGCCTTCCGTTCTGGCTGTCCGGCGAAATTCCTTCTTTTATTAACGCATTATTTGAAACCATCTCCGGTTTTACCACCACAGGTGCAAGCATTCTTGACGATGTGGAGGCTTTATCCAACTGTATGCTGTTCTGGCGGAGTTTCACGCACTGGATTGGAGGAATGGGGGTACTTGTTTTTCTTCTTGCCGTCATTCCGATGAGCGGCGGCTCAAACATTAATCTGATGCGGGCCGAAAGCCCGGGGCCTTCTGTGGGTAAGCTGGCTCCGAAAATCCGGTATATGGCGAGAATGCTCTACATCATTTACTTTGGCATGACGCTTTTGGAATTCATTCTGCTAGTCCTCGGAAAAATGCCTGTTTTCGACGCCATTACCACCGCCGTCGGCACCGCCGGCACCGGCGGATTCGGAATCAAGACAGACAGCATTGCGGGCTACTCTTCCTATATCCAATGGGTTATTACTGTTTTTATGATTCTGTTTGGCGTCAACTTCAATGTATACTATCTGATGCTTTATAAAGAATTTAAAAAAATTCTCCGGATGGAGGAAGTGCGTAATTATCTTCTCATCATCGCCGGAGCGATTCTTATCATTACAATTTCTATCATGGACACTACGGAGAGTCTGTTTGAGGCGCTGACACAATCCGCATTCCAGGTGGCATCCATCATCTCCTCTACCGGTTTTTCTACAGTCGACTACGATACATGGAACTCCACCGCAAAAACGATTCTCATTTTGCTGATGTTTATCGGCGCATGTGCCGGCAGCACCGGCGGCGGAATAAAGGTTTCCCGGATAACCATTCTGCTTAAAACCGTAAGAAAAGAGCTTTTTTCCTACATTCATCCGAAAAATGTCAAGAAGATTATGGTGGAGGGCAAACCGATTGACCATGATGTGGTCCGCTCCGTAAATGTATATATCGTTACGTTTTTCATTTTATTCACAGGATCTCTTCTTGTGATTTCCTTTGAGGGATACGATCTGGTCACAAACTACACCGCAGTTATCGCGGCCCTCAACAACATCGGCCCCGGATTTGCAAAAGTCGGACCGGCGCAGAATTTCGGATTTTTCAATCCGATTTCTAAGCTTGTATTGATGTTTGATATGTTAGCCGGCAGATTGGAGCTCTTCCCGCTCCTCATCATGGTTCATCCGTCCCTGTGGAGACAGACGCTCAAGCATCACACAAAAAGGAGCTAACGTTTCCGTTACTCACATATACTATAGCTAATTGCGATGGAAGAAAAAAACAGAGTTTTACAATTACCTAGCATATACTAATGAAAAAGGAGATTTATCATATGTTTCAATGTCCCGGATGTGGCGGTAATCTTGTATTTGATATCCCATCCCAACAGCTTGGCTGCGAATACTGCGGTACCAGGTATGATCCATACGCATTTGAACATAAAAAGTCAGATGCCATTGAGGGAAAAGGATTCGAAGATGATTACGAAGTCACTATTTTTACCTGTCCGCAATGTGGAGGAGAAATTTTAAGTACCGACAATGCAGCCGCCGGTTTCTGCAGCTTTTGCGGTGCATCCACCATTCTTTACAGCAGAATCAGCAAAGAGCACCGGCCAAACTATATTATTCCTTTTAAGAAAACAAAAGAAGACTGTAAGCAGGCATATGCCAATTTGATGAAGAAGGCAATCTTTGCCCCTAAGGAATTTAAGGATCCCCAAAATATCGACAGTTTCCGAGGTATCTATATGCCCTATTGGGCCTTTTACGTTACGCAGAAGGGCGAGCTCCGTCTCCATGGAATAAAATCGCACCGGAGCGGCGATTACATAATCACAGAGCACTATTCTCTGGGAGGGAATCTGGATGCTTATTACAAGGGCATATCCTACGATGCTTCCTCTTCCTTCTCTGATAGTATCAGCGAATGTCTTGCTCCTTACGATGTAAAAGGCATGAAAGCATTTACCCCTGCCTTTTTAAGCGGTTTCTATGCCGACACCGCAGATGTTGCTCCGGATACCTACCAGCCGCAGGCGGAGCAGATAGCCTTCGACGAGTCCATGAACCAGCTCAAAAAGCTTCCCGCCTATTCGGGCTATACCTTTGATATGGCGCATAACGGCAATTACAGGCCTTCCATACTGAATACCAGAACCGAAACAGCCGATCAGGCCATGTTTCCCGTCTGGTTTATGTCCTACCGGAACGGAGACCGGGTGGCTTATGCAACCGTAAACGGTCAGACCGGAAAAGTGGTCAGCGACCTTCCGGTAGATGTAAAAAAATATCTTCTGGGGTCGCTTGTCCTTGCAGTGCCGATTTTCCTTATACTGAATATCTTTTTGACCATTGTTCCTTCTAC
Source organism: uncultured Lachnobacterium sp. (assembly GCA_964614035.1). GTDB lineage: Bacteria > Bacillota > Clostridia > Lachnospirales > Lachnospiraceae > Roseburia. The sequence goes on from CAZTKM010000003.1 coordinate 50,112, forward strand.
GCTTATGCTGGTCTGCTCGATTCTGGCACTGATCTGCGCTTTGATTTCTACCATCGAGATTAAGGCGATTATCAAAAAGGAATCCGATTCCGACGACAGAGGCGTTCTATCGAAAACAGATCCGCAGAAGCTTGCCCAGATGAACAATCATATTCCATCCAAGGTCAAACAAAAGCATACCGGCGGAAAAACCGTTCTTTCGGTCGTTCTTATCGTTTATACGCTTTCCATCATGGGAATGGGTTTGATTTCTATCTTTTACGAATTGCTTACCTCAATCTTTCTCTGGATTGTCCTCCTCATTATAGGAATCGTGATTGCAGCCATCGGTATCAAAAATATTGACAAGGTTCCGAAAAAGCGCGGTCTGCTCGGACTGATCTGCGCGCTCTGTGTCGTCGGTCTTGGAGCGGTTGTAAAGCTGTTGAATCCTGCATCTGATTTGATTTATTACGGCGTATCTATTCTTTCGTTGGTCGGCGTATTTTTTACCTTGAAGGAAGTCATTGATGAACACAATATATTGTCCACGCGCAGACTTCCGCAGTTTAACAAAGAGGGAGGTAACGATCGTGCGTAAAATGATACTGCAGTTTAAGAAAGGGCTCGCTCTGCCTGCATTCTGCCTCGTATTGATTGGAATGCTTTTTGCCGGATCATCTCCTGTCTGTGCCTCAACAGCCAAAAGCTACACCAACAGCCAGACCGGATATCAGCTGATTGTTGAAGATGAAGCGGAGCTGTTAACCGCATCCGATGAGGAATGGCAGGATTTTTATGCCACGCTCGGCGAAATTACGGAAAGCTGCAATGTCGGTTTTTATTCCACTTACGATAATCCGTATTCGTCCACAGACCGGCTTGCAGAGGAAAAAAATGAGGAATTTTTCGGATACGGAAGCGATTCCGTCATTTTCGTGATTGATATGGATTACCGCAATATCTATATCGACTCTATGGGTTCCATGAAACGCTACATCACGAAGGCACATGGAAATACCATAACCGACAATACCTATCGCTATGCGTCTAAAGCCGATTACTTTGGATGTGCAAACGAGGCCTGCAAGGAAGTTCTGTCTCTTTTGAAAGGCCGCCGTCTGTCACAGCCAATGAAATATATCAGCAATGTACTTCTTGCGATTATACTTGCAATGCTTGCTAATTTCTTCATTGTAAAAGTGCTTTCTGCAAGGCACAAGCCAAGCCGGCAGGAATTATTTACCGGATTATATCAGGGATTTACCGTAAACGATCCTAACGCTGCCTTTATCAATCAGACGAAGGAATACCGTCCGCAAAGCTCCGGCGGTGGTGGCGGCGGTGGGCATTCCGGCGGTGGTGGCGGAGGCGGCCATTCCGGCGGTGGTGGCGGCGGCCATTCCGGCGGTGGGCATCATTTTTGATATAGCTTTTCTGCCAAAAGAGTCGGAAAAAAGAGGTGACAACAAATCACCTCTTTTTTTGTCTGCCATATGTAGCTATTGCTGATATAGCTTTATTCGGCAGTTCTCCCATATCAGAGGTCGTTTTCTTGCGAAAACGCCTCTGTCATCTATCCTTTTGTATCTTAACTGCCCCTCCATACATCTTATGCGTTTCGCTCCCGAATGTTCTCAATTAGGGGAGGTATTTTTTTCAATCCGCCAAAGAAAAAATAAATACATAAAAAACTTATGGTCACTTTTTCAACAAATTGTGGAAAAGTACCATTTTCCATGTATAATAGTTTTTAAACAAGCCTTTGCAGGCACTTTGGAATTATGACTGGAGGATATATGATTAAACGCAAGTATATGCGCACCAGACAATTGAAACCCGGCATGAAGATTGATCAGACTATCGCCGACCGGCTCGGCCGTAATCTGGTTGCCCGCGGTGCAATATTAGACCAATACGAAATTGATGCCATGATAAAAATGGGTGTGATGACCGTCTATATTCAGGAAGGCGAATATGATCCGAATGAAATAGAGCTTTCTCCTGCTGCGCAAAAGAATGTGGAAAAGCTGCGTAAATCAGATCCTGAAAAAGTCACGCTTTCCGACAGTGTAAAGAAAAGAGTGTCCGAGGGAATCCAGTATATCTACAACAATGCCGATTCGCCCGAGCTTGCCGAAACCACTAACAGCATCGCCTCCGACCTGATGTCCGCAATCGATGAGAATGATGCAATCGCAATTGATATCGGCGCTCTGAAAATGAGCGACGAATACACCTTCAAACACAGTGTTGACGTCGCAACAATCTCCATGGTTCTTGCCAAGCATCTTCAAATGAGCCAGAAGGACATCTACCAGATTGGTATATGCGGTCTGCTCCACGACCTTGGAAAAACAAAAGTACCGTTAGAGATTTTGAATAAACCCGACCGGCTTACCGATGAGGAATTTGCCATTATGAAGCAGCATTCCGTTTTCGGTTATCATATGCTAAAACAGATGCCGGACTATGATGAATCCATCTGTCTCGGTGTGCTCCAGCATCACGAGAAAATGAATGGGCGTGGATATCCGCTGGGCGTATCCGCGGATCAGATCAGTCCGTATGCCAAAATCCTTTCGGTAGCGGATGTCTATGACGCCCTTGTAACAGAACGTCCGTACAAATCCGCCTTTTCGCAGCGCGATGCAATCGAGCTGATTATGTCCATGACAGGCGAGCTTGACATGGACGCAATGAAGAGCTTCCTCAACAGCATGATTCTATACCCGGTGGACTCCATTGTGGAGCTGTCGAACGGAGAGCAGGCACGCGTCGTTCGAAACAATCCGCACTACATTTTGCGGCCGACTGTCGTCTCTGTAAAATCAGGAAAAGTATATGATCTTGGCGAGGATCTCTCCTGCGCCAATATTATCATTAAATAGTTTAGTCTGGTCTTATATTTTTATTCGTTTTTGGTTATTTACTCAATGCCAAACACTCATTATGATTAGTACAGCATCAATCGAAAGGACATATGGGAAATGAGAAACGAAAAAATCTATAAGCTGACTTTGACTGCGCTCATGGCAGCGCTCTCCTATGTAGTATTTACTTTTTTGCAGATTAAGGTTACGCTTCCGGGAGGGGATGCAACCTCCTTCCACCTCGGCAACGCCGTCTGCGTACTTGCAGCGCTTCTGCTTGGCGGTGTGTATGGCGGAGTTGCCGGCGCAATCGGCATGACTATCGGCGATCTGCTTGATCCGGTCTATATTGTATACGCACCGAAGACCTTTTTACTCAAATTCTGCATCGGACTTATCACAGGTCTTATCGCGCACAAGCTCGGTAAAATTACACAATCCAAGGACGCAAAACATGTATTTCTCTGGGTTACCGCAGCCGCTATCGGCGGTATGCTGTTCAACTTTATCTTTGATCCGCTTGTGGGTTACTTCTATAAGCGTGTGATTATGGGAAAGCCGGCTGCTGAGGTTGCACTCGTATGGAACATTACCACCACCGGAGTAAATGCCGTACTCTCCGTTATTGCGGCGGTCATTATTTACATGGCGCTTCGTCCGGCACTTATCCGCTCGAACCTGTTCCTCAGAATCGGTAAAAAAGAAGTCAATTAGCTTATGGAACTGCGAAGCAGCCTGCTGCTTCTACGATAACTCCCCACTTAGTATACTTTTTGTACATCTTTGTGGGGATTTTCCGATTGAACTGCGAAGCTGTTCTCTTTATTCTGCAGCCTCTGCAATGCGCCGCGCAACATACACACCGCTTGCCGATGCGTGTGACAGGGAGTGCGTTACGCCGCTGCCGTCTCCAATCACATAAAGCCCTTTATGCTTTGTCTCAAGGTTCCTGTCAAGCTCCACCTCCATATTGTAGAACTTCACTTCCACGCCGTAGAGAAGCGTATCATCGTTTGCTGTCCCCGGGGCAATCTTATCAAGCGCATGAATCATCTCAATGATTCCGTCTAAGATTCGCTTCGGAAGGACCAGACTTAAATCTCCGGGCGTCGCATGCAACGTAGGGCGGACCGTTCCCTCATCCAGACGCTTCTGCGTACTCCTGCGTCCTCTCTCAAGATCGCCGAAGCGCTGTACGATAACTCCTCCTCCAAGCATATTCGAAAGTCTTGCGATACTCTCGCCATATCCGTTGCTGTCCTTAAACGGCTCGGAAAAATGCTTTGAAACAAGAAGCGCAAAGTTTGTATTTTCGGTCTTTTTGTCCGGATCATCAAAGCTGTGTCCGTTTACCGTAATGATTCCGTTGGTATTTTCATTTACGACAATACCATTCGGATTCATACAGAAGGTGCGCACCGCGTCCTCGAATTTTTCGGTACGATACACAATCTTGCCCTCATACAGTTCATCCGTAATATGAGAAAAAATGACCGCAGGAAGCTCCACGCGCACGCCGATATCCACGCGGTTGGATTTTGTCGGAATCTTTAAGTCCTCGCAGACCGTCTCCATCCATTTGCTTCCGCTTCGTCCGACGGAGATAATGCAGTATGTGCAATCGTCCGCCTCCTGTGCACCGGGCTGAGCCTTGCTCTCATAAAGCACGCGGTACCCTTCCTCCGTCCGCTCGATTTTACGAATCGGTGTGTTAAAATAAAAATCCACATGTGTCATCAGCTCTTGAAAAAGATTTTCAAGAACCACATAGTTAATATCTGTTCCCAAATGGCGGACGGCTGCCTCAAGAAGCGTCAGTTTGTTCTGCATACAGATCTTCTTAATATTCGTTCCGACGGTGGAATACATTTTTGTCTTTTCTCCGCCATGGGACACGTTGATTTTATCCACATACTCCATGAGTTTTAATGCATTCTCGCGCCCGATATATTCATGAAGTGTTCCGCCGAAGTCATTGGTAATATTGTACTTTCCGTCGGAAAAAGCTCCGGCTCCGCCAAATCCATTCATAATGGCACAGCTTTTACATTTTATGCAGCTTTTTACCTTATCGCCGTCAATCGGACATTTTCTCTTCTCCAGAGGATTTCCCGACTCAAAAACCGCAACTTTAAGATCCGGCCGCTTCTGCATTAACTCATAGGCCGAGAAGATTCCTCCCGGACCCGCCCCAATAATTATAATATCATACTTCATCGTTTATTTCATCGCTCCCTTAATTGCTGTCATAAGTTCCTCATATGTCTCGAATGCTGGAATTTCCGGATAGTCTGCTTTAATCTGCTCCGTACTCTTAAACAAAAATCCTGCTTTGCTTGCCTTGATCATCCCCAGATCGTTGTGGCTGTCTCCGCTTGCAATGGTGTCATATCCGATTGACTGCAAAGCGCGGACCGTTGTGTACTTCGAATTTTCGCAGCGCATCTTAAATCCGGTAATCTCCCCGTTTTCCGCCACCTCCAGAGAATTGCAGAAAATAGTCGGCCGTCCCAGTTTCTCCATAAGAGGTCCCGCAAACTGTGAAAATGTATCGCTGATAATAATAACCTGTGTAAATGAACGGAGCTCATCCAGAAACTCCTTTGCTCCGGGAAGCGGATTGATTTTTGCGATTGTCTCCTGAATCTCTCTTAATCCAAGCCCATGCTCCTTTAAGATTCCGATTCTCCATCTCATAAGCTTATCGTAATCCGGCTCGTCGCGAGTCGTCCTTTTTAGCTCTGAAATCCCGCTTTCCTCTGCAAATGCAATCCATATTTCCGGCACAAGCACGCCCTCTAAATCCAAGCAGGTAATATACATTCCTTTCCCTCCGTATCCTGTTGTGCGAAGCATCCTAACGAGCTTACGCCGCTTGTATTATATTATAAAATGCTTCATTAAGCAATGTTGTTCAAAAAAGAGTCCTTTACAATTCCATATACACATCGAACCACTTCATGCATGCTTTTGTCCAGGACTCCCATGCGTTCCCGAGGTTCCTATGAAGAGTAAAAAGTGCTTCGTCCATGGAATTTCCGATGTATAGCTCTTCCTGTTGAAGCAGCTCTTCGTATTCCCGATTAAGCAGCTCCACCGCTTCCTTCGCACGCTCCACCGGCTCTGCTGCAAGGCGGAGCCGCCATTCCACATATGCTTCTTCCGTATTGATTTCCGTAAGGCGATGCCGCTCTGCTTTTGGGACAGCTTTCAAATCCGCAATCATCGCCTGATCCTCGGCTGACACCATCGCAGCGATATTTTCCTCTTCCTCGCCCTCGCTGCTTTTCCTGAGAAAGTGCTCATATCCAAATGGATAATACCGGACCGTATGATTCTCAAATACCAGAATCGCATCCGCAACCTGATTCACAAAGTAGCGGTCATGAGATACGAACAGCATCGTTCCGGTATACGCCCGGAAAGCTGATTCCAGAGTCTCTTTCGCTTGGATATCCATATGGTTTGTGGGTTCATCCAGAATGAGCAGATTCGGCCTGCTTGTCAAAAGCTCACACAGCATCAGTCTTGCCTTTTCTCCCCCTGACAGGTCCGACACTCTCTTTTCTGCCTCCGCCCCGCAAAACAAGTATGCACCCAGAATATGGCGTACCTCCTTCTGCGTCATTGCCAGAAACAAATCGCTAAAATGCTCTGCAACCGTTTTTTCCGATTGTATCAATGCAGACTGCTGGTCAAAATATCCCATCAGCACGTTGGTTCCAAGAACACAGCTTCCGCTTACCGGTTCCACAATCCCCGCAACCGTTTTAAGGAAGGTGCTCTTTCCGACGCCGTTACTTCCGATAATTCCTATCTTCTGCCCTCTTTTTACGCGAAGCGACAGTTCTAACAACACCCGGTCATATCCGATTTTCAAATGCTCTGCCTCAAATACCCATCTGCTTCCTGCCGCTTTGGGCTCTATGGCTCCTGTAAAAATATGAACGTCATCCTCCCGGGGCTTTGGTACATGCTCCATGCGGTTTAAGATTGTCTGTCTGCTTCTGGCAAAGGCTGCCTTTTTCGGTTTGTTTTTGAACCTCTTAATCAGCTCTTCCAATCTCGCAATCTCTGCCTGCTGCTCTTCATAACGCCTTTTTTGGATTGCAAGCTCCTTCTGCTTCTGCGCCCGATATTGCGTATAGTTACCGGCATATCGTTTTAACTTCTTATCAGACAGTTCATATACCGTATCAACCACCCGATCCAGGAAAAAACGGTCATGGGAAACAAAAACCACCGCATTACCATATTCCCTGAAATAGTCTTCCAGCCACTCAACCGTCTCAATGTCTAAATGATTCGTAGGCTCATCCAAAAGCAAAATGTCCGGCTTTTGCAGCAGCAGCTGAATCAACGATATCTTCGTCTGCTCCCCTCCGGAAAATGCGCAGAGCTTTTTCTTCTTATCCTCCTTGGAAAAACCAAACCCTGTAAAAATCCGGTCATACTCGGTCTCGTATAGAAACCTCTCCCTGGAAAAGCTGTCCCTCCCGGGACATGCCGAAAGAAGAATTTCCTCTATCGTCTTTTCCTGATCGGCCAGATACATCTGCCGAAGCATTCCGATCGTAAGCTTTCTGCTGCAGGATATCCCCGGATTTGACCTTTTGTCATCCCGGTCCAGCGCAATCTCTCCCGCAATCAACCGCAGAAGCGTCGTCTTTCCCGCTCCGTTTCTTCCGACTACGGCGATTTTCTCTTTTCCCTTGATTGTAAAATCAACATGGGACAAAATCTCTTTCCCATCCAGCGATACCGTCCCATTTGCAATCTGATATAACATATAAATCCGATCCCTTTTCTATGCCATCCGCTGTCTTCATTCGCGAATATCCCTGTTGGCCTTTGCCGCCTGTTCGCCGGACTGATTGTAAGAAACCGTTCCACTCTTTTTCATATGATTCCCGATAATTTCCGAAATGTCACTGATTGTAATAAAAGCAGAGGAATCCACACTTGAAATAATGTTCTTTAACTCGTAGACCTCGAACCGGTTCAACACACAGTAGAGGATTACCTTCTTTCCGCTTACAAGCCCTTCCCCTTCTATGATTGTTACCGTTCTCCCAAGCTTGCTGTAAATCTCCGCCGCGATATCCTTTGCATCATTCGTAATAATCATAGCTGCCTTCGTCTGGTTCATGCCGTTCTCCAGCATATCAAGAACCTTCGACGCGATAAAATATGTAAGCAGGCTGTACATTGCACGATCCGGGCCGAATAAAATACCTGCTATACCGTATATGATAATATTAAAAAACAGTACAATCTGTCCCACCGGCAGCTTGTATTTCCGATTGAGTAAAATTGCAACGGTCTCCGTCCCATCCAGACATCCGCCGTATCTTATGACAAGTCCCACTCCGATTCCTAGTATCACGCCGCCGAAGCATACCGCAAGCAGCGTCTCCGACGTCGCGTTGGTAAACTCTTCAAATATCTCGACAAATACGGAAAATACTGCCATGGAATATCCGGATTTCACAATGAAAGCGTGTCCGATTCTTCTCGAGCCGACAATCAGAAACGGTATATTCATCACGATGGTCAGAACGCCAAGTTTTATTCCGGTCAGATTATTGATCATGATTCCAATACCGACAACTCCGCCGTCGAGAATGGTATTTGGAACCAGAAATTCCTCAATTGCAAACGCTGCGATAATTGCGCCGATTGTCATCATAACATAATCCAGTATTACTCTTGCCTTTTTGTTTTCTCCCATCGCTTTTCTTCCGCTTTTTCCTTTTCCGTCAAAAAATATACAACACGCTACTTTATGCTCTCAACCTTGATTATATTCGTATTTCCATGTGTTCCGTCCATCTTTCCTCCCGTAAGAACCACATTATCTCCTTTAGAAAGTCCGAGCAGCTCCTTTGCAATCTCGATATCGTTATCGAACATCTGCTCCATCGATTCGTAATTCTTACACATAACAGGCGTAACTCCCCAGTTTAGGTTCAGTTTTCTCCAGCCCTTTTCCGAGGTCGTCATGCCGATAATATCAACCGGACAACGGAAACGGCTCACTTTGCGTGCGGTCTCTCCGCTGAGCGAATTGACGACAATGCATTTCGCATCTACATCGACCGCCATTGCACATGCCGAATGTGAAATGGCATCCAGATTGCTCTTACAGACATAATCAAAGTCCTTAAATCTCCTCGCATAGTGAATCTGCTGTTCCGTATACTCCACAGTCTCAGCCATACTCTTTACCGCAAGTACCGGATATTTTCCTGCCGCGGTCTCCCCGGAAAGCATAACCGCTGAAGTCTCATCATATACCGCATTTGCAACATCGGAAATTTCCGCTCTGGTTGCACGCGGATTCGAAATCATGGATTCGAGCATCTCGGTTGCAGTGATTACCCGCTTTCCGTTTGCACGACATCTTGAGATTAAATGTTTCTGGACAGCCGGGACTTCCATTGCAGGGATTTCCACGCCGAGATCTCCTCTTGCTACCATAACGCCGTCCGCAATCCTGCAGATTTCATCAATATGCTCTACGCCGGAACGATTCTCAATTTTGGCTATGACATCAATCTTTGAACCGCCGTTTTCATCTAGAAAATTCCTGATATCGCGCACGTCGCTCTCCGTCGAAACAAAAGATGCCGCAACAAAGTCGACGTCGTTTTCAATTCCGAATAACAGATCCTCCTTATCCTGTTCGCTGAGATATTCCTGCGTCATGACCTTGTTCGGAAAGTTCATACTCTTCCGGTCGGAAAGTTCCCCTCCAACCACAACCTTACAAACTGCCTCGGTCTTACGAAGTTCTATCACTTCAAAAATAACCAGTCCATTGCAGACCAGAATCGTGTCGCCCACCGCAAGATCATCAATCAGATTCTTATAATTGACAGACACACGTTTTTCGTTTCCTGCCACATCCTCCGTAGTAAAAATAAAGGTCTCGCCCTCGCGGACAGTAACCTTATGATTTTCAAAGGTTTTAATCCGGTATTCCGGTCCCTTGGTATCCAGCATGATTGAAATCGGATAACCGATTTCTTCTCTTACTTTCTTAATTAAGTCGATTTTCTCCTTCTGCTCTGCATGATCGCCATGGGAAAAATTCAGTCTGGCTACGTTCATTCCCGCATAGCACATCTCCTTTAAGGTTTCCTCATTCTGGCTGACCGGTCCGATTGTACAAATGATTTTTGTTTTTCGCATAATTTTTCCTCTATTTTTTATTCTATCCTCGAAAACATTATAGCGTCTCCGAGGATAAAATGTCTAGTCGTTTTCGAACTTCTGCTACTCTCTGCCCAATGTGGTATTATCACAGGTTCTGCACCGCAGCTCTTCAATCGGATTTTCGCTCTCCTCAAAGCGGTAATCCTGCTCCTTCGCTGCAATTTCTTCTTCAATTACCTGATGGCTCGCTACCTTCGCCGTATCTGTGTTGACCATTCCCTGATACAGGAAGAACTTCGTGTCTTTCGACAGCTTTTCAACAGGGACGTCCGGATTCTCCAGCTCCGCCGTATTTCTGACAGTCTCCGCAAGCACCTTACGGATGTATTCCTTTTGCGGCGAAAAATGAAGGAGCTCCGGAAATTCGCCATCCGGAATGACCTGCTGCCACTCCTTGCCTTCATACTTCTGCAGAAGCTCTTTTGCTTTATGAAGATGCGTAACCTCCTGCTCAAAATGCTGCTCCCAGATTTTTTTCACATAGTCATCCGTCTCATCCATCATGCAGGAATAATACAGATAACATTCGGTATACTCATGATGCAGCAGGTTCTCAAGCCAGGTACACTTCGGATCAAGAAGCGCTCCGTACTGTGTCACATGCTGCTCCTCAATCATCGCGATTTCCTGATAGAGTCTTCTTCCAAGCTCGCTCTCGTAGAACGCGCACTGGTTCATATAGTAATTCATGGTCTGCTGCTCGGCCGCTGTAATAATCGATGCGTTCAATTTCGAGATTGGCGCGGCTTTTGTGAAATCCAGAAAATATCTGACCGAATCATCCGGATGCCGGTGTTCGCTGATGGTCGGGCGTCCCGGCATAATCTCCGTATAACCTCCCACCAGTTTTTCCGCATGAATACCTTTTTCAAAATCCAGAAGGTCTGCGTATCGGTACAAATGATCAAAATCTTCCAGAAGCGCCAGATTCATGGTCTTTACTACATACGGATCCGGCTCCCTCTGCGCGAGAATTGCAGTCAGGTCAACCGCCAGCTGCTCATACCCGATGGTATGCTCTAAGATGGATTCATTTTCCGGCTTTAAGCATGCAAGCCTTTTCTGCTGCTGTTGCTCCATACGCCGCAGCACAGCCAAATCTCTTCTAAGATCATTCTCACTGCAATGCCGGTGGAACTGATGCGAAAACCAGGTTGCCTCGTACTCGGTTCCGCTCATCAGAATGATCCGCACTTTGGTATATGGATCGGTCTCATCCTTGCAATACGACTTTGGATACATCGTCTGCCAGTCCATGTAGATGGAATCTGCACGAACCGCTTTTTCATTAAATGGATTCATAAAAATCTCTCCTTTCAAACTACCTAAGCAATTACCTGTTCCTGAATAGTATGTTCGTCAGGAGGAAAAATTATCATTTGATTCAGGAAAAGAATGCGCTATAATAGGAGCGACCATTTTGTTGGAGGTATCTTTATGAAGACTTTTGTCAAAATCCTTCTTCATATTCTTTGCGCCCTGCTGATCTTTCTGCTATCCAATGCAGTTGCGTTTGCAAATCTGCTGGAAGGCGCATATTTTTTGATTGCAGCTATACCATGCTATATCCTGATTCACGTGGTTCCTTCCTTTTTTCATTTAAAGCTCAAAACAGCGAAACTCCGCAACTGTGCCAGTGGATGTGAAATGCTCCGACTGTTTTTATTTTCCACGATTCTTACCATTATATTTAACATCATGGGAATCGCAGGAGCCGCCACGCTTGCGGGAATCCGGCAGGCTCCTCTTCTCTGGGCTTTTAATATCGGCCTGTCTGTCATTGTAGAATCGCTTGTTTTCTGGAACGGCATCATCCGGGTATACGTTACCTCCTCGCAGCTGGGAATCAAATGGCGCGTGATTGGCATTGTATGCGGTTGGATTCCGATTGCTCATCTGATTGCGCTTGGAAAAATCATTTCGATTGGAGAAGCGGAAGTAAAACTGGAGAACCGTAAATTAGTGATAGATGAAACCCGCGTTCCGCAGCAAATCTGTAAAACCCGGTATCCGATTCTTCTGGTTCATGGCGTATTCTTCCGCGATTGGAAATTGATCAATTACTGGGGACGAATCCCTGCCGAGCTGGAAAAGAACGGCGCATGGATTTTTTATGGAAATCATCAGTCTGCTCTTCCTGTAAATGAGAGCGGCGCGGAGCTTGCAGCCCGCATCAGGGAGGTTCTCCGCGTAACCGGAGCCGGAAAGGTAAACATTATCGCCCACTCAAAAGGCGGTCTGGACAGCCGTTATGCCATTTCCAAATGCGGTATGGCGCCGTATGTCGCATCCCTGACCACAATCAACACGCCGCACCGGGGTTGTGAATTTGCGGATTACCTGTTATCCAAAATTCCCGCTGCACAACAGCAGCAGGTTGCCAGAACATACAATTCGGCACTGAAAAAACTTGGCGATACGAATCCTGATTTTCTTTCCGCGGTCAGAGACCTTACCTCGGAGCGCTGTAAGGAAATAAACGGCGAAGTGTTAGACAGTCCTGCTGTCTACTACCAAAGTGTAGGTTCCAAACTGAATGTCGCGTCCTGCGGACGTTTCCCTCTTAATTTTTCCTATCATCTGGTAAATTATTTTGATGGAAATAATGATGGGTTAGTCGGCGAAAAATCGTTCCCCTGGGGACAAAATTATCAGTTTTTGACGGTTATGGGAAAGCGCGGCATCTCACATGGGGATATGATTGATATGAACCGCGAAAACTTTAAGGGCTTCGATGTCCGCGAATTTTACGTTCAGCTCGTTAAAAACTTAAAGGAAAAAGGGTTTTAAAAAAGAGGCTGGTCAAATTTGACCAGCCTCTTTTTTGGGGGAAATTTATTTATTCCTCTTCTTTGAGAGACCAAAGAAAACGAATACCAAAAGGATGACTGCTGCAGCTAAAGCGAATACTGCAATCAGAATCGGTAATCCACTGCCCTGATTTTCTTCCGCCATAGTTGCTGCTGCAAGAGGAGCGTTCTCATCTTCAATCGTATTCTCCTCTCCTGTCTCTTCCTCGACTGCTTCTACAGCTTCGCTGTCAGACGTTGTAGTCTGTTCCTCCTCAGTTTCCGCATTCTGCGGTTCCTGTGCAATCTGCTCATTCCCATCATTTTCTACAACGAATGTGCTCTGACGGCCGGAAGCGTTCTTTGTGCTGTTAGCTGCAACATCTGCTGCGGCATTGCTTACTCCGGACGCAGCTGCGTTTGTGCTTTGCGTGTTCTTCGTATTTGCTGATGACTGATTGCTTCCTGACGTCTGATTATTTCCTGTCGTCTGGTTATTTCCTGTCGTCTGGTTATCTCCAGATGTCGGATTATCTCCTGATGTCGGATTTCCTCCCGGTGTATTGGTATCTTGCGGCTTCTGTTCCTCCTCAGGATCCTTTGGATCATCCGTATCTTGTCCCGGCTCCTTTGGATTGTCAAGAATTTCTTCCTGATTTCCTTCGCCAGCCTCCGCTCTTACAAGCGAAATGGATGCATTTCTGAAACTGAACACTGCATTGTCTGCTGCACTGTTTCCCAATCCGAATACCATATGAACGGTCTCTAAGGTTGCATCGGCAACAAAGATTGTCTCGTAATGTTCAAAATCTCCCGAACCGCTATAAGCAACCGTTTTCTCGGATCCGTTATATACTTTCCAGCCTCCGCCATTCTCCTGAATGATGTACTGTAATGTATTATTAGAGCTTCCTTCTAGTTTATAGTCAAATGATACGGTATATTTCTGTCCTGCGACTAATGTAAAGTTATCGCTGATAATCTGCGGAGAATACCAGGTTCCGCCGCTCACCGCATGATTTAATGTATATATGTCTCCGTCTTTATCAAGAGCAAGCGCGACGCCGCCGCCATTGTCGCCGTTCCATGTAGAAGAGCTTGCAAGCGGTGTCTCCTCGATAGACGGTCCCTGATTGATTCCATACATCGATACATTGTCCACCAAAACCTCAACATCCTTGCCAAACATAAGAACGACTGCTGCATTTTTGACATCTTCCGTCAACTTAACCGATACGGTCTTTTCCGTCAATCCGCCTGCTGCCTTATATGCAACCGTTGTCATAGCCACGCGGTCTTTGAGAACAACTTCTCCGTTCTGTTCCGTTGTAGTATAAATTCCTACGGATACCGTTGTGTCTTCCTTTGCAAATACGTCGAGATTTACATTGTAAGTATCTGCAGAAAGATCAAGTCCCGGCTGGAAGATTCTGGGCATCATTCCTTCTTCCGCAGAAATCTGTGCCCGGCGTTCATAATACTTTACGCCGCCGGCAATCTGCTCATAGTTGGTCTTCGAAGCAATATCCACTACGGATACATCGCCATCGGCAATCTTTTCCGTTGTATAACGCGGGATTGATACGCTGGTTCCGTTATCTGCTCTCCAATATCCAAAATGCCTGCTTCCCTGATCGAAGCTTCCATTGTAAATGAAGTTGCCGTCCGCAAGCGTTCCCCCTCTTGCATCTTCCTTTGCAAGATTATCCGGATTCACGATTTCCACCTTAACGTTCGAAAGATATACGTTTCCGGTTCCTGCCGCGCCTGCATTAAACTCAATACGGCAGTTTTCAAAGTCTTCCGTCTGGTCAATCAGATAGGAATAATTTTCCGGCGAATCCTTTAAAACGAACTGCGAAATACCATATGTACTCCATCCTGCATACTCCTTTGAGTCGCAGTTAACCGTTTTTCCAACCAGTCCGCCGTTTGCATACGCGTCAAAGCTTACCTTGTATACATATCCGGCCTTTGCATCATAATGTCCTATGAGCTGTACCGAATAATCCGAACCGCCTGCCTTGGTTACATTGATCTTATGCCATACCTTACCGTCGGCATCCGTAACCACATCTGCGGTTGCGGCAGCGTCGTTCTGTGTGGAAAGATACCACTTGTTTGTTCCTTCTGCCGCGGTATCATCATGTCCGCCTGCTGCCGCATCCAGATTATCTGCTGCAATTTCCGCAATCTGATTTACTCCTGCAAATTCTTCCCAGTTTGCATTTCCGGCACCGGAGGATGCTTTATCAACATATCCGGCATAGCCTTCCGTCTTCTGGTAGCAGCGCACATAATCAACATACATGTTGATGTCGCCTTTAAATTTCGCTTTATTTGCCGATCCTCCGAACTGTCCGCTGTCAACAGCGAGGTTCAATAAAATGTAGAATGGCTGATCAAACGGAGCGTCAAAGCTGAGGCTGTCGGATGCTCCTGCAAATCCGCTCTCCCAATTTGACAACGTCTTGATTGCTTTTCCGTCGTAATACCAGGTAATCTGTCCTGGCTCCCAATCCACCGCGTATGTATGGAAGTATGTAATATCGGAATCAAGGTCTACATATCCGCTTCCCTTGTATACATGAGCCGGAGCACCCCAGTGAAGTGTTCCGCATGCCTGATCTGTATTCAAGCCTGTTGTCTCCATAATGTCAAGTTCTCCGGATACCGGCCAGCCGCCGTATATGTCTGTGCTCTGCGGCAGCATCCAGAATGCCGGCCATGCGCCCTGTGTTGCAGGGAGTGCAATTCTTGACTCGATATAGCCGTATGTAGTATTGAATAACCCTTCTGTTGCGGAGGTCGTCCGGATACGCGCAGATGTATATTTCTTTGATCCCTCTCCCGCGTATACATATCCGTTATCTTCATAGGAGGCAGTGATTCGAAGAACGCCGTCTCCCTCATTATCGCCATCCAAATCCTCATTTACTGCAATGTTTTTGCTGTTTCCGGTGTAGCACTGGAGCTCGTTATTTCCCCAGCCGTAATTTCCGCAGTCGGTGGATCCGTCTCCGAGCTGGTAAGCCCAGTTATCTAAGTTCAATCCTGTGTTCGCGTCCACTCTGTTACCGCCGTAATTTCCGTCGAACTCATCCGCCCAGATAAGATCATAGCCTTCTTTCACAAGGCCCGGATCTGCATAATCGTTTGCCGCGTTGTCATCTTTTGCGTAAAAGTCATGCTCTTTTCCTTCAGAACCGGCAGTGCCGCCTTCTAATGGATTCGTATTGACTGACTTCTCGCAGTATCCGCCATAAGCGACATCTTCCTCAATCTCATAGACTGCAAAATCCTGAATCGTTACGACATGGTCGCCGACTTTAAAAGCATCATTATTCTCAACCATTCCAAGACCGGCAAATACTCTTGCCGAATCGACCGTTCTCGAAAGCTTTCCGGTAAAGAGCGTAACCGTAGCGCGTGTATTTGCATCCAGTTCATATCTGTAATCATCTACAACCAGCGCGTAATCATTATCCGGTTCTTCCACATGAAGCATCGTCTTCTTGTCCTTGCTCGAGGTAATGTCATATGTGATTACATAATTCTTTCCTTCCTCAAGCTTTAAGAGGGCCTGCGCTCTTGTCTGGTATGCTTCGTAGCCTTCATAGCCTGTAATATCAAAGACAGCGCTGTTGCTGCTGTATGGAGTTATATCTGCGCTTGACCACTCAACCCAATCCTCGTGCAATGCCTCGAAGGTTGTTGCAAGATTCTCCGACGCCTTCGTATAGGAAGGTACTTTTGAATCAGATTCTTCCCCAGACTCCTCTGTTGTCTCTTCTGTTGTCTCTTCGGCAGACTCTTCTGTCGTCGCTTCTGTAGACTCTTCGTCCTTGTTCTGGGCATCGCCAAGTACGATAATGCTCTCGTAGTCCAGTCTTGCTCCGCTTGTATTTATGTAATACAGAATTGCTTTCGTCGTTTCGGCCGGTGTAATATTTACAACCTTTTCTTCTTTGTCATTTACCTCAGGCCACGCTTCCTCACGATCCTGCGCAATAAAATTTCCGCCGTTTGTAATATAGTTTCCGGCTGCCTCCTCATAGCTTGCGTACTCCTTGTACCAAACCTGATTTACGCTGTCATAGCATGAATCGTCCTTGTCAATAAAAACGGTAACCGTTCCGTCACCGTTCTCTCTTGCTCCATGCGTATCAAATCTGCTGGCATACTGATTCTGTGTCTCCGCCGCAATCGCAACCACATTACCGAAATCGGTAACCGGTACTGCCGAGACTACCATTGAAGCTGCAAGAATCAATGGCAATCCCATTTTTAAAACCCGCATCTTTTTCATTATATGAAACCTCCTAAATATTTGTAGTTCCATCATAAGCGAATGCGGGTTCCTTTTTCAGTTTCAAAATTTTTGAAAAAGTATTCTTTTTTTAGTACAGTTTTTTTATTTTCGAAAAATCTGTTACTTCAGTACCAGAGCGGCTTTCCGCGCTTAGTCCTTATGTCCTACGCGAAAATTCTCATCTTCTATTCGCCCTGAATTACCTCCGACAATTCAAAGTCGTCCGATATCAAAATCAGGTCTGCCTGCTTTCCGGCCTCGATGCTTCCGACCTGATCATAAATTCCGATTGCTCTCGCCGGATTCCTCGTTGCCGCCCAGATTGCCGACGCAGCGGGTACGCCTATCTCAACCGCATGCTTCAGACAGTCAAAAAGAGTAGACGCACTACCTGCGATTGTCCCATCCGCAAGCGTTGCCATGCGGTCTTTCACATATACGGTCTGTCCGCCAAGCGCATAGGTTCCGTTCTCCATGCCGGCAGCTTCCATGCTGTCACTGATCAAAATGACACGCTCATCTCCCATCTGGCGGAACGTATTGCGGATGACCGCTTCGTGTACATGAATACCATCCGAAATCAGCTCTGCCATTACTTCCTTGCAGTCATATGCCGCCCCGATTACGCCCGGCTTTCTGTGATTGTATGCCGGCATTGCATTGTACAAATGCGTAACCTGCCTTGCACCGCTCTCAAACGCTTCCTTTGCAATCTCATACGTCGCGTTCGTATGCGCTACGGAAACCCGGATTTCATCCTTGATTTCCCCAATCACTGCAAGCGCATTCTCTGTCTCCGGTGCAATCGCGATGACTTTTGTAAGACCGCCGGAAGCCTCCTTTAATCTTCTTACCATTCCCGCATCCGGTTTCATAATGTATGCTTCGTTCTGCGCTCCCTTTTTCTCCTTTGAGATAAAAGGCCCTTCCAGATAGATTCCCTTGATATTCGGATGCCTGCACGCACGAATTGTTCTGCATATGCCAGTCAGCTTTTCTTCGTCATAGGTCATGGTTGTAGGGCAGTAGGAAGTAATTCCTCTGGATTTCTCAAACTCCAGCATCTCATACAGTTCCTCCGCCGTTGCTTCACAGGTGTCATGCCCTACACAGCCATGTGAATGGATATCCACAAGCCCGGGTATTATCCGGATGTGTTTCTCCGTCTCACCTGGCACGCTCTCGTCCAGTTCTTTTACTTCCGCAATCCGGTCTTGTTCGATTGTAATCCTTCCATAACGAAATATTCCGTCTGGGAAAAAAATAGTTCCTTTTAAAGATTTCATGCTATTTCCCTTTTACAAAGTTCGTCAAAATTTGTTCCAAGCGCCTCCTCATCCCCCACAAGAATCACATTCTCGTGTGTCTGAAGAATCGACGCAGGAACCCTCGGATTTACATCGCCAAAGAACGCCTGCCTTAAAATGTCGCGCTTCTTTTCTCCGGTTACAATCAAAATAATCTGTTTTGCTCTCATAATCGAGCCGATTCCCATGGTGTACGCCTGTTTAGGCACTTCATCCGCGGATGAAAAAAAGCGGGAGTTGGCTTCGATTGTACTCTCCGTCAGATCGACGCATAATGTTCTCTCGGAAAACGCATCCGCCGGCTCATTAAACCCAATGTGCCCGTTCAGCCCCAGTCCGAGTATCTGTATATCCGGGCTTCCGAGCTTTTCCAGACACTTCTCATACGCTTCGCACGCCTTGCTGCTGTCCGCTTCCAGTCCGTCCGGAATAAAGGTATTTGCCTTATCAATATTTACATAATCAAACAGCTGATGATTCATAAAGTACCGGTAGCTTTGATCATTCTCCGGAGAGAGTCCTTTGTACTCATCCAGATTTACCGTCTTTACTTTTGAAAAATCAATCTCGCCTGCCTGATATTTAAAAATCAGTTCCTGATAGGTCCCGATTGGAGTGGAACCCGTTGCAAGTCCCAGCACACAGTCCGGGACGGATGTAATCTTTTCTGCGATTATATCTGCCACAATCTTACTAACCTCAGCATAACCGCTTCCCTTATATACTTTCATATTCTCATTCCTTATTACAATTTCATTTTATTGCGGTATTCGTTTGCACTGATACCTTCTACTTTTTTAAATACTCTTGAAAAATGGGCAAGGTCCACAAAGCCTACCTGCTCCGCAATATCGCTGATGCGAAGCTGCGGATCCCGAAGCAGCTCTGCCGCCTTTTCCATCCGAATTGCGTTTAATAATTCCGAGAAGTTCTGTCCGGTAACCCTGTTCAGCAGTTTGCTTAAATGCCACTGGCTGACATACACTTCATCCGCCACATCCACAAGACGCAGCTTTTCATTATAATGCGCTCTCATATATTCTAATGCATTGTTGACGATGAAACTGTTTGCCGCTCCGGCAGTTTCATTTGCAATCCCATCCTGCGCGGTCTCCTCTTCGCATAAATCATCCTCCACCGATTCTTTGCGAAGTCTTTCCGTCATTACGGTTATCGCTTCTTCCAGTTCTGCAAATTTTGACGGCTTCAGAAGGAATCTGGTCACACCGAGTTCGATTGCCTTTTTTGCATAGTCGAACTCCCTAAATCCTGTCAAAATGGAAATCTGCATCATAGGAAACTCCGATTTTAACGCTGCAATCATCTTTAATCCGTCCATTTTCGGCATACTGATATCGGTAATCAGAATGTTCGGCTTAATTGTGCTAATCAGTTCGATACCCTCTTCTCCGTTTTGCGCAGTGCCAACCACTTTGCAGTTCCACTTCGCCCATTCCATTCCTTTTGCAAGCCCCTCGACAATGATCGGCTCATCGTCAACAATCACTACCTTATACATGTTATTACCCCTTTACTGCCCCCGCAGTCATACCTTTGATAATATATTTCTGCAGGAAGATATATACGATGATAACCGGCACTACGACAAGCGTTACCGCGGCTGCCATAAGTCCGTAATTCGTACCTTCCTGAGAAGTAAGTTCGTTCAAAAGTCTCGTAATTGCGCGCACCTCCGGTCTGCGAAGGAAAAACATCTGTGTAAACAGATCATTGTAGCTCCACAGAAACGAGAAGATTGCCACCGTCGCAAACGATGGTTTCGTGAGCGGCATAATTACCTTAAAGAAAATCTGGAACGCATTGCAGCCTTCCATATATGCGGCCTCCTCCAGCTCAATCGGAAGACCTTTGATATATCCGGTTAATACGATAATTGCAAAGGCAAGGTTGCCTGCAACCTGCGGAAGTATGACAGAGAGCATGGACAGCCCCCAGCTGGAGGTGTTCGCGATTCCCCATCGCGTCTCCATGGTGTACACCGGAATGATAGTCGCATAGATTGGGAACATCATGCTTGCAACAACAAGCGTATACAGCAGCTTGCTTCCGCGGAATACATATCTGCTCAATGCATATGCCGCCATTCCGGCAAGAAGCACAACGATGACACAGACAGCGCCGGAAATTACCAGACTGTTTTTATACGCTCCGAATATATTCAGATTGTTAAATGCTTTTCTATAGTTTGCCAAAGTAAACAGATCTCCAATCGGAAGCGCAAATGAATTTGCAAGAATCTTATCCTTTGCCTTAAACGAATTCTGGATAACCCAGAAAATCGGATAGATTGTTGATGCAGCCCAGATGCACAAAAAAAGATAGATTAAAACCCTGCCGGGACTTATTGTTTTCTTTTTCATCTCTCTGCCTCCTAATACTCTTTTTCCTTAAATATTCTGTTTACGAGCTGTGACAAGACAATACCGAGAATTACAATAAATACCGCGATTGCAGAACCGTAATCCACGTTTTTCGCTTCCATTGTCTGATAGTACATATAGGTTCCGGTAAGGAAGGTGCTTTTAAGCGGCATGCCCTTTGGAAACATCGTCCAAGGCAGGTCAAATACCTTGAGCGCTCCGGTTACGCCAAGCACACAGCAGGTACAGATTACATTGTGGATCAGCGGAAGCGAGATATATCGGATCTTCTGCCATGATGTTGCCCCGTCGATTACGGCAGCTTCATACAATTCATCGTCAATGTTGTTTAAGCCTGTTACTAAGATTACAAAATAAAATCCAACGTACTGCCACACAACCGGAATCATCATGGTTACCAGCGCGATTCCCTCCTGCTTCCAGTCCGTAAGCGTCGTCTTTCCGAGTCTTTCCAATAACTGGTTTAACATTCCTTTATCATAAAGGAAAATCAGGTTAAATAAAAGTCCGAGCGCGGTCGCGGAAATTACAATCGGGAAAAAGAATACGGTGCGGAAGAATTTTTTGCCCCATGAAATGTTATCTACCATAAGCGCCAGAACAATAGCGATTCCGACCTGTCCGATTATAGTTGCAGCAATCATGATCAGCGTATTCACAAGAGAAGTCCTGATATTCGGATCTTTTATCATCTCTGCATAGTTTGAATACCATGGATCTAATATTCCGGTTCCCTTTCCTCCCAACATCTTAATTTCCTGAAAGCTATTAATAATATTCTGAAGGAACGGATAGTACAGGAATACGATCATAAACAGGAATGCCGGTGCAAGGAAAACAATGACCGGCTTTTTGTTTTTATAAATATTTGCCCCCATATTGTCCTCATTTCGTTTATAAAATAAGCCGGAGCCTTACGCTCCGGCTTAACAATTGCTTCCATCTAAAATTACTGAGCGTAGTAGGCTGTAAGTCCTTCTTCTACAGCGTCTTCTGCTGAAACAGTACCGGTTACAATCTCCGGCATACCGTCGAATGTAGATACGCGGCAGTCGCCCATGAATAAATCCTGTACGGCTCCGGTAAGTGATGTAACGCCTGACATCATTTCCATGGATTTAACCTGCAAGCTGTTGAATTCAGATGTATCAACCTTTGGTGCATTTGCAAGTGCAGACGCCGTATGCTGTGCAAAAATCGGAACTATCTCATCGCTTGTCATGTAAGAAACAAAATCAACTGCTGCATCTCTCTTTGCCGGATCGTCCCAGGCTGCCTTGGTAATGTAGTAACCCATTGAAAGACCACCGATAAGGTCTGTTGCCTTACGATCTCCCTTTCCGGGAACATATGTAACGTCGAAGTTGTCAAGCTTATCCTGGTCTAAGGTAGAAGCGTCCTCCGGATCCGACTGGCAGGCATTCACGATACCTCCTACTTTCCATGAACCGTCGATGAGGAATGCTGCTTTTCCGTCTGTAAACATTGCGAATGTCTCATCATCCGTTGCGGAAAGCGTGTTGTCCGGGAAATATCCCAACTCGTATAGCTCTTTGATGTCGTTCATACCGTTTACCCAGCTGTCAGCCGAACCGACCTGTGGTATCTCTAAGTGTGTAGCAGGCGACTGATTGTTGAAGATTGCATATTCCCACCAGTAATGAGGAATGTTGCCAAGTGCCGCTGCAATCGGAGTATATCCTGCGTCCTTAATCTTCTGGCAGTCTTCCTTGAACTGATCCATCGTGTAGCCTGCCTCCGGCACTTCAACGCCTGCCGCTTCAAGAACCTCTGTGTTGACGAACATTGCCTCCCAGTATCCGTTTACTGGTACTGCGTATTTCTTTCCGTCTACAAGCGAATCTGCGATTAAGTCATCGTTCATGTTTTTTGCATAATCCGGATACTCATCCCGGATATCATCGATTGACATGACAAGTCCTGCCTCGATGAAGCTGTTTGCATCTGCTCCGTTGAAGAAGAACAATACATCCGGCTCGGAGCCTGTCTCAAAGTCTGTTATTACGCGTGTCTTGAATGTCTCATCACTTGTTGCCGAGGTATCCGCTACGGTATTGCCGGTCTCTGCGCACCAATCCTCTACAGCCTGTTTGTAATTCTGTGCGTTTCCGTCCTCTCCTGCGAATGTTGTACAGACGGTAAGCTCAACCGAATCTTTTTTTGCAGTGCTGCCACCGCATGCTGCAAGTGAACATACCATTGCGCTTGCAAGGATAAGTGAAATCAATCTCTTTTTCATAAAACCCTCCATTTCTATCTAAGTAAGATGTTTTTGATTTACAATCTAATCTTAAATCAATGGACTCTTGTATAGAATTGTTGCTTTTGCTATTTTTTGTCATTTATTGTTCAAGTACCGGATGGTGCTTCAAACGTATCGTGCTTACCGTATATTTTCCGTCTCTGCTCTCTATAAAAAGGCCGCAGTCGTCTCCGTAAATCAGCCGCAGCCGATTGTTTACATTGCGGATGCCAAGACTTAGGCTTTTCTCTTTTTCCGGTTCTACATTCTCCTCCAGCAGGTGCTTAATCCTGACCTTATTCTCCTCGGACAGGGAACCGTCATTTATGATTTCGATGACCACAAATTCCTCCTCCCCGAAAATGTGAAGCCGGATGTTTCCCTCCTGTACCTCGCTGAGTCCATGTTCCACCGCATTTTCCACAATCGGCTGCACAATCAGCTTCGGCACCATCACATCAAGAAGGCTTTCATCAATTTCTTTTACATATGTAAATTTATCTCCCAGTCTCTCGGAAATAATGTATGCATAGGCGTCCACATAGCTGATCTCCTCCGACAGCACATGCATATTATCTCCGCGCCGGTTCATGGTTGCCTCGAGCATCGTCGACAGCGCTTCAATCATCCTGCTGACTTTGATATTCCCGTTTAGTCTTGCCTCCCAGTTGATAATCTCAAAGGTATTGTTCAAAAAGTGTGGATTGATCTGCGACTGAAGCGCCATAATCTTGGCATCCCGAAGAGATATTTCTTCCCGGTAGATCTTATCGAACTGCTCCTTGATCTGGTGCGACATCTGGTTAAAGGATTCCTGCAGAAATATGAACTCGCTCGTTGTAATCTGCTCCCTGATCTGATATCCGTAGTTCTTATTCGCCACCTCATCATACCCATGAATCATAGCGTCCATCGGCTCCGTAACATTTTTACGGAAAAAGCGGAAGATAATAATAGTAAGCGGAATCATCACGACGATAATCAGACCAAAAATCAGCCATATCGCAAACATTCTCTGATACAGTACGGAGTTGTCCAGCCGGACAATCGAAGTAATCTCTTCTCCGTACTGCTGCTGCCGGATTGCCGCAAGCGAGTAATCCCATTTCTGCAGAAACGCCGTATTGCTTTTTCCCAGCGCCTTTTTTATCTTTTCCATATCCGGATCATCCAGCATGCTCTCATTCCCCATCATGCAGGAATCCCCCAGCAGGACAACCGCGTCGTCATATCCCCATACGCTCTGGAAGCCCTTCATAAAAGAATCGTCATTCATCTCCAGCGAAAGCACCGCATACGGCTTGAAATTCGGAAGCACCAGATTGCGCACCATATAGTTATTCCCATTCAGCGAATAAATCATGGTATCTGTCTTGAGATTCTCCGCCTCATTTAATACTTCCTCTTTTGCATCATTTAAAAAAGATTCAATATTTTTGTAGCTTGCAGCTGCGCTGTTATTGTAGGTATGAAATACCATATCTTCTCCCGGAAACACCAAAACTGCAGATTTAATAATCTTATTGTATTTGTACTCTGAATTCAAAAATCCATTGACTTCGCTGTTAAAGCTCCTGATGTCTCCCTCCAATATGTAATTCTGATATGCGCTCCGTATATTGGAATAATAAGAGGCGTTTTTTGAAGCAGTCTCTGTGGCGGCAAGCTCCAGATCGAAGATCTCATTTGCTTTTTCCATGGAAGATACTACGGTCTGCCTGATCTGTTCATTCGCTTTCCGTTCAACATAGGTTGCCAGAAGCATCGTCATAATGAGAACCGGTACAACCCATCCGAGTACTAGCAAATATATGATATTTTTCTTTAAACTTCTTGGTTTTCTTCGCATTACAACCTCTTCACTGTGCCCGCTTCATGTACTTTTTACACTGGCAGGAATCGCCTGTAACATACAGGGCGCATCCTATGCCCGCTGCAATCAGCAGCACTTCTGTAATCAAAACAGCTATTATTCTGCTTTTTTCCCATGCGGCTTCCCATTCATTTTCATCCCTCTCATACGGCTTTGGCGTATTTATCATACCATAATTACGTTTCCTTTGGTATGCCTAGCGCAAAAAAGGCGCCCTGCTTATACAAAGCGCCTCTAATCAAGAACTGCAGAGAAAAGCCGCGGAGAAGCAACTCTCCGCGGCTGCCTTTTACTTTAATGAAAGGAACTTCTCAAAAATTTCGCAGAACGCCTTCGCTTCTGCATCCGTCTCCATCTCCCCAAAAATACGAAGCAGCGGTTCCGTACCGGAGAACCGGACAGAAATCCATCCGCCATTCTTTAAGTATATTTTCAGTCCATCCAGATAAGATACTTTTTCAACTTCATACGGAATTTCCGGCAGCTGTTTTTCCACCAGAAGCTGCTGTCTGATTTCTTCCTTGCGGGCGGCAGAAAACCGGTAATCGCGCTCGACAAGCGCCATTCCTCCATACTCTTTGCGAATATGCGCCATGAGCTCTGACAGCTTCATTCCGGTTACCGCAAGCATCTCAAGAAGAAGTGCAGCCGCGTACACGCCGTCTTTTCCTTTGATATGTCCTCTTACGGCCATACCGCCTGAGGACTCTCCGCCGATGATTGCGTTTGTTGCATACATCTTTGCAGAGACGTGTTTGAAACCGACCGGAACCTCATGGCATTTCTGCCCGAATTCTTCCGCAATGCGGTCAAGCAGATGCGTGGTACAGATATTCCGCACGCAGTCTCCCTGCCATCCCTTGTACTTTACAAGGTAGTAGTAGAGAAGAACCAGAATGTCATTCGGATGTAAAAAGTTACCCTTGTCATCGATGACGCCGATCCGGTCTGCGTCTCCGTCTGTTGCGATTCCGATGTCGCACTTTTTCTCAAGCGTATAATTCTTTAGAAGAGAAAGCGTGCTCTCATTTGGCGCCGGGAGTTTTCCTCCGAATAACGTGTCGTGTCGTTCGTGAATCGCTTCCACCTCGCAGCGTGTGGTAAGCAAAATAGTCTTAATTGAGGTATCGCTTACGCCGTACATCGGATCAAACGCTACGCGCAGGGACGCCTTCTTGATTGCTTCGGTATCCACAGCCGAAAGAATACTGTCAATGTATTCATTTAACGGATAAATCTCCTCAATCAGTCCGCGCTTCCTGCCTTCTTCATAATCCATCTCATCAATCGGAATATCCGTAATATTGCCCATGTATTCCTCGATGGATGCGGTTGCTATCTCGTCCGCATCCTGCCCGCCGGCGGTAAATACCTTAATCCCGTTGTAGATTGCCGGATTGTGGCTTGCGGTAATCATCATTCCATAAGGGAATTTGTATCTCATTACATAGAACATGACAAGCGGAGTCGGCGATGACTTGTTGATGAGGTAACTCTTGATTCCCTCCTTTGCAAATACCATCGCTACCCATTGCATGGCCTCCTTCGATAAAAAGCGCCTGTCGTACCCAAGTACAATTCCGTTCTCCGCAACGCCCTCCGCTTTCATCTTGTCGCACATTGCCCTGGCTAAAATCTGAATGTTCTCCTTTGTAAATTCATCTCCGATGACAGCTCTCCAGCCGCCTGTTCCAAATTTTATCATGCTTTTCTCCTCCAATTAGCCCATCACAGCTTTCACTTTATGGCAGCTTCCTGCTGCAAATACCGGTACTGCGTCAACTTTTTTACCATCTACATAGAGTTCCTTTACTCCGCGCATTACTCCGTTTGGATTCTGTACCGTCACATCATAGGCTGCTCCCCTGAATACACGACTTACAGAAAATTCTTTCCAGTCCGCCGGGATGCAGGGATCTATCACGAGCTCTTCAAATCCCGGTTGGATTCCAAGAATGTATCTGGTCGCGGAAAAATAACTCCATCCGCCGGAACCTGTCATAAACGGATGACTCGCTCTTCCAAATTGGCTGTGATCCTTTCCTGCTGCGAACTGACAGTAGGAATACGGCTCACTCTTTCGAATTTCAATCATGTCATTCTGATTGTACGGGCATAAAGCAGAATAGAACTTCATGGCGACGTCTCCCCGCCCAAGCTTACATGCGGCGGCCTGCGCCCATGGATTCGGATGAGAGAAAATTGCTCCGTTTTCCTTTAATCCCGGGTATACTCTTGTGACAAATCCAATCTCATCATCCGGCTTTGTATAAGAAGGCGTATTAAGCAGAAGTCCGTATTGGGTATATAGATATTTGTCTATAGATTCCAAG
Source organism: uncultured Lachnobacterium sp. (assembly GCA_964614035.1). Classification (GTDB taxonomy): domain Bacteria; phylum Bacillota; class Clostridia; order Lachnospirales; family Lachnospiraceae; genus Roseburia. The sequence continues at coordinate 77,461 of CAZTKM010000003.1, forward strand.
GCTTTGACCGCCTTCTCTTCATCTGCAGCGCCGGACAAAATTGCCCATGCGTTTGACTCTAAGTGAACACGTCCCTCCTCGTCCTCTTTGCATCCGATCTTTCTGCCGGACTTTGTAAATCCGCGGAGGAACCATTCGCCGTCCCAGAGAACGGTATTAACGATTTCTTTTACCTTCTTTGCTGTCTTTGTATACTTTGCGACATCCGCTGTCCGCCCCAGATACTCAGCCAGCCGGATAAAGCTATCCAGCGCCCAATAATGTAAGCAGCTTACCATGGCGCTCTCGCCGCCGCCGAGGTTTAAGCAGTCGTTCCAGTCTGCGCGAAGTCCCTTGCATACACCGCTTGCCCCAACCTGCTCTGTAGAAAAATCCAGAATTCTCTTCATATGGTCATATACCGATTCCCTGAAGTCCCTGCCCTCCATGTAGGTATCCGCATAGGTAATCATCTCATCCGCAAAACCGATTTCGCCGGTCTCCTTTATGTACTCCACAATAGAGGCAACAAGCCAGAGCGCATCGTCGGAGCACGCATCCTTAATTCCATGAATCACGCTGCTTCTGTCCGCTTCAGGAATAACCGTCGGCGACTGAAACGGTTTTTCCCCGGTCTGTTCGACAAACCATTCCGGCTGGAATAAATGAAGTCCGTATCCGTATGTGGTAAGCCCGCGGAGGAGTTCGACAATCCGCTGCTTACATTTTTCCGGATTTGAATGAGAAATCGTCATGGCGTCCTGCGCGGTATCGCGGTATCCCAGTCCGACTCTTCCGCCGACCTCAATAAAGGAAGCAAAGCGGGAAAACATCACATTAATTTCCGACTGATAAAGCGTCCAGATATTGATCAGGGTATTCATTCCCTCGTCCGGGGTTGAAACCGCCATCTTTCTCTGCTTATCCGCCCAGTATGCCGCCAGATCCGCATATGCCTCATCTACCTTTGCCAGGTCCGCATACTTTTCGCGGATGCGCTTTCCTTCCTCACGTCTTCCTTCGCCTAGGAAAAATACAAACCTTGTCTCCTCCCCCGGAAGAAGCTCAAATTTTTTCATCAATGTTCCGCAATGGTTGTTGCCAAGCTCAGTCGTACATTTACATACTCCGTTTATCACAGATTCCGGATCCGTCTCCGAATGATAAGTTCCAAGGAACGCATCTCTTAATGTGTCATATCCGTCCGGCGTAAAATTTGAGGTAAAGTACTGATACCCTTCCTGCTCATAGAAGAGATCCTCCTCAATGATTCCGTCTTCGTAAGAGCTTCCGGCGCAATATAAGCTCATCTGATAGTTCTGGTTGTCAATCATAATATGATGGAAAGAGAATTCCAGATAAGAAAAAATGCTTAAATTCTTCTTTTCGTCGGAATTGTTCTTTACCCTTACGTCCCAGATCAGGACATTTTCTCCACGTGGAATCGTCATTCTCTGCGAGGAAGCAACGCCGTCGTACTCACACTCATACACGCTGTAGGACAGCCCATGGCGTGTCACATATTTCGCCTCATCAAGCGGTTTCCCCACCGGCTGCCATGAGGTTGACCAGTAATCCGCCCGATCATTGTCCCTTAGGTACACATAAAATCCCGGGCGGTCCATCGGTACGCTGTTTGCTCTGAAACGGCTGATTCTGTGGTACTCCGGCGTCTTATAGAAACAGTATCCGCCTGCGGTGTGGTTTACAACTGCCGCCATTTGCTCTACTCCGAGATAATTCGTCCATGAAGCGGGAAGATCCACTTTGTCGATTACATATTCACAGTGCTCATTATCAAAATATCCGTAACGCATAAAATCCCTCCAATTCGATTTCTATCTACTATTATAGAAATCCAACCGGAGGGTTTAAATTGTTTAATCTGTCATTATTTGCATATTTTTGCTAAATCCATACAGCTGCCGGTCTGTCTTCGGCCAAGCTCCGTATTATCGCGTGTGCGGCAGCGAAGCGCCTCTACCGGACTCGGGCGGTCCTCGTAGCGGTAATCATGTCCTTTGGCCTGAATCTCCGCATCGATAACCCGGTGGCTGGCTACCTGTCTTACATCACGATTTACAATTGCCTGATACTTGAAGAAGTCCGAATCCTTTGGCATGCAGTTTACCGGAACCGCCGGGTCTTCACGAAGCGCCGTATTTCTGACTGTTCCTGCAATGACGTCACGAATATATTCTTTTTGCGGTGCAAAATGAAGGAGCTGCGGGAAGTCTCCGCATGGAATTACCTGCTGCCATTCCTTGCCTTCATATTTCTGAAGCAGATGAGCCGCGCAATGCAGATGGCTAATCTCCTGATCAAAATGTTCTTCCCAAATCTTACGCACATAGGCGTCCGTTTCATCCATCATGCAGGAATAGTACAGATAACATTCGGTATATTCATGCATAAGCAGGTTCTCAAGCCATGTACATGTGGTATCAAGCAGCGCGCCATACTGGGTTACATGCTGCTCCTCAATCATTGCGATTTCCTGATACAGGCGGCGTCCAAGCTCGCTCTCATAGAATCCGCACTGGTTCATATAATAATTCATCGTCTGCTGTTCTGCTGCTGTGATGATGTTGGTATCGAGCTTTGTAATCAAAGAAGCATTTTTGAAATCGCACCAAAACCGTATGCTGTCATGCGGATCACGATGCTCACTGATGGTCGGGCGCCCCGGCATAATCTCCGTATAGCAGCCTACCAGTTTTTCTGCGTGGATTCCCTTCTCGAAATCCAGCAGATTTGCGTAGCGGTACAGATGGTCAAAATCTTCCAGAAGAGCAAGATTCATCGTCTTAACAACATACTCATCCGGATCTCTCTGTGCCAGAATTGCCGTTAAGTCTACCGCAAGCTGTTCATATGAAATGGTGTGCTCCAGAATGGATTCGTTCGCCGGTTTTAAGCAGGCAATTCTCTTCTGCTGCTGTTGCTCCACGCGGCGCAGTACCGCAAGATCTCTTCTCAAATCATTATCCGGGCAATTCCTGCTGAACTGATGCTTGAACCAGTTTGCCTCGAACTCTGTTCCGTTCATCAAAATAATTCGAACTTTGGTATATGGATCCGTTTCCTCTTTGCAATAAGGTTTCGGATAAATTTTCTGCCAATCCATGTATAAGCGATCGGCAGGCCTTGCATACTCTTTAAATGGATTCATATCTTTCCTCCTTTTATTCATACTTATATAATATGCAGATTCATGAAGTACGAACACCAAAAAGGGAATCCATTTTTCCATATATTACAGTTCCTTTTTCCACATGACAGCATTGCTGATGATGACAGAAATAAATGTTACTGCGGCTCCCACAGCAATGAACAAAAGCGCAAACGCCGCATCGGAAATCCGATCCATGCGCCAAGAACCGTAAACAAACAAAACAGATACTTCTCCGCTGCATCTGTTTTTCTTGTAATCGGAAGTGTCATTAAAAACGGATACCCATTGTCAAACTCATCATAGCTTATTGTGCCTACCGCAAGCATAACACTGATAAGCGGTAAATATCCCACGACAAACACGCTGCCCTGCGTCATGCACAGAAAGACTGCAAGAACTATAAATATCAAAAACACCTGTTTTCTCTGAAGCAGAATTCTAAGGTCCTTTTCCATCAATCCGTTCATTTTACCTGCCTCCTGTCATTATCAGAATCAAATCGTCAATGTTTGCATTTTCAATCACAATCCTTCCAAATCCGAGGATATGTGGGAAGTAATCAAAATGGAACGGCTCTCATCCTCGCTCATATATCTGCGAAGCATATCAAGAATCTCATTTCTTGCCCCGACATCCAGACCGGCGGTTGGCTCGTCAAATTTGTTTGTCCATGGGCAGTCCCATGTCTGCGCATGTCTCTTCAAACGTCGTTTTGTCGAATTTGCTGTACATCTTCTTTAAAATGCGGGACACATCATTTACCGTAATCATGCCTGATCCTCCAAGATAATTTCCATAAGCTGCAAAATTTCTTCCTTTGTCATTCCGACCGCCTTAGCCTTATCTACCGCAAGCACAAAATCTTCCTCTACTGCCGTTCTTCTGGCCTCTATTGCCAGCTGTCTATCTGTCGCAGCCACAAATGTGCCCTTTCCATGAACCGTAATGACAAAGCCATCTTCCTCCAGATGGTCATACGCCTTTTTTACTGTAAGCGCGCTAATCTTAAGTTCTCCGGAAAGCGTGCGGACAGAAGGAAGCGCTTCCTTTTCTTTGATATCTCCGTCGATTATCTGACTCTTTATCTGGTTCATCAATTGCTCGTAGATTGGCATCATAGAAGAGTTGTTAATTATAATATGCATATTATTCATTCCCTCATCTGTAAACAGTGTATAACAGTATATAACTGTTGTCAGGTGTTATATACTGTTTATTTCTTCTTTTTTACAATTCAGCACTCCACCCGTACATTCACAAAAAAACAGAGCGCATAGCTTAAAAGATCTACGCGCTCTGACACTGCAAAACGAAACTCCTGCCGGCTGTTACTGTGGTATGCGGGCCGAGAGCTTTTTTAAGACCTCGTTCTTTCCCAATACCACCAGAATATCATCCTCTAAAAAATTCTTTTCCGCGGAAGGGGTAATCTCCAAATCCCGGTTCCTTTTTACTGCAATCACATTGATATGATATTTTTCTCTCAGTCTCAGTTCTTTTAAGTTCTTCCCCACCCATTCGTGTAGAATCGGAATTTCCGCGATGGAATAGTCCGCCGTCAGCTCGACGGCGTCCAGAAAGTTGCCAAACGCCAGATTTTTAGCCAGATGATACCCCATCTCTCTCTCCGGGTATACGATTTCATCCGCGCCGATCTTGGTCAAAATCTTCCCCTGCGTGTCATCATATGCTTTCGCGATTACCTGTCTGACGCCCTGCTCTTTTGCCCACATAACTGCAAAAATAGCTGCGTCCAGATCATGTCCGATGGACACAATCGCTCCGTCAAAATTGCTTAGTCCCAACTCCTTTACGGCTTCCTCATCCGTAATATCCACGCACATGGCCCGGGTCACATACTCCGCAGCAATATTCACTTTCTTCTCTTCCCTGTCCACCGCCAGAACCATGCATCCGTTTGCCTCGAGCTGTCTTGCAACGCTTCTTCCGAATATTCCAAGTCCGATGACAATATACTGCTTCTTTTCCATTTTCTTTTTCATTTTACACACCCCTTTTTTATCCGATAATTACCTTCGCCTCTGCATACGATACGGAAGCCTTACCTTTCTTAGAATTAAATGCAAGCGCTAACGTAATCGGTCCTATTCTGCCAAGATACATCGCGAGAGAAACAATCAGCTTACCTGCAGTAGTCAGTTCCCGCGTCATGCCTCTCGACAGCCCCACCGTAGCGATCGCAGAAGTCATTTCATACAGCGTATCAAGAAAATCGTACTGCTGCACAGCCAGAAGTGCACCCGTCAGAACCAGCAGTACCGTCATGCTGAAAATAATGATTGCAACGCACCGTCTGATAATAGTATCTGTTACCTTGCGATACATCACAGAGACTTCCTTTTTTCCCTTAATGTTCGCCATCACAGATGCGAAAAGCAGCGTAACCGTTACCGTCTTAACGCCTCCCGCAGTCCCTGCAGGCGAGCCTCCGATAAACATAAGAATCAGATATACCAGACAGCTGGCGCTTTGGAAGCCGCTCTGGTCGACAGTTGCAAATCCGGCAGTCCGCAGCGTCACAGACTGGAACAGGGCCGCCATCAGCTTTTGCGGCATCGTCAGTTTGCCAAGAGTATCCGGATTGTCATATTCAAGCAACAAGGTCAATAACATTCCTGCCGCAATCAGAACCGCCGTCGCAATAAGTACCAGCCGGGCGTGAAACTGCATTTTGAAAATGCCGCCTTTCTTTTTTCTTCCGGTATGAAAGAACCGCCCAATCTCCCAGAACACCGGGAACCCCAGTCCTCCGGCAACAATCAGAGCCATCGTTGTAACATTTACCAGAACATTGTTCTGATATGCACAGAAACTATTCCCGCCAAGCAAATCAATCCCCGCGTTGCAGAAAGCGGAAACCGAATGAAAAAACGCATACCACAGACCGACAGCGCCATATTGCGGCACAAAGACAAATGCATAACAAACCGCGCCTGCGATTTCAATACAGAGCGTTGTCCGGATCACACGCATCGTCAGATTTACCAGACCGGATAACGTATCCAGATTGTACGCGTTTTGAATCAGAATCCGGTCTCCCAAGGTAATCTTCTTTTGAAATACGATAAGAACAAGCGTTGTAAACGTGACTACACCGAGTCCTCCCATCTGAATCAAAACCAGCAGGACAATCTGCCCGAACAGAGAGAAGGTCGCTCCGATATTTATCGTAGCCAGACCGGTTACACAAATGGATGAAACCGAAACAAACAGAGCATCTGTATAGTTCAGCCGCACACCCGCCTTTAAACTTAACGGCGTAACCAGCAGCACAGAACCGATAAGTGCTCCGAGCAGAAAACCCAGCATGATCACACGCGTTGTTGTCATCAGCTTTTTTTTCATCTCCTATCCCTTCCAGAATCAGATTTTGTAAGCTTTTTCTACAGGAACCGTACACATAATTCCTTTCGCTTCTGTTCTTAATCCAAATTTCTGATTGACATCTTCCATAATCTGGCAGCTGACCGCGGCCGGTGCCAGAATAAAAACGATTTCTCTTTCATCCGCAGTATCGATATCTGCCAGCTCGCTTAGCCTTTCCGCGCCCGCAAGCCGTCCCCGGATAACGGTGCCTCCGGTTGCTCCCGATTTTTTTGCCGTTTCCATGACTTGATCCGTATATCCCTGGGCAACCGATATCATTACCAGATTGTGGTTGTGTGCATTTTTCATCTTTACTTCTCCCTCCTTAATCTGTTCGCTTGTCACGCTATGCGTAATAATCTCAGCCGCTAACCGGTTAATGGAAGAAAGCTTTAATACCATCATCAAGCCTCCGTATTCCGAATAGCTGGCAAAATTTTCTCCAAAATTAGCCATCAGATTGTGGACAATCACTTCGCTGGCAAAGCTGATAATGATATCTTTACTGTTGCTCCCCAATCCAAATATATCCATCATTTCCGTAGGAGCCGTTCCCTGTCCGACCGTCTGAAAATGCATCTGTATATTTTCCTTATTTAAGGTATGCATCAGTTTTTTTCCTTTACCGCTCTCAACCGTTGACAGCAATACCATGATGCGTTTCATTTCATCCTGATTCATATCGTCCTCTCCTTTGCGCTCTATGCATCAAAATACAAAATATCGTCCTCAATCTGCCGGAACTCATCATACGCCTTCTTGAGCATTCTTTTGCGCACAATGCTTCCTCTTAAACCTAAAACCTGAATGGTAATCATAGGTGTCATGGCAATCATGGCGACAACCCCAAACGCATCTGTCATTACGTTGCCGCCTAACATCTCGCAGGCACCTACTGCAAACGGCAAGATGAAAGTTGTCGTCATAGGGCCGCTGGCAACGCCGCCGGAGTCAAAAGCAATACCTGTATAAAGAGACGGAACAAAAAACGTAATGATTAATGAAATTGCGTAGCCGACAATCAAAAAAGGCAGAACGGAAATCCCTGTAAGCACGCGAATCATTGAAATCCCCACCGAAAAAGCTACGCCGACCGACAATGCCAGCCCAACCGATTTCTGAGAGATCGCGCCATTTGTCACTTCAACGACCTGTTTCTTTAAGGTATGTACGGCAGGTTCCGCAGCGACAACGAAATACCCGATCAGCATTCCGATCGGAATCAACAGATATTTGTATCTGCTTCCGGCTACCGAAGCCCCTAGCAGTCTTCCGGCAGGCATAAACCCGACATTGGCGCCTGTAAGAAACAAGAGCAGCCCGATATATGTATAGACAAGTCCCACACTGATTTTCGCAATCTGGTGTTTATGATATCGTCTGGAAATCAATTGAAAAAACACAAATACACCGACAATCGGCAATAATGCGAGCAGAACCTCCTTTGCATAAATCGGAAGCGCATAAACGAACTGGGCAAAAGCGTCCTTTGTTGTCTCCACAGTCGGAATTACCACCGCTGTTGTCTCCGGCTTTGGATTGAAGCAAATACTTAAAATCAGTACGGACAGGATCGGACCGATACTGCACAAAGAGACCAGACCGAAACTGTTTTCCTGCGAATTTTTATCTTTGCGCATGGTTACCATACCGGCTCCCAGCGCCATAATAAACGGAACCGTAATAGGTCCTGTTGTCACTCCGCCTGAATCAAAAGCCGTAGCAATAAAGTCTTGCGGCACAAACAAAGCCAGCAGGATGACAATACAATAAAAGAAAATTAAAAGCTTAGAAAGCGGAATGGATTTATATGCTCTTACCATCGCAACAGAAAGGAATAAACCGACTCCCACAGCTACGCAGATAATTAGCAGCCTCGACGAAATCGTAGGCACTTGTTCCGCAAGCACCTGCAAATCCGGCTCCGCAATTGTAATCAAAACGCCTAAGACAAAACAAACCAAAACGGAAACCAGAATACTTTTTGATTTGCTAAGCTGGATTCCGATTCCTTTTCCCAATGATTCCATAGAGATAGAAGAACCAATCGTAAAAAAACTCATTCCCATAATCAACAGGAGGCATCCAAATAAAAACAATGCCAACACTCCTGTATCTAACGGCGCAATCGTAATACAAAGCAGCAGGATAATAGCTGTAATCGGCAGCACCGACTGCAATGATTCTTTGATTGAACCGACAATATGATTCATCATATAGACACACCTCACATTCTTTTCAATTATATTAACAGATATCCAGATATTTGCCACCCCAAAGCAGGAAATTTTCCGTTTTTTCAATCCGCATGTATACCATGACGTGCGGTTTATAGAAAAACAGAGGTAGTAAGCTTCCTCACTTACTGCCTCTGCTTCTATACGTCTTTTCCTTTATTCCAGCTTGAATTTATTTACTTCGGCGCTCAACTGACTGGCAATGCTCATATTGGAGTTTGCTTCGCTGCCAATATCGCCGACACTCGTTGTCAGATCAACCGACATTCCGGTCACATTTGTAACACCCTGTGCGCTTTCCTCTACTGCGATGCTGACCGCAGAAACGGATTCCTTAATCTCATCCATCCCCTGCTTTACTTCGCCGCTCTCCTCTGCGAAGGTCTGCATCATCCGGTTCATATCTCCGACATCATTCTGATAGTTTCCGCTTGTTTCAAGCAGCTTCTCGTACCCCTTCATCGCGGTCTCATCCAGGAAGGTAAGCATCTCTTGCGCCTTCTGCGCCAGTTCGTTGACCGCTTTGACCACTTCTGCGCTCACACGCTGAATCTGTGCCGCATTCTCCGCCGAATTCGTGGCAAGCTTCCCGATTTCATCTGCGACCACCGCAAAGCCTCTCCCTGCCTCTCCCGCACGCGCCGCCTCAATGCTTGCATTCAGCGCAAGCAGATTCGTCTGTCCCGTAATGCTGATAATATCGTCCGAGAGCTGTCCAATTTCCTCTACCGCCTTCGACTTCTCAATCTTCTCGTTTACGACCGCAGCCATATCATTCGCAAGAACCTTTGCCTGTCTCTGTTCTTCCACTGCGTTTTCATAAATTTCTTTTGCCTTGCTCATAATTCCGGCAGAGGATTCCCTGCCGTCATTCGCTTTTTCGGAAATATGGTCAATCGCCTCATATACTCTTCTGATGGATTCATTGATCTGACTCAAGGATGCACTGGTCTCCTCCATCGCAGCACTCATTTCCTCCATCGTCGCGGAGACATCTGTGATATTAACCTCTGCGCTTGACAGATTCTTCACAACAGCCTTGGAGGAATTATTCAGCTGAGCCGAATTCCCCGCAATATTGAGCATGATACCCCGGATATATTCTAAGAGCTTGTTCACATTGTTCGCAATCAGCTCCATCTCGTCTCCGGTTTGAATATCCAGCTTCTGTGTCAGGTCCCCTTCATTATATACAAGGTCATAAATCTTCTGGTTTACAGACCTTAACCCTTTTGTAATTTGACCGATAATGATACTCAATACTATGAGTGCAACCACAAGGCAGACCCCTGCCATTACAATTACCTGACGCGTTGTCGCATTTAAGCGCGCAACAACATTGGACGCATCATAATCGCTCCCGAGAACTCCGACGACATCTCCCGCAGAGTTTCTGATTGGCAGATAGACGGAAACCAAATCGCCGTCTTCGGAAGAATCAATGTAGTTCTCCACATATTCTTCGCCGGCAAATGCTCCGCTTAACATATCGTATGAATTTTCAAAAATTTTCCCTATTGCCGACTGATTTCCGGATTGATCGGTATCAACACTGTAATATATGGCACTGCCGTCCGTATATAATGTATACAGATAGGCTATTCCATATTCCTGCTGCACCTCCCGCAGAGCCTGAAGTACTGTCTGATACTCCTGGGTATCTTCTCCTCCCGGTGCAATCTTTTCAAGCAGATCGCCGTCTACAGTTTTCACAGCAATCTTAGCCGCCATCATTGCCTCCTCTGCACCCATTGCGACCATTCCGTTGTTGATACTTCTGTATGCACTAAATCCCAATGCCACACAGACACATAAAATCAGAAGGCTCGCCGGCAGTAATATTTTTGCCTTAATGCTCATCTTTCGCGTTTTTTCTTTCATAAATATGTATCCTTTCTCTACAATTTTTATCGTCAACTAAAAATTATAGTGTTATTATATCAGAGGCACAGCGGACTGAAAAGATATAATAGGAAATTGTCAAATGCGCTTTACCGGATGCCGGATGACCGTCTTTAATTTTTCGGGCGCAGTCTTCCTTGCATCACTCAGATAAATCTCGTGATGAAATCTCTGATCGGTAATGTCCAGCGCATATCCCTGTCTTTGACAGTTTGCAGAAAAGAAAATCGCTGCAACCTCAATAAATTTAGCGGGTTCCAAGGCTTGTTGCTACTATTCTGCTTCATTTTTTCTTGCCCGTAACCGTTCGATCTGCTGCTCGGCATCGGTTCTTGGTGTATTATAATAACGCAGTTTTTCTTCAATAGTCATACCTTTTGTCACTTCGTAATTGCGTTCACGAATCTTGTGTATGTCTTCGATTGTAAAAGCAGGACTAATGTCTAATGTATTTGCCATAGTCATTCACCTCCCAATAATACCGACGGATTCATAATATCTATCTCCTTGTAGCCCTCAAGATCTGTAATTGCCCGAACGCCCCGAATCGTCTTTATATTAACAATATGCTTAAAATTCCACGAAATAATACAATCACATTCATGTACAACCGCCGTCGCTATATGCTGACAATCGTCTATACTCTTTGGCGAAAGGATACCCATCTCGACAATCCGGTTTGCAACCGCAAGCACTTCTTCCGTAACTTCAAGCTTCGTATATTTTATTTTGCTCAAATATTCATAAAGCTTTGTCCGCTTCGGCTCCGGGCATTCTCCCAATTCATCAAGTGTAACCTGAGACAGATAGATATCATACATCCCCTGTTCAAACTGTTCCCAGAGTGCCAATGTATCTTTCATTCGTTCCGGTGCATCCTCTTGCTTCAGATAGCTGATTACCGATGTATCTAAATACCTTTAATCTCTTCATTTTTATTTGTTCTCCCTTACTTGTTTGAATGCGGTTGCTGCATCCTGTACTCTTCCGGCTTTCACATCATCAAAGCCCTCCTGCAGCTTTGCATGGATTTCGTCCTCTGTCATGAAATCTGCATTGACAGACTGTGGGGTTTTGGGCATTGTCATAAAAATACCATCCTCCAATCCGTATGACTAATTTGCATTACTTATCCGCATTTGGTATCGGAGGCACACTCGTGAAGAGAGAAGAAAGCTCCTCAACATCACTTGCCTTTATCCAGTTTTCCATCCCATCTTTCCATACAAGGCTATCCCGAACAACTGTACCTTCCGAAATCATTTTGGAAATTTTTGCCGCATCGTATGGACCTTTTTGCTTTCCATTTATGGCAACATAAAATCCCGTTGTTGGAAGTGGTGGTGGCGTCACCTTAGCCTTCTTCCCAGCAAACGCATTTCCTATTACATTTGACAACATCACACACATCAAATATATCCCCCAAGGAACATAATTTTTTTTCATCCATTTTAATTTTAATAGTATTCTCATCACTTGTTGAAAAATTCCATGTGCTTCCATTCACAGGCACTTTAACCTTCGAACGTGAAACCTCAAAAACTCTCTTATCTCCGTTTCCATACATAATGTATTTTTTACCACAATCCAATTCATTTTCAACAAATTCGAACAGCTCACTAGCATTCAAGCACTCATATTGTGCATCTTGTTCAGCAGTTTTTATTCCTATATAATCCACATCGCAATTATCACTTTTATTATTCTCACACATAATGATTGCTGGCAAAACGGCAGCACCAAAAAATTTTGTATCATATAAATCTACTAATTTCCTAACATGTCCTGTTTGTGATAAGTACTCACGTACACCAACACCATAATTTGCTGTCAGATACTTATTACTTGTAATCAAGCACATCTTTCCATCTTCATTCAACAATTTATCACTCTTCTCAAGAAAACAAGTAAAAATATCAAATCTTCCTGTAGCACTAACATAATTTTTTTTCACAAAATCCCTATGTTCAACAGACATATTTTGTAGCCTTATATAAGGTGGATTACCAACAACGTAATCTGATTTTTCTTCCACTCGCAAAAAATCTTGACAATATACTGGCAGATTACTTGCCAAATCTAACACATCATCCATCTTTTTTATCAACTTCCGCTTAACCAATACGGATATCATCACAATCTTAGTCACAAATACATTTGACGGCTTTGTATCATATGCTCGGATTAATTTGTCATTCAAAAGTTTCTCCTTAAATGCATCTGTAGATTCATTTATATACAATCCATCAACAAATCTATCCATTATCTGCTTTATAAATGTACCTGTTCCACACGCCGGATCCACAATGCTTTTATCAGCAGACACCATCTCATTATATCCGATAATATTTAACATATACTTAATTATTTCATCCGGAGTTCTTTCACTTCCAGATTTTTTTCGGGATTCTAAATCTATGCCATCTGTCAGTAATCCAAATAATATCTCATCCAACTCTTCCTCAGTTTTTTCTTCAAACGAGACTTCATTCAGATTCATATTTGAAAAACCTGCACATATTTCTTCCATCTGAATGTCATCGTATTCTATATCATTTCTATTCATCAATTCAATTAACACCGCTGTTGCCGTATAAATAGCAGATATCGAATAATTTAACATTTTATCCTGTGCTGATAGCTTATTTTCCACTTTTCCAAACAACTTATCTATAAATTTAATTTCATCATCTTGAACGCTCAAATAATAAATATGTCCAAAATTTCTCTTATAAAAGCCAAAATTCTTATTTATTAAATGATATGAATTTTCTAAAACGCTCATAGCATCCATAATACAAACCTCCACTTAATCTTCAATCAATTCCATAATATCCTGTAAGTCACAATCAAGAGCATTGCAAATCTTTAATAAAATATCTGTATTCACATTTTCGTTCTTTCCTAATTTAGCGATAGATGTAGTACTAATTTCAGCCTTTTCTGCCAAATCTTTTTTTAACATCTCTCTATCTATCAATAATTTCCATAATCTCTTATAACTTATCTTCATGCGTCCATCCTCGTAATCGAACATATTTTCTTAATTATATCATTCAAATATAGCCTTTGCAATGATAATTTCGCGAACGCGAAATTATCATGCACATCACCTTCCTCTCACATCCTTAACCTTCTCGCCAATCCACTCCAAGAACTTATCCAACATCGACTTTCCTTCAATAACAAACTTTTTCATAAATTCATACGCTTTATCCAGTTTCTCCCTCAACCCCTTATTCTCAGCTTTCAGATTCTGGTTTTCATACCTTAACCGAATTACCTCTTCTTTTAAATAATAATCTCCGTTACCCTGAGCAACCAGTTCCCTCCTAAACTTTCTCACCTCAGCCAACTCTCCCTTTGCTCGTTCCAGCTCCTCATCTACTTTATCAAATACTGCACGAAATCTTTCAAGTGCCGCCTGCAAATCTGCTAATTGCTCTTTTTTATCCGTAATAACTGCATCCAATTCCTGATTATCTGTAATTAGTGTTTTATTACGTCTTTCCTGCATTGCACCTTCGTCTAATGCTTTTTCTTTCAAAGAATTTACTATAGACAAGGTTCTCTCGGCTTTCTCGCGGTCCCTTTTTAGTTGTAGCTCTTGTTTATTAATCTCTCTATCCAGTCGTGCTTCTCGTTCTTCTTTTAGCTCAATTACAACGCTAATATCCTCAAGCTCCTGCTCCAGTTCTTTGACTTCTCGGCTTCGTTCCTGCTTCTTATAATCCAACACCGACAAATGCGGCTTATGCGTATCAAGCTTCTTCCAGCCGATACCATATTTCTCCATGATAATGGCAATATCCTCTTTCTCTGCCTCAGACCACTGCTGCCATTCAGTATTTCCTTTACCTTCACTTTCAAAGCCTCTGGAAGCAAGTGCCCCTTAAGTGAATTCTTCGTTTCCAGACCTCTTTTATTATCTGTTGAAAATGGTACAAAATCTATATGCACATGTGGTGTCTCTTCATCCATATGAATATATGCACCAAATACATATAGCTGAGGATTCCTTTGCTTAAACAGTTCCACATAATCCGTAAGTAGTGTCTGCTGATTAAGTCCAACACAGACTTAACCAAGCAGTTTCCACCTTGA
>CAZTKM010000004.1:0-83041 GCA_964614035.1 uncultured Lachnobacterium sp.
AGTAACCACAAGGGGTTGCTGGATTTATTTCAGATATTTACTTCAAAACTCAGGTTATATATTATTATGAAGGAAAATCAAAAATTGTAAAGTGCTTTTCCCCTGTCTTGCGAAGACTTCATATTTTTGATATATATATAAATAGGTCATAACGGATAGATTATACTTAGGAGAAAACGGAATGAAAATACATAAGCTGACAACAGCGTTAACCGCCTGTTTTCTAGGCTTTTCGGCTTGTTTTGTCTCAGCGCCTGCACCGGTAAACGCGGAGCAATACTGGCCGTCCATGCCGAATATCGAAGCGGAAAGCGCCATAATAATGGAAATAAATACCGGTACCGTTTTGTACGAAAAAAATAGTACGAATACACATTATCCGGCCAGCATAACCAAAATTTTAACCACGCTGCTTGCAATTGAGAACAGCAGTCTGGATGAGACGGTCGTTTTTTCATATGACGCGGTATTCGGCGGCAATGAGGGAGACTCCTCACACATTGCCAGGGATTGGAACGAAGAGCTTACCATGGAGCAGGTTCTCTATGCGGTCATGCTTGAGTCTGCAAATGAGTGTGCATATGCAGCCGCGGAGCATATCGGAGAGTCAAAGGGTGGCGACTATCAGACATTTATCGATATGATGAATGAGCGCGCCAGCCAGCTTGGATGCGTAAATACTCATTTTGTAAACTGTAACGGTCTTCCGGATTCCGAGCATTATACCTGCGCATATGATATGGCCTTAATCGGGGCGGAGTGTTATAAGAATGAAACGTTTCGAACGATTGCGAGCGCGATCTCCTATAAGATTCCGGAGACGAACAAGCATGACGAGCCATATTATTGCCACAACCATCACAAAATGCTTTATCCATGGCGTGGCGATGACGCGTATCTGTATGAGTACTGTACCGGCGGAAAAACAGGATATACGGATGCGGCAAGGCATACGCTGGTCTCTTTTGCGGAAAAGGACGGCATGTCCTTAGTCTGCGTTGTAATGTATGCAAGAACGCCAATCGAATATACGACCACGCGAACGCTGTTTGATTACTGCTTTGATAATTTTCAGGTATTGAACATCTCGGAGAACGAGACCAGCATTTCGGATGACGTCTTGGAGAATGCGGGCGTATTAAACAGTAACCCGGCGTTTATTTCCCTGGATAAAGACAAATATATTGTTTTGCCGAAGACTGTGGAGTTTTCCGACGCTGCGTTTACGCTCGAGACAAACGTGGATGATACGATTGCGAGACTGGTATACAATTATGCAGGAAAGGAAGTCGGGCAGGCGGATATTGTTGCGGCGGATGTAGCGGCGGAATCGACGCCGTTCGAGCGGGAGCGCGTGGTCGAAGAAGAAAAGAAGGTTGTGCAGATTAAGCCGGCCATGATTGCCGGTGTGATTCTGATTATAGCCGCTCTTGTCGCAAGCATTTATTTCGGAAAGCGGCTGTTTGATAATTTCTATGTAATCCGACATAAAATGCAGGCGAAAAAGGAGCAGAAGGATCGGTTCAAGGAAATCAAGAGAAGGAAAATGAAAAAGAGAAGCAAAAAGAACCGCTTATTCCGCTAGAATTTCCAATAAACGACAAAAAGGACAAATATTACGACAGAATTTACAAAAACAGACAAAATCAGTGCGAATAATTTTGTCTGTTTTTGGTTTTTCGACATTTTCCAAATTGGGCTAAATTGTCAGACTATTTAAGAGAATCAGCAGTTGGTTCTTGTTTTCCGTATAAATTATGAGTCCATTGGAGGTCTCAACTATAGTCAGAAACTTTCCCTTGAAGGTTTCCGATGTTTCCAGCGTGTAAATCAGGTAGGAGCGCATAGGCACGTCCGCGGTTAAAAAGACGGTCTCATAATTTGTCATCGGATTGACAGAGACGTGCGCCTGTTCAAACAAACGGGAGATTTCCTTTTCCTGTGTAAGCTGCACAGAAGTTTTATTCACAATGTAGCAACCTTTTTCATCCTTGGGCATATCGAGCGATTTGATTGCGCGCTGTACCTGCTTGGTCAATGCATCGGAGGCGGGGTAAAGAGATTCAAAATAGCTCATAAAATCGGATGCATTGCGGAAATGGGTATTTGTGCCGTTCTGTAACACTTCCGTCATGAGAATTCGTTTGATAATACCTTCACAGGTTTCTCTGGATGGATTTTTCCGAATAGTAGTTGATGATTGATCCATATGTTCCTCCAAAAGACAATAACGACAAAAAGTGATGTCCTAAATTGGATTATAGGACAATCCATATCACTTTTCAAGGACAAAATGACAATATTGACAAAAAGCAAATAAGCGGTAGAATAGAAATAAATACCACTATTATTTTCATGGAGCGGAAAAAATGACACAAAAAGAGATTCTGGAACAGGTCGTAAAGGAAATTGACAAGCGTGGCGGAATTGTAAAGAAAGAGCAGTTGTCCGCGCTGGGAATAGACTATCGTAAAATCCTGTCCTTTGTGGAATCCGGACAAATCATCCGGATTAAGAACGGATACTATACGGACCGGATTGACCGGTTTACGGAGGAGGAGCTGCTTGCAAAGCTTTTTCCGGATGCAAAGCTGTGCATGGAGAGCGCATTATACGCTTATGGGTATATAAAGGAGAAACCGTTCGGATGGAAACTCGCAGTAGATAAGAATACGTCCAAATCGCGGTTTACTATGGATTATCCCAAGGTAATTCCGTATTATACGGAGCCGGATGCGCTTGAATTGGGGGCGTCAAGGATTACGATTGACGGAAATGAATTTGGAATCTATGAGAAAGAGCGTATGATTTGCGACTGCCTGAAATATGAGAGCAAGATGGACCGGGAGACCTTTAAGACCGCCATTCAGGCGTACATTAAAGATGAGGAGAAGGACATTTCAATCTTGCTGGAGTATGCGAAGGAACGCAAGGTGGTCAGCAAAGTGCAGAGTCTGATAGGAGTATGGTTGTAATGAATGTTGGAGTGAATCCTGCTGCCGAGCTCAAGAAAAGAAGTATGGAGCTTGCGATTCCGTTTCCGGATCTTTTGAGGGGCTTTGTGGTCGAAGATCTGCTTGACCGTATCGCAAAGTCCTCCTACAGGGAACATATGATGCTTGCGGACTGCAAAGCAGTCGGAATCGAGAATTACAGAAGACAGACGGAGGAGCGGCTTTCCTTTTACTATAAAGAAAGCGAAAAGCAGATTGCGCCGGAGAAGCTGATTCCGGGGCAGACATTGACAGGGGCGCTTTTGGACGCGCTCTGCCGGGAATTGTTCGAAGACCGCAGGGAAGTCGAATGGGAATATGCGTATCAGATGCGGCAGGGGTACGCCAATCTGGAACTGACCGCGAACTATTTTGAGATGATGGTTCCTCTTTCGATGCGGATCGTCTCTGTAAAAGGGAATGTATATCGTGTGGAACAGACAGGATTTCAGATGCTTATGGACGACAAACCGGTGTCGCTTTATCTGTTTGCTCCGGGAAATCAGTTGAGCAAATACTTTTTTGAGATTATGAAGAAGCTGGAACTGATTTCCGACATGGCGGCGTATGATTCTGTAAATGAAATCCTAAAGGCGGAAACCGTCAGCGGCCGTCATGTCATGGAGGAGCTCAGCGGCCTCTGCGAAAGGGAACCAAAAATTTTAAGGCTAAAGCGCATGGAGCAGATTGAGGGTTACGTCCATTACAAATACATGGAGAACCGGTGGGAAAAATACAAAAAAGCCCATCACAAAACGGACAGCTGGCAGGAGGTATTGGAGCGCTTTGTCACGTTTGCAAAACCAATCTGGACGGCGCTCTGCCGGGATGAGATTTTCTTTGACGACTGGATGCCGGAACTGGGCAGATATTTGGGATAATCCGATATAAAGGTAGCAGGAACATGGAATTTCTGGATGAGAAATTGGAACACTATGCAAAATCGAATATTTATCCGTTCCATATGCCGGGACATAAAAGGCAGCCGCTCGATGAAGTAAATCCATATGCGATTGATATAACGGAAATCGAGGGCTTTGATAATCTGCACCATGCAGCCGGAATATTAAAAGAGGCGCAGGAGCGGGCCGCCCATTTATATCGGGCAAAGCAGAGCTACTATCTGGTAAACGGAAGCACCTGCGGACTTCTGGCGGCAATCAGCGGAAGCTGCGCGCGGGGGGCAGGGATTCTGGCGGCAAGGAACTGCCACAAGGCAGTATATCATGCCGTTGAGCTTTGGGAGCTTCAGGCGGATTATATCTATCCCGAATTTACCAAGCATGGGGTGTGCGGACAAATTACGCCGCAGGCGGTGGAATCCGCCATCCGAAAAAGGAAGGAAGCAGGCTGCGAAAGCCCATACGAGGCGGTTGTACTTACTTCGCCGACTTATGACGGGATTGTGTCGGATATTGCCGGTATTGCAGCAGTTGTCCATTCCTACGGAATGATACTGATTGTGGACGAGGCGCATGGCGCGC
Source organism: uncultured Lachnobacterium sp. (assembly GCA_964614035.1). Taxonomy (GTDB): domain Bacteria; phylum Bacillota; class Clostridia; order Lachnospirales; family Lachnospiraceae; genus Roseburia. The sequence continues at coordinate 4,478 of CAZTKM010000004.1, forward strand.
ATTTTGGACTGTCGGAGCATTTTCCCAAAAGCGCGGTAACGGAGGGTGCGGATCTCGTAATTCAGAGTATGCATAAGACGCTTCCCTCCTACACACAGACCGCGCTTCTGCATGTATGCAGCAATCGGATTTCATGCAGCAGAATCGAAAGACAGCTGGATATTTTTGAGACGAGCTCTCCGTCCTACCTGTTGATGGCAGGGATGGAGAAATGTATCCGCCTTCTTGAGCAGGAAAGGGAATCTCTTTTTGAAGGCTATTGGAAGAAACTAAAGACATTCTATAATCAGGCGAAATCTTTGAAACATCTTCAGATTATAGATGGCGGATGCTTTTCCAAAGAGGAAGCGTTTGCTTTTGACTCGTCAAAACTGCTCATTTTTCCAGATACGAAGCGCTTTTCCGGCAAAGAATTGTACGACTGTCTCCTAAACCGATACGGCCTTCAGATGGAAATGGCGTCCAGAGACTACGTGCTTGCGATGACAAGCATCATGGACACAGAAGAGGGATTCCGGCGCTTGTGGGAAGCTCTTTCTGAAATCGACGGTCAGTTGGAGGCGGATTCGCCGGAAAATCAGGGACAGCGGGACGCAGCGTATGGGAATCTGTACGAGCCGGCAGAGATTGCCATGACGATCGCAGAGGCCAAAGAGCAAAGGCAGGAGCAGACGCTGTTAGAACATGCGTCAGGGCGCATAAGCGGGGATTACGTCTGTCTGTATCCGCCGGGAATACCGCTTGTCGCGCCGGGGGAGCGGATAACGGATAAAATCGTCTCGGACATACAAAGCTGCACAGCGCTTGGACTGGAGGTTCTTGGCGTTACAGATGGGAAAATGTGCACCCTTGTATTTTAGGAGCATTTCATATTATAATAAGAAAGCAGGTAACTATTCACAACCCCTTCGAAGAAGCGTAGCCTCGTAAAGAGGCTGTTTTTGCGAATATATGGGTGGGTTCTGAATAGTTACGAAGGCAGAATCTGAGGAATTAGGAATGGGAAAAATCTTTTGCCTGATGGGAAAAAGCTCTTCCGGGAAGGACTGCATTTATCACGAGCTTTTTTCCGGCCATAAACTGAATATAAAAAAGGTAATTCCATACACGACAAGGCCGATACGCGAAGGCGAAGCGGACGGAAGAGAATATTTTTTCTGTTCCGATGAGACTGCAGAACGGCTGGAGCAGGAGAAAAAAATCATTGAGCTTCGGATATATCACACCGTTTACGGCGACTGGAAGTATTTTACGGCGGACGACGGACAGATAGATCTTGCAAAGGATAACTATCTTATGATTGGAACTCTGGAAGCCTATGTAAAGATTCGCGATTACTTTGGAGCGGAGTCGGTCGTCCCCATTTATATCGAAGTGGAAGACGGGGAGCGTCTGATACGTGCAATCGAGCGGGAGCGGACGCAGAGTACGCCGAAATATGAGGAAATGTGCAGAAGGTTTCTGGCGGACGCCGCAGATTTTTCAGAAGAAAACCTGCAGAAGGCGGGAATACAGAAGCGCTTCGTAAACGATAATCTGAATCAGACAATCGAAGCCGTTGCGGCGTATATCGGTAAGATGCTGTAGGAAAGGAGAAGGTCGTATGGCAATCAAAGTAAATGATGTGAATGCAGCAGCGCCGCTGGCGGATACAGCAAAGACGGTTGCCGGAGACGGCTCTTTCAAATTTACGCTCGCCAGCGCCATCACAGACGCAGAGCTGCAGGCAAAGGTGGACGCGCTGTTGGAAGATATTACCGCGCAGGGAAACCGCATCGCACAGCATATGGATATCCGGGACATGAAGGCATACCGGAGCATGATTAAAGAATTTTTGAACGAGGTGGTCTACCGTTCCCACAAATTTTCAAGAGAAAATTTCCTCGACCGAAAAGGCCGTCACAGGGTGTACGGAATCATCCGGCTGATTGACAGCAATCTGGATGAGCTTGCGACAGAGCTTGTAAATGACGAGAAGGATCATATTGAAATACTGGCAAGAATCGGAGAGATCCGGGGACTGCTGCTGGATATTGTAACGTAGAAGGAGTAGTAAATGGCTGGGTTTAAAGATATTATAGGGCATGAACAGATTATAGAGCATTTGAAGAACGCCATTGCGATGGACAAGGTATCCCACGCCTATATCATAAACGGGCCGAAGGAATCCGGAAAGAAAATGCTGGCGGAAGCCTTTGCAACTGCGCTTCAGTGTGAAAAAGGCGGCACAGAGCCATGTCTGGAATGCCGCTCCTGCCATCAGGCGGCGGATCATAACCAGCCGGATATTATTTATGTATCGCACGAAAAGCCAAACACGATTTCGGTGGACGATGTCCGCGCGCAGCTTAACAATGATATTGTGATAAAGCCGTACAGCAGTAAGTACAAAATATACATTGTCGACGAAGCCGAGAAAATGAACCAGCAGGCGCAGAACGCGCTTCTAAAGACCATAGAGGAGCCGCCTTCGTACGCGGTAATTCTGCTGCTTACGACGAATGCAGACAGCTTTTTACAGACTATCCGCTCCAGATGTATCATTCTGGATATCAAAGCGGTAAAAAACGAGCTCATCCGCAGGTATTTAATGGCAAATTATCAGATACCGGACTATCAGGCGGATGTGTGTACAGCATTTGCGCAGGGAAACGTCGGAAAAGCCATCCAGCTTGCGACCTCCGAGGATTTCAATGGGCTGAAGGCCTCGGCGCTTCAACTGGTAAAACGGCTGGATGATATCGATTCCTATGAGCTGGGCGGTGCGGTCAAGCAAATCAGCGAATACAAGCTGCAAATCGCGGACTATTTCGATCTGATTATGATCTGGTTTCGCGATGTACTTATGTATAAAGCCACCGGCGATGTAAACGGACTGATTTTTAAGGATGAGGTCTATGACATACGAAGGCAGGCGGAAAAACATTCCTATCATGGGATTGAAAATATACTCAAAGCTTTGGAAAAAGCAAAAATACGGGTAAATGCAAATGTAAATTTCGATCTGGTAATAGAACTATTACTTCTGGTCATCAAGGAGAACTGATATGGTAAAGATTGTTGGCGTCCGCTTTCGACAGGCGGGCAAGATTTATTATTTTGATCCGGCAGGATATGAGCTGGAAGTAAGTAACCATGTGATTGTGGAAACTGCGCGCGGGGTGGAGATGGGAACGGTTCTGATTGCGCCGAAGGATGTGGAGGACGATCAGGTTGTTCAGCCGTTAAAGCCGGTAATCCGGGTTGCGACAGAGGAAGACGAGGCTGTGGTTGAGCGGAACAAGGAAAGAGAAAAGGAAGCGTTTGTCATCTGCAAAGAAAAAATCTTAAAGCATGAGTTGGATATGAAGCTCGTCGGCGCAGAGTACACATTTGACGGAAACAAGCTGTTATTCTATTTTACCGCGGACGGAAGAATTGACTTCCGCGAACTGGTAAAGGATCTGGCGGCAGTCTTCCGCACAAGAATTGAGCTCCGTCAGATTGGCGTCCGCGACGAGACCAAGATTCTGGGCGGCGTAGGAATCTGTGGGCGGCCGCTTTGCTGTTATTCGTATCTGTCCGATTTCGTGCCGGTGTCCATAAAAATGGCAAAGGAACAGAACTTATCCTTAAATCCGACGAAAATTTCCGGTGTCTGCGGAAGATTGATGTGCTGCTTAAAAAACGAACAGGAGACCTACGAATACTTAAACGGCAGAATGCCTTCTGTCGGAGAGCTTGTTACCGCTTCCGACGGCACAAAGGGAGAGGTAAGCAGTATCAACGTGCTTCGCCAGCAGGTTAAGGTCATCGTAGATATCGGAGACGAAAAGGAGCTTCGGGAGTATCCGGTGGACGAGCTGCGTTTCCATCCGAGAAGGAAAAAGGACGTAAAGCTTACGGAGGAAGAGTTAAAGGAACTTAGCGAGTTAGCGGAGGACGGAACGGCTGAGGAGACCTCTTCGCAGCCAGAGGAGAATGAACGCAATAGCCGCGGAGACAAGAACGACCGCATAAATGACCGTACGGACCGGAATGTCCGCGACAATCGCCGCAATAAGAACCACAGCCGACACAACGACAATCGAGGAAAAGAAAATCGTGGAGACAAGGAATAATCTGGTTCATGAGCAGGAACGAGTGGATGAATTGCAGCGGAACGGATACAAAATAATACAGAATCCGGGGAGGTTCTGTTTCGGAATGGACGCGGTACTGCTGTCGGGTTTTGCAAAAGTAAAGAAAGGGGAGCGGGTGTTAGACCTTGGCACAGGGACAGGAATCATCCCGATTCTTCTGGAAGCAAAAACGGACGGAGAACACTTTTGCGGACTGGAAATTCAGCAGGAAAGCGCGGATATGGCAAGAAGAAGTGTTCTATACAATCATCTGGAACAGAAGATTGACATTGTAACAGGGGATATTAAGGAGGCTTCCGCTTTGTTTGGAGCCTCTTCTTTTGATGTTGTAACGACAAATCCGCCGTATATGATCGGGCAGCATGGACTTACAAACCCCGAGGATGCAAAGGCGATAGCAAGGCATGAAATCCTGTGCAATCTGGATGATATTTTGCGGGAAACGGCCAGACTATTGAAACCGCAGGGACGTTTCTACATGGTGCACCGCCCATTTCGTCTGGCAGAAATTTTTTGCAAAATGGTGGAATACCATATAGAGCCCAAGCGTATGCAGCTGGTGTATCCGTATGTGGATAAAGAGCCGAACATGGTATTGATTGAGGGGCTTCGAGGCGGAAAATCCAGACTTACGGTGGAAAAGCCTTTGATTGTATACAAGGAGCAGGGAGTATATAACGACTGCATTTACGATATATACGGATATTAGAAAGAGAGGAAGTCTGCGATTATGTCAGGAACCTTATATTTGTGCGCAACCCCGATTGGAAATCTGGAGGATATCACATACCGCGCGCTTCGAACACTAAAAGAAGCAGACCTCATCGCGGCGGAAGATACGAGAAATTCCATTAAACTTCTGAACCATTTTGATATTCATACCCCGATGACCAGCTATCACGAATTCAATAAGATAGAAAAAGCGTATCAGCTTGTGGCGAAGTTAAAAGAAGGACAGAATGTAGCACTTATAACAGACGCAGGAACTCCCGGAATCTCGGACCCGGGAGAAGATATCGTGCGCATTTGTTATGAGGAAGGAATTCCGGTCACTTCCCTTCCGGGAGCGGCTGCATGTATAACGGCGCTTACGATGTCGGGACGCCCGACCAGACGGTTCGCGTTCGAAGCGTTTCTGCCGAGAGATAAAAAGGAGCGCGCGGCAGTTCTGGAAGAATTGAAGAACGAAACACGAACCATCGTTCTCTACGAAGCGCCGCATCATCTGGTCAGGACGATTACCGAGCTGTACAATACCCTCGGAGACCGGGAGCTTACCGTATGCCGCGAGCTTACAAAAAAGCACGAGGAGAAGATACAGACCAGCTTTTCGGCATTTCTTACCTACTGTGAATCCAACGAACCCCGCGGAGAATACGTCCTGGTCATCTGCGGAAAGAGCCGCGGGGAAATTGCAAAGGAAAAGCAGTCCTCATGGGAAAGTATGACGCTGGAAGAACATATGGAGCACTACGAATCACAGGGCATTGACCATAAAGAGGCAATGAAGCTTGTGGCAAAAGACCGCGGCGTAAGCAAGCGGGAGGTCTATCAGTCCCTGCTGGACGAAACTTAGGTCAGGATTCATTGGAGCGAGGAGAATAGTATTCCTTAAAATGTTCCTTCAGTACCGGAAACGGCGCAGGTCCCATGCGAAGAATGGCTTCATGGAACGAATATAAGGAAAAATCATCCCCATAAACGGCCGCCATTTCATTTTTTAGATTCTCAAATTCCAGATAACCGATATAATATTTCAGATAATTGCCCGGTTCCGACAGAATGAGCCGGGTAATTTCATTGATTACATTCTCATCCGTAATGCCGTATTCCGCCCAAAATTTCTGCATATCTTCTGTTTTCCAGCCGTAATAGTGAATACCGATATCGGAAGTGGCATACAGGCTTAGTGTTGTAGACTGATTTAGGCGGAGCGCCCGAGCTGCATTTTCATCAAGACCGGCATAGTTGTAAGCCATCAGCTCCACGTAGGTAGCCCACCCTTCGGTATACCCCGGAAAATCTAAGCAGAAACGCATAGGGGACAAGCCGTAATCATACGACATGGTAGTCTGATACAGGTGTCCCGGGAAGCCTTCGTGTGCAAGCGTCGTAAAGTAGGAGACACTCGGATAGGTTTTTGCGGTATTCACATAAATCTTGTTTTGCATGTAGTTGTCGTATGGCGCTGTGATATAGAACGCCGGAGCAAGGTAAGGCTGTAGGGAATCCTCTACAAAAGAGAGCGAATAGTCTGTGGTAATCGGCTCCGGAAAATCGCTTCGCATCGCCTCAAGCAGCGAAGAAATCATGGAAGCTTCGTCGCAGTCTTCCCAGTTCTTGTCAGACAGTCGATCCAGCAGCGTATGGTCGGACTCAAAAAGTGCGGTATAAGCAAGCATATCCTCCGCCCTTGCAGCAGATATTGCATCAAATAATTCCTCCACTGTCTGATCGCTTCCGGTATAGGAGGAGACCAGAGCCGCATAGTAATCGGCGCCGCTTTCGTAATTGCAAAGCCCCCAATCATTTCTTCCGCATCCCAGCATGGAGGTAAGCTTGTGAATCATATTTTCATAGGCGGGGAATACGTGGTCATAAACCGCATCGTTATTTGTTCTTATGTAGGCAGCAGTCTCCTCGTCGGTCAATCCCTCCACCTGATTCAGACGGTTGGAGAAGGTAGAGAAAAGAAAATTATTCTCCCGGTTTTCCACAAAACTTTCACAGCTCTCAATTACCGATACGCAATTGGCGTCGGACATAAAAAGTCCGGCCTTTGCCTTTTCGGCCTCAAAGGATAAAATCTGCTCAAAATAGCTGTCCACGTTGCCGAGTAAAGACAGATAATTCTCGACATCTTCCTTGCTGCAAAACGTGTATTCCGCCAGAAGCACCGGAAGCTGCGCCTGAATACCGTTATTCGGAGAGAGCGGCTCCTCATAGAGTTCATATTCGTACAATTGTTTTTGCAGATTCAGATAGAAGGACAGTGTGTCATAATCGAGCCGGTTGGCGGCGGAAAGGGATTTGGCTCGGATCGAGGTAAGCGTTTTTTCAAAGGACTCCAATTCGGAAAAATCCTCCTTGCGTGCCTTTTTGGAAAGATCCCCAAATGTATTTTCACAAGTGATGTCATAGCTCGAAGGATCGGTAAGACAATAGTGCAGGGAAAGCGCATTATCGGACATTTCTTCCACAAAGTAGTCCTGAGAGAGCGTCTCAAACTTTGCATTGGACGAGACGCTGCCGCAGCCGCTCATCGGCAAAATCAGTATAAAAATGAAAAGCGATACGGCTAGAGATTTAAAGCGAAATTTCATAACATACGACCTAATATAAATATCTGTATATTTTATGGGAGATTTGAGGGAATATGATTCGAAATGGAAAAAGGACAAGGGAACGGACATATCATAAGAAAAAAGCCAAAGAGGCAGAGTATGAATTACCTATGGGGATTTATGATACTGATAGGCGTGGTTTACGGCGCTTTTACCGGAAATCTTGCCGCGGTGACAGAGGCGGCGCTCTCCAGCGCAAAAGAAGCGGTAACGCTATGTATTACAATGACAGGAGTGATGGCGTTCTGGGTAGGGATTATGCAGATTGCGGAGCAGGCGGCCATACTGGACAGCGCCGCAAAAGCGCTGCATCCCATACTGCGGTTCCTTTTTCCGCGCATACCGAAGGGACATAAGGCTTACAAGTACATAGCAGTCAACATGGCCGCAAACATCTTCGGACTGGGATGGGCGGCAACTCCTGCCGGACTGTCTGCGATGAAGGAGTTAGACGAACTGGCGATAGAAAACAAAAACCAGCCGTCCAAGCGGGCGAGCCGCGAGATGTGTACGTTTCTAATCATCAACATCTCTTCACTTCAGCTGATTCCGGTCAATATTATTGCTTACCGGAGCCAGTACGGCTCGGTCAATCCCTCCTATATCGTCGGGCCGGCGATGGTTGCGACCGCCATCAGCACGCTCGCCGGAGTGATTTTCTGTAAGACGGCCGAAAAACTAGACATGATAAAGGAAAGGAGAAGGCGCGCATGAAGTTCATCCTTTTCCTGTCGGAGGCAATTGTACCGTTACTTCTATTTTATATAGTAGGAACAGCACTGATCAGAAAGAAAAACGTATATGAAGATTTCCTTGTGGGCGCAAAGAAGGGCGTAAAAACCGTAGTAGAGATTATGCCGACTCTGATCGGTCTTCTCGTGGCGGTCGGAGTGCTGCGCGCATCCGGATTTCTGGATCTGATCGGAAACCTGCTGACGAAGGCGCTTGCCGGCACGAATTTCCCGGGAGAGCTGATACCGCTTAGTCTGGTTAAAATGTTTTCCTCCTCGGCGGCAACCGGCCTGCTTCTCGACATATACAAGCAGCATGGAACGGACTCCTTTCTGGGGAATGCTGCCTCTCTTCTGCTTAGCAGTACAGAGACGATTTTTTACACGATGTCTATTTACTTTATGTCGGTCAAGGTTAAAAAAACCAGATATACATTTGCAGGGGCGCTCTTTGCATCGCTGGCCGGATTGTTCGCAAGCGTATGGATTGCAGGAAAAATTTAAACGGAAGTCTTTCCATAAACCCAAAATGCATGTATAATGCAAGCAAAAGAAAAGGAGATGGTATTCTTGGAACAGAATGAACAACGCAAAATAGATACATTTTTACAAATGATAGAACAGTCGGACAATATTGTCTTTTTCGGCGGGGCTGGGGTATCGACGGAAAGCGGCATACCGGATTTTCGGAGTGTGGACGGATTATATAACCAGAAATACGATTATCCACCGGAGACCATATTGAGCCATACGTTCTACAGAAGAAAGCCAGAAGAATTTTATCGTTTCTACCGCGATAAGATGCTCTGTCTCGACGCGGAGCCGAATATCACACACATCAAGCTGGCGGAGCTGGAGAAAGCCGGAAAGCTAAAGGGAATCGTAACCCAGAATATAGACGGACTGCACCAGAAGGCCGGAAGCAAAAACGTGATGGAACTGCATGGCAGCGTGCTCCGCAATTACTGCGAGCGGTGCGGCGGATTTATGAGTGCAGAGGATATCCTTCATTCGACCGGAGTCCCGAAATGCCCCGCATGCGGCGGATCCGTTAAGCCGGATGTCATCCTCTATGAAGAGGGATTGGACCAGAAAACCATGGAGGACGCCGTCTATTATATCAGTCATGCGGATATGCTCATCATCGGAGGTACGTCGCTGGCGGTATATCCGGCGGCAGGACTGATTGATTATTACAGAGGAAATAAGCTCGTACTGATCAATAAATCCACCACGCCGATGGACAGCCGGGCGGATCTTTTGATACAGGCAGGACTTGGGGAAGTGTTCTCCAAGGTTGAGGTGTAGATATGGACAAATATGCGGTAGGCGATGTCGTAAAATTAAAAAAGCCGCATCCATGCGGCAGCAGTGAGTGGGAAATCCTTCGCGTCGGCGCGGACTTCCGGTTAAAATGCACAGGATGCGGGCATCAGGTCATGGTAAAAAGAACCCTTGTCGAAAAGAATGACCGGGGACTTACCAAGAAGAACGGCGCGTGATATGAGGAAATGCCGGCGAAGATTTCGCGGGAAAAAACGAAAAACCACTTGCAGAATAAGAAAAATCGTGGTAATATCTTATTTCGTGGTATATGAAATTCCTTGCTCACGACAAAATCGTGGGCCAGAGACCAAAAGGAGGTAAATCGCATGAACAAGTATGAATTGGCACTCGTTGTCAGTGCAAAGATCGAAGACGATGCGAGAGCAGCAACCGTAGACAAGGCAAAAGAGTATATTACTCGTGTCGGCGGTGTTGTAACTGAAGTGGAAGAGCAGGGCAAAAAGAAGCTGGCGTATGACATTCAGCATATGTCAGAAGGGTTCTACTACTTCATTCAGTTTGAAGCGGAGTCTAATGTTCCGGCTCTTGTCGAGCAGGATGTCCGAATCATGGACAATGTTCTTCGTTTCTTGTGCGTAAGAAAAGACGAGGCATAAGATTAGATTAAAGGAGATTGTATGAACAAAGTTATACTAATGGGTAGATTAACCAGAGATCCTGAAGTTCGTTATTCTCAGGGGGATAACTCTATGGCAATCGCGAGATTTACGATTGCGGTAGACCGCCGCGTCCGCAGGGACAGCAATAACGGCGATGAGCAGACAGCGGATTTTATCAGCTGCGTAGCGTTCGGAAGAACAGCGGATTTTCTGGAAAGATATGGCCGTAAGGGAACGAAGTTTGTAGTAGAGGGACGCATCCAGACAGGCAGTTATACCAATAAGGACGGACAGCGTGTCTATACAACAGATGTTGTAGTTGAAAATGTGGAATTCGCAGAGAGCAAGAATGCGGCAGGAAGCAGTGACAGCGGCTCCACGCCTGCTGAGCGCCCGGCACCAAGCGGTGCAGCGGGAGACGGATTCATGAACATCCCGGACGGAATTGATGAAGAATTACCATTTAACTAAACAAGGAGGTAACGATCATGGCTTTCAATAAGGCAGCTGGCGATGGCGCTTCTATGAAAAGAAGACCAATGCGTAGAAGAAAAAAGGTATGTGTATTCTGTGGCAAAGATAATGTCATTGATTATAAGGATGTAAACAAGTTAAAGAGATATATCTCTGAGAGAGGAAAGATTCTTCCTCGCCGTATCACAGGGAACTGTGCAAAGCATCAGAGAGCTCTTACTGTTGCAATCAAGAGAGCACGTCATTTGGCACTCATGCCATACGTTCAGGATTAAACCCGGTATAATCAAGGGTTTGCGAGTGTGTGGGTTGTGTTTTGACACAAGTTTGACACAAGATTTTTGAAGAATTGACCAATTACCCGAAAGGGTAGTTGGTCTTTTTTTATGATTTTCACAACAGGAAAAAGTCGTTTTACAACAGTTTATCGGCTTTCCTATGTTTGTTGTCGATATAACAAAAGTAACGGTTAAATTTAAGGAAGTGATGTCTATGGAAACAACAAATGCCACGATTGCAATATGTGATGACGAGCAGGAAATACGCAGCAGCATAGAGAGGAATATCCGCCTGCTCTATAAAAATGCGGATATTATACAATTTGAAGATGGAAAGACGCTGGTGGAATACGGGGGGCAGTTTTGATATTCTCTTTTTGGATATTCAGATGGAGGGGATGTCGGGCATGGAAGCCGCCAGAGAGCTGCGCAGGCGTGGGTGCAAAGCCACGATTATATTTGTGACAGCCATAGAGGAATATGTATTCGAGGCTTTTGACGTGGGCGCTTTCCATTACATTGTGAAGCCATTTGACAAGGCGAAATTTTTTGAAGTCCTGCGGAAAGCCGTGGCGGAGCGTGAATTCATAAATGCAAAAGAAGCAAAGGATGAGCCGGTCATTGCTGTAAAAACAGGCGCCACAACAAAGAAAATTTATCTGTATAAAATCATTTATCTTGAAGTGTTCAACCGCAAGGTCATTATACATAAGACGGATGGGGAGGTTGAATTTTATGGAAAGCTGATTGAATTGGAGGACAAGCTTTCAGAAGATTTTGTGCGCTGCCATAGGGCATATATCGTTAATCTGCGGTATGTGCTGAAATATTCGGCAAACAGTATTACATTGGAAAATGGAACGGAAATCCTGATGTCAAAACAGAAATATGCGGATTTTGTGAGGAAGTATTTGAAATATACAAGCAGGCTTATAAGCGGTTAGGTGCGGGGGTGGTAAATATGCCTGAAAATATAGATATGATGTATCAGATAGTGTCGGATGGGAATTTCCTTGCGAGTCAGCATATTACTGCAATCTGCCTGGCTTTATTGTGCAGGGACTTTATAAAAAGAAAGCGTGGGACGGGACTGATCGGGTGTGTTTATTTTTTGAGTGTGATAAAAAATAGCACTTATTTGTAAATCCCCTATTTTCGCGGTATAATATATTTAGATAAGAAAAAACTTTTGGAAAGGAGATGTTTTCTATGACAAGAACAAACAGTAAACTTACAATAAAAGACTTGCATAAAGGAATGAGAGTAAAGGAATCACAGTTATCCGATATATTAGACACATATTTTATTTTATTGGATTCAGTTGCAATAAGTGATACAGACATAGAAGGGGAGTTGGTATATTTTGGTAATGGAAAAGAGGAAGAATACAAAAAATGGTTTATGCAGGGCAAACCTATAACACCATTGTTTTTCTGCAAAGAAGATTCAGAGGACGGGGTGGTGTACGACGAATAAATTCATTAAACTTAAGATGATACCTTCAAGAGGTAATGGTGGATCTTTTTATGCAAGAGCATCATATAAACTTGATAATATAGAAGCCCCATTTAGCAATATAATGGTTAAAATAGACACAGGGTGTAGTGTTAGTACAATTCCACTTGGTAAACAACCAGAAGAAATCAGGATAACAAATAAAAAGAACGACATAATTAATCAAGTAGATTGCTTAAAAAGCTATGGGGTGGAATCAGGTGGAGAAGAACATCCAGAATCAATCACGCTAAAAGAAAAAATAGAAGATAAAGCATACAAATTTAAGCATAAAATCAGTGATTTTGTAATTGACGGTGTTCAAATAAATGCTGCCAGTATTTATTTGAACTACGATAGAAAAGGAAATATTCTTATAGGTATGGATATCATGAGGAATTGGGACATACATATTGGAACAGACGAGATCGGAGAAACGATATTTTTGGCATGTCCCAAAGACCAATTAAACGATGGATATTATATGGAACGGAATAGGCTTTTTGATATAGGAAATAGCATTATTTCAGCAGAGGCTTATAGAATTTCTAAGGACATCCTTTTAGCATGAGGTGTCCTTTTTATATGTCTCCCCTAAATATAATAAAAATTTATTTTTCATTGGTTTAAGGTACAACGCGAAAAAGTCAATCACAGTATATTGAACTAAACAGAACGAAATGAATCTGAACGATTTTGATAGAGAGAAGGGAAAAAATGATCTATACGATTACCGTTAATCCATCCATAGACTATATCGTGCATGTGGATAATTTTAAGCTGGGGCTTACGAACAGAACCAGTTCGGAAAAGCTGCTTCCCGGAGGAAAGGGAATCAATGTATCCCAGGTGCTTATGAATCTGGGGGTTGAGAATACGGCACTCGGATTTGTGGCAGGTTTTACCGGAGATGCGCTGGTTAAGGAGCTGGAACGAAGAGGAATCAGGCAGGAGTTTATCCGGATTAACAAAGGAATGACCAGAATTAATGTGAAGCTTACTTCCATCGACGGAACAGAGATCAACGGACAGGGGCCGGACATCAGTGAATCTGATTTGAAGAAGCTTATGAAGCAGCTGGATGATTTAAAGGACGGGGACGTCCTGATTCTTGCCGGAAGCATACCGACCACGATTCCGAGCGGCTTGTACAGAAACATTATGGAGCGTCTGCAGGAAAAGGATATTTTGTTTGTGGTGGATGCCACGAAGGATTTGCTGACAAACGTTCTGGAGTTTCATCCATTCCTGATTAAGCCAAATAATCATGAATTGGGAGAAATCTTCGGGGTAGAGCTTAGTACCAGAGATGCCGTAGTGCCATACGCAAAGAAGCTGCAGGAGATGGGCGCGCGAAACGTGCTGGTTTCCATGGCGTCAAAGGGCGCAGTGCTTGTGGCGGAGGATGGCACGATTGTTTCCCATGAGGCTCCGAAAGGAGTTTTGGTAAACGGAGTCGGAGCAGGAGATTCCATGGTAGCAGGCTTTCTGGCGGGCTATATGAAGACCGGGGATTACGAATATGCCTATAAGATGGGAGCATCTGCCGGAAGTGCCAGCGCATTTTCAGAAGATCTGGCAACAGAGCAGGAAATCATGATGGTTTTAAAAGAAAATTTCTAGAAAAAGGAGAAAGGCGATTTCGGGAAATGTTCCTGTATATCAGGCTTCTGAGGGAAGCGCAAAAAAAGAAGGTTGCGTAATACAATTCGGATTATTAGCAAATACTTAAGATAGCGCGCAATTACCTAAATGAAGACAGAAAGGAAACAAAGAATATGAAAAAATTTGAATATACCATCACAGATAATGAAGGAATACACGCTCGTCCGGCGGGAGAGCTTGTAAAAGTCGCAAAGCAGTACACCAGCTCTGTTCTCATCGGAAAAGATGGGAAGGATGTGGACTGCAAAAAGATTTTTGGAATCATGGGACTTGGCGTAAAAAAGGATCAGGTTGTTACCTTTACCATTGAAGGAGAGGATGAGGAGCAGGCCTGTGAAGCAATTGAAAAATTTATGAGTGCGAATCTATAATTCGGAGGAAACCACGTATGTATCAATTTGACGGGAAAAGTGTTTTTGGTGGAATTGCAATAGGAAAAATAAAAGTTCTGGCAAAAAATAGTACACAGGTAAAGCGCATGCATATTGATGATGTCCCGGAAGAGATCAAGCGGTATCATTCAGCCGGACAGCAGGCAAAGGAAGAACTGACACAGCTGTATGAGAAGGCTTTAAAGGAAGTGGGAGAAACCAACGCCGCAATTTTTGAGATTCATCAGATGATGCTTGAGGATGATGACTACAATGATTCTGTAGAAAGCATTATCTCCAATCAGAATGTGAATGCAGAGTATGCGGTTGCTGCCACCAGCGAAAATTTCGCCCAGATGTTTCTGGATATGGATGATGATTATATGCATGGAAGAGCTGCTGATGTAAAGGATATATCAGAGAGGCTGATCAGCATTTTAAACGGGCAAAGCACCACGGCAAAGGATTCCGACGAACCGGTAATTATTCTGGCAACGGACTTAGCACCTTCGGAGACCGTGCAGCTGGATAAGGATAAGGTACTGTCCTTTGTAACCGTTTTGGGCTCCACAAATTCCCATTCCGCCATTCTTGCCAGAACAATGGGAATTCCGGCGCTGGTAAGCACCGATATCGGGGATATCGAACCGGAATCGCTGGACGGGAAGGACGGTGCGGTGGACGGCACTGCGGGAAAGCTGTATGTTGAACCGGATGAAGAAACGAAAAAGGAACTGTTAGAGCGCCAGAAGAAGGAACAGGAAATCAAAAAGCTGTATGAGACCCTAAAGGGCAAGGAAAACGTTACTTTAGACGGAAAAAAGATGATGGTATATGCCAACATCGGCAACATCAAGGATCTGGCGCATGTTTTAAAAAATGATGCAGGCGGAATCGGATTATTCCGGAGTGAATTTATTTTTCTGGAGAAAAATGATTTTCCGACAGAGGACGAGCAGTTCCAGATATACAAAACGGTTGCAGAGACTATGGCAGGAAAGCGGGTCATCATCCGAACTCTTGACATTGGAGCAGATAAGCAATGTGACTATTTCCATATGGATAAGGAAGAAAACCCGGCAATGGGAGTTCGAGCAATCCGAATCTGCCTTACCAGACCGGAAATATTCAAAACGCAGCTTAGAGCTTTGTTTCGGGCGAGCATGTATGGTAAAATAGCTGTTATGTATCCAATGATTACCAGTACAAAGGAGATCGCAGAGATTAAGAGGCTGGTAGAAGAAGTGCAGAACGAGCTGGATGAGGAAGGTGTTCCATACAAAAAGCCGGAGCAGGGAATTATGATAGAGACACCGGCAGCAGTTATGATCAGTGACCTGCTGGCAAAAGAGGTAGATTTTTTTAGCATCGGAACCAATGACCTGACACAATACACGCTTGCCATCGACCGTCAGAACGAGAAGCTGGATGCGTTTTATGACTCGCATCATCCTGCGATACTCCGGATGATTCAGATGGTGGTTGACCATGCGCATGCCGCCGGAATCTGGGCCGGAATCTGCGGCGAACTGGGAGCGGATCTTTCGCTGACCAGAGAGTTTCTTTCCATGGGAGTGGACGAGCTTTCTGTTTCACCGGCCAGAATCCTTCCGATCCGCAAGATTATCCTTGAGACAAATGTGGAAGAATATCGTAAGCAGGGTAAGGAAAAACTTGCTTTTGTTTGAAATGTAGAGGTTATACGAAAAATATACCTTTCCCCAAAGCGGTAAATTGATTATGAATTTACCGCTTTGCATCTTCTTCGGCATTTACAGGAAAATGATCGAAACATACTGGACCTCCTATCCTCACAAAATAACGAGATATTTCTGCGCTATTTCAAGAGCAATCTAAAAAAGTTAATCATGACACAATATGCAGACAGAGGCCTGTTTCGCAATTCCAAACTTCCGGAAGATTATCTTGTAAATCACATATCCTCTTCTTTTGTTGAAACAGTTGATTGGTGGCTGTCACGCCAGATGAAAGAATCTCCTGAGGAAATAGCTGAATATTTCCTAGCGGTTATCGAACCGATTCTATAATAGTGATAGCTTATTCTTTAAAGAGCCGGACAATGAAACGCGCTACAAATTACCACATAGTACTCTCGAACAAGAAAGTATTGATTATACTTGCGAAGCAGTTCAACAAATGGGGAGACGTATTCAATACTCCCCGACATCTCTGTATTTTTTTAATACGCCGATCCAATCATGCGCGGTTCCTTCAAAGTTTTCGGGATTAATCGGATGATGGATATTATAGAGAATACCGGTATCTCCGGTTCTCCCCAAAGCATTTTCATCAAGGTGGGCTTCGTCTATATGCACATTAACGACCTCAAGACATACGATTACGTAATCATCGCCTTCTTTTATTGCTTTTTCCCAAAGGAATTTACACTCCAGGTTCATAAAGCATTCTTCTATCATCGGCGCATTTACAATTGTGGCAGGCGCGATGGTAAGTCCCGAAGAAGTAATCTCATCAACATCAAACTGGTTGTTGCGAATCGTATTCATACAGCGGTCGTAAACATCAGCAGACATAAAATTTATGACAGCCTCTTTCTTTTCAACAAGCGTCTGGTACAGATGTTCGTTTTTATTCACAGCAGAGAGGATCGCAAAAAACCCTTTTTCGTCTCCTGTAAATGTCGTCCATGACTGCATGCAGGCATTTGGCATATCGTTGGATTTGTAGGAAGTGACAATAAACATAGGCGACGGAATCGAGAGCACGAATTCCAGCCACGAAAAACCGTATGTAGTCATAGTTTCCATAGATTTCGGAATAGTACGATATTGATATTTCATTGTTTTTCCTCTATAAGCATTTTCTAAATTCTGTCACTATAAGGCAACGATTTTATATAATTTTCCATAAATTCATAATCCGGCTTCCCCTCTTTGGTTGCTGGCAGCCTGATCATGATCTCCTTCATATGTTTTCGATATTTTCTGCCATATGAGTACTTTGGCTTTTCCAGATCTAAAACAGTCACTAAAAAGAGAGCATTGTATTTGTTTAAGTGTTTATTCCGGCCAATGGTCAGCGTTGTGGAACCTATAAAATCCCTATCCATATAATTCGTATATCCAACAGATCCCTGTCCGTCACAAATAAACAGAATGCAATTGCCTGCAGTTACGAGCTGCTCGTTATATGCGACTTTTTTCATCACACCATTATCATTTTTCTTTGCCCCTATGTAGGCGATATCATTACCGGCATTTAATTCTCCGGCGTTTCCACATTTACAGTTTTCAAACTGAAATAATCCATCCTTTCCGCCAAGTTTGAACTCTTTCCAATCTTTCATATGAATCTCCGGCGCTTTTTCTTTAATATTAGTTCTTATAGGATCTATTTTCGTTTCCAGCACCCATTCCGGAATCTTATCTGGAATTTCAATATCTGCTAAACACTTATTCGCTTGTCTGCCATAGTTAAATCTATAAGTATTTGACTTGATTACCATACACCAATACAATTTTTCTTGTGTAGACATTTTCCTCCTGGGTGATAAAACATATAAATCTCTTCCGCTGTAATATGGTTCTGTCTGTAAAAAGGTGGATAGAACGCTTCCACCGGCTGCACAGCTTAGCGTTCCTGCCTTTTGTGGTTCTATTCCATCGATCCTTGCGACTTTTGCCACTACGCCATTATTAGAGGCTGTTCGAGCTACAAAATTAATTCCATCTGCATCATTGTTATCTACAAGCTCACAGTTTGACAATTCCATATTAACCCCATACTTGACATCAAATAAATCACTAATTTTCATTGACCCCACCATTTTTTACCAAATATGCCAAATAACTATTAACAGTATCTTGAAAATCTCTCTGCGTAAGCTTCGTATAATCCGTTTGCATATATGCCTCGCATAGCCATTCATCTTCATAAGTTACACAATGTCTGGCCGACAAGCCATCGACAACATCTCTATTTCTATACAAGTTGAGCCATTCTTTCTCGATGCTTTTCCACTTGTCGAAGGCATCTATCCTTCCTAACTTCTTTCTTTTTACAAATCCATCATCTTTATAATATCCAAAAAATGTCTCTTGCGTGCTATCATGCGGTGTATGTGCTTCCCAGACCATAACGCATACATTTGTTCCGGTTGGATAGAAAATATCATCCGGCATAGAGAATACGGCTTTCAAAGTATTTTTCTTCATTAACCGTTCCCTGACTTCTTTGTACTTTGTTCCGATTGCACAGCTCATTGGTACAACAACCACACCTATTCCGCCTACTGTCAAAATATCCAGCAAATGTTCTACAAATTCAAGTTCTACTACATCTTTTTGTGAGTAAGGAGGATTTATAAGTCCTATATTAATACTTTTACTTTTAAGTTCATCTGTAATAGTCCTATTAAAGCAATCGCCTTTATAAATGTTAGACTTTCCATCTTTCCTGATTATCATATTGGCAATTGCTAAAGTATAAAGCCCATCGTCAAACTCTACACCGTATAGACCATTGTTTCGTATATTCTCAATTTCCTCGGAATTTGCGTTCTCAAACATCTTACTCATGGCAGTTACCAGAAATGATCCCGAACCGCAGCATATGTCCACAACCCGGCTGTTTTTATTTACACCGGCCAAATCACACATAAACTCTGTTAAGTGTTGAGGGGTCAGTACAATTCCTAATCCACTGCCGTCGCCACCGGAATATTTAATAAACTCATGATAAAAAACGCCTAATGCATCAACTGTGCTATCCGCATAATCCATCATGGGCTTTATTTTCATTTCAAGTTGTTCAATATACCATGTGATTGACTTTGAATGTCCTAAAGGTATTTCTGCAAATTTTGTATTATCCTGAAGGGTACTGAATACCTGCTTTATATAGTTGACTCTGTTACTTTTTATATCACTTTCCTTCAATACGTTTTCAATAGCGTTTTGTATATTCTGCATTACAATTTTATATGAAGTAAGGGAAGAATAGCTTTTTGAAAAATCCTCATCATTTAGCGCAATCAAAATTCCTGCAATAAAAACAGGCTTGTGTGCCTCGGTAACTTTAATTTCTCTGAGTGAATTATGCATATCAATAGCTGTATTCCGAATTTCATCTAAAGAATATGCCTTTTTTAATTTATTTCCTTTTATCAATTCAATATAATTTCGGGGTTCAAGGATGATATCTTTCGCTTTTTTCAATGTTGTGTAATGATCCTGCCCCTGAATCCAATAAAAAGTGTCTACTTTCATATGTTCTACTTTTGTTCCACTTATTGCAATTGCAATAACATTATATTCTTGCTTTAAGAATTTTGCATAATAAAGTACCCCATCAACTGCATATCCGCTTGGCTGATTCAATTTTTCACTACAATGCTTTTTTACAGTATTTTTGCACTCCACCACAATAAGCGTATGTATGTCGTCATTGAAAGTGATAACATATTCTGGCTTAGCCTTGCCTTTGCCTCCTTGCGAATAGTCATGCAACTCACATTCCTTTGGTTTTCCTCCTGCCATTTTAAGAAGGCTTTCAATCTTATCAACAGCTGAAACATCGCCTTGAGGGAATACATATCCAAACTTATTTTCTCCAATGGTACATTTCATTTCTCTTAGAGTTAAACTCTCTGTATATTGTTCAATTGCCATTACGCATCCCTCCATAATACATTTATCATATCATACTCATGCTGCCTTTTCTATTCTAATATATAGAAGAAAATTACGGATATACCTGGACATAAACGAACATATGTTCTGTATGAATTATAGCATTTTATTCTGTAATGTCAATAATCTCTTGTTTATTTACATTGATAAAGGGATGGAGAAGTATAGATTGTAACCTTAAAAAAATACCAGGATATTGTGGAAATGCCATCCGTAATTCGCCCAGAAGCTTATTCACATAAGCATTGCGGTTGTCCATTCAATCGGAATTTGTCGGGAAACTTCCATATATCATAATATATTATGGGAAATTCCCCATTATTTGTGTTAATTTTCTGTTCTAGCGGGGAAATTGCCTCAGGGAACCCCACTATCCGAATAAAAATATCAAATTAGTGGGGATGACACCATGACTTAATTGTCAAGAAGATAGCACATAAGTGACAACTCCCGATTTTTCTAATTGTACCATTTCCCGACAAATTTGATGCTGTCTCCTCCTTTACATGTTGCATCTGTAAGGCAAACTCTTTACACTGTTTCGGCGGTAATCCATTCATTATACCAGTAAATCTGCAAATAAACCTGTTTTTCAATTGCTTTAATTGTTTTACATTCAATTCTGCGATCTCCGAAAGAAGAGGTTCTTCTTTTATTAGCCATGGACTTACAATGATTGCTGATTTAAATAATTCCTCATACTCTGAAACTAATCGAAATGCGAGCTGTGCACCAAGTGAAAATCCCACAAGCATTTCTTTTACCATATTCTTCTACTTTCATATTTACCCCATAAACTTCCGATTTCTCAAATTGTACCATTTTCCAGCAAGCTTGAAGTTGCAGTATTCCTCATTAAGATACTCAAATTAAAACTTTCCAAAGGTATCTGCAACTAATTCTGCTTCACTATAATCATCATTCACTTCTACAACAGGACATTCCCCATTGTCCATTTTACTTGTATCCAGACAAACGAAAGTATCATTCCATAAGCCGATCAATACCAGATTTTCAGGCAAACCTTGACTGCGCTCCATTTGTGTGGCAATCACAACATCATCTTCTTCACTATTTGTGATACCAAAGATAATTTCTCCGCCGGCATCGCCGCCGCCAAAGTCAACTAAAAATGCCTTATGGCTTTCAGGAAAAGTAACTGATAATGATTTCATTGCATCTTCAATTTCACTTTCTGAAACACCACCAACAAACTCTGTGGCATCCATATCCATACTTTCTTTTGCTTTCTTAATAATATTCCATTATAATTCCCTCCACAAATTTATCAGTTGTCGTATATCTTACCATACAAGCATAAATAATGCCATTAAGTATCAAATTATAGTGCATGGTTATGCAATTTCCTATCGCAAAGAAGAAGATTTTGAGGTATACTTTTATTATATGGAAAGCAAACGGATCTGTGGGGACTAGGATATGAGAAATACGACTCTTTGCTATATTGAGAAGGATGGCTGCTATCTCATGCTGCTTCGCAACAAAAAAGAAGTAGATGAGAACAAAGGAAAATGGATTGGCGTCGGAGGAAAGTTCAAAGAGAACGAGAGCCCGGAGGAGTGTCTAATCCGGGAGACAAGAGAAGAAACGGGGCTGACTCTTTTGGATTATAAATTTCGTGGAATCGTAACCTTTGTGTCAGATAAGTGGGGATGCGAATACATGCATCTGTTTACTGCCGACCGGTTTGAGGGAGAGATTACGACATGTAGTGAAGGAGAGCTCCGATGGATTCCAAAGAGCGGGATTTTGAATCTGAACCTTTGGGAGGGAGATCGTCCGTTTCTAAAATTACTATTTCAGGATAGTCCTTTTTTCACAATGAAGTTGTCCTATGAAGGGGACGAGCTTATCGATATACAGACAAGAGTTTACGAATAAACAGGCATATGTAAGGAGGCGCAAATGGCAGATATTTATTTGGAAAACGAGGAATTGCAGGCGGGGTTTCATGTTCATGGGGCAGAACTGGTAAGTTTAATCCGGAAAGACACAAAGGAACAGGTAATGTGGTGCGGCGACAGCGCTTACTGGGGAAGAGTGTCGCCGGTTCTTTTCCCATTTGTGGGGAAATTAAACGGACAGAAATACACGTATCAGGGACAAGTGTACGAGAATGTACCGCAGCATGGATATGCCAGAGACAGCGAATTTACGCTGGCGGAGAAAACGGAGGATACCGTCTGGTTCGAGCTTACATCGGACGATACATGGAAAAGCCGGTATCCGTTTGACTTCCTGCTTCGGATTGGCTACCGCGTGGAAGGAAAAAGCGTTCATGTCATGTGGAACGTGGTAAATACCGGAGATAAGGCTCTGCATTTTTCAATCGGTGCGCATCCGGCGTTTGCCTGTGAGGGCGGAGTCGGAGAATATGTATTGGATTTCCATTCAAATGTCAGTCAGCTATATAGCGGCCTTCTCACAGAGAATGGCGTACTGGGGGAGGAGCAAAGAACGGTAGCTTTTGAGAACGGAGTGCTGTCCTTAACCGATGCGCTTTTCGAACAGGACGCGCTTATGTTTGACGCGAAGGGAATCAACACAATTTCTTTAAATACGAAGGCGGGAAAGCCGGTGCTTCAGGTAAGATTTGACGCTCCGCTTGTCGGCATCTGGAGCCCGGCAGGAAAAATGGCGCCGTTTGTCTGCATTGAGCCATGGTTTGGAAGATGTGATCGCGAAGGATTCGAGGGGGATCTGTCGGAAAGAGAGTACGGCAACACGTTGAAAGCGGGGCATTCTTTCAATAAGGAGTATGTGATTGACCTTATGTAAATGGGGATTTTCTGAAGGAGGAGGAACTTTCATTGAAAAAAATTGCGCTTATTTCAGACGGCTGGAAGAGGCTGGTTACCTATGCGTGGGTGGACGGAATTATGCATGGTGCAGAGGAACTTGGGGAGGAAATCTGCCTGTATCAGTTTAACACGAACGGCAACTGGAGCCGGGACAAAAAGTATAACAACGGAGAATATAATCTTTTTACGCTTCCGAATTTTGAAGAGTATGACGGAGTTATTTTTGACGGAACCAATATCACAGACCAACGACGGCTGAGTTCCGTTGTAAAGAAACTGAAGGAACTGGATATTCCGGTAGTGAGTATCTGTTATGCTGTGGATGGATTTTATTACGTGGGAAATGACAATTACAGGCTGATTCGCGAATTGATTGACCATCTTTACCACGTGCATGGCTGCCGCGACTTTGTGTTTGCCGGAGGGCCGCCTTACAATTACGAAAATCAGATGCGTTATAAGGCATTTCGGGAAGCTATGGAGGAGTACCATCTGGCGTGCGACGATACGAGATGTCTGTTCGGGGATTTTGATTTTGGAACAGGAGTCAGGTACTTCGACGAATGGGTGGCGCAGCAGAGACCGCTGCCGGGGGCTTTCGTTTGTGCAAATGACAATATAGCGGCAGGAATATGTTCCGCTGCCGAGCGTCGTGGATATAAGATTCCGCAGGACTTTCTTGTGACAGGCTATGACAATCTGGATAAAGCAGCATATTTTAATCCACAGATTACAACGGTTGACCATAATCGCGGAAATATCGGAAAAACCGCGCTTAGGATCCTTTCGAAAAAGTGGAAGGGGGAACAGGTAGATACATTCTGGTATATGAACTCGGAATGTATTTTCGGAGAAAGCTGCGGGTGTCCGAACAGCGGGCAGGTGGATTACCGCAATTACATCAAGTGGCAGATTGAATTTTCGGTAAAAAAGGAATCGGACGATGAAGCGGTCATGGTACTGGAGAATCAGATTGCGGAGTGCAATGATTACAGGGGACTGCTGAAGGGCTTTTCCGATTATATCAATACGCTAAGCTGTGACGGCGTGTACATTGTCGTAAACAAGAAGCTTCTGGAAGCGGGATTGGAGACGACTTTTCCGACAAGCGGCTACAATCGGGAAGAGATGGAGGTCGGCTATGCGACCGAGAACGGAAAAGAGCTAAAGTTTGAAAATGTGGCGGATTTGAGCAGCTATTTGGATGAGAACGGTTCCGGCTCGGCGTATATGTTCAGCTCCATACATTTCAGGGACCAGATTGTAGGGTTTACAATACTAAAGAATCCAACCTTTTTATATGTCAATCCATCCTATTATGACGTGCACTCGGTATTTGTCACAAAGCTGGAGAATCTCTTCAAACAGATTCAGTTAAAAAACGTATATAACAGAGACGTTCTGACCGGACTATACAACCGCGTCGCGTATGATGAGATGATTATGCCGAGATTTGAGCGGTACACACATCAGAATGTAGTCTGCGCAATGGTGTTCTTTGATGTTGATAATTTTAAGCAGATCAATGACACCTTCGGACACAAATACGGCGATGAAGTGCTGAGGAATATCGCAAAAACGCTCGAAGCGGAAAAGCCGAAGAAGAGTTTTGCGTACCGCTTTGGAGGCGACGAGTTTGTAGTCTTTTTTGCAAATGCAACGGAACAAAAAATCTATGAATTTGTAAGTCGTGTAAACAGCGTCTTATCCAAACAGCAGATCAGCTTAAGCCATGGTATCATCGTTACGGATCCAAAGAGCAGCAAAACGCTGGACGAATACTTGAGCATGGCGGATAAGAAGATGTATGAGGTAAAAACTGCGCGAAAGAGGAGAGCAAAGATGAAATTTTTAAAAGGAGTAGATATTTCTTCCCTGCCGGAGCATTTGGACGGCGGCGAAAAATTTTATCTGGCGGACGGCAGATGCGTGGATGCATTCGACCTGCTTGCGGAAAACCATATAAATTCCGTCCGTCTTCGTATATGGAACGAGCCGAATCTGGTTCCAGAGGCGAAGGGATACTGCGATCTGGCACACACAATAGAAATGGCAAAGAAAATCAAGGCGCATGGAATGCACTTTATGCTTGATTTCCATTACTCGGATTATTGGGCGGATCCGGGGCAGCAGAGAAAACCAAAAGCGTGGGAGACGCTTTCTTTTGAAGAGCTAAAGGAGGCGGTATACAAATATACCAAAGATGTCCTTGACGCATTGGATCAGGCGGGCGCTCTGCCGGACATGGTTCAGGTGGGCAATGAGATTCGAAGCGGAATGCTGTTTCCGGACGGAGCGGTTCCGGCTTATGACAATCTGGCGGCGTTAATCAATGCGGGAATCCGGGCGGTACGAGAAAAGTCTTCGAAGATTTCCGTTATGATACATTTGGATCAGGGCGGCCGGTTCTTTTACTTAAAGGAGTGGTTTGACGCCGTATTTGCAGCGGGGATGGAGCCGATTGACGCAATCGGAATATCGTTCTATTCCTTCTGGCATGGAACATTTATGGATTTAAAGAATTCCATGGAGCAGTTAATCGAGCGGTACCATGTTCCGGTGTATGTTGTGGAGACCGCGCATCCATGGAGACACTGCAAAGCAGAGCATGTTTCTGTCGATCTTATGAAGACCGCAGGACTTCCGGCAGGCGAGGAGGCGCAGAAGAAATCCCTTGCGCTTGTCATGCAGATTGCAGCGTCCGTCTCAAAAGACTTCCCGACCGGAGTTTACTATTGGGAGCCGCTGTGCATACCGGGAAAAACCTACGGAAGCTGGGATGAAAATATGGGAATGCTGGATGAAAACGGAAAAGCGCTTTGTTCGTTTGAGACATATCGCGATTTCGATCCGAAGAATCCTCCGATTGAGAATCTGGAGGAGTACATCGAATCTCTGTATGCGGTTGACGAATCCCAGATGGTACCTGCGGGGACAAATCTGGTTCCGAACGGAGACTTTTCGGATGGAATAAAGGGATGGTGGACGACAAAGAGCCCGGAGGACGTCACAGTAGTGGAAAAGGACCATGAAGTCTATGTTTCCTGCAAGAGTAATTTTACGTTTGAGCTTTCCCGCGACGTTCAGATTGACAAAGCCGGAAAGTACTGCTTATCCGTAGAGTACCGGGGAACGAATACGACTGGCGTACAGGTGGAGCTGTTCCTAAAGGTCATAACCTGCAATGGGCAGGAAGAATTTATCAGGACGATTTTCCCATCGGACGTGCGGTTTGTTTTACATAGTATAGAGGAGCTGGAGCTTCCGGCAGGACAGGTGCAGCTTGGCATCCGGATGAATACGCCGCCGGTGTTTGGAAGAATCCGGAATCTCTCTCTCGTCGAGGTTGTCGAAGAATAATATTATTTTATATTTATTGGCAAATTAGGGTATTCTATTTTTGACCGAATCCGCTTGTGGTTTCCGGGAAAGTCGTTTAGAATTGAATTAACCGAAGACGAAAGGGGGAAATCGTATGACATCAATTTTAGAGCTTGCAAACCCATACATTATCTTATGGCTGTTACTTCTGATTGTGTTTATCGTAGTTGAGCTTTTTACGGTCGGTCTTACATCCATCTGGTTTGCCGCCGGTGCATTGGTTGCACTGATTATTGCATCCTGCGGAGGCGGATTTGTATTTCAGCTTCTTGCATTTCTGGTTGTCGCATTTGGATTGCTTTTTGCAACAAGGCCATGGGCAAAAAAATATATTAACTCAAGGACACAGGCAACAAATGCCGACGCTGTAATCGGAGTGGAAGTGAAAGTTACGGAACGCGTCAGCAACAATGATCAGACCGGTGCAGCCGTTGCAAAAGGACAGGAGTGGACGGCGCGTGCCGAAAATGATACCATGATTTTTGAGCAGGGAGAACTTGCAAAGGTTGTCCGTATTGAAGGAGTAAAATTAATTTTAACTAAAATATAATCTAGGAGGATTAAAAAATGGGACCATTAATTGCGTTTCTTGTAATTGTAATTTTGCTATTATGCATCCTTGTAAGCTGTGTAAAGATTGTTCCACAGGCACATGCGATGGTAATTGAGCGTTTGGGAGGATATCTTACCACATGGCCGGTAGGACTTCACTTCAAGATTCCTTTTATCGACCGCATCGCAAAGAACGTTTCCTTAAAGGAGCAGGTAGCGGATTTTCCGCCGCAGCCGGTTATCACAAAGGATAACGTAACGATGCAGATTGATACCGTTGTATATTTCCAGATTACCGATCCGAAGCTGTATGCATACGGCGTAGAGAATCCAATCATGGCGATTGAGAATCTGGCAGCAACCACACTTCGTAACGTAATCGGCGATCTTGAACTGGATGAGACGCTTACTTCCCGCGAGACCATCAACGCGAAGATGCGCGCAACGCTTGATGTTGCAACCGATCCTTGGGGAATCAAGGTAAATCGTGTAGAGCTTAAAAACATCATGCCGCCGAAAGCTATTCAGGATGCGATGGAGAAGCAGATGAAGGCAGAGCGTGAACGTCGTGAAGCTATCCTGCGTGCAGAAGGCGAGAAGAAATCTACCATTCTCGTTGCGGAAGGAAATAAGGAATCCGCAATTTTGGATGCCGAGGCTGAGAAGCAGGCTGCCATCTTACGTGCAGAGGCAAAGAGAGAGGCAACTGTTAAGGAGGCCGAAGGTCAGGCAGAAGCAATCCTTAAAATCCAGCAGGCAAATGCAGACGGTCTTCGCATGTTAAAGGACGCTGCTCCGGACGATGCGGTGCTTCAGCTGAAGAGCTTAGAGGCTTTTGCAAAAGCGGCGGACGGAAAGGCTACCAAGATTATCATTCCTTCCGAAATACAGTCAATTGCAGGACTCACAAAATCTATCGCAGAAATTGCAAAAGAGCAGTAATATATCTTGTATCAAAACAAGGTCAAAGGCTACCCTATCTTGTGGGTAGCCTTTTTATTGTGCAAATGGTATAATAAAAAGTGTATGCAATTATTGAGGCCATGACCAGACAGCTTGTTTCAAAAAGCTTTATTTAGAGGAGAATTGAATGAAGAGTAATATACGTTTTAAGGGCAGGTTAAAAGGATATCTTTGTTTGCCGTTATGCCTTGTATTCTTATTAGCAGCACTAAATATACCGATGTACTTTTACGATGTAAAAAGCGGAGCGTTGATCAGCGGTTTTCTGGTAATTTATACGGCGGCGGAAGGCATCATTTTTCATGGGATGCACCAGAAGGTAGCCAATGAAATCGTAAATTATGCAACGAATTATGCGACGGTGCAGAAACGCTTATTAAATGAATTCGAAATACCTTATGCGCTTTTGGATTATAACGGAAAAATTTTGTGGGTAAACGACCAGTTTGCGGAGCTGGCGGAAATTAACCGGAAGAATTACCACAAATCCATTACGACGATTTTTCCGACGATTACAAGGGAGTTCTTGCAGAAGAATGACCATCCGCAGAATGTGAATATTGAGAAAAACGACAGGCGGTTCCGCATTTCCATTAACCGCATTTATTTCGATGCGATTGCATCTTCGGGAGAACTTCTGGAATCGGAGGATGCGGAGGAGTTTCTGACGGCGCTATATCTGTTTGACGAGACCGAATTGAACCGCTATATGGTGGAAAATGAAGAGCAGAAGCAGGTGGCGGCGCTCGTTTATATTGACAACTATGAGGAGGCGTTAAACAGTATTGAAGACGTAAAACGGTCGCTTCTTGTTGCGCTTATTGACCGTCGTGTCAATCAGTATTTTTCACAGTATGATGCGCTTGTGCGCAAGATTGAGAAGGATAAGTATTTTGTGGTGTTCAAATACAAATATCTAAAGCAGCTGGAGGAAGACAAATTTAAGCTGCTTGAGGATGTCAAGGCTGTAAAAGTCGGAAACGAGATGGCGATTACGCTCAGTATCGGCGTCGGAATCCACCGCGACAGCTACAACCAAAGCTATGATTATGCCCGCGCGGCAATCGATATTGCGCTGGGACGGGGCGGAGATCAGGTTGTGGTAAAAGACAAGGAAGAAGTGATTTACTTCGGAGGAAAGGCAAAGCAGATTGAGCGCAACACCAGAGTAAAGGCAAGAGTCAAGGCGCATGCGCTTCGTGAAATTTTGGAGACGAGAGAAAATGTGCTGATTATGGGGCATGCGCTTACGGACGTGGATGCGCTTGGCGCAGGCGTCGGAATATACTGCGCCGCCCAGATTCTTGGGAAAAAGGCTCAGATTGTGGTAAATAATCCGTCCAGTTCGATTCGTCCGATTATGGAGTCCTTTTCAACGGAGAAGGGATACGCGGAGGATATGTTTGTAACGAGCGAGCAGGCGCTGGAAATGATGGGGCGCAATACGGCCGTCGTCGTGGTAGATACGAATCGTCCGAGCTCGGCGGAATGTCCGGAGCTTTTAAAGCGCACGCAATGTATTGTGGTATTTGACCATCACAGGCAGGGAAGTGAAGTCATCGAAAATCCGCTTCTTTCCTATATTGAGCCATATGCGTCCAGCGCCTGTGAGATGGTTGCGGAAGTGCTGCAGTATTTTGACGAGAACTTAAAACTGGAGTCCTGCGAGGCGGATTGTATCTATGCGGGAATTCTGATTGATACCAATAATTTTATGACAAAGACAGGCGTGCGCACCTTTGAAGCGGCGGCATATCTGAAGCGATCCGGCGCTGAGGTTACGCGTGTGCGGAAGATGCTCCGCAATGATATGGACGCATACAAGGCGAGGGCTGAGGCTGTCCGGCATGCAGAGGTTTACCGGGGCGCGTTTGCGATATCGATTTGTCCGGGCGAAAACGTGGAGAGTCCGACGATTGTCGGCGCGCAGGCTGCCAACGAGCTTTTGAATATTGTCGGAATCAAGGCTTCCTTTGTCCTTACGGAGTATCAGGGAAAGATTTATGTAAGCTCCCGCTCGATTGATGAGATTAACGTGCAGCTGATCATGGAGCGTCTGGGCGGCGGCGGTCATTTTAATATGGCTGCAACGCAGTTGAAGGACTGCACGCTGACGCGTGCGAAGCAGATGGTTCAGGAGACCCTGGATAAAATGATTGAAGAAGGAGATATCGAACTATGAAGATAATTTTATTGGAAGATGTTAAGGCGTTGGGGAAAAAGGGCGACATTGTCAATGTCAGCGACGGTTATGCGAGAAACGCCATTTTACCGAAGAAGCTGGGCGTGGAGGCAACCGGAAAAAACCTGAACGATTTAAAGCTTCAGAACCAGCATGCAGATAAGGTTGCGGCCGAGAATCTTGAGAATGCAAAGGCACTCGCCAAGGAAATCGGGCAGAAAAAGGTCGTAATTTCGATTAAGTCCGGCGAAGGAGGAAAAATTTTCGGTTCCGTTTCGACAAAGGAAATCGCGCAGGCAGCAAAAGAGCAGGCCGGACTTGAACTGGACAAGAAAAAAATGCAGCTTGCGGATCCGATTAAAGCGCTTGGAACATATGAGGTGCCGGTAAAGCTTCATCCGCAGGTAACGGCAAAGCTTTCCGTACAGGTAGTGGGAGAATAAGGAGGAGATCCTCTTGGATGAAACGATAATAAAGCGTGTGATGCCGAACAGCCTTGAGGCGGAGCAATCAGTCATCGGCTCCATGATTATGGATAAGGATGCAATTGTAACGGCAATGGAGATGCTGCTGCGTGAGGATTTTTATCATCAGCAGTACGGCGTGCTGTTCGAGACCATGGTGGAGCTGTACTCGGACGGACAGCCGGTAGACCTTGTTACCTTGCAGAACAAGCTGAAGGAAAAGGATGTCCCAAGGGAAGTATCCAGTCTGGAGTTTGTGCGGGATCTCGTTACGGCGGTTCCGACGTCCGCAAATATAAAATACTATGCAACAATCGTAAAGGAAAACTCGGTTAAGAGAAAGCTGATTCGTGTGACGGAAAACATCGAGAATGACTGTTACGCGGGAAAAGACACATTAGAGGCACTACTTGACCGGACCGAAAAGGAGATATTCGATCTTCTTTCCAGCAGAACAAGTGGGGAGTATGTTCCGATTCGCCAGGTGGTCATGAACGCCCTCGAAAAAATTGAGAAGGCTTCCAAGCAGTCCGGAAATGTAACCGGTATCCCTACCGGATTTACGGATCTGGATTATCGGACAGCAGGACTTCAGCCGTCCGACCTGATTCTGATTGCGGCGCGTCCCTCTATGGGAAAGACGGCGCTTGTGCTTAACATTGCGCAGCATGTCGCCTTTCATGAGAATATGTGTACGGCGATTTTTTCACTCGAGATGTCAAAGGAGCAGCTCGTCAGCCGTCTGTTTTCGCTGGAAGCAAAGGTGGATGCTCAGGCGCTTCGAACCGGCAACTTGTCCGATGCGGACTGGGAGAAACTGGTAGAAGGCGCGGGAATCATTGCGGATTCGGAACTGATTATTGACGACACGCCAGGTATCAGCGTCACAGAGCTGCGCAGCAAGTGCAGAAAATACAAATTGGAGCATGACTTAAAGCTGATTATCATTGACTATCTGCAGCTGATGAGCGGCAGCGGCGGAAAATACAGCGAATCCCGCCAGCAGGAAATCTCTGAAATTTCCCGGTCACTAAAGGCGCTTGCAAGGGAGCTTGGAGTTCCTGTAATCGCATTGTCACAGCTGTCCCGCGCGGTAGAGCAGCGGCCGGATCACAGGCCGATGCTTTCCGATCTTCGGGAATCCGGAGCAATCGAGCAGGATGCCGACGTTGTAATGTTTATCTATCGGGATGATTATTATAACCATGATACGGATAAGAAGGGTATTTCGGAGATTATTATTGCAAAGCAAAGAAACGGCCCGATTGGAACCGTCAATCTGGCATGGCTGGCGGAGTATACAAAATTTGGAAATCTGGAATACTCAAATTATTCCGAGGAGTAGTTCGGTAACAAATACGGATGCACATGCGGCAATTGCAACTGTGGTCAGCCCTTTCCCACGATAGGCGAAAAAGGCTGCTGTAGCAAGCCCAACGATTGCGGAAAGCAGGGAGTCTGTGGCATAGAGAACAGCCGGAATGGTCATTGCTGTCAGTACGGCGTACGGTATATAATATAGAAAGGATCGGACAAAACGATTCTCGATTTTTCGTTTCGCCGCAACAAGCGGCAGGGTGCGGATCAGATAG
Organism: uncultured Lachnobacterium sp.; assembly: GCA_964614035.1. Taxonomy (GTDB): domain Bacteria; phylum Bacillota; class Clostridia; order Lachnospirales; family Lachnospiraceae; genus Roseburia. The sequence continues at coordinate 36,530 of CAZTKM010000004.1, forward strand.
GTCGACCCTGCCATGATAAGCAGATAGATGAAAAATTCCGGGACGTTTATGGTAGTCATACCTGTTCCTCCTTAATCGGAAATAAGATTGCGCCAAGGGCGGCAGCTGCGATTGCGCAGATACTGATTGCCAGTCCGGCGGATACTTTGGCAAGCAATGGGACATAAGTAAACAGACAGCTGAAAAGCAGAGCGATGATCACGACAAGGATGACCGCTTTGCTTTTTTTCATTTCGGGAATGACAATGGCGACAAACATACCGTATATCGCGACGGAAAGCGCGCTCATAAGCCGGTTCGGAAGAATGTTGCCGAGGAGGGCGCCGAGCAAAGTTCCGAGACTCCATCCAAGGTAGGGGAGCACACACAGTCCGGCAAAGAAGGAGCGGGTTACCTGCTTCTCCTGACTTGCAACCGCAAAAATCTCGTCGGTTACCATAAAGCCAAACAGCCAGCGGCAGATGCCTTTACATTTTTCGTCAAGCTTCTGCGAAAGGGAGATGGACATAAAAGAATAGCGTACATTTATGGTCAGCTGCGAAATCAGCATGGTAATATACCGGCCGGGCAGCAGCATCGTGGTAATTCCGGAAAACTGCCCCGCAGAGGTAACGGTTGTCATTGAAATGATAAGCGCTTCCCACCAGGTAAAACCATAGGAAACGGCCATGAGCCCGAACGTAAAGGATACGGACAGATAGCCAAGCCCAATCGGAAAACCGGCGCGGAATCCTTTTTGAAATGAATTCATAATATATCCTCTTTCACATATAAACTAATAAGTAATTGCAAAACTCAGACTTTACAACAATTCGTTGTACAATATAGACAAAATCCCCGCAGGGCACGCTCGCGCTACTTGTCGCTCGTAGCGGTACATAAGGTGCCAAAATACGGCACCTAAGTACCGACGGCTCCAAACTACCCTGCGAGGATTTGTCTATATTGTACAACTTCTAATGAGAAATCAAGAGTTTTGCAATTACCTAGTATAAACTAACTCTTTATTATACTAAAAGCTGCAAAAAAGAAAAGTGGCAAATGAGAAACCTTTTGGAATCGCATTCTGTCGAAATAATACGACGACTTTTGTTTGAACTGCAATGCAGCAACCGTTATAATTTAAGAGAAATAAGGCATGTCCATGCGGACAACTTCAAACAAGGAGGAATTCATCGTGGAAAAAGTACGTTACATGATTTCTGACGCAGCAACCATTACGGGCGTGGAATCGCATGTATTACGTTACTGGGAAGATGAACTCGAGCTTTCCATCCCGAGAAATGAGATGGGGCATCGATATTATACGCGAGAGAACATACAGCAGTTTGAAAAGATAAAAGAGCTGAAAGAACAGGGCTATCAGCTCAAATCCATCCGAATGATTCTACATAATGAAAACGTAGACGTCAATTCGCTGCCGTTTGCAGAAAAAAGTGAGCTGGCGAAGCCGCTGGGAGCGAATGCGATGCCGGTAAACAAGGAAATCGGCGCGGAGGAACGCATGCAGCAGTTCCGGGAGCTGATGAGTGATATTGTCGGCCGGGCGATTGCACAGAATAACGAGGAACTGGGCCTTGTCATAGGCACAGAGGTGCAGGAGCGCGTGTTAAAAGAGATGGATTATCTGATGCGCGAGCAGGACGCAGCCGCAGAAGAGCGCTATAAGAAGCTGGATCAGGCCATCCGCGGACAGATTCATAAGAAAAGAAGCCTTTTTGCGAAAAAGGAGGTCTCTGCAAAAGAGATCAAAGCGGTTCCGGTCAAAGAGAAAAAGATTCTGCCGATTGAGCAGGGAATATAATGAAAAAAGACTGCCGACAGATCGACAGTCTTTTTTATTAGCAGTTATGTATTGCGATTAGCCCTCGCTGATTGCTCCTGTTGGGCAGACACCAGCACATGTTCCGCAGCTTACACAAGCGTCTGCATCGATCTCGTACTGAGAAGCACCGGCGCTGATTGCTCCTACCGGACACTCTCCGGCACATGTTCCGCAGCTAACGCATGAATCAGAAATAACGTATGCCATGATAAATTCCTCCTTATAAAATAATGATCATTATTTGCCACAATTGGCTTTGTTGGTATTGTAGTATAATTTTTGACGAATTTCAAGTAAATCTAATCATGTACTTAATTTGGCACAATTCTTTCGCGGCAAAGTTGCGATATTTGAGGGATATGTTATAATAAATATTATGAAAACAGAAATTTTATCCATTGATTCGGATGATATTGATGAAGAAAAAATGAACATTGCGGGCAAGCTTATTGCAGAGGGCGAACTGGTGGCTTTTCCGACAGAGACGGTCTACGGACTGGGCGGGGACGCGCTGGATTCCAATGCCGCGTCAAAAATTTATGCGGCAAAGGGGAGACCTTCGGACAACCCTCTGATTGTGCATATCGCAGAGTTTTCCGATCTGGAGCGCATTGCAAAGGAGGTTCCCCCGCAGGCGAGGATGCTTGCGGATGCATTCTGGCCGGGGCCGTTAACGATGATTGTATGGAAGAACGACCTCGTCCCATATGCGACAACCGGCGGAATGGAAACGGTAGCGGTCCGTATGCCAAATCATCCGATTGCGCTTGAGCTTATCCGAAAAAGCAAAAGACTTATCGCTGCGCCAAGCGCGAACGCATCCGGGAGACCAAGCCCGACAGAGGCGGCGCATGTTGCAGAGGATCTGGGAGGTAAGATCGCAATGATTCTGGACGGAGGGCCGGTCGGAATCGGAATCGAGTCTACAATTATTGATTTAACAGAAGAAAAGCCTATGGTTTTACGCCCGGGGTACATTACGCCGCAGATGTTGGCTGAGGCAATCGGAGAAGAAGTCATCATGGATCCCGGAATTATTGCGGCGGATGACACCAGAAAGCCAAAAGCGCCGGGCATGAAATATAAGCACTATGCGCCGAAGGCGGATATGGTCATTGTAGAAGGAGAAGAACGGGCGGTTATCGATAAAATTAATGCGCTGGCCAGGGAGAAGGAGGACAGCGGAATAGCGGTGGCGGTAATCGCGTGCGAAGAAACAAAGTCTTTTTACCATGCAGGAAAGGTTTTAAGCATGGGGAAACGTACAAATGAGGATGAAATTGCGCAGCATCTATACAGTATTTTAAGAACCTGCGACGAGCTTTCTGTGAAGGCAATTTATTCGGAGAGCTTTTCCACTCCGAGAATCGGAAATGCAATTATGAATCGGCTGTTAAAAGCGGCCGGCCATCAGGTAATTCTGGTATAGATGGAAGAGGTCTGGTAAAACTATGAAGGAATATAATCGTATTATTTTTGTGGGGCAGTCGGGGACTTCAAGGGAACCGATGGCAAAAGGAATTCTGGAAGATTTTGCATTGCGCCATCCGGTGGAGGTGCTGGCAAGAGGTCTGGTCGTGCTTTTTTCGGAGCCAATGAATCAAAAGGCGGAGGCGGTTCTGATCAGCAACGGAATCAATATGGAGGGCTTTTCATCGAAAGCGCTTTCCGGGGACGAGATTACGGACGATACGCTCGTTCTTACCATGGAATTTGCCCAGAAGGATAAGCTGTTGGAACTTTTTCCCGGGACAGACCCGCAGAATGTTCATGTGCTGACCGAGTATGTCGGGGATGAACTGGAAATCTTAGACCCATATGGGGGAGCATTACCGTCTTACGGCCTCTGTTATGAAACGCTTCGTAAGTCGATGAAAAAGTTAGTTAAAATTCTAAACGAAGGAGAATAAAAAATGGGAAAAGTAGTAGTTATGGATCATCCGCTGATTCAGCACAAGATTGGTCTTATGAGAAGAATTGACACAGGTTCAAAGGAGTTCCGTACTTTGGTCAGCGAGGTGGCAATGCTTGAGTGTTATGAGGCAACCCGCGATCTTGAGCTTGCAGACGTTGAGATTGAAACTCCAATCTGCAAGACGACTGTTAAGGAATTAAAGGGAAAGAAGCTTGCGGTAGTTCCGATTTTAAGAGCCGGGCTTGGTATGGTTGACGGTATGCTTGAGATGATTCCGGCAGCAAAGGTCGGACATATCGGATTATATCGTGACCCGGAGACTGCGGAGCCGGTGGAATATTACTGCAAGCTTCCCGCAGACTGTGCGAATCGCGAGGTGTTTGTCGTAGATCCGATGCTTGCGACCGGCGGCTCCTCCGTCGCAGCAATTCAGATGTTAAAGGACAAAGGCGTTAAGAGTATTCATTTTATGTGCATCATTGCAGCCCCGGAGGGAGTAAAGCGCATGACAGAGGCACATCCTGATGTAGACCTTTACATCGGTTCCTTGGACGACCACTTAAATGAGCATAAATACATCGTTCCCGGTCTTGGAGACGCAGGAGACCGTATTTTCGGAACAAAATAAACTCAATTCAAACTTCTATTTCGATGTAGTTCTCTTGGAATTGCAGGATTATGACGCGAGGATTTAAGGGAATTACATCGAATTTTTGTTTTCTTCTGTTTCTCGATGCAAATATTGGATGCTTGATTGCATCAATTACATCGAGAAATCTGACATTTTTCTATTTCGATGTGAAAGAAGCGATTGCCTGAATTGTAAAAACATCGAATGTTTAATAAATCCCCGAAATCGTTGCAAAAATCAAATAGCTTCAAAAAGAAAATACATCGAGAAATATAAAAAGTATTCAAGTCGATGAAAAAGGAGAGGTAGGATATGAACAAAAAAATGAAACTATTGCCGGCAGATCCGGATATCAGCAAGCTGCAGGAACGCAGAGAACGATTGAACGATATTGTAGATGAGCTGAGATTATCAATCAATAAGCTGCCGGAAGGTTCTTTGCATATTGTGAAATCATCACGAGGGGTACAATATTATCACAGAGCAGATCCGAAAGATAAAAGTGGAAATTATATCAGGAAAAGTAATCAGGCTAACAAGAGAGCGGAAGGAACTGGCTGCGCCTATTGCAATGTCAGATGCGGATTATGCAAAGATTTGGCAGGAGGAGGTTTACATAGGTAAAGAATTTATGGACAATGCAAAGGAATATTATACGCGAAAAGGAGAACAAGAGAGGTAAAATACCTGGAACATATGGGAATGATGGATGATGAAGAATACCGCGAAACGGCGCTTGACCAGAAATTATTGCAGAAAAAAATTAGATTGTTTTCTGAAGTAGTAAATAGAGTATGCTATAATTTTTTGTAACGTTTTTATGGATGGGGTGTCAAATACATAGAACAAACAAAGGAGGTGTGGAAATGGATAATTTCGACGAGATATATAAGCGTTATTACAAGCAGGTCTTTTGTCTATGCAATGACTTCGGAGAAGGAAAATACCGTTACCTATGTGATGATCCATTTCTGCAACTATTTTCTGGATCTGGATATTCATGAATACATTCCGGATGAATATCTGCTGGAGGGATTTGACGCGACAGAGGACAATCCTTATCGTGAAAAGATTCATGCAGAAAGGCAGAATTGATTTGCAGCTTTTCTTGTAGAATGTGCGTTTTTGTGCTATTCTCGTTATAGAAAAATACACTGGGCAGGCAGGAAAGGGGTTTTTATATGACGAGCAGTAAAAGAGAAGACTTTATCGGCTGGGACGAATATTTTATGGGCGTTGCGATGCTTTCCGCAATGCGCTCGAAGGATCCGAATACACAGGTCGGCGCCTGCATTGTAAGTCCGGAGCACAAAATTCTCTCCATGGGGTACAATGGGTTTCCGACGGGCTGTTCGGACGATGAATTTACCTGGGAAAGGGATGGCGAGGACAATAAATATTTCTACTCTACGCACAGCGAGCTGAACGCAATTTTGAACTACCGCGGCGGAAGTCTGGAGGGAGCATCTATTTTCGTAACGCTTTTTCCCTGTAATGAGTGCGCGAAAGCGATTATCCAATCCGGAATAAAGGAAGTGGTTTATGCAGATGATAAGTACAGCGGCACCCCGGGTGTCATTGCATCCAAGAAAATGTTCAATGCCGCCGGAATCAAGCTTCGCCGATATGTCACCAAAGGAAAAACGATTCGTCTGGAATTATAGAAGCCGGTCATATTTTTATAAAATGTACCAATACATGCAGATAAAATGGCATGCGCTGCCGGCCATCACAAAGATATGAAAAATTTCGTGGGTGCCGAAGCTGCTGTGCTTTGCATTAAAGCCCGGAAGCTTTAATGCGTAGATAACGCCGCCGATTGTGTAAATAATGCCTCCGGCAAGAAGCCATGCAAACCCCCGGAAGGGAAGGCTGTGCCAAAGCTGCGGGATGACGGTAACGCAGAGCCATCCCATGGAAATATACAAGATGGATGAAAACCATTTCGGGCAGGTAATCCAGAAGGCTTTAATCAGCATACCGCCGATCGCAACAGTCCAGATTGCGACAAGAAGAATCAGCCCGGAAGTTCCGTTTAAAGTGATGAGGCAGACCGGAGTGTAGGAGCCGGCAATCAGCACAAAAATCATCAGATGATCAATTTTTTTGAACAATTTCAGATATTTACCGGATAAATTGACCGAGTGATAAATCGTGCTGGCGGCGTACAACATAATCATGCTGGTAATAAAAATGACCATCGCGGTAAAGCTGCTGTCGTACCCGGAGACGGCGGCCTTGACTAAAAGCGGGACGGACGCAAAAACCGTTATAACACATGCGATGAAATGGGTAAAGGCGCTTGCCGGTTCGCGAATTGTAATCTGCATAGCAATTTCCTCCTGTAATAAAAAATAACATGTAGTTTTCAAAACTATGTTGTGCATAAATGAATACTATCATACATGATAACGAAAGTCAATATATGGATATGATTTATATAGGGAAAGGTTGTATGTGTATGGACAAGAAGAAGAATAACCGCGCGGTGTGGGATGCTCTTGTCATGGTAATTCAGTTTGGAATTAACATGCTGGTTCCCATTTTCGCGTGCACGCTAATAGGAGTATGGCTCGGAAACAAGCTCGATATCAACTGGCTTGCAATCCCGCTCTTTTTTGTCGGAGCGATAGCGGGAGGGCAGAATGTATACCGCATGGCAAAAAAATTTATGAAATAGATTGGATACGAAAGAAAACATCGAAATCGGTAAAGCATACCGGCTCGATGTTTTTTTGACGAATATGTCAAAAGGTTATCATATTTTTTTGATTTTGTAGACAAATTTGCAGAAAAAGAGGTATAATACGAATAACTGTTAATTGGGAAATTATACCCATTGAGGAAGTTAGAATGCTTAGAAGACTCAACGATGCATTGCCGGGACTGGTTTTGGGAATTATCCTGTATGGAGTAATCTGCCAGATTGCCGGGGTGTGGTTTGTAAAGGATAAGGTGGGATACTCCATCGGCCTGTGGTACGGAATTGCGATTGCCGTCGGGATGGCGATAAACCTCGCATCCGTAATCTATGATTCCGTCGCATCAGGCGACAGCAAAGGAGCCAACCGCAGAATTATTGCAAAATCCGTATTGCGTTATGTGGTAGTAGTGATTCTGTTTTTTATATTGGGTTGTTTTAAATTTGGTAATCTGTTTTCCGCTCTTCTCGGAGTGCTTGGGCTGAAGATTTCGGCTTATGCGCAGCCTTTTCTGACGAGAGTGACAGACAGAATCCCCGGAAGAAGTGATGCATCTTCCGGCAAAGGAGAGGATTCTTTTGCGGCAGCGGAAGCTGCTGCACCAGATTTTGAAAAATAAATAAAGGAGGTGACAATGTGAATCAAACGATTTTACTGTCAGACGGAGCCGGCAACATTGATTTTATGATTCATGGTATCTTTCCGATTACCATATTTGGTCAGGAAGTCTGGATTACCAACTCTCACTGCTGCATATTGATTGTGATGGCAATTATGCTGATATTTGCTGCAATTGCAAATAAGAAGCTGAAAAAGGCGCAGGAAAATGTAACGGCGAAGCCGGATGCGTTCCAGAATCTGATCGAGCTAATGGTCGAGATGCTTGATAAGATGGTTTCCGGCACCATGGGCAGGTGGGCACCGAGATTCGTCAATTACATCAGTACGATTTTTGTATTTATTCTGATGAGTAACATTTCCGGTCTCTTTGGACTCAGACCGCCGACGGCGGATTATGGTACAACGCTTGCGCTGGCACTTATAACATTCTGTATGATTCGATTCAACAAGGCAAAGCATCAAAAAGCTGTAGATATTTGGAAAGGAGTATGCTCTCCGCTTCCGCCATGGCTTCCGATTTGGGCGCCGATTAATATTATCAGCGAAATTGCAGTTCCAATTTCATTGTCATTGCGTTTGTTTGCAAATGTGTTGTCTGGAACCGTAATTATGGCGTTGGTATACGGATTGTTAAGATGGATCGCCATTTTCTGGCCGGCTGTTTTGCATGTATACTTTGACTTGTTCTCCGGAGCAATTCAGACCTATGTATTCTGTATGCTGACTATGACCTATGTAACACAGGCCTGTGAGACAGAAGAGTAAAATGAAAGAATAAAAGGGCATATGCCCAAAATGAACTTATTTTAAGGAGGATTCATATTATGGATATTTCAGGACAGGATTTAATCAGAGCATGTTCCGCAATTGGTGCAGGTCTGGCGGTTATCGCCGGAATCGGACCTGGTGTCGGACAGGGTATTGCAGCCGGACATGGTGCTTCGGCAGTAGGACGTAACCCGGGAGCACAGGGAAAGATTATGTCAACCATGTTACTTGGTCAGGCCGTAGCGGAGACCACCGGTCTTTACGGACTCGTTGTAGCATTACTGTTACTTTTCGTTCATCCACTGGGCTAACGGTCCAAAGGAACCATAAAACGGAAAGGAGAGTAGAAGGTTGCTATTAGCAGAAGATTATACATTCTTATTTAATCTGGATGCCCAGCTGCTCTTCGATACAGCTTTACTTGCGGCTGCTGTATTTTTACTTTGCCTCGGAATGTCATACCTGTTATTTAATCCTGCAAGAAAATTGCTTGCAGACAGACAGGAAAGAATTGACAGCGACGTCAATTCTGCAAAGGAAGACAAGGAAAGCGCCGCAGCTCTTAAGGCTGAATATGAAGCAAAGCTGAAGGAAGTCGATAAGGAAGCCGAAGTGATTCTTTCGGAAGCCAGACAGAAGGCGATGAAGAATGAGGCTAAGATTATTGACGAGGCAAAGGAAGAAGCGTCCCGTATTGTCAAGAGAGCGCAGGAGGAAGCAGAGCTTGAGAAGAAGCATGCAATGGATGATATGAAGCAGGAAATGATTCAGATTGCATCCCTCATGGCGGAAAAAGTGGTTGCTGCTTCCATTGACACGCAGATTCAGGATACGCTGGTAGAAGAAACGTTGAAGGAGATGGAGAACTCAACATGGCTAAGCTAGTCTCAAAGACATATGGTGATGCATTGTTTGAGTTGGCTCTTGAGGCAGGCAAGCCGGATCTTTTCCTGGAGGAAGTCAAGGCAGTTGCCGAAGCAATAGAACAAAACGAAGATCTGACCAGACTGATGAATCATCCAAAGATTGTCAAAGAAGAAAAAATAAAACTCATAGAAGACATTTTCAAAGGAAATGTATCCGATGAACTGGTCGGACTGATGCGTATGGTGGTGGAGAAGGACCATTATAACGAATTAGGCAGTGTATTCGAGTACTTTATCAATCAGGTAAAGGAGTACAAGAATATCGGGACTGCCTATGTGACAGCTCCGTTTGCTCTTTCCAAGGAGCAGAAAGCAGCAGTGGAAAAGCGTCTTTTGGATACCACAAAATATGTAGAGTTCGAGATGCACTATGATGTTGACGCCGCACTGATTGGCGGCCTTGTAATCCGCATCGGGGACCGGGTTGTAGACAGCAGCATTAAGAATAAGCTGACGTCTTTAACGCGTGAACTGACACAGATTACGATTTAAAAAAATGGAAAGTAGGTGAAAGCGCTCCATGAATTTAAAACCAGAAGAAATCAGCTCCGTCATTAAGGAGCAGATTAAACGATACGCTTCCCAGCTTGAAGTTGCCGATGTCGGAACCGTTATACAGGTTGCCGACGGTGTTGCACGTATCCATGGGTTGGAGAATGCAATGCAGGGAGAACTTTTAGAGTTTCCTGGAGAAGTTTACGGAATGGTATTGAACCTTGAGGAAGATAACGTAGGCGCCGTATTGCTCGGCTCCCAGAAGAATATCAATGAGGGCGATACCGTAAAGACAACCGGAAGGGTTGTAGAGGTTCCGGTAGGCGATGCACTTTTAGGACGTGTTGTGAATGCATTAGGTCAGCCGATTGACGGAAAAGGGCCTATTGTAACAGATAAGCATCGTCAGGTAGAGAGAGTTGCCTCCGGCGTTATTTCAAGAAAGTCAGTTGATACACCATTACAGACAGGTATCAAGGCAATTGATTCCATGATTCCAATCGGAAGAGGCCAGCGGGAACTCATCATCGGAGACCGTCAGACCGGAAAGACTGCAATTGCGATTGATACGATTATCAATCAGAAGGGGCAGGGCGTAAAATGCATTTACGTTGCCATCGGACAGAAGGCTTCTACTGTTGCTTCCATTGTTAAGACATTAGAAGAGTTTGGCGCAATGGGCTATACCACAATCGTAGCCGCTACCGCAAGCGAGCTTGCGCCGATTCAGTATATTGCTCCATATGCCGGATGCGCTATGGGCGAGGAATGGATGGAGAACGGCGAAGACGTACTGATCATCTATGATGATTTAAGTAAGCATGCCGCTGCATACCGTACCTTATCCCTGCTGTTAAAGCGTGCGCCAGGACGTGAGGCTTATCCGGGTGATGTATTCTACCTGCACTCAAGACTGTTAGAGCGTGCGGCAAGACTCTCCGATCAGTTAGGCGGCGGCTCCTTAACGGCGCTTCCGATTATTGAGACGCAGGCAGGCGATGTATCCGCATACATCCCTACAAATGTTATCTCCATTACAGACGGACAGATTTATCTTGAGACGGAAATGTTCAATTCAGGATTCCGTCCGGCAATCAACGCAGGTCTGTCCGTATCGCGAGTCGGAGGATCGGCACAGATTAAGGCGATGAAAAAGATTGCCGCACCAATCCGGGTGGAGCTTGCACAGTATCGAGAGCTTGCGGCTTTTGCACAGTTTGGATCGGAGCTCGACGCTGCGACGGCCGAGCAGCTGGCACAGGGAGCGCGCATTAAGGAAGTCTTAAAGCAGCCGCAGTATCAACCGATGCCGGTAGAGAAGCAGATTATCATCATTTATGCGGCAACCAAGAAATACCTTCTTGATATTGCGGTAGAAGATGTTCTTCGTTTCCAGAATGAATTGTTCGAGTATATCGATACAAAATATCCGGAGATTCCGGAAAGCATTATTACGAATAAAGTGATGGACGAAGAGACAGAAAATAAGCTCGTAAAAGCGATTGAGGAATGCAAGGCGTCCTTCAAATAAAACGGTGGAAAGTAGGTGGTAAATCATGGCCTCCATGCGAGACATTAAGCGAAGAAAACAGAGTATTTCAAGTACTCAGCAGATCACCAAAGCCATGAAGCTTGTTTCGACCGTAAAACTGCAGAAGGCAAAGACCAGAGCAGAAGCGACGGATCCGTATTTCAATTACATGTATAAGACGGTCAGCTCTATTCTTGCAAAGAGCGGGAACATCAATCATCCGTTTCTTACAGCGGGAGAGTCGGCAAAAAAGGCGGTTGTAGTGATTACCAGCAACCGCGGACTTGCGGGCGGATACAATTCGAACGTTGTAAAGCTTGTTACCGGAGCAGATTGGGATAAGGAAGATGTAGAGATTTATGCAATCGGCGGAAAGGGTGTGGAAGCTCTCGCACATAGAGGATATCATATTGCGGAGGACGCTTCCGGAATCATGGAAAATCCCACTTATCCGGACGCTTCGGCAATGTGCCGGAAGGTGCTGGATGCATTTACAAACGGAGAGGTTGGGGAGATTTATCTGGCATATACCCATTTTAAAAATACGGTTTCCCATGAACCGCAGCTGATCAAGCTGCTTCCGGTAGAGATTGATACGGAGAACCTCGAGACAGAACCGGATGTTCTGATGAACTATGAGCCGAATGAGGAAGAAGCTTTGAATATGATCATTCCGAAATATGTGACCAGCCTTTTCTACGGAGCGCTCGTAGAGGCGGTAGCCAGCGAGAACGGCGCGAGGATGCAGGCAATGGATTCCGCGACCAGCAATGCAGAAGAAATGATCAGTGATCTGACACTTAAATATAATCGTGCGCGCCAAGGCTCTATTACGCAGGAGCTTACGGAAATTATTGCAGGCGCAAACGCAATATCATAGCAGGAAGCTGCTGTGGTATCGCAGATTTTGAAATTATTCAAAAAGGAGATAAAAATATAATGGCAGATAAGAATGTAGGTAAAATCACACAGATTATCAGTGCCGTTCTGGATATCAAATTCCAGGAAGGCAATCTGCCTGAGATCAACGATGCAATTGAGATTCCGCTAAAGACCGGCGGGAAGCTTGTTGTTGAAGTTGCTCAGCATCTGGGTGACGATACAGTAAGATGTATTGCCATGGGCCCGACCGACGGTCTGGTACGTGGTATGGATGCCATCGCTACCGGAGCGCCAATCTCTGTTCCGGTTGGGGAGAACACTCTGGGAAGAATGTTCAATGTTCTCGGAAATCCAATTGATGAAGCGGATCCTCCGAAAACAGATGAGATTTGGCCAATCCACAGACCGGCACCGGCGTTTGAGGAGCAGGCTACGTCACAGGAAATGTTAGAGACCGGCATTAAAGTTGTTGACCTTCTCTGTCCATACCAGAAGGGTGGAAAGATTGGTCTGTTCGGCGGAGCAGGTGTAGGTAAGACCGTATTGATTCAGGAGCTGATTCACAACATCGCTACTGAGCATGGCGGATACTCCGTATTTACCGGTGTAGGCGAGCGTACTCGTGAGGGAAACGATCTGTATTATGAAATGAAGGAGTCCGGTGTTATTGACAAGACCACAATGGTATTCGGTCAGATGAACGAGCCGCCGGGAGCGCGTATGAGAGTTGCTCTGGCAGGACTTACCATGGCGGAGTATTTTCGTGACCGCGGCGGAAAGGACGTATTGTTGTTCATTGACAACATATTCCGTTTTACGCAGGCAGGTTCCGAGGTTTCCGCACTTCTCGGACGTATGCCTTCGGCCGTAGGATATCAGCCGACCTTACAGACAGAGATGGGCGCTCTACAGGAGCGAATTACTTCCACGAAGAACGGATCCATTACATCCGTACAGGCAGTATATGTACCGGCCGACGATTTGACGGATCCTGCGCCTGCTACCACCTTTGCGCATCTGGATGCTACCACAGTATTGGAGCGTTCCATCGCAGAGCTTGGTATTTATCCGGCAGTAGATCCGCTGGCATCCACTTCGCGTATTCTTGATCCGCGTATTGTCGGACAGGAGCATTTCGAGGTTGCCCGCGGAGTACAGGAAATCTTACAAAAGTACAAGGAACTGCAGGATATCATTGCTATTCTCGGTATGGATGAGCTGTCGGAGGATGATAAGCTTGTCGTAAACCGCGCAAGAAAGGTTCAGAGATTCCTCTCCCAGCCATTCTTCGTAGCAGGACAGTTTACCGGACTGGAAGGAAAATATGTTCCGATCGCCGAAACGATACGCGGATTCAGAGAAATCCTTGACGGAAAGCATGATGATGTGCCGGAAGGTTATTTCCTGAATGTGGGAAGTATTGATGAAGTACGCGCCAAGATGAAGTAAGGGGTGAGCGCATGGCAGAAGCAAATCGTGTGTTTGAAATAGAAATTATTACGCCGGATCGTGTATTTTATACAGGAGAGGCAGACTTTCTGGAGTTTACAACAGCAGATGGCGATGTAGGTATCTATAAAGATCATATACCGCTTACTACTGTGCTTGCACCCGGAATTGTAACCATTCACAATGGGGACGAAACAAAGCAGGCGGCAGTACATGCAGGGTTTGCAGAAATCTTAGGCGACAGGATTACACTTCTCGCGGAGCTTGCGGAGTGGCCGGACGAGATTGATGTAGACCGCGCCGAGGCGGCAAAGGCCCGCGCCGAAGAACGTCTGGCGAACCATACGGCAGATGTTGACGTTGTGCGCGCGGAGTTTGCGCTTCGCAAGGCACTCATCCGGATTGATATTGCCGGAATGAAATAAAAAATCTTTTGTCGTATTGACAAAGAAGGTTTCCGCAGGCTATAATACAACCAAATTGAAGCAGAAACAGCAATGATGGGAACAAGTACAGATTTGTGAAGCATACAGAAAGTTACCGGTTGATGAGAGGTGCATGGGAAGCAGATTTGGAATACATCCCGGAGCTTTGCACCGAACGAATTTTTAGTAGGCTGCAACGGAGCGGCGCACGTTATAGAGGCTTAGGTCTTATCGGAGACTTACAGAGGCAGGCTATGCGAGTAGTCTGCAAATTAAGGTGGTAACACGAGATATCCCCCTCGTCCTTATATGGATGAGGGGATTTTTTTGGCCTTGCGGGGCGTATTATTTATGGAAAACAGGAGGAAATTCATATGACAGTATATGATGAACTGGTTGCTCGTGGACTGATTGCACAGGTAACGGATGAGACAGAAATCAAAGAACTTATTAACAATGGGAAGGCTGTTTTTTACATCGGTTTTGATCCAACCGCGGACAGCCTGCACGTGGGTCACTTCATGGCGCTTTGCCTGATGAAGCGGCTGCAGATGGCAGGAAACAAGCCGATTGCGTTGATCGGTGGCGGCACCGCCATGATTGGGGATCCAACCGGACGTTCCGATATGCGCCAGATGATGACAAAAGAGACGATTCAGCACAATGTAGACTGCTTCAAGAAACAGATGAGCCGTTTTATTGATTTTTCGGATGATAAGGCATTGCTTGTCAATAACGCAGACTGGCTGCTCGATTTGAATTATGTAGAAGTACTTCGTGACATCGGGCCGCATTTTTCCGTAAATCGTATGCTTACCGCTGAGTGCTACAAGCAGCGTATGGAAAAGGGATTAAGCTTTCTGGAGTTTAACTACATGATTATGCAGAGCTTTGACTTTTATACCTTATTCCAGAAATACGGATGCAATATGCAGTTCGGCGGAGACGATCAGTGGAGCAATATGCTTGGCGGAACCGAGCTGATCCGCCGCAAGCTTGGAAAAGATGCATACGCAATGACTATCAATCTGCTCTTAAATTCCGAGGGAAAGAAGATGGGAAAGACGCAGTCCGGTGCAGTCTGGCTTGACCCGAATAAGACATCGCCGTTTGAGTTCTTCCAGTACTGGCGAAATGTTGCGGATTCCGACGTCCTGAAATGCATCCGTATGCTGACGTTCCTTCCGCTTGAGGAGATTGAGGCAATGGACAGCTGGGAGGGAGCGCAGCTAAATCAGGCAAAAGAAATCCTGGCATTCGAGCTTACCCGGCTTGTTCATGGTAAGGAAGAGGCAGCTAAGGCAAGGGAAGCATCACATGCACTTTTCGCGGGCGGCGGGGAGCATGCGAATATGCCGACCGTTACCATCACAGCGGACGATATGACAGACGGTAAAATCGATATCATGGGACTTCTCGTAAAGACACAGCTGTGCGAATCACGTGGCGATGCGCGCAGAAATGTCCAGCAGGGAGGCATTACCGTTGCCGATGAAAAAGTAACGGATATCGCAACAACGTACACGCTCGACGCATTTGCGGGAGATGGACTTGTGGTAAAGCGCGGTAAGAAGAAATTCGTAAAGGTAATTTCGGTTATCGGCTCATAATTGCAATCTCGATCGCTTTTGCGATGATTCCAAATGCCATGACTTCGTATTCGGACCAGAGCTGCCGGATATTCTTCCTTGCGAACATAATATATCCGTCCGACTGGGTAAGCCGGTAGAGAATGACAGATTGAACCCCGCGTGATTTCAGCGCTTCCGCAACTTTCGGGCTCTTTCCTTCGAGGAAAGAGTAGTTGTTCAAAACATACAGGCCGTTTTTGTCAAAGCAGCTGATAAAATTATCGTCCAAAGAGAAGGCGCAGATTGCGCGGGCATCGTAGCTTGCCCCTTCCGGAGTCCATTGAAAAACAATGGCATCTTCCTCCGAGACGTATAGGATTTCCTGTAAATCAAACCCTAATCCGATTTCCCGGAACATGGCCTCGTTGGTAACTTTTTTGCGGAACAAATAGCTGTCTATCATTTTTTGCAAAACGCCGAGTTTGTTGGACCTGAATTGTTCCGCATCCAGGTCCTGCGGTTTGTCGTTGAGAGAATCGGGTTGTGTCTTGGTATCATGAAGATTAGGCGTATAAATGATATAGCGGTTCTTGCCCTTTTCTTTGGCAAGATAAAGCATACGGTCAGATACCTGAAAGACCTCCTCGAAGGTGGAACCCTGATCCGGATAGCACGAGATACCGATGGAACAGGTGGTAACAACGTCGTCGCGCTTTCCTTTGTAGGCCCATTCAATGTTGGTGCGGATTGTCCGGAGCAGATTGCGAAGCTCCGTATAATCGGAAATCCGGTCAACGACAATCATCAGTTCGTCGCCGCCGATGCGGCCGAGCATGCCCCGGGTTCCGATCGCTTTATTTACAATGTCTGTGGTAACTCTTAATACTTCGTCACCAAACAGATGGCCATGTGTATCGTTAATGATTTTGAAATTGTCAAGATCGATGATTCCGATATATACTTTTTTACTTCCGGCGGCGTGAATCGCCCTCTTGGCGTACTCGGTAATGGACTTTTTGTTCAGTGCATCAACGCCGACGTCCTTTTCGTAGGTTTCACTGAGTATGTCGGCGCTGCCCTGTGTATGTGGTATGATACAGCCAAGAATGATTTGATTCTGACCGTTTATGGCATTGCACTTAAAGGTAAAGAGACATTCCTTTCTCTGTTCAGAGAACATATTGGTTAAGATGTCATACTGGCCGTTCCTTCCGGCCTCCAAATCCTCACAGAATTCAAGAAGTGAAGGCAGGTCGCGTTTTGCAACGCGGTTATCCGAGCAATACTCCTTCCATTTGGCGATACTTCCGCCAAAAAGACTCATATGACGGTTATCATTCTGAGCAAATATGTCAAGGTAATCACTGTCTCTGTCGTAACAGAGTAAAATCCCCTCAAGCATTTGCAGGTATGCGTCATTATAAGAGACTTTTTCCATTAAAAGCTTCGTGTAATCGGATTGAAGAAGCCAATCGGAAAGGAGAAGAGTGATTACCTTCTGTCCTTTGACATCGAAGAGCTCTTTTCTGGCTGTTACCATGAACCAGCGGTACGTGTCATCCTGACAAAGCATACGAATCGCGGACGCAGTATTGCTGCAGTCATTGTCTGCAGCCTTTAAGATCTCTTTCAGCCGCGGCAAATCGTCTGTGTGTACGCAGTCGGAAAGCGGAGCATACATATCCATCTTTAAATGGTTGTATAGTTCACAAGCTTCCTTAACAAGGTAGAGATTCTCGTCAATGGTAATCTCGCTTTCAAAAAACTTATCCATATCATTCTCCTCTTTTGTTTCCCCCAAAATATACCCTTTAATTCTATCTTATCACACTTAATTTGTTTTTACTATCGAAATATTATCAAAACAATTTGACCGCCAGACAGGATATGATACAATTAGGATAGTTTATGAATTAGGGAAAAAGGAGAATAATGGATGGATAACGAAACATTTTTTGAAATGATCTGGACCGGAGCCTATGCGGTGGAGTATATGGTATCGCTCGCAGTATCTATTCTTATAATTATCGCGCGATGGAAAATTTTTGTTAAGGCGCATGAACCGGGATGGGCTGCTATTATACCATATTACAATCAGTATGTTCTATACAAGATTTCCGGAAAAAAGAAATTATTCTGGGCAGTTCTTGGCATTTCGATTGGGGTTGCAGTCATATATATTGGATTTATTGTTTATCTTGTTGTTTGCGCGTTTGACAATGCTTCAACATATTCCTATGGCGAAGCTCTGGGCGGGATTTTAGTGGCGGTTTTTCTCTGGGCAGGTATCATATTGGCCTGTTCAATTGCAGTTTTTATCCTCCACATTTTCCAGTGCATCGGACTTGCAAAGAATTTCGGATTAAGCGGCGGATATGCAGCGGGACTTATTCTGGTTCCGGCCGTCTTTTACTGCATTATTGCTTTTAGCAAAAACATCCAGTATGTAGGGGATGGGACCTGCTATGGCGGACCGAACGGATACATGCCGAACGGCCAGATTCCTTACGGACAACCGCCGGTATATATGAATCCATATACAGGCCAGCCGCAGCAGGGATATCGGCCAGACGGCTATGGCGCACCGCAGAATTATCCGCAGGACCCATATGGCGCGCAGCCGGGATTCCAGCAAAATCCGTATGGCGCACCACAGCAGAATTATGGGCAGAATCCATATGCCGGACAAAATGACATTTACAACCGGTCGAATGATTATAATGGGCAGTAAGTACCCTGACAGAGCTTTTGTAGAATTCCGTCGCAGAACGCGAAAAGTTAGTCTTGACTTACTTTTGGTAACTTTGATATAGTATTCACAACTAAAAAGCAGATTATCCATGAGGGAGTAGTTCGCGCGGATTGCGTGATTTGTCAACAGTCCCGATTCATCAAATGAATCTGGCAAATCTTAAAGAATGAGACTCATGTATGCTTAATACATATTAGGCATACATGAGCTTTTTTTATGTTGCCGGGCAGTCGGTGAAGCTGCCGGTAACAGGCGATTGGATGAACATTTTCCGGAGGTAGAAAAATGGCAGATTTTATTAATCAGGCACCGATTATTCTGGTGGTATTATTTCTTGTGGTTGGCTTTGTACTCTTAATTAAAGGTGCGGACTTTTTTGTGGAAGGAAGCTCAAGCGTAGCAAAGCGTTTTCATGTACCGGCAATTATCATCGGACTTACAGTAGTGGCAATGGGTACTTCACTGCCGGAGACCGCTGTCAGCGTAACTGCATCGATTACAAACAATAATGAGCTTGCAGTCAGTAATGCAGTCGGATCGAACATTTTCAATTTGATGGTGGTAATCGGCGTGTGCGCTTTGATGCAGGCGGTCCCGGTAGGAAAGGACACCATTAAGAGAGATATACCATTTTCCGCAATCTGCGCGGTACTTTTGCTGGGGCTCGGGGCATGCGCAATCGGAGACGCATCCGAAATGACGCTCGGACATTTTGACGGGATACTTTTTCTGTTGATTTTTCTATGTTATATCATCTCTCTGATCCGCAGGACATTAAAGGCGCAGAAAGCAGGAGAGGCGGTTGATGTGGAGGGCGGCTCAGAGGAGGATATCAAGCTTTTATCTGTGCCGAAAAGTCTGCTTTTCATCGTCGGAGGAGGCGCTGCAATCGCGATTGGCGGAGACCTTACGGTTGATACCGCAAGCCGTATTGCTTTAGATCTCGGAATGAGACAGACGCTGGTCGGACTTACCATTGTGTCAATCGGAACTTCGCTTCCTGAGCTTGTTACCTCTATTGTGGCGGCGAGAAAGAAAGAAATCGGTATGGCTCTTGGAAATGCAATCGGATCAAATGTGTTTAACATACTCATGGTTCTCGGTATTGCATCCGCAATCAGCCCGATTGCGTTTATCACAGAAAATATCATTGATGTTGTCATCCTGCTCGTATTTACCTTGATTGTCTGGATTTTCGCGGCGACAAAGAAACAGCTCTGTAGGATGGAAGGAGCCATAATGCTTCTTCTATATATCGCTTATGCCGTATATATATTTATAAGATAGGAGTAAGAAACCGGGGGAGGAGTGAATCGTGTTATTATTTTTAAAGGTCTTAATAACTGAATTTATTGCTGAAATGGGAGACAAGACGCAGCTTATGCTCGTAGCCCTGACTTCAAAGTATAAGCTGCGTGATATCATCATTGGAACTGCGGCCGCAATTCTTGCACTAAACGGAATGGCGGTACTCGCCGGCGGACTGGTCGGATCGCTGATTCCGGATTGGATTATTAAGATTATTGCAGCACTGGCATTTTTGTACTTTGCGGTAACGTCCCTTATGCAAAACGGAGAGGATGAAGAAGGGATAAAGGAGGGCAGATTTCAGTTTGCACCCATTGCGGTGGCCTGTACGTTTTTTGTGGCAGAACTCGGGGATAAAACCCAGCTTACCGCAATCGCCTTCGGCGCCAATGAGGGACTGGATGCTGCCGTTGTCGTATGGCTTGGCTGCTCCGTCGGCCTTTTTGCGGCGGATATGATTGGGATGCTCGTGGGATATCTTTTAAAAAGTAAGACGCCGGAAGGGTTTTTAAACAGTCTGGCGTTTGTAATCTTTGCATTGTTTGGAGTGTATACGCTTCGGCAGGGATTATTGCTGGAAAGCTGTCCGGTCTCCGGAACCTATGCGCACCCGATTGTCATTGCAGTAATGGTAATATTTGGAATCATTTGCCTGACCGTATATTTTCAGCAAAGAAAAGCTTCAAAAGAATGAAAAACAAGTAATAATCCGGAAAATTTAACTATCTGAGAAACCATAAGAGAGGTATGTACAATGAGACTCGCAGTTACATATGAAAACGGCAATGAAAACGTCTATGGAGCGCAAAATGATGCTTAGTGATTTATATGTAAGAGATATCTGTCTGGAAGAACAGCCGCCGAGGGAAAACTATTTACATGATCTGCCGGTAGTCAGGAATCTGTATGAGCAGACACTACTTATAGGCTTTAGAAATCTGCCGCAGCTATGTATTACTTGGCGGTGTATAAACTGTAAAAGGCTGCGGAACCAAGCACAATAACCGCACCGATCATGCTTACGAACCCAATCGTCTCTCCGTAGAAGAATGCGACCAGAATCGGATTGATGACCGGTTCCGCCATGGAAATCAGGGAGGCGGCTATCGGAGAAACATCGTCCAACCCTTTTGCCAGAAAGATATATGCCATACCGATCTGCACAAATCCAAGCAGGATAACGCTTATGATATTTGTTGTGGAAAAAGTGCTTTCCTGAACGTAGAACGGAATTCCGATGACGAAGTTTATCGCGAAAGACAAAATTGCCGACGACTCAAAATCTGCGCTCGGCATTTTTTTAATTAAAAATACAATCGCATATAGGAATCCTGATATTAATGCAAGAATGTTCCCGGCCATTCCGCTTGCAGTGAGATTGTCGAAGAAAAAGAACAGGATTCCGACAAAGGAAATGATTGCGGTAAGAACAGATACGCGATCCGGTTTTTTCTTCCAGAAAATCCAGAGCAGCAAGATAATATAGATTGGGAGCGTGAACTGCAGTACGATTGCGTTGGCAGCAGTAGTCAGCTTGTTTGCGGTTACAAAGGTAATGCACGTGCCGGAATTGGCTAATGCGCCGAGAATGACAGTGCGGTTGATGCAAAATTTATGCCCGATGCTGCGAAAATACGGATAGAAGATCATAAGCGCAAAAATACACCGCACGCCGTTGATGGTCATGGATGACCAGCTGTTTATTTTTATGAGAAGTCCGCCTGTTGCAAAGCAAAGTGCAGATAACAGGACAAACAGATAACCTTTTCTTGAATGATTCATAGTTAGTTTTCCTTTATTTTTGGGTAACTTTTCAGACCTCCACCGAAAGAACCTGCACAGGCAGCTTCTTCGGATGCCTGGCAACCCATACATTCGCAAAAACAGCCTCTTTTCGAGTTACCTTTTAGCATTTCCATTATGAATCATTTGCGGAAAAAGGCAAGCAAAATCGGAAATAATTATTTTTTAATGGAAATATTGCGAAAGGCAAGTTACAATAGTGTTATGCAGCATATAAATATGCAATAGGAAGGAGAAAAATATGGCAGTTGATTTTAATAAGATTAGAGATGATGTGATATCCGTCGGAAAAGAGGTTTCGAACAAAGCAAAGGATGCAACTGACGTTGCAAAAACAAAACTGGATATTCATGCAAAGGAAGAGTTTCTTGTGAAACAGTATGCGGAGTTTGGAAAGCAGTATTTTGAGGAGCATGAGGACGACGAGGAGTTTCAGGAGAACGAGAGCTTCAAGGCCATAAAGGAGGCAAGAGCAGAGCTCGACGCACTAAAGGAGAAGATTCTGGACAAGAAGGGCGCGGTTGTATGTGAAAACTGCGGCGAGATGCAGTCGGCAAATGCGAATTACTGCAACAATTGTGGTGCATCTTTGCGATAAAAGGGGAAGACAGCAGTGAAGGAGCTAAAGTGTGCCAGCTGTGGCGGGGCGATGGTCATTGACCCTTCCGCATGCAGGGCAGTCTGCCATTATTGCGGCAGCCAATATGTGCTGAACCGGGAAGATACGGACTTTTATACCGATTTTCATAAACAGATGCAGCGCTTCCTTGCCGGGAGCAGGGAAGCATATGAGAGAAGAACTGCCGCGAATCAATTGTGGGAGACCGCTTTGCGATTTTAAAGCCGGAGGAGGTGCAGTATCTCCCACAGGTCATTACCAGCATCATGCAGATTGTAAACGGCATGGATCGGAATAAAGCGTTCAATCAGTGGGATGACGATGCGAAGCAGGTGGTGTCGCGGGCGCTTTATTTTTCATCAGCTTTCCTCAGGCTCCTTTTCAAAGGCGGATACCTTATGGGCGAAAACGTTCCTGCCGGACTTGTACAAAATCGAGGAGGAACGGCGGGAATTTAAGGAGTTGTCCGGTTTCACACCGGAAATATTTGCGGAAGGAGACTGCCGGCTGGTTCTGGTGGATGACGTGCTGCTCAATATGGCGGCGGAAACCGCCCGGGGGAAAAACCGCCGCGGAAGCTGCGGAATGGGAATCAACGAGACGGTAAACCGATGCGAGGACAGCCGGTACGCTGTGTATTTCAAGGATATTCTCGGCCAGACGGCGGATCAGACCGCTGCCAGGATGAAAGACATTCGGAAAAATTATCTTCCGCTTCGCTTAAAAAAGCTTGGAATTTCCCTTTCCGAGACGGGAGAGTATGGGGATTTGCTGCAAGACGATTCGATTCTTTTTGCGGTATGATGAGGTAATATTTGAGGGCGCGCAGGGACTGCTTCTGGATAATGACCACGTGGAGTTTTACCCATATACGACGCCGTCAAAGACGGGCTGTCATAATCCGATTGCTTTCTGCAAAGAATATTTAGGCGGGGAAGAGCCGGAGATTGTGTACGTTACAAGAAGCTATGTGACAAGGCATGGAAACGGCCCGCTTTTGCATGAGATGACAGACTCTGCATTTGCAAAACGGATTGCGGATTTTACCAATATTCCAAATGACTGGCAGGGTGCGCTGCGGTTCGGATATCATCCAAAAGAGGAAGAGTTTTTAAAATATATTCTGGAAGATCTGGCAGCGGTAAACATACCGTATCAGTGCAGTCTCATGCTGACGCATATAAATGAGACGGAGGGAAAGCTGTATTTTGTGAATCAAAAAACGGCGGTATCCGATTTCGTATCAGAGATGCAGCGCAAAAAAATCTTCTCGTATATTTATCTGTCGGACTCGAAATTTGCGGAGGATATCAGATGAACTCACTCTTGACTTTTTAAAAAACGGATGATACATTAAGAAAAGTAAGCGATAGATATACGAAGAAACACATGGAAAAAGAGAGTACATTTGTGAAAGCTTTACAGAGAATCTCCCAACAGGCTGAGAGGGAGAGAGCAGAAGCACTTGGAACATGGCTTTGGAGTGGCAGGGATGAACCGATAGAATCGGATAAGCTCTGACGGAAGCACCCGTTATGTGCAGGATACTAATTGGTATCTGCTAAGGCAAGCATCGCGAGGTGCCTGCGAATAGAAGTGGTAACGCGGGATAACACTCGTCTTCATAATGAAATGAAGGCGAGTTTTTTTCGTGAATAATATTAGGCAATTGCGGAACTTTCGATTATCAATGCGAAGTCTGAGTTTCGCAATTGCCTGGTAAATAATCGAATCAGGAGGATATGAAATGAGCAACAAGGGAAAGTATTACATGACAACAGCGATTGCCTACACGTCGGGTAAGCCGCATATCGGCAATACCTATGAGATTATTCTGGCAGATGCAATCGCAAGATATAAAAAAGCGGAAGGGTATGACGTCTACTTTCAGACGGGAACCGACGAACATGGACAGAAGATTCAGGAGAAGGCCGAGGCTTCGGGAATTACGCCGAAGGAATATGTAGATGGGATATCGGATGAGGTTAAGAGAATCTGGGGACTTGTCAACTCTTCGCATGACAGCTTTGTCCGGACCACAGACAAAGACCATGAGAGATGCGTACAGAAGATTTTTAAGAAGCTGTACGATCAAGGAGATATCTATAAAGGCTCTTATGAGGGGCTTTACTGTACCCCATGCGAATCGTTCTGGACAGAGTCGCAGCTTGTGGACGGAAAATGTCCGGATTGCGGGCGCGAAGTAAAGCCGGCAAAGGAAGAGGCGTATTTCTTTAAAATGAGCAAATATGCAGACCGTCTGATTGACTATATCAATACGCACCCGGACTTCATTCAGCCGGTTTCCCGCAAGAACGAGATGATGAACAACTTCCTTCTTCCCGGTCTTCAGGATCTTTGTGTATCGCGCACGTCATTCAGCTGGGGAATTCCGGTAGATTTCGATCCAAAGCATGTGGTGTATGTATGGCTGGATGCGCTTACGAACTATATTACCAAGATTGGGTACGATCCGGACGGTTCCTCGGAGCTGTTCAAGAAAAACTGGCCGGCGGATCTTCATCTGATCGGCAAGGATATTGTCCGGTTCCACACGATTTACTGGCCGATTTTTTTGATGGCACTGGATCTTCCGCTTCCAAAGCAGGTATTCGGGCATCCATGGCTGCTTCAGGGCGGAGACAAGATGAGTAAGTCCAAAGGAAACGTAATTTATGCGGACGATATGGTGGATCTGTTCGGCGTTGACGCTACAAGATATTTTGTGCTTCACGAGATGCCGTACGAAAATGACGGAATCATTACCTGGGAGCTGGTGATTGAGCGTTTCAACTCGGAGCTTGCAAATGTTCTCGGAAACCTTGTAAACCGTACGGTTTCCATGAGCAACAAATACTTTGACGGCGTGGTAAGAAGCACTGGGGTAACAGCGGATCAGGCGGATATCGATGCGGACTTGAAGGCTGTTGTGACAGAAACCGGAAAAAAGGTTTCCGAAAAAATGGAGAGTCTTCGTGTTGCGGATGCAATTACCGAGGTATTTGCTTTATTCCGCCGCTGCAATAAGTATATTGATGAGACTGCCCCATGGGTGCTTGCAAAGGACGAGGCGCAGTCCGGCCGTCTGGCAGAGGTGCTGTACAATCTGACAGAGGCAATTACTATCGGCGCAAGTCTTCTTCATCCGTTCCTGCCGGAGACGGCAGAAAAAATTGTTGCACAGCTTTCAACGAAGCTTCGCGATTTTGATGAGATAGACCAATTTGGTTTATATCCCGATCATACGAAGGTTACCGGAACACCGGAAATTCTCTTTGGCCGTTTAAAGGCGGAGGATGTTATGCCAAAGGTAGCCGCAATCCAGGCGGCGCAGAAGGCGGAATTTGAGGCTGAGCAGGCAAAGCTTGCGGGAACCGAGGCGGCTAAGAACGCACCACGCTATGAGCAGCCGGCTGAAGAGGGAATCGACATCGAGCCAAAGGCAGAGATTACATTTGAGGATTTTGAAAAAATGCAGTTTCAGGTCGGCGAGATTGTTGCATGTGAGGCGGTAGAAAAATCGAAGAAGCTTCTCTGCTCGCAGGTTAAAATCGGAAATACGGTAAAACAGATTGTTTCCGGAATACGAAAAGATTATACTCCGGAAGAAATGGTTGGCAAAAAGGTCATGGTTCTGGTAAACTTAAAACCAGCAAAGCTTGCGGGCGTCCTTTCGGAAGGAATGCTCCTTTGCGCAGAGGACGCAGAAGGAAAGCTTG
This sequence comes from uncultured Lachnobacterium sp., assembly GCA_964614035.1. Classification (GTDB taxonomy): domain Bacteria; phylum Bacillota; class Clostridia; order Lachnospirales; family Lachnospiraceae; genus Roseburia. The sequence goes on from CAZTKM010000004.1 coordinate 62,472, forward strand.
CGCTTATGACGCCGGAAAAACCTATGCCGGCAGGAGCAGAGATTGCATAAGAGGTAATCCTATGGAGTACGTTGATATCGTGGATGAAAATGGAATACCGACGGGAGAAATCGTCGAGAGAACAAAGGCGCACGAGATGGGGATACGGCATCGTACCGCTCATGTATGGATTGCGCGGAAGGTGGATGGGCGGACGCAGATTCTGCTTCAAAAACGCTGCAAAAACAAGGATTCGTTTCCCGGCTGCTATGATATATCAAGCGCCGGGCATATTCCGGCAGGGGCAAATTATATCTCCTCCGCTCTCCGCGAACTGAGGGAGGAGCTTGGAATTTCCGTAAGTGCCGGGCAGCTGATTGAGTGCGGCATGCGCACGCTGAATGTTGACGAGGAATTCTATGGAAAGCCGTTTTTGGATCGTCAGGTAAGTAAGGTTTTTTTGCTTAAACTGGACAAAGAAGCGGAAGAGTTTAAGATTCAGAAGGAAGAAATCGAAAGCGTAATCTGGATGGATTTTGAAGAGTGCGTGCAGGCGGTAAAAGAACAGAGCATACCAAACTGCATTGACCTTTCAGAGCTTGAGATGCTAAAGGCGTTTTTGTAAAATGGAAGATCAATATAAGAAGTTAACACAGACACCAATCCCTAAATTAGTCGTGAAGCTATCGGTTCCTACGATTATCAGTATGATGGTGACAAATATTTATAATATGGCAGATACCGCGTTTGTCGGCATGCTTGGCAACAGTGCAAGCGGAGCGGTGGGCGTTGTATTTAGTTTTATGGCGATTCTGCAGGCAGTCGGATTTATGTTTGGACAGGGAGCAGGGAGTATCGCCTCCCGTCTGCTTGGACAAAGAGAGGACGAGGAGGCGGGCAGTATTGCTTCCACCGGATTTTTTGGCGCGCTGTCGGCAGGTATTATCATTGAAGTGGTCTGCTTTTTCTTTCTGGACGAGCTGGTAATGCTGTTGGGAAGTACGGATACAATTGCGCCATATGCCAAATCGTACATTACTTACATTTTGATTGCAGCGCCGTTTATGACGGCGAGCTTTCTGCTGAACAACCTGCTAAGGTATGAGGGACATGCTTCCATCGGAATGATTGGTCTGATGGTGGGCGGAGTGCTCAACATCATCCTTGATCCGATTCTGATGTTCGGATGCAGGCTTGGCATCACAGGAGCAGGAATCTCCACCTGCGTGAGCCAGATCATTAGCTTCGGCATCCTGCTTAGCATGTTTTTCCGCGGAAAAACGCAGTGCAGGCTTTCCGTTCGTGCAGTAAAGACGGATATTTCCGCATGGGGAAATATCTGCGCATCCGGTTTTCCGAGTCTGCTCCGTCAGGGACTTGCCAGCTTTACGACCATGCTTTTGAATCTGGAAGCCGGCGTATACGGAGACGAAGCGGTTGCGGCGATGAGTATTGTGTCGCGGGTGGCAATGCTGGTATTCTCATTTGCCGTCGGAATCGGTCAGGGTTTTCAGCCGGTCGGGGCGTTCAATTACGGAGCCGGAAAGTATTCCCGGGTGAGAAAAGCCTGTGCCTTTACCGCGGTACTGGCGGAAATTCTGGTTATGATCATCAGCGCATTGGTATTTACATATGCGGATTCTGTGATTCAGATATTCCGAAATGATCCGACAGTCATTGAAATCGGGGCGAGAGCGCTCCGGCTGCAATGTGCGGCGCTTCTGGTTTTGCCTCCATGTATGGCGATGGAGATGACCTATCAGTGCACCGGACATAAAGTGGGTGCGTCTGTGCTGTCGGCAATGCGGAGCGGACTGTTTTTTATTCCGGCGCTTTTGATTTTGGCAAACGTGCGCGGTCTTGCGGGAATACAGGAGGCACAGCCGCTTGCCTATGTTCTGGCGGCTGTGCCAACAATCTTTTTTGCAGTATGGTTTTTTAAACATCTGCCCAAAGAAGACAGAGAAGAATAAAATTTACATCTTTAGGAATTCTTCAATTTCGTCTGCCATGAGCTTCAGGCTGTTCTGCCAGAATTCTTTGCCGGTTAAGTCTACGCCAATCTGGCGGCCGGATTCTTCGACGGTGCTGCATCCGGTCATATGAAGCATTTCTTTATATTTTGGAAGGAAGGATGCTCCCTCTTTCAAATAGAGCGCATACAGACCTTCCGCGAAAAGATTTCCGAAGGTATATGGGAAATTGTAGAAGCTAAGGTCACTGATGTAGTAGTGTCCCTTACAAGCCCACATATACGGATGCAAAAATTTTTCATCCAGTCCGTCCCCATATGATTTTTTCTGACAATCCAGCATAATGTCCTTTAAATCTTCCGCCATAAGAAATTTGTCCGGACACCGCTCGTACACAGCTGTCTCGAAGAGATATCTGGAATAAATATCGACGATACACTGTGTTTTTTCCCGAAGGTCGCTCTCCAATAAAGCAAGGCGCTCTTCTCCGGAAGCATGTTTGAGCGCATAAGCTCCAAGATGGATTTCGTTGAAGGTCGACGCCGTTTCGGCAACCGGCATGGAGTAATTCTGATTGAAGAGTCTGGCGTTTTCCATCTGTCTGTTGTGGAACGCATGTCCAAGCTCGTGGGCTAACGTGTCTACCGCAGAGAAGGTTCCGTCAAAATTGGTAAGGATGCGGCTCTGCTTAAACTCATTGGCTTCCGAACAGAAAGCGCCGCCCTGCTTTTTGTCTCTTGGGTAGAAGTCAATCCATTCATTTTCAAAAGCTTCCTTCATTAAGTCGGAAATATCCGGGGAAAGGGTATTGAAACAGTGAATCAGATACTCTTTTGCATCCTCGATTGAATAGGTTCTGCCGGATTTTCCAAGCGGAGCAAAAAGCTCGAAGAAAGGAAGACCATTATCGTACCCGAGGAGCTTTCCCTTATGACGGAGATATTTGCGGAAGACCGGAAGATATTCCTGTACGGCATCCATCATAGCGTCTAATGTCTGTCTGGTCATCTTAGACTGCTCCAAGGTCATTGCCAGCGGCGACTCAAATCCGCGCTTGGCGGCAAGCATAATATTTTGATTTTTGATGTTGTTGAGTGCAAATGCGAGAGAATCAGCGATTTTATCGTAGGTTGCAATTTCCGCATCATATGCCGCTCTGCGGACGTTTGCATCCGGGCTGTAAGCAAGGTTTCGAACCTCGGTCAGCGTGATTTGCTTTCCGTCATAATCCACTTTAACCGTTGAGGTAAGGTAGGACTGTAAGGTGCTCCAGGCGGAAGCGCCGGTCATATCCATTGCAGAAATCATTGCCTCCACATCATTGGAGAGCAGATGCACAGCCGCTTTCTTTTTCTCTTTTAAGAAAAAGAGGTATTCCCGGATGAGCGCGCTTTCTTTGGCAAGCGCATCCACGTCGGATAGCTCTCCCAATATGCGGCTGCAGGCGGTAGAATCCGCAGCGCCGTCCGAATAGATTTTCATAAGGCGGTTGAGCTGCGCCATAATATCGCCGTCTGCCGAGTCGGTGGATTGGCGAAGCGAAAGGTAGCTTCCCAGCCGGAAGTAGAGCGTACGGTTCTTCTCCAAAGAAAGAAGAATTTGCTCGGCACGTTCCTTTTCAGACAATTCGTATGCTTTTTCCACAAGTGCATGCAGGGAGGCATTGGATTCCTGCAAAGCATTCATATCCTCCTCATAAGAAGGATCATCGAGACCCTTGTAGAAAATGTCTAAATTCCATTCAGTATTCATATATATCCCTCGTTCTTTCTATATTAGTCAGAATCTATTATAGCCCTATGTGCAAAAAACTACAATTGCTCTTAAAACAGAATTTTGTGCCTGTTGATCGGACAGATTATGTGTTATAGTTACTTTATGATTGGTTAGGAAAAGGAACATGTAAGAATGATTTTTGAGACACATGCGCATTATGACGACAAACAATTTGAGGAGGACCGGGACGCGGTCATCGGTGCGGTGCATGAGAGCGGAGTGCATCCGATTGTAAATATAGGAGCATCCATTGAATCCACAAAGACGACACTTGAATTAGCGCACAAATATGATTTTGTTTACGCGGCGGCCGGCGTGCATCCGGACGAGGTGGAGGAGTTAAATGACGAGACTTTTCTGTGGCTGGCGGAACAGACGAAGGATGAGCGGTGCATCGCTGTCGGTGAAATCGGTTTGGATTATCACTGGCATGAGAAAGAGGAGCATCGCAGGCTGCAGAGATACTGGTTTGCAAGACAATTAGAGCTGGCAAAACGCGTGGGGCTCCCGGTTGTGATTCATTCCAGGGACGCTGCCGCTGATACGATGCAGGTTATGCGGGAAAATCAAGCCGAAGAGATACCGGGAATCATCCATTGCTATTCCTATTCCAAGGAGCTGGCGCTGGAATTTGTAAAAATGGGATATTGCATCGGCGTCGGCGGAGTAGTTACGTTTAAAAATGCAAAAAAGCTGGCGGAGACGGTGAAAGCGGTTCCGATAGAGCGGATTGTGCTTGAAACGGACTGTCCATATATGGCTCCGGAGCCGCACCGCGGAAAAAGAAACGATTCCAGAAACATTCCCTACGTAATCGACAAAATTGCACAGATCAAAGGAATCGCGCCAAAAGAGGTTGAGCACATAACAGAAGAGAATGCCTACAGGCTTTTTACCAGAATCCCGGGAGCGCAGGGCAAAAATAGTTTTAAGGCGCAGAAAAGTATGATAGAATAATTCGTAGAACATTGAAGGAGAATAAGCATGGAAGACATCTTTGCATTGTTTCCGGCCAAGGAAGCATTCAATACCTATTGGAATGAACATTACGTTCCTTTGAACTATGAGGATGTAAAGTCCGAGTATGAGGAGTTCGTAAGCTCTGCCCAAAAGCATATCTTTCTCTCGGATTATGAAGAGACAAAAGCAATCAGCCGCGATACATTTCTGGACAATCTATCGGAAGACGCCGTATTCTTCTTTCAGGACACATTGACAGAAGCGTTTTACGATAAAAATCCGAAGATATATGAGTATGCGTTCGCTTTGTATGAAGAGGCGCAGATGTCCGGACAGCCGAAGAAGGATGTGGCGGATTTGTTCCATCAGGAATATCAGCGGCTATACCGGACATTTCTGTTAGAAATGTTCGACACCCTTTTCCAATAAGGAGGAGCCATGGCGGCATTAGGCAATCCGAAGAACACCATAGCAATTTTACAGAAATACAATTTTATTTTTCAAAAAAAGTACGGACAGAATTTTTTGATTGACACCGGAATCTTAGAAGCGATTATTGCTGCAGCACAGGTTACCAAAGAGGATTTTGTGCTTGAAATCGGACCCGGAATCGGGACGATGACGCAGTATTTGTGCGAACAGGCAAGGGAAGTTGCCGCTGTCGAAATTGATCGCAATCTGATACCGGTATTAAGCGATACGTTGTCAGAATACGACAATGTAGAGGTCATAAACGATGATATATTGAAAGTAGATGTGAGGGCGCTTGCGGTTGAGCGCAACGGCGGAAAGCCAATCAAGGTCGTTGCTAATCTGCCGTACTATATTACCACTCCGATTATCATGGGACTTTTTGAGAGCCGCGTTCCGATTGACAGTATTACAATCATGGTACAGAAAGAGGTTGCGGATCGCATGCAGGTCGGACCGGGCACAAAGGATTACGGTGCGCTTTCCCTTGCGGTGCAGTATTATGCAAAGCCTGAAATTGTGCTACATGTGCCGCCAAGCTGCTTTATGCCGCAGCCAAAGGTCGGAAGCGCGGTCATCCGGCTGACCAGGCATGAAAAGCCTCCGGTGGAGGTAAAAGATGAAAAGCTAATGTTTGCACTGATTCGGGCTTCTTTCAATCAAAGAAGAAAAACGCTTGCGAACGGACTCTGCAATTTTCCAAAACTTTCCTTATCAAAAGAGGAAATTTCGGAATGTATTGCAGAATCGGGCGTTCCGGTAAATGTGCGCGGAGAGGCGCTTTCCCTAGAGCAGTTTGCCGCATTGAGCAATTGTATAGGTGCAAAGATTGCAAGAGAAAAAAAGTAAAATCTGAATAAAAAATATTAGGGCGGAAATACTGTTGTCAAAGAATAAATTTGATAATGGAGGATCGCCCTATGAACAAGAAAAAATATATAGCAGCAGTTTCCTGTTTAGTTGCAGGAATGATTGGTTTCGGTAGTGTGTATTTTACAGAGATGAATGTAAACCAGCGCGAAGAGCAGCAGAAGGTGGAACAGGCAGCCGACACGACGGACAACGAAGAGTCTGAGGCCGCCTCGACGGTTGTGGAGCCGAAGGGACCTACACAGGAAAAACAGGATATCGTAAAGCAGAATGTCCAAAAAGAAACGGTCGTAGAATCGGAAATGGACGAGGTGTCCGAAGAAACAACAGAAGAAGTAACGGAAACGGAGGAGCCGGAAGAGCCTGTTCAGGAGACGGCAAAGTCCTTAAATTCCCTTCACTTTGAAATGGGAGAAGGTCTTGTGTGGCCGTTGGAAGGGGATGTGCTCTTAAATTACAGCATGGACGCAACCACATATTTTCCAACCTTAGACCAGTACCGTTACAATCCGGCAATCGTAATATCCGGGGACGTCAATGACACCGTATTATTGGTTGCCAAGGGACAGATTGCGGATATTACAACAAACGAAGTGACAGGATGCACCGTAACACAGGATCTGGGAGACGGATATACCGCAATATACGGACAGCTGAAAGAACTGAATTTTGAAGTCGGCGATATGGTAAATGCCGGACAAGTTATCGGATATGTAAACGAGCCGACAAAATACTATTCCGTCGAGGGAAGCAATCTTTACTTTGCAATGGAAAAGGACGGAGAGCCGATCAATCCGATGGAATATTTCCAATAAATATTGAATTATGAACAGCAGACAGAAGAAGGGAGAGCACCGATGGACTTAACAAAATATAATGATATTGTTCAGTATTGGGTAACACAGGTTATGGAGAATCGTGGAAAAGACGCGGAGCTCTCTCTGAAATTCTGCAAGGACATCATCAACTATGGCCTGACGACCAAGGACAACAGCCTGATTGGCTTCGGTTATTTTTACAGCGGCGAGACCTACTACTTATTGAATGACGGCGTCCACTTCTTTGAGGAAATCAGCAAAGCGATGGATCATCTGAATAAGGCGCAGGACTGTGAGCTCATGGGAAAGTGCTACAATTTTCTCGGAATCTGGGCAATGAACCGGGGAAACGCACCGATTGCGCTGGATTACTATCTGAGCGGAATCAGTTATTGTCAGAAGACGAAGCTGTTACATCAGGAAGCAATCATGAATATGAATGTCGGATCGCTCAACGTGCAGTGCGGCCGGTACAGGGAAGCGCAGGCCTATCTGGAAAAGGCCTACGAGTACATAAAGACGGAACCGAACGAACCAAGATATGACTCTTATATGGTCATCATATATGCTTCCCTCGCAAAGGTGGCAATCTATCAGGGAAATATGGACGAGGCGGAAGAGTGTTTCCGTCGTGCCTACCATGATCATTGGAAAAACGTGGATGAGATTGACCGGATTTCCATACTTTGCGAAGAGGCATTGTACAATCATATGCTAAAGGATGAGGTAAAGCGGGATCAGTGTATTGCACAGATTCAGAAGTATATTCACTGCGAGATGCCGATTCTGGATCTGGTGGATGATTTGTATGAATATGCGAAGCTCCTTCTCGATGCGGAAAAGGAAGAAGAATTCTGGGATGTGATAGATTTGATAGAGCCGATGATTAAGAGCTGCAATATTGTCAACATGCAGCTGCAGATTTTATCCTTAAAAATCCAATTGTACCGGAAAAAAGGACAGAATGCAGAGTATTTGCAGGCGGCGGGCTACTTCTATGAGCTTTCGGAAATTAAGGAGCGCGAGATGCAGGATATGATCAATAACGTCCTGAATCTCAGAAGAAATCTGGAATCCGTTAATCGTGCGCGGCATGAGATGGAGGTACAGAATCGGATTCTTCTGGAAAAATCCGAGATTGATCCGCTTACAAAGATTGCAAACCGGTTCCGCTTAAATGACCATTCGGAAGAAATCTTTCAGAGGCAGCTGTGTGCGCAAAGCGGCCTTGCCGTTGAAATCCTTGACGTGGATTATTTCAAAGAGTTCAATGATAATTACGGCCATCAGGCGGGAGACGGATGTCTCTTAGCCGTTGCGGACGCTCTGCGTGAAATGTCGGGCAGACATCATGGTTTTTGCGCGAGATACGGCGGAGATGAGTTTGTGATTATCTATGAGGACGTTACTTACGAAGATGCGATTTCCTACGCGGATGAATTGAAAGGACTTGTGCGGGGAAAGAATATCGAACACGAGTATTCGAAGGCAATTCCCTTTGTGACAATCTCGCAGGGAATCTGCTGGGGACAGCCAAGAGACGGGCTCCGCATGTGGGACTTTCTTCACACCGCAGACAGTATGCTTTACAAAGTAAAGCAGCGCTGTAGAAATAATTATTGTGTCGGAAAAATCGACGATACGGACAATGTACATATCGGAATTGCAGAAATATAATAGTATTGGGCTGCCCATGATTGCGGGGGCAGCCATTTTTCTTCTATATCACAACTAAGTCACAAGTGTGTGGTATAGTAGGAACGTGGAGGGTTATGCGGATGCAGAGAATATTGATTGAGGAAGGATGTAAAGAAGGCTGGACAGATGGACGTGTAAAATTGATTGCGGACTTTTTTGCGAACGGCGGGACGGAAGATGATGCCATAAAAATGTTGAGAGCGACACCGGAAGAAATTCAAAAAGCAAAAAACAATGAGGTAAGCTGTGCGCGGCGTTAGAAAAAGACAAGGAGCTGCAAAAACAGCTCCTTGTCTGATGTAAAAAGTTCTAAATCAGCGAATTGTATAAATCCCCGGAAGTATAAGTACTGCTGTAGCTGCCGCTTCCGCTGTAAGTGTTGGACTTGGATGCCTGAATCTCAGCGTAGGTGTCAATCTTGGAAATCTGAGCTTCCACCTGTGCGCCCATGCTGCCGCTTCCCTGAAAGAGAGATTTTACTATGGACATATCGGCGGCATTGAATTTCTCGGAGTCGACGGAAAGACTGCCGTCCGATCCGATTGTGATTCCAACGGAACTTAAAGAACTCTTATTTGCCTCGATATAATTCATCATGGTACTACGTGCCTGTTTGATGTCGGAAGTGTTTGAATCCCCGGTTTTTTCTAACAGGGTATTGTAATCTTTGATAAAACTTTTTACAGCATCAGAAATTGCATCGACATCGTATTCACCATTGGTCTTGGTAAATAGATTTTTGCTCCCAAGCGTGCGTAAGGCTGAAAGCGTATCCTGTGCATCGGAAGCTGCCTCGCGGATGGCTGCCAGAGTCTTGGTGCTGTCTTTGGAAGTCGAAGTTGAAGTAATCGCAGATGAGGAGCTGCTCTTGGTACTCTCATCGGATGCTTTCTCCGCCGCAAGGGACGCGTGATTTGAAATCATGCCCGCTTTGGAATTAATCTGGTAAGCATATCCGCCGGTGGACTGGAATAGCGACTGTACCCGCGCCTTGCTCGCCTCCTCGAACTTGTCCTTGTCGATGGAGAGCTTGTTGTCGGTGCCCACCGTGATGCCGACTTCCGCAAGAGCATTCTTGTTGGCTTCTGTGTAGGAGACCAGACTGACTGCAGAGCGCAGAATACTTGTGGTATCCGTATCCGCTGCGGCATCGAGCAGGCTGTTGTAGTTGTCGACAAAATCCTTAACAGCCTTGTATACCTCATCTGTATCGTAATCTACATAACTGTTTCCGGCCTCGTCGGTCTTAGTCGTAAAGAGGGAGTCTTTTCCCTTTGACAAAAGCTTGGCGGCGGAATCTTTCAAATCGGAGGCTGCGCTGTCGATGGAGGTCAGCGTCTGCTTGGTGTCCGTTGTACCCGCACTGGAATTGTCCAGCTCCTGCTGATAGTAAGTTTTTAACAGTTTTCCATAGCTCCCATTGCGGATGCTTGCATAGTCTGTATAGCTGATACCCAAAAGATCAGAAGAAGCAGAACTGCTGCTCGTATTTCCAAGGCTGGAAAACAACGTATTGATATCATATGCCATAAAATCACTCCTTTGAATAAATTTAGACTTCCGTGTCATATTGTGCCGAATCTCCATTCGGCTCTGGTATCTACCTTTTATATCGGAAACATAAGAACTTTTCTTAACCTTTTTATGGAGAAAAAGAACTATCTGTTTTGTCCGCAGGGACAGCGTTGTAAAAGCCGTACCGATAAACCTATGGGAGCAATTTCCTCTTGCAGCGGCTTGGAGATTCCCCGATGTATTTTTTGAATTGCTTGGAGAAAATATAGGGGTCTGCATAGCCTATGGCGGCGGCGGTTTCCTTGACGGACATTCCTTCGTGCAGCAGACGTTCTGCATAGTGAAGCTTTACCTCAAGCATATACTGGAGCGGCGATAGTCCGGTCTCTTCTTTGAAGAATTTTCGGAAATTTTCATAGCCGAGTCCGACGGATGCGGCAATCTCCGGAATGGAGAGCTTTGAGGAGCACGACTCGTAGAGCAGCTGCTTGGCGCTGTCAATGATTTTTTGCCTGCTGTTTGTGGCATTGATTAGAGGACGATGTAAGTGAATGATAAATTTTTGCAGATTGAGATACACCTCAGATAGATTGTCCTGGGGTGTATTTTTTAATTCCTGAATCAGGGATGGCATCCAGCCGTCTAAGTACGATTCCAACGAGATGTGAAAGCAGGCGTCCGTTACAAGCAGACCGCAGGAGGCCAGGGCATGGTAGGTATCTGCACCAAAACAGACATGAAAAATCACTGTATCGGGATGCAGCTCATATAAGGGGGAGCGGGGACTGTCCGGGGAGCCTTTACGGGATTGCGGGACAGGTTTGCCGGAGTATGGGGATGCATTGCCGGTGTCTGGAAAAAGCTGCAGGACATCTCCGGCGCTCCAATCGCGAGAAGACTTGACATCCGCCATAGAAACGGCGTCATTCAGCACCAGCGAACAACTGTAATAGGGGTGGGCGCCGAGGGAAAGCCCTGCCGGGATATCATTCATACAGATGAAGCCTGCGCCTATCATGCCGTTCCCGGAATCACTGTTTAGATAGCGGTACAGAAAATCGGTCTTTTTATGCATTGTATCAGTCCCTTCCTTTCATTTTCCGGACAGAGTCGTGCGATCACTGTTTAATTATACCAAAAATGACATGATATAGCAATGATATGTCATGGGAATTTGTGCGGGAGCGGAGTATAGTGGAGACAGAAATGAATTAGATAACAGCAGGAGGAAATGGAAATGACAGAACAACCGGATTTAAAACAGATTTTTGGTTCCTATGTGGCATGGAAAGCAAAAAAAGGAACCTGGTTTATTAATTTTATGAACGGTTCGGAGAATATGTATCTGCTGGAGGGAAGCGAGCGGGCGCTCTTAATTGATACAGGATACGGAACCGGAACTTTGCGGGCTTTTGTGGAGGGGCTGACGGACAAACCGCTGCTGGTGGCGAATACCCACTATCATCCGGATCATGCCGCCGGAAACGGAGAATTTGAGGAGGTCTATATGAGCAGTGGCGCTCCGGTGGACGCATTGTCCATCGGCGCCAACACACCCTTTGACCTAAAGGCTTTGCCCCACCCGGATTACAGGAAGCGTTTCATCGGGGAGGGCTATGTGTTCGATCTGGGAGACAGGGAGGTTTTCGTCTATGACGCTTTGCCTGCCCACTGCAATTCCAGCCTGTTTTTTTATGATAAGAAGGAAAAATTATTTTTCTGCGGGGATGAATTTGATGCAGGGCAGGTCATGCTGTTTGACAATTCAGGCAATCCGGACGCACCATACGAGGTGGGCGGGCGCTTAGACAACCTGTATCAGAATGCAAAGCGTATTAAGGGAATGGAGAACCGGATTGAGATGCTGCTCCCGAATCATAATGGATATCCGATTTCCATGGAATACATTGATGATTTTATGGGGCTGGTATGTCATATTTATGCAGGCGATGCAACGATTGATGAACATCTGTATCACCCGTTTGTGGAGATGGATCCAAAGGCGCCGGAGCTGTGCCGTGTAATCTGGAGAGACGCCACCATTTTCATCAAGAAAGCGGAAGTGCTCAAGGTATATGGAAGCGGAAAAAAGATCGTCTAGCTTCTTTTTTCATAGGTGTATTGTCTCCTGATTTTAATAAAGCGCACTTCATGCGGCGCCAGTTCACAGCTGATAAGAACCTGCTTGTTTTCTACAGTAATGGTTTTCCGCTGCATTTTGGGGATGCTGGAGGAGGAAAGATATTGCTGTTCGTTGGAATCAATAAGGGTATCAGCCCCCAGTTCTGCCCATTTGTCAAAGCTGGAGCCGTGTTCCTGATTAATGATGGTTTCAAACAGGGTATAATTCCCGTCCGTAAATTGTTCAATCGGAATTACATATTTTAAGGAGAATGGCTGATCAAATGGCTTATAGCGGTCCGTCGGCGTCATATCAAACAATTCTCCGGCAGCATATAGCGCACTGTAATGCTGGTAATTATAAAGCAGTATCTGCCATTCTCCGGTACTTTTTGTCATAATATAGCCGTCGCCTTTGGCAATCAGAGTGTCTCCAAGCTGCGCCAGTAATTCGTAAGCGTGGTAAACGGCTTTTGGAATACCGTTAAAGGTAAACATGCCTAAACCGCCGTGAAAATATTGGCCGGAAAGTTTTACTTCCTCAATCAGATCAGACAGGGTCCAGTAGGCTATGGTATCATAATTGCCGTAGTTTTCCAAAAGATTTTTCACAACATAAGCAGATTTAAAAGCAGTATCGTTGAGCAGCTCGCGGTGGCTGATGGTGGAGTTCCACTCGCAAATATGCAGGGTAAGATGCTCTGCATTGTTTTCTTTCATGACACGGTGGACGCGCTGTAAAGTCTCTTTCAAGGCATCTGCGGAAGTGCGTAACAACAAATTGGTTTTGGTTTGATCCAGATTGTCAGGAGGAAACAAATCCGTGGAAAAATAGTTCATGCATAAGAAATCCGGCATACAGTCGTTCGTGTGGGCAAAGTGGATAAACGAGCGGAATGTTTCAGAGTCCTCCATGGTGTGGTTGGTAAAGTTCGGAGCGCCGAACTTCAAACGTTTGTTACATTTTTTTACGGTGCGCCAGGTGTCCATATAGAACTGATAATAATCTTCCAGACCGGGATTCCCTAAGTGCATAACCTGCAAATCAGGGGCATTCCAAAGATAGATGGGCCAGGTTTCCACTTCCTGATCCCCATAGCGGTCCATTAGATGATAAATCAAACCGCGGATCATGAAGACCCATTTTTCCATATCTTTTGGCAAAGAAACAATGGAGTGATTGGTAAACTGCGGGTTCGATAAATCGGCAGCCAGAGCGCGGGGCATAAAGGAAAGCTCTAAAACAGGACGCAGATGAATGCTTTTTAGAAAGTCGAAAACTGCATCTATCATGGAAAAAGAAAGATCCGGCCTGCCGTAGATATCTTCGCTGTATAACATCATGTCATCATCTAATAAACCGTGGAAACAAAGATACTGAAATCCGATGTTTTTCTGGATCCGCTGTAAAATCCGCTGGTTTTCAGAAAACAAAATTTCTTTCGCGTGCCCAAGGGCTGCAACAGTCTGGAAGGTGTGAGGAAACGGGTAACCGGCATTGTTTACGGAAATGGGCGCCAATTTCATCACATGCCGGTGGAACCCGGAGGTGGTATCTATTGTGGAGTCAGTATTTAGATATTGGGATAAAATCCCAAAATGATTGGTATGTGCCACATCCAGCATGTCTGGAAAATTGCCGGGCGCGGCGCTTGGCGCAGATATCGTTTTTAACCTGCGTTTGTATTGGGACGGCGTCATTTTATACTGTTTGCGAAAAGCGGATACCAGACTTTGCGCATTGGGAAAACCGTTTTTTTCCGCGAGCTCCTCGGTGGAAAAATCATGGTGGGATAAGCTGTTTACCACATGGGAAATACGGATTTTATTCATGTAATCAGTAAAGGTGGTGCCCATCATGGACTTAAAAAACTTACTCATATAAGGAACGGTTAAATAGTAGCGGGAGGCCAAATCAGAAAGAGTGAGGGGTTCCGCGTAATGCCGGTTGGTATATTCTAAGATACTTTCCATCCGCTTCATCTGGGCAGTGCGGTGCTGGAAGCTGGTGGATATTTCCGCAGAAAAGCAGGTTACTAAAACGTGCAGCAGTTCGTATGATAAACTTTTATTGATCAGTTCTTTTCCTAAATATCCCCCTGCATTATTTTTGACAAATTTTGCCAGAATGGTCTTCAGGTAGATCATGGCTTTTTCATTGCTGCTGGTCAGACTGCAGCAATTAAAACGAACGCTGGAATTTACCACATGCTGATCATACTGCGATAAATCAATGGTGTAAACCGCCAGCCTGGCGCCCTCGTTTAAGGAGGCATGCAGCTCAAAGGGATTGACTAGAATCAGTTCATCCGGCGAAAGCTGATATTCCTGATCCACAACGGATATGGAGAAGGCGCCTTCCAATACATAGAAAAGTTCTATGTAGTTATGCCAATGCGGGGCTTGCGGCAGATTCATTTCAAAACGCATCTGAACGGGAATATTTTCCCCAAATTCTAAAAATTTTGTCGTTTCGTTCATGGCAAAAATTCCTCCAGTCTTTTTCTGTTTTTATCATTATAAAACAAGTAAGATTAAATGAGACATAGTAAAAATGCACAAAATAGACAAAGAATGACTGACAAAACAAACAAAAAGCATAAAATTTAATATATTTATATAAAAAAATATGTAAAATTTAATTTTTGGAGAAAAAACTACTGCAAATGATAAGATTTAGAATAATTTTTATAAGCAAAGAAAACAATGGATGACATTAAAAATTGCACAAATATGGGATAAAATGAAATTAATTCAGGAGAGAGGAGAAAAACATATGTCGGAAGCAGGGGAAGTGTTGTTTGAAGCAAAAGGAATCAAAAAACGCTTTGACAGTACAGTTGCTCTTAACAAGGTGGACCTGACCATTTATCGCGGCGAAATACGCGGACTGATTGGGGAAAACGGATCCGGAAAGTCCACTATTAGCAGCATCGCAGCAGGGATGCTGCAGCCGGATGAAGGAACCATGTTCTTCAAAGGAAACCCGCATAAACCCGCCAATATGCTGGAAGGTACACGATTGGGGTTTGGCATGATTGTGCAGGAGTCGGGGACGATTCAGGGGATTACCATTGCACAGAATATTTTTCTGGGAGAAGAGAAACGTTTTTGCAGGCATGGATTGATTGATAAAAAGGCAATGAACCAGGAGGCAAAAGAAGCGCTTGACAATATCGGGTTCGGGGATGTGGATCCGGATGCGCCGATTGATATCTTAGACATGCAGGACAGAAAGCTGGTAGAAGTAGCGAAAGTCATGTATGGAAACCCGGATGTCATGGTGGTGGACGAAACCACAACAGCCTTAAGCCAGCACGGCCGAGATATCATTTACCGGCTAATGCAGCGGCAGAAAGAAGCGGGAAAAGCGGTAATGTTCATCAGCCATGATCTGGATGAGGTTATGGAACACTGCGACAGCCTTACGGTATTGAGGGACGGCAATCTGGTGCGGACATTGAAAAAGCAGGAGTTTGAGCCGGGGCTTGTAAAAAAATGCATGGTAGGACGCGAAATTGGCGAACATTATTACAGGGAAGATTATGACAGGAAAATCAGTCAGGAAGTGGTGCTGGAAGCAAAAAATTTAACCAGCGGATTAGGAATTATGACCAATGTAAGCCTTCAGCTCCATAAGGGGGAGATTTTGGGGATTGCAGGTCTTTCAGATTGCGGAATGCATGAATTAGGGCGGGCGCTTTTTGGAGAAGAGGCCTTAGCAGGGGGCGAAGTAATCGCAACAGGGAAAAACAAGGTAATTGATTCTCCGAGGGCTGCAATTTCCTGCGGTATGGGATATGTGTCTAAAAACCGTGATAATGAAGCTTTGGTTTTAAATGCATCCATTCGGGACAATATCGTGGCGGCGGGATTCGATAAAGTGAGAAATAAAATGGGCATCATCACGCGGAAAAGAGAAAAAGAGTATGTAGATGAGCAGGTAAAAAAATTATCGGTAAAATGCGCGGGAATTGATCAGAATGTGCAGTACCTTTCCGGCGGGAATAAGCAGAAAGTAGTAATAGGAAAATGGATTGGGCGCGATTCGGAAATTTTAATTCTGGATTGCCCGACACGAGGCGTGGACATCGGCGTAAAAGCGGCCATGTACAAGCTGATGGATGAAATGGCGTTGGAAGGAAAATCCATTATTATGATCGGGGAAGAAATGATGGAAGTGCTGGGAATGAGCGACCGTATTTTAGTTATGAAGGACGGACGGATTTCAGGCGAACTTATGCGCAGCAGAGATGTTACGGAAAACCAGATATTGGAATACATGATTTAGAGGAGGAAGAGAGTGTGGACCATAAGATAAAAGAAAAAGTATTTTTCATGGCGCCTTACATAGGGCTTGCATTGGTTTGCATCTTTTATGTCTGGGCGATGAACAGGGAGGGAATCAGCATTGACAGTATTCGGCTCCGCTCCATTGCCGGCAATATTATTTTAACCGCAATCGTATCAGTGGGGGCAGTGTTTGCCTTTGCAGGCGGCGCGCTGGATATGTCCATGAGCGGAAGCGTTTGCTGTACGGCAATCATTGGAGCGCTGGTGTGCAAAAACACAGGATCTGTGCCGGTAATGTTCGCAGTATGTATGGTAGCTGCTCTTTTGTTTGCAGCAATCAAAGGCGCTTTGGCCTGCTATATGCATGTACCTGCCTTTATTGTAACCATTGTATTCGGTTCCGCGCTTTCTGCATTTGGAGCCGTGCTCATGGGAAAAGAGACCACCATTTCTCTGTCTTCGTATTTTGATACGACGCCGGCAGGAGTGGCGCGTGTTGGAATAGTAACATTATTCATTTTTTATGTGGCGGCGCTGGTGCTTTTTAATTATACACAGTTGGGAAAAAGCATCAAGCTCCTGGGCGGTAATCCAAGAAGTGCAAGACAATCAGGCATAAATGCCAATACGAGCATGGTTATCGCATTTTTAATAGGCGGAGTCGCCATTGGCCTGGCAGCCTGCATCGTGATTTTACAGACTAAGACCATTACCCAGACAACCGGCGGCAGTCTGGGAACCGATATGATGGTGGCGGTGGTGCTGGGGGGTATGCCATTGTCCGGTGGCAGCAAATCCAGGATCAGTGCCGCGATTGTGGGAGCGGCAACTATTACCATTTTAAACACAGCCCTTACGGTTATGGGGATGACCGTAGGTTATATCCAGATTGTAAGAGGAATTTTATTCTTAGCAGTAGTATTTGTAACAAGTATGACTTATCGCGGAAAATACTTACCGCGTTAGTATAACAAAAAAAGTAGGAGGAAAAAAACATGAAAAAGAAACTCTTAGCAGCTTTATTGGCAGCAACAATGGTATTGGGAATGACAGCCTGCGGAAGCGGAGACAGCGAAAATGCAGCGGACAAGTCAGATACAGCCGAATCGGAACAGGCAACGGAGCAGTCAAAGGAGCAGACAGATGAAGAGGATGGGACACAGAGTGCAGCGCTTCCGGAGACATATCCGGAGAAAACCGTAAAAATCGGTGTCGAGTTATATGATCCGACGGAAGTAGAAACCCTGGCAATGCAGGAATATTTTGATGCTTTAAAGGAAGCGGGATTAAATGTCGAATTCATTTATTCAGAAGCCCTTGATTCTCCGGAATCAGAATTAGTCTTTATTGACGACTGCTACAATGCGGGCTGTCAGGGTATCCTTGGATATTACAACCTTGCAATGGGCGAAACTGTACAGCGTTGTATCGATTACCAGATGTATTATTGGGGTGCAGCCATGGATTATCAGGAGGTAGTTGATCAGTATGGCGATAGCGATTATGTGTTGGATATTGTCAGCGCCGGAACAAACGACTATGATGCCGGTTATGCGCTGGGTGAATATTTTGTGAATGCAGGAGCAAAAAAAATCGCATATGCTTCCGGCGGAGCAGACCTTGGCGTAACCATGTTTGTAAATCGTAAATCGGGATTTGAGGACGCCATTGCAGATTCCGATATTGAAGTGATCGACGTAGCGGGATTCCCAGGAGATGCGTTCTTTGCAGATCAGTCAGCGGCTTTATCGGAAGACATCGATGGCGTGGCAGCATCCTTCAACGGTCTTGATTTCTGGGCACAGCCAATCGCAACTGCAGGAAAAACAGAGACAGTACCGCTTGCAACCATCGGATCCATTACAAAAGAATATGTAGGTGCGTTTGAAGATGGTTCTGTATCCTTATTGTTCAGCGGAAATGGACAGCGTTTTGGTATTGGCGTAGCTTTGATTATCAATGCGGTGGATGGCAATGCAAAAGCACTCCAGGTAGACGGAAAAATCGGAAGTTATATTTCAGATATGTGGAAGATCGACAGTGCGGATGCTGCAAAGGAATATTATGAGGTAACGCAGGGAGATGGCGTATATCGTTACGAAGATCTTATGAGTATTATTGTAAATGTAAATCCGGATGCAAATGCAGACACTTTAAAAGCTTTGGCAGAGGGCGGCAAGGATATTGAATCCATACATGCAATGCATGAGGCAAACGATAAGTAAGAATCCGGCTAAGAAATCTTGCTGCGAAGGGAGCAGACATGAAAATTAAAAAAATATGCAAAAATATTTTAGGGATGATATCCCTGCCGGTTATTACATATGTAGTTTTCTTTGTGATTTGCAGGCTGGCAGGTTCGACATCATTTGGCGTTGGAACAGATTTTTCTACCATGCTGGTAACTACAATTTATACAGGTTTTATTGCATTGGCGGTAAGCTACAACCTCACAAGCGGTCGTTTTGATTTCAGTGTGGGTTCTGTGCTGATTTTATCCAACGTGATCGGTTTTAAAATTGCTCTGGCCTTTGATTTAGGCCCGGCTGCCCTGGCGGTTGCCACCATATTGGCGGGCATGGTTCTGGGAGCCTGTTCTGGGCTGGCATATGTGGTCCTTCGCCTGCCGCCGATGGTTTGCTCTTTGGGTGTAGCCATGATTTATGAAGCAATTGCCTTTATCAGCACAAACGGCGCCGGAGTAAAACTGATCGGCAGAAATGATTTACTGGTATTTGCAAAAGCGCCCGGCGTTTTTATACTTTTGATCATCGCGATAGCGGTTCTGTTTGTACTGCTGAATCTTACCGCCTTTGGATATCACTGCAGGTCTTTGCAGTCAGGACAGGAAATCAGCGTAAACTTAGGAATTGATGAAAGAAAAAATGTTATTGCATGTTATATCATTTCGGGTGCGCTGATGGCTGCTGCCGGATTGATTAATACCTCCAGGCTTGGAACCGTTACTCCGGATACAGGGCTTGGCACTTCATCGTACATTATGAATGCTTTTTTGCCAATGTTCGTAGGAGTGGTTCTGTCCCGATTCGGAGACCGCAACATCGGCGTTATTATGGGCGCATTTATGCAGGCTGTGATTACCTCTGCCTTTGGCGCAGGAAAATTGAATTTTTCAACCAACCTTCAGACGGTATTAAACAGTGTGATTATTCTTGTATTTATGTTTGTTACCAGCAACTCTTATAAATTAGAGGAAGTGAAAATAATTAAAAAACGACGGGAAGAGGCGAAAGAGGAGCTAAAATGCCAGATTTAAGTAAAGCACCATTTTTTTTAGAGAAACAGGAAGTAGAATGGATTGAGCAGGCTATTTTGAAGATGACTTTGGATGAGAAGATCGGGCAGGTATTTTGCCTGACAGGCATGATGACGGAGCCGGAGGAACTGGCTTTGATGTTGGAAAAGTATCATCCGGGGGCGTTTATGTATCGAAGTGCTCCGGCAGCGCAGGTGCAGAAAGCACAGCGATATCTGCAGGAGAACAGCAAAATTCCATTGCTGCTGGCAGCAAATCTGGAAAGCGGCGGCAATGGTGTGGCAGAAGAAGGGACTTTTTTTGGAAAACAGATGCAGGTTGCAGCGACCGATGATGTGAAAAACGCATACCGCCTTGGAAAAATCTGCAACAGAGAGGCAGGCGTCTGCGGTTCCAATTGGGCGTTTGCGCCAATTGTAGACATTGATTTTAATTGGAGGAATCCGATCACGAACGTAAGGACATACGGGGATGACCCGGATAAGGTGCTTCGGATGGCAGAGGCTTACATAGAGGGGATGAAGGATGGCGGCTATCCAATGGCAGCATGCGTGAAACATTTCCCGGGGGATGGAGTGGACGAGCGCGACCAGCATCTGCTTCCTACCGTAAATTCCTTAAGCTGTGAGGAATGGGAAAAAAGCTTTGGGAAGATTTACAGAAGTCTGATTGATAAAAACGTGCTTACTGTTATGGCGGGGCACATCATTCAGCCCGCCATAACCAGAAAATATGCGCCGGATATTTCCGATAAAGATATTTTGCCCGCATCCACGAATCGTTATCTGCTTACCAGCTTCCTGCGGGAGGAATTAGGTT
>CAZTKM010000005.1:0-75772 GCA_964614035.1 uncultured Lachnobacterium sp.
AAGAAAATAAAATTTCCGGCTAATTTATGCTTGACTTTTCATAGCTGGTCTCCTTGGCTAATATTTTTGCAAAATGTATTCCTTCGACAGCTTCGATTGCGTCGACCATCCCGGCCTCATTCCCTGTCTCCCTGAAAATATCGATACTAAGAGTCAGCGAAGCGATTCCGCCTATCGGCACGCTTTGATGAATGGTCAATATATTCGCATGAAAATCCGCAATTGTCTTAAGCACTATCGACAAAAGTCCCGGTTCATCATCTAATTGAATGACCATGGTAATCGCTCTTCCCTTTGTATTCTCATGGTATGGAAAAATATCATCTTTATACTTGTAGAAAGAACTTCTGCTGATTCCGACTGCTTCCGTCGCCTCCAAAACGGATCCGGCTTTTCCGGATTCCAGGAGGCGCTTTGCTTCCACTACCTTAAGAAGCACTTCAGGAACTGCTTTCTCCCGCAGGACATAATGCGCTGATTTCTCTGCCATATCTCTTCGACTCCCGTCATCTAAATTGCTACGCAAAACCGCTGTTTTTGTTCGTATACGGCTTACATTTGTCTCCATGAGAAAGATTTTAACACAGTTGAAACATAAAAACAACTAAAAGGAATGTCAAAAAAACCGCGCCGGCATCCCGACGCGGTTTACTGATTGACGTTCTTATGGTCTTGGCTTTCCGCATTCGCTGCAGAACTTTCCGGTATTTACCGCACCGCACTCACAGGTCCATTCTCCTGCCGGAGCCGGTTTCCCACACTCGCTGCAGAATTTTCCGGTATTTACCGCACCGCACTCACAGGTCCATTCCTTTACCGGTGCCGGAGCCGGCTTTCCGCACTCGCTGCAGAATTTTCCGGTATTTTCCTTACCGCATTCACATTTCCATGTGTTTGCCGCAGCTGATGTCATTCCTGCGCCTGCAACTGCGCCTGCGGCCGGTGTCTGAGCCTGAGCATTGACAGGCGCCTGTGCATTACCCGGAGCCTGTGCCTGAAAACTCTGCTCCATCTGGTTTAAGCCTCCCATCATATTTCCTAAAGCGTTCACTCCCATACCGACTCCCATAAATCCGGTCATGGCGCCTGCCGAGTTTGAGCCGGCGGCCTTAACGCCTTCGGACATATTTTTAACCATATAGCCCTGTGCAACACCGGGATCGGAAAGCATAGCGCCTGCGTTTCTTGTGTTGATCAGCTCCTGCGATTTCTCGTCGTAAGAGATGCTTCGGATACCGACTGCCTGAATCTCCATACCGCGCATCTGGTTCCACTCTTCGTCGAGTACATTTGCCATATATCTGCCAAGCTCGGTTGCTTTGCTTGTCACATATGAGATTCTGGTTCCGTCGGCAGACATCTGGTTGATTGCAGACTGTAACGCCTCAAGAAACTCTGACAGATACTGCTCGTTAATCTCCGCTATTTCGACATGATTCTTATTCTTCGGAATGGCTTCCGCATAAAACTGAAGCGGATTTACAATCTTTACCGAATATGTACCATGTGCGCGAATGAACAATTCTGCATTATAGAAAGTATCAAAATAGTTAACCGGATTTGCAGTGCCGAATTTGATTCCCTTAATCTCCTGAAGATTAATGAAGAATACCTTCTGTTTTGTCGGCGTACCGCCGCCGTATCCGATACGTCCCCATGCATCCTTGAGTGAATCTCCAAACTGACCGTTGAACAGAGACGGCAGTGATGAATTATCTACTTTGTAATATCCCGGCTCGGCAGTATAATCTACCACCTTGCCTCCGTCAACAAGCATCATAAACTGGTTATCGTATACGTGGACAATCGATCCGTTGCTGACTGTATCTATCGTTCCTTTCGTATTCTGTCCCTGACGAATCATCACACCGGTTGTAAAGACTGTCTGGTCTCCCATGTCGCCGGCCTCTATGACCTCTTTCCAGGAATCCGCCAATGTGCTGCTGACTGCACCGGTAAATGCCTTAATAATTCCCATTATGTACCCTCCTCTTAGGTTTTAGTAATCTTTATACATGATTATAATCTACTTCATAAAATTTGTGAAGAGACCAAACTTTAATATTTATCGGCGTTACGCCAAGTCCACAGTACTCACAGACCAGATTCTTCCCTATGCCCTTGATCGGCGCGCCGCAATGCGGGCAGGTCGTTCCGAATGCATTATCAAATTCGAACTTATCCGCATCCTGAACATAAATCAGTTCAATGTCATATTTTGTCTGCTTTTTGCGTTCCTTACTGCCCTCGATGACCTTACCGTCATGCTCCTTATAAAACAAATATCCAACAGCAGCCTGTATGGTAATCATGCACTTTCCCGCTTCATGGCGGTAATTGGAGATCTCCGTCTGATGGATCTGTATGTTCTCGTACCGCTCTTTTGTCTGTGAAGAACGGTTTTCTTCGATTCTGGTTCGGATTTCATTTTTCACACTCTCCGACGTGTCTGCTGCCAGCCGGTCCAAATTTCCCTCTGAAATCGCATAGAGAGCAGAAGTCAGGAGATTTTCCGCCTTTGCGCGGAACTGCTCCCATGAAAAATCCGGAAAATCCCGCATAATCTGAGGTTCCATCAGTCTTGTCATGCTGCAGACGGATTTCGGCTGCTCCGCAAGCACATCCGCCTGTCTTTTGTATCCTTCAATAAAGCTGTCCGTTCCGAATGCTTCTCTGGAAAAGGCGCGAAGCTTTGCTTTCAGATAAAAGAATATGCCGATTATACCGCCGCCGATTACAACGAACAGCACGAGCAGTATAATTACCTTACTGGACATCGTTGTCACCTCCCATGCCTCGCGGGCAGCCAAGTGACAGCCACTTTAAATAACCGTTGATGAAACAGTCAATACTTCCGTCCATAACCGCATCCACATTTCCCGATTCCACGCCGGTTCTATGGTCCTTTACCATGGTATACGGCTGCATGACATAGGAACGAATCTGATTTCCCCATCCGATCTCCGTCACTTCGCCGCGGATTCCGGCTGCCTTTTCCGCATTTTCCTCCTGCTTTAAAATATAGAGCTTTGCCTTTAACATCTGCATCGCTTTATCCTTATTCATGTGCTGTGAGCGTTCGTTCTGGCACTGCACCACAATTCCGGTCGGAAAATGGGTAATACGGACTGCCGATGAGGTCTTATTGATATGCTGCCCGCCCGCACCGCTGGAGCGGTACGTATCAATCCGGATATCCTCATCCTTTATCTCGATATCCAGGTCTTCTTCGATGTCCGGCATGACGTCGCAGGACACAAAGGAGGTCTGTCGTTTTCCTGCCGCGTTAAACGGCGAGATCCGAACCAGACGGTGCACACCCTTCTCCGACTTTAGATACCCATAGGCATTTTCTCCGTTGACCTGAAAGGTAATCGACTTGATTCCTGCCTCATCGCCGTCCAGAGAGTCTAAGACTTCCAGAGAAAAACCTTTTTTATCCGCCCATTTGGAGTACATGCGAAACAGCATCTGCGCCCAGTCGCAGGATTCCGTTCCGCCGGCTCCGGCATGAAGGGAGAGAATCGCATTATCCCTGTCATATTCGCCGGAAAGCAGTGTTTTCATCCGGATATTGTCATATGTGTTGATAAATTCCTCCAGCATCTCGCCGATTTCGGGAATCAGACTCTCGTCGTTCTCCTCATAGCCCATCTCGATCATGGTTTCGATGTCCTCATACTGCCCCATTAAAGAAGCATATGTGGATACATCATCCTTCATGCTCTTTAATTCTTTCATTTTATTCTGGGACACTGTCGGATCATTCCAGAAATCCGCGGATTCCATCTCGCGCTCCAACTCCTGGATCTTGTGTTCTTTGCCCGCTAAGTCAAAGTGAATCCCTCACTTCCTGCAGCGGAGCTTTGTAGGTTAAGAGCGTACTCTTAAAATTATCCAATTCAACCACAGAATCACCTCTTTCTTTTTCTATTTTTTACTCACTAAGCAATTCGATTGCTTTCATCAATTGATTGTCATACTGCTTATCATAGCTTGCGTCTTCCGGGCCAAGGAATTCATATTCCAGTTCAACATCCGGTTCAATGCCGGTTCCATGAATATTATACCCGTCCGGCGTAAAATACTTTGCCGTTGTAACCTTAATCGCATCTCCGTCCTCCAGCGGAAAGATGGTCTGTACGATTCCCTTTCCGAACGTTGTCGTTCCCAGCAGGGTTCCGTAATCATAATCCTTGATTGCTCCTGCAAAAATCTCGGATGCGCTGGCACTGTTTCCGTTTACAAGCACTACCATCGGATAATTGATACAATTTGCATCGGACTTGTAGGTGTCCCGGTTTCCATACTTGTCTTCCGTATATACCACTGTTCCCTTCGGCAGAATCACATCCAGAATATCTACAACGGAATTCAAAAGTCCTCCCGGATTGTCGCGCAAATCCACAATCAGGCTTTGCATTCCTTCCTGCTCCAGCTTGCTCAGACTATCGCAGAATTCGGTCGCCGTATTGCTTTGAAACTCAGATATCTGTATGTATCCGATGTTATTTGAAAGCATCTCTGCCGTCACGCTCGGAAGCTGTACATTCCGTCGCGGCACATCGAACTCCAGCTCATCCTGCGAAGAAGGACGCAAAACTTCCAGATGAACCGTTGTTCCTTCCTCTCCCCGGATCAGCTGAACCAGATTAGACAGTTCCATGCTTGTAGCGTCGACTCCGTCGACGGTAACAATGATATCGTCTTTTAACAATCCGGCCTCCTCCGCAGGTGTACCCTCATATACCTTTGAGACTGTAACAATCATTGTTTTTACATCCTGCGTAAGCCCCGCGCCGATTCCGTAATAGTTTCCGGTCGTATCAATCTGCAAATCCGCGAACTCTTCCGGAGTATAATAAGTAGTATACACGTCTCCGACGCCCGCAACCAGACCGTCCAACAGGGATTCCTGCACGCTCTCTTTATCGTATCCCTCATAGTAATACAGATCCAGATATTCTGTTAACTCATCCACCTTCTCCACCGTCTCCTGATCCAGAACATTTGTATACTCTACGGCAGATACTCCTTTCGAGCCCAGAACAATCGCGTCTCCTGATATTGCGCAAAAAACCTTCACACACACAAACGTAAGAACAATCACAAAAATAATTCCGATTACAAGACCGATCCACAGTCCCTTCTCATATGTCCGTTTTTCTTTTTCCATCTCAATTCCTTCTTCCACGCAGGAATCTACCTGCTTCTTTAATATATCCGGTAAAAAAGGCCATGCCATGCAAATTCTCGCTGGCCTGGCCTTTCCTTCCTGTCCCTTATTATACTTTCAAAAGTCTGTGTACAGTAAGTCTGCTTCCGATAAAACCGATTCCTACGCTTAAAATAACCGCGATTGGAACCAGCATATGAAACAATTCTTCCGCACTAATGAACACCAAAATCGTTCCGATGTACTGAAACTGTCCGGCGATATATTCCACGATTTTTTCATACAGGACATACAGCAATGCAAGCGGAATAAATGCGCCGATCAGGCCGATAATCATTCCCTCTATCAAGTACGGTGTCCGAACCAGAAAATCCGTTGCCCCGATAAGCTTCATAATGGCAATCTCTTCTCTTCTTGCAGAGATTCCGACCGATATGGTGTTGCTGATCAGGAATACCGCTACAGCTAACAGAATCAGTATAATGCCCGCCGATACATAGCTTACCAGACGGTTGAAATCCGTAAGTGTATTTGCAATTTTTGCCGACTGATGCACCTCTCTTACTCCATCCATCGTCTCGATATAGCTGACAAGTGCATCCTGCATGGAAACATCGCTCAAATAAATCTCATAATGCTCGGAATTTGCAACCGGGTTATCTCCTTCAAAAGCGGCGGCGAGTTCTTCCCTTCCCTCGAAGTAGGTTTCTTTTACATACTCCCACGCTTCTTCCTTAGATACGAATACACAGTTGGAAACCTCCGGCCGGCGGTAAATATCCTGACCGATTTCCTCCAGCCGCTCATCCGGTACGCCGGTTTCAAAGAAAACGGTAATAGCAACGCTCTTCTCGGCATTTTCAATCATTGCATTAAAGTTCGTTACAAGAATATAGAAGATTCCGAACATGAAAATACATGCGGACATCGTCACAACAGAAACAAATGAAAACATCTTGTTTCTTCCTATATTACAAATTCCCTGCTTAATGGAATAGAAAAACGTATTAATCCTCATCCTGCTCGCCCTCACTGCTATCATTTACGATAACGCCTTTCTGT
Source organism: uncultured Lachnobacterium sp. (assembly GCA_964614035.1). Taxonomy (GTDB): domain Bacteria; phylum Bacillota; class Clostridia; order Lachnospirales; family Lachnospiraceae; genus Roseburia. Next base: position 6,239 of record CAZTKM010000005.1, read on the forward strand.
ATAGTGATGACGCGCTTCTTCATGGTCTTTACGATTTCCATATTATGGGTTACCACAATGACGGTTGTGCCGCGCTCATTGATCTCCTCTAAGAGTTTCATAATGTCCCAAGCATTATTGCTGTCCAGATTACCTGTCGGTTCATCCGCAAGAAGTATCTTGGGTTCATTCACAAGAGCCCTTGCAATAGCGACTCTCTGCTGTTCTCCTCCGGATAACTGCTTCGGATAGGATTTGTATTTCGCCGCAAGTCCTACCATGGAGAGCACCAGCGGAACGCGCTTTCGGATACTGCGGTTGCTTTCGCCGATGACCTTCTGGGCAAACGCCACATTTTCATATACATTTCTGTCCTTCAACAGGCGGAAGTCCTGAAACACAACTCCGAAATTACGCCGGAATTTCGGGATGCGCCTGTGTCTGACTTTTTTCAGATCCTGTTTGTTGATGATAATTGTTCCTTCGGTTGGTTTCAGTTCCTTTAATAGAAGTCGAATCAAAGTGGATTTGCCGGAACCACTATCTCCGACGATAAAAACAAATTCTCCTTCGTCAATGTTCAGACAAATGTCATTCAGTGCAGGAATTCCTGCAGAATAAGATTTGCTTACATGCTCGAGTGTGATCATTACAAAATCTCCTTAATAATCCAGCGTCTCCATATACTTCATGTATTTTACTACCATTAACGCAATCTTAAAGGTAATCGCATCCTCAAAGATACGGAGATCCAGCCCTGTACTCTTCTGGAGCTTATCCAGACGATATACGAGTGTGTTTCGATGAATATACAGCTGACGGGAGGTCTCGGAAACGTTTAAGCTGTTCTCAAAAAACTTATTGATGGTGGTCAGCATCTCCTCATCGAAATCATCCGGCGACTTTCCGTCAAAAATTTCCTTAATAAACATTTTACAAAGCGGAATTGGAAGCTGGTAAATCAGACGTCCGATTCCAAGCTGCGAGTACGCAATGACATTCTTCTCCTCAAAGAAAATCTTGCCTACGTCAAGAGCCATTCTCGCCTCCTTGTAGGAGCGGGATACCTCTTTCAGCTCATTCACAATTGTACCATATGCAACATGCGCACTGTTTTCTGTGTCTGCGCGGAACAAATTGATGATTACTTCCGCGGTTTTCTCCAGATCCGCATAGCCCTCGTGCTCCCCGAGTTCTTTTACGACAATGATGTTCTTCTCGTCAACCGCAGTAACAAAATCCTTGGACTTCCCGCCGAAAAGGCTTCTGATCTTTTCCAGGTCATTGCCGTCCTTTTCCCGGTTCGTTTCCACGATAAATACAACCCTGCGGATCTCGGTTTCAATATGAAGCTTCTTGGCACGATTATAGATATCTACAAGAAGCAGATTATCAAGGAGAAGGTTCTTGATAAAGTTATCTTTATCAAAGCGCTCCTTATATGCAACCAACAGATTCTGAATCTGGAAGGCAGCGATTTTACCAATCATATAGACATCCTCGCTCTCGCCGTTCGCAAGAAGAATGTACTCTAACTGATGGTCGTCAAATACCTTGAAAAACTGGCATCCGTTCACTACCTGGCTGTCGGCCGGCGAGTTTGCGAACGCGCGTGCAGACTCTATGTATTTGTCCGCATCCGGAAAGGTTGCGGCCAGCACTTTGCTCTCTGCATCAATCACACATAAATCTGTTCTCGTAATCCCCTTTAATCCATCCAACGTGTTCTGAAGTATCTGATTGGAAATCATAATCCGTTCTCCTTCGTCCCCCAATATTTGCAAATTGCATAAATACTATCTCTTATTTTAATGCAATAACACAAAAAAGGAAAGAGGTAAATTTTATCTTATTAGCAATTTTTCACGAATTAACCGTCCTCTTTTTTATAATCTTGGAAGCCTTCACCTAAAACTTCCCTGACATCCGAAACAATCACAAATGCATCTGGATCAATATCAACCACAATTTCTTTTACCGTAACAATCTGCTTTTTCGAAACAACGCAGTAAAGCACGCACTTATCCTTTCCCGTATACATACCTGTCGCATGCAGCCCGGTGGCTCCGCGATCCAGTTCCTGCATAAGCTTTTTTGCAACTTCTTCATAGTGATCCGTAATAATATAAGCCGCTTTCGAGAACTTAAAGCCTTCCAGAATGGAGTCGCTTACCTGCGTGGTAATGTAAATCGCAGCGACCGCGTACAAAGCGGGCCGGATTCCATATATAAACATACCGACAATCACAATGGCGCCGTCTATAAACTGCATAATCTGGACAACCGTATAGTGCCGAAGCTTCAGCTGGATGAGCGCGGACACCATATCCGTCCCACCGGTAGTTGCATTTCCGCGCAGGACAAATCCCATCCCGGCACCTGTAAAAACGCCGCCGAAAAGGGCCGCAAGCAGCATATCCTGCTCCGTCAGATCGATGCCGGGTATGATATACAGCCATACCGAGAGCATAATCGTCCCAAACAGGGTTCTGCCGACAAATTTACCTCCCTTCAGCCAGTATGCCAGTATAAAAACCGGGATATTTAAAACCGTATTGGTAATCCAGAGAGGGATTCCTCCCGGATAAAGACCGGCTGTCAGATTCTTGATGATAATTCCCAGTCCGGTAAAGCCGCCCGTTACAAGTCCAACCTGATCGTAGATGCACTGAAGGGCAACCGCCACAAGACCGGTTCCAATCAAAATATAAATATAATAGGATAACTTCGTATACTTCTTTATTGCAGTCATTTTTTCGCAGCCTCTTCCTGCTTTTGATACTGATTCATATGCTTCTTTAGCATACGTGTTCTGGAATTGTAGCGGAGAAGTCTTCGGATTGCTCCTCCCTTTTTCGTCTCGAGAAGCTCTCTTCCGAGTCCATACCATATCTTTGCAGACAGCTTGTCCCTGTTTTCCTGCAAAAAAATTTCCTGTCCAGGAGAAGGGAGCAGGCTTACAATTACATCCGGCGTCGCCGAATTAATTTCATTCACTACCCCATCCGTTCCGTCCGTCTGGCTTTCCATAGCCGCTTCTCCCGCAAACTCAATTCTGCCGTAGGACGCTTCTATGATTGCTCTCACCTTCTCAATGTCTTCGGCGTTTTCTCCCAGCAGAAACACCGTCTTATGATTTCTCTCTAAGCGTTTCATAAACTCCGCAAAGAAATCGTGGTTTTCAATCTCATGCTGTCTCTGCATATTGTTTGCACCCACCGCGGATAGGATTTCGCTCTCTACCACTACAGTAAGGTCAACACCCAAAATTGCCTCTTTTACTTTTTCGTTGCGCTCTGCCATCAGGAGTGTATCCATCGTCACTTCTTCAATCAGATAGAATCCCTTTGCCGCCATGCTCATTTCCACCTGCATGATTGCTTCACGCACCGTATAGTTATCTACCAGAATCCCCGCAATATCAATTTTCTTAATCATTGTCTGTCCCTCTATTATGTCCGCTTTTCTCCAAACTATAAGCTTTGTAAGTATACCAAACGAAGCAAATTTTATCAACCTTCTGAATTGTCCGACTATTTTGGACAAATTTCGCCATTTTTTTACATTTGAATTGTCAATCGCATTTCCGATTTTTTTTTAAATTTTTAAAAGTTTATGATTTATTTACAAAACGTTTGTTTGTTTTTTATATTGATTTTTTTCCAAAAAACGATTCAAAAATATGTGGATAACGTGCATAACTCTGTGTATAACTCGATTTTTCGTTGTTTCTTGACAAATTTTTGTGGATAACTCAAAGGTCATTCTTTTGTCCGCATGTGATTTTTTAAAATGAGTTTTTCATTTTTTGTGCATTTTGTATAACCTGGAAATTCTTGTAGTATTTTGTCGGATGAAGGGAGCAAAAAACAGATTCATTTTCCTTAGTACTATTTATCTACGACATATTCCGACATTTTTTCCTGTCCGGCAGCCAAAAAAAACATCTTGAAGACATATCAGCAAATGCTTTTTGTCTGCAAGATGTTTTCCGGTTACATGCTTATCGACCGCTCCTTTAGAAGATACGACGTATTGCAAGTATGTTCTTATAATTTGCAGGAGAAGTATATTTAATTCCGGTAGACGGAGTGCTGGCATGGACAATCGTATCATTTCCTACATAAATACCGACATGTCCGCTATAACATATAATATCTCCCGGCTGCATATCGTCCGCACTTACGCCGTATCCCACATCTCTCATAGCCTTTGAGCTATGCGGAAGGCTTACTCCGAACGCCGCGTATACACTCATTACAAATCCGGAGCAATCGGTTCCGTTTGTAAGACTTGAGCCGCCATATTTGTATGGGTTTCCGACAAATTGTGTCGCATATGCCACAACTGCCGCGCCATCCGATCCGGACGGAGCGCTATAGCTGGTCTGCGTGTTTGCCGGTGCCGCTGCACTTGCCGTATCGGCCGCCGGTTTGCTTGCAGCTTTCGCAGCTGCCGCAGCCGCAGCTGCCTTGCGGGCCGCTTCTTCCTTTGCAAGCCGCGCCTCCTCTTCTTCCTTTGACTCGGCATATGTGAATTCTGTGGAAAGTGTTACAAATTCGGCTGAAACGTATCCGTCTCCCTCTTCACAGGTAATACCGACCCAGTTCTCTATGCTCTCATCGATAACGGTAAGATCGTCTCCTAACGGAACAAGTCCGATCACAGTCGATTCGGTACTTGCCTCCGAACGAACCTTTAAAGTCTCGGTTGTTACGGTAGCAACCCGGCGGCTCGCGCTTCTTGCAAGCTCTTCGTCTCCGACTACAACATATTCAGCCTTTACATATCCGGTAACGGAACCGGACGTAATCTGATACCAATCGCCCTCTGCAGCAAGCACTGCCGCAGCGTTGTTGTTGTATAGTTTTCCGAGCACCTCGCCGTCCTCGCTTGGTACCGAGCGGACATTCAGATAATTATTGACCTGTGCAATCGCGATATCCGCATATTCACTGGCAACCATTGCAGCCTCATTCTGCTGAATCCGGACTCTTTCCTGTACCAGCATATCGTTCTCTTCGTTATTGGACAGCATGGATGCAAAAATATCGGATACCCCCGCCGTTGGGGTAAGTGTTGCGGACAATATATTGGATGTATAGCTTGAAACGCCGGCGGTTGGTGCAGCTGTTACTCCGTTTGATGCTGCTCCGATTGTAATTACTGCCGCCATCATGCAGGTTGTCATCTGTATTCTTTTCTTAATCATTTCATTCTCCTTAAAAGGATTTTTCAGTTTATTACAAATATGTTACAAAATGTTACGTTGCTATTATAGCAAACGCCTTATTATGTGTCAATACGTTTTTCCAGGAAAAATGTTCCATTTTCCTTGAAATTTCACGCAATTTGTGTCATAATACCTATACAGAAATACGAAACGATACATTCCGTTTCAGAAAGGTGGTATCAAATATGGAAATTGCAGGCGTTAGCGCAGCTATCAGCACATTGAATCAAGCAAGTCCAAGTTCCCTTGTCGGTCAGGCAAGCCTGAAGATGCTCGATATGTCACTAAGCTCCGGCGAGCAGCTGGGTGCAGATATGATTAAGATGATGGAAAATTCAGTTACCCCTCATCTTGGCGGAAATTTTGATATGAGTATCTAATGACGACAATCGAAAATCCCCATGTAACAATTCCTGCGCGGGCAGTGTTGTTACATGGGGATTTTTTTTATTTCGTCGCAATCGCTTCGATTTCAATCATCACATCTTTTGGAAGTCTGGCAACCTCCACACAGCTTCTTGCCGGAAAAGCGCCTGTAAAAAATGTCGCGTACACTTCATTGATTGCTGCAAAGTCGTTCATTTCCTTGATGAATACCGTTGTCTTGACCACCTGATCCATACTGCTGCCTGCAGCGAGAAGTAAATTTGAAAGATTCGTAAGCGCCTGCTTTGCCTGTGCAGCGGAGCCCTCCGGAATCTCTCCCGTTTCCGGCACTACCGGAATAATGCCGGAAGTATATACTATTTTGTTGACCTCAATCGCCTGTGAATACGGCCCGATTGCAGCCGGTGCCTTGTCTGTACAAATTACATTCTTCATTTTTTTGCCCTTCTTTCTTCTATAATAAATAAATTTATTGCGTATCTGCTATGCTTTACGGATTTTACCTTCGGATATGGTTATCCTTCTTTCCTTATACAAGCGCCCAATGGCACGCTTGAATGCATTTTTGGAAAGACCGGTTTCCCTTGCAATTACCTCCGGACTTGCCTTCTCTGTAAACGGAAGAACGCCGGCATAGGAATCAATTATTTCCATTACCTTCTCCGCGTCTGCATCCATCTGCAGGTATGCCTTTTCCCGAAGCGTAAGATCCAGCTTCCCGTCTTCCTTTACCGCTGTAACCTTTGCCTCGATTACATCTCCGATTTTTAAATAGGTATGGTCCTCATAATTCGGTATTCTTGCGGAAAATGTATCGTCTACTGCAACGAATGTTCCAAAATTGTCACTGAACTCGTATACCCGTCCGCTTACCACATCATCCTTTTGATATGGAGAGTCCATACGAAGGAGGTGGTACAGCCCCTTCATGGTTGCGCAGAGTCTCTCGCTTTTATCTATATATAAGGAAACCAGAATCACATCTCCCGCATTCGGGCGCGCGGTCATCTCTTTATATGGAAGAAACAGATCCTTCTCCAGGCCCCAGTCAAGAAAAGCACCGATTTTTGTGACTTCCTTTACCGTAAGCGCCGCATATTTTCCAAGCGTAAGCTTTGGCTCGTTCGTAGTTGCAATCAGCCGGTCCTTTGAATCCTTGTATAAAAATACGGTAACCGCATCCCCCGGCCGGATTCCCTGCGGGACCTGCTTCGACGGAAGCAGGACGCGCTCCGATGAACTCTTATCTTCTGCCAGATAAATTCCAAACTCTACGCTCTTAACATAGTATAATTCCTGATATTCCCCTAATCTCATGCTTTACCTTTCTGTCTATCCGTTCTGCTTTTTTAAAAAGGCGGCAATTGCATATGGTTTTGCGGATTCATCTAACAGGGCTACCGTAATTTTCGACTCTTCCCTTGCCACAACCGGAACAATGGCGTCCTTCCATTTTGCCTCCTTTTTATATTCTACGCGAAGCTCGCCAACCTGAAAATCATTCGGAAGATACTCCGCCGCAAGCATCACGTATTTTTCATTATTCATATGATGGTTGCTGTCGATGAAAAAACTTGGCACCGTAATTTTTTCCTGTGCTTCTGCTCCCTGCGGAACCAGAAGCTTGCGCTCACAGTACTCCATATCCAGTTTTTCATCCTTCCCATATGCATCGACAATATCCTGCGAAACCTTCGTCGGCCGTCCTGCCGCAACATCCATAAATACCCATATGGAATTTGCATAGGCACACCGGTTTCCCATTCTGTCCGTCATACAGAAATTGCGCAATCCGTAAAATCCTTTGATCTCGTACGGATACGTAGAAATTGTCACTTCGTCTAAAAATTTCGGCATCCTTTCAATGCAGATCTGGTAGAACGAGAGCATCCACGCCTGTTTCTGCTGTGCAAGCACCTTCACGCCGTTGCCGACGCTCTCCGAATGAAAGACGCTGCAATCCTGAAAATAATTCATAAGCGCGGGAATGGTAAGATTACACTCTGCATCCACCTCGCTATATCGAATTCTGCTATCAAACTGATACATTGTATGACCTCCTGATTCTTCCTGCGGGCTCATCCCTGCGGAGCCTTTTACTCCGATAGGGTAAAAAAAAGCACCACTTGGCGTAGTGCTTCAAAGCTGGCCCACAAGGATTCGAACCTTGAAATGACGGAGTCAGAGTCCGTTGCCTTACCATTTGGCGATGGGCCAATGTTTTTTCAACAAACGCTAGTATATATGAAATCTTAAATAGTGTCAAGCACTTTTCCAAAAAATCTGCCGATTTTCTCTTAAAACAGTACAATCTTCTGGTCGATCTCCCCATATATGACCGGCTCTGACCACTCCAGCCCTGCATTTTTGCAAGTCAGCTCTGTAATCTTTTTCTCCGCTTTCTCCTTTTCCTCTATCGGAACAAGCACCTTCATTACAACATCTGCGGCATACTCGCTATCCAATATCCGAATATTCTCCTGCCCAAAAAGATACTGCAGCTTTCCCACACCATTGTAATCCGTCCGCACCGAAAGAATCTGTCCCTTCCTCTTATTTATGATTCTGCTTGCCGAAAGGCCTGCATGAACCGCACTCTGGTATGCCCGGACGAGCCCGCCGGTTCCGAGAAGTACCCCTCCGAAATATCTGGTTACCACAACCGCTGTGTTTGTAATCCCCTCCTTGAGCAGCACGTCCAGCATTGGTCTTCCTGCGGTCTGGGCAGGTTCTCCGTCATCCGAACATCTCGTCAGCTCCTGACGCTCTCCGATTACAAAAGCAGAGCAATTGTGTCTGGCGTCCCAATATTTCTTCTTCATTTCATTGATAAATGCAGCTGCTTCCTCCTCCGTTTCGACAGGACGAACCGTAGCAATAAACCGGGATTTCTTTTCGATAATTTCGCCTTCTCCACCCTCATATACCGTTTTGTATCCGTTATTTCCCAAATCAGTCAAAGATTGCGCTCCTTTTTTGATAACTTATATTTCTGTAATCTTTTTTATCCTACCACAGAGAAGGTGGGTATTTCAATTTTTTCTTCCTATTTATTGCCGATTTTGGTATAATATTTGTTATATATCCTTTTATACACATACTACCAAAAGATAAGCAGAATAATGAATGCAAGGAGGCTTATATATGAATTACGGCAAACAAGCCATGCTGCGCCGGCAAAAAAAAATTGACGCAAAGGGCACAAAGCTTTGCAGGAAGTTCGGTGTCTTTTTAGGCAAGGCATTTCTCGTCTGTTTTTTGCTTCTCGCAGTCGTCGGCATAAGCTCTGGCATCGGCGCATGGAAGGGAATCATAGATTCCGCTCCCGATATATCGGCAATGGACGTTACCCCTACCGGCTATTCTACGACCGTCTATTCTCAGGACGGAAAACAGATTGCCACTCTGGTTGCTTCCGGTGCCAACCGGAAATACGTTACCATCGACGAGATTCCGCTTGATTTGCAGCACGCCTTTGTTGCAATCGAGGACGCGCGCTTTTATGAGCACAACGGAATCGATCCAAAAGGCATCGTCCGCGCCGCTTTAGACGGTATTACAAACGGTTTTCATTTCAATCAGGGTGCCAGTACCATTACCCAGCAGCTCCTAAAGAACAGCGTTCTTGAAGAAGCATGGGCAAATGAAAATTCCAAATTTGAGAGGCTGGAGCGTAAGCTGCAGGAACAGTATCTTGCGGTTGTCCTGGAAAAACAGGTCAATGACAAGAACTGGATTCTGGAAAACTATATGAACACCATCAATCTTGGCGCCAATACCCTTGGCGTCCAGGCCGCGGCAAACCGCTACTTCGGGAAGGATGTCTCGGAGCTTACCCTTTCCGAATGTGCAGTGATCGCCGGAATTACCAAGAGTCCTTCTGCTTACAATCCGATTTCCCACCCGGATAAAAACGCAGAGCGGCGCACACTCGTACTGAACAACATGCTGGAACAGAATTATATTACGCAAAAGCAATATGATGAAGCAATTGCGGATGACGTGTATGCGCGAATTTCGGAGCACAATACGACCGTTACGAGTTCCGCGTCTTCCAATTCCTATTTCGTTGACGCGATGACCGAGCAGCTGTTTGACGACCTTGTCTCCCTCGGTTACACCGAAACGGATGCGTACAAGCTCATATATCAGGGCGGTCTTTCCATCTACACCACACAGGATCTGGATATTCAGACAATCTGTGATGAAGAGATCAATAATCTGGAAAATTACCCGACAGATCCGAAATACTCTTTCAGTATGTATTTTCAGGTTCAGAAAGCGGACGGATCCTATAAAGCTTACACGCATCAGACCATGCTTTCCTATTATCAGAAGCTAAAAGGCAGCAGCTACAATATTAATTTTAAAACGGAAGAAGATTGTTACGAGGCAATCGCCGCCTATAAAGAGGCCATTCTGGAAGAAGGCGACACCTTCCTGCCGGATACGGAATCGATTATGATTACACTCCAGCCGCAGGCTGCACTGACGGTAATCGATCAGAGAACCGGCGAGATAAAGGCGCTTGTCGGAGGGCGGGGCGAGAAGGAGGGCAACCGGATTCTGAACCGGGCTACCGATACTACCCGGCAGCCGGGCTCCACGTTCAAAATTATCGGCTGCTATGCCGCCGCTCTTGATGCCGGCGGTATAACGCTTGCCACCACACAGGATGATGCTCCGTACACCGTCGGAACAAAGACCTACCGGAATTATAACGATGTATACGGCGGATATACCTCCGTTCGCGCAGCGATTACCGATTCCATCAATATTGTAGCGGTAAAAACATTGGAACAGATTGGAGTAAACCTTGGATACCAATACGCAGAAAGCTTTGGTTTTTCTACATTAGTAGACGAGGACAAGAACCTTGGCCTCTGCCTCGGAGGTCTGACCTACGGCGTTACCAATCTCGAGCTTACCGCAGCGTATGCCGCAATTGCAAATGAAGGTATATACAAAGAACCAATTTTCTACACGATTGTATATGATCATGACGGAAATGTATTAATTGATAAGACGGCTTCCCAGGAGTCCCACACAGTCATAAAGAATACCACAGCATGGCTTTTGACAAGCGCCATGCAGGACGTTATGACAAAGGGTTCCGGCACAGCCGCTTACTTTGGAGACAGCATGGCGCAAGCCGGAAAATCCGGTACAACCACCAGCAGCCGGGACGCTCTCTGGGCCGGATATACTCCGTATTATACCTGCGCCGTATGGGGCGGCTATGATGATAACGCACAGCAGAGTCAGAGTCAGACCACTTATCCAAAAAAGATCTGGAAAGCGGTTATGAGCCGGATTCATGAGGGTCTTCCGTATGAAGACTTCACAAAGCCGGAGGGCATTACCTCATTGACCGTCTGTAAGGAGTCCGGACTGCTTCCGGTTCCGGGCGTATGCGAGGCAGATCCAAGAGGTTCTATGCTGGTAGCGGAATATTTTGACGAAGAGAACTTCCCTGATTTTGAGGAATCACAGCAGAACATTCTTTCTGATCCGCTTGCTGCCGGAGTTGCCTCGGATATAGCCGCACCGACGGTTATACCTTATTGCAACGTGCATACGACACTGAATATATGCGCTGCTTCCGGTATGATTGCCGGCCCGTTCTGTCCGCAGGAGCTTATTGTTCCGACTGTATATATTACCGGAGGTTCTCCCGGCTCAACGGAATACGAATTAAACGCAACACCGGAATTTATGTTAATGACATGTCCGGTACACAATATCACAAACTATATCCCGGAAAACATTCCGGTTCCCGAAACACCGACGGAATAGAAAAAGGACCAGTCGTCTGACTGGTCCTTCTTGTTGATGTATATCAACTAAGGGGATTAGATTCACTAATCGCTTAGATTAGTGCATTTACACTATTCTACATCCTGCAATGCGGCGATTCCTTCTTCGCCGGTACGTACCTTAACAACACGTTCCACATCATATACAAAGATCTTTCCGTCCCCGATATGTCCGGTATACAGCGTTCTCTTTGCCGCTTCGATTACCTCGTCGACCGGAATCTTGCTCACAACCACTTCCACCTTAACCTTTGGAAGCAATGTCGCATCAATTTCAGCTCCACGATATTTCTCTCCCGCTCCCTTCTGTATACCGCAGCCCATTACCTGGGTTACCGTCATACCGGTTACGCCGAGATCATTCATAGCCTTACGGAGTTTATCGTATCTGCTGAGCTTAGCAATAATGACAACCTTGTAAATTCCTGTTGAAGCAGACGGAATTGTCGCCGATACAACCGGAACGGAAGCCTCTTTCTTTGCCGAAGTTGCCGCATCGTAATCCGAAATGCCAAGATCTGTGTTCTCGTTAACCTCCATAGGATTGAAGTTATCCATAATAGCAAATCCTGCATAAGCGCTCGGAAGTCCATGCTCCGTTGCGTCAAGTCCGGTAATCTCCTCTTCCTCGGTTACACGAAGACCAAAGATGGCCTTAATGGCAAGAAACGCAATTGTAATGGTAACTACGGCCCAAGCCATAACGGTAATAAGGCCAAGAAGCTGGAGTCCTAACAGCTTGAATCCGCCGCCATAGAACAGTCCGACCATCTCTACGCCGTTTTTGTCGGCAATTGAATATCCCGGAGCGGTATTTGTTGCAAAGAGGCCGACTGCAATTGTTCCCCAGATACCGTTCATAAAGTGTACCGCTACAGCACCGACCGGATCGTCAATGTGAAGCTTATAATCCAAAAGCCATACGCCAAAGCATACTAACAATCCGGCTACAGCGCCAATCACAATCGCGCCAAAGCAATCGGTTACATCGCAGGGAGCTGTGATTGCTACAAGACCTGCAAGCGACGCATTCAGACACATCGATACATCAGGCTTACCAAACTTAATCCATGTAAAAATCATACATACAACGGTTGCAACCGCAGGCGCAACGGTTGTTGTAAGAAATACGGATGCTAACTGTTCCGTAGAGGTACAGGCCGCACCGTTGAATCCATACCATCCAAACCAGAGAATGAAGCATCCAAGACACCCGATTGCAATATTATGTCCCGGAATTGCGTTTACCTTCACGATTTTTCCGTTTTTGTCATAGCTGAATTTACCGATACGTGCGCCAAGTATTTTTGCGCCGATCAGAGCACAGGTTCCGCCGACCATATGTATTGCGCAGGAGCCTGCAAAATCATGGAAGCCGAGCTGTGCCAGCCATCCGCCGCCCCAGATCCAGTGCGCCTCAATCGGATAGATAAGCGCCGAAATTACAGCGGAATACACACAGTAAGATAAAAACTTGGTTCTCTCAGCCATAGCGCCGGATACAATCGTTGCTGTGGTTGCGCAGAATACTAAGTTGAATACAAAGTTGGAAAAATCAAAATCCGCATAAGCTGTAAAAATGTCAAAGCCCGGTTTTCCGATAAATCCAACCAGATCCTCGCCAAGCAATAACGAGAAACCGATCAGGATAAACATAACTGTTCCGATACAGAAATCCATCAGATTCTTCATCAGGATATTACCTGTATTCTTCGCTCTGGTAAATCCTGCCTCTACCATTGCAAATCCTGCCTGCATCCAAAATACAAGGGCAGCTCCGATTAGAAACCAGACGGCAAACAAATGTCCGTCCACCAATTCAAAAATTGCTTCTTCTGTCATAACATTATCCTCCTGTTTTCCTTGCTATAAATAAAAAAGAGACATTTTCCCGAATCCCACAGCTTCGTGGTTCAAAAAAATGTCTCCACTCTATGAAATTATATTGATACAGCGATTATATTACACTTCAAAAATCAGATCGCCATAAGACGGCATCGGCCACATATCCTTATCTACAATCATCTCAAGCTTATCAACCGGACCGCGGAGTGCCTGCATTGCCACAGTTACCTCATCTTTATAGTACGTAGCCCGCTCTTTTCCTTCTTCCTTGGATGTTCCGACTGCCGTTACTTCCGCAAGCTTCGCAAGTGCAACCTTTGCATCGGAGAGAAGTGCGGAGGTCTCTTCCAGAAGCTCTGTCTGGACGCTCACATCGGCATCCGGGCAGGCGCCTTTTACTGCGGAAATTGAGTTCGCAAGCACTGTCGTATACTTGATTACTGCCGGAATAATCTGTTTTCCGGCAATATCAATCATTGCCTTTGCCTCAATGTTGATGGTCTTTGCATAAGTCTCATATTCAATCTCTACACGCGATTTAAGCTCCGTCTCCGTAAACACGCCGAATTTTTCAAATGCTGCCACCGATTCAGGAGCAATGTATGCAGGAATTGCCTCAACCATGGATTTGATATTTGGAAGTCCGCGTTTTGCCGCTTCCTCCACCCATTCATCCGAGTATCCGTTTCCGTTGAATACCACTCTCTCATGGGCTACCGCATACTCCTTAATGAGGTTATGTACGGCAAGATCAAAATCCTCTGCTTTTTCCAGAATATCGCATGCATCGGAAAAGGCCTCCGCAACAATCGTATTGAGTACAATATTCGGCTGTGCAACCGAATCCTTAGAACCAACCATACGGAATTCAAATTTGTTTCCGGTAAACGCAAACGGCGACGTACGATTGCGGTCTGTCGCATCCTTCATAAAATCAGGAATCGTCTTGACGCCCGTCTCCAGTTTCTTTCCTTCCAGACTGTGTGTTGCGGCTCCCGTATTTACAAGCTGCGTAAGCACATCGCCGAGCTGGTCTCCAAGATAAACGGAAAGGATTGCAGGCGGCGCTTCGTTGGCACCTAATCTGTGGTCGTTTCCTACATCTGCCGCAGATGCGCGAAGCAGTGCTGCATGTTCGTCTATCGCCTTAAGAATACAAGTAAGTACCAGTAAGAACTGGACATTTTCATGCGGCGTCTTGCCCGGATCAAGCAGATTGATCCCGTCGTCTGTTGTTATCGACCAGTTATTGTGCTTTCCGGATCCGTTCACTCCTGCAAACGGTTTCTCATGGAGTAAGCACTGTAAACCATGTCGCCCGGCTACCTTCTTTAAGGTTTCCATCGTGAGCTGATTGTGGTCAACCGCTACATTGCACTCATCATAAATCGGTGCAAGCTCATGCTGTGCAGGAGCGACCTCATTGTGCTGTGTCTTAGCCGCTACTCCAAGCTTCCAGAGTTCTTTGTTTACATCCCTCATGTAAGCCGCGATTCTCTCGCGGATGGCGCCAAAGTAATGGTCATCCATCTCCTGTCCCTTCGGAGGCATTGCCCCGAAAAGCGTACGGCCGGTAAATACCAGATCCTTTCTCTTTAAGTACTTCTCGCGGTCTACAATGAAGTATTCCTGTTCCGGCCCAACGGAAGGTGTAACCTTCTTGGATGTCGTATTTCCAAATAATCTTAAAAGGCGAAGAGACTGCTCGTTGATTGCCTCCATAGAACGGAGAAGCGGAGTCTTCTGGTCAAGAGCTTCTCCTGTGTAGGAGCAGAACGCAGTAGGAATGCAGAGCGTTGCGCCTGCGGCATCCTGTCTGACAAATGCCGGCGAAGTACAATCCCATGCGGTGTAGCCTCTGGCTTCGAATGTTGCGCGCAGCCCGCCGGATGGAAAAGAAGAGGCATCCGGTTCGCCTTTAATTAACTCTTTTCCGGAGAAGCTCATCAGCACTTTTCCGTTTGGCATCGGCGCCGTAATAAACGAATCGTGCTTCTCAGCGGTCACACCCGTAAGCGGCTGGAACCAATGGGTATAATGGGTAGCTCCCTTTTCAATTGCCCATTCCTTCATCTCATGCGCAATTACATCAGCCGTATCAAGATCAAGCTCTCTTCCCTCGTCAATAACCTCGTGAAGTTTTTTGTAGACTTTCTTTGGAAGACGTTCCTGCATGACCGCATCGTTAAACACGTTCTCGCCAAAGATGTCTGCTACGTTAAAATACTCTGTCTCGCTCATAACCTAACCACCTTTCAAACTTCGTAAAAAAGGGCATCCCAAACCTCGTTGGAACGCCCTCGTTCAAGTTTCTTTTTATTACTGATATTAAAATACATCTTCCGGCTGCAGATTTCAAGTTGTTTCTTGCTCAAAAGAAAACATTTGGATAATATGTGAATTTTTTTGCTTTCCGGCTTTCTTTTTTGTGCAAATTTATTCGAACGCTTTTCCGACGGATCCGAATAACTCCATCTTCTCCTTAACGGTAGCTTTAATAGCCTCTGCTCCCGGAGCAAGCAGCTTACGAGGATCAAATCCCTTGCCCTCTAAATCCTTACCTTCTTCGATATATTTGCGTGTCGCATCCGCAAACGATAACTGGCACTCGGTATTCACGTTAATCTTGGATACTCCAAGATCAATCGCCTTCTTAATCATATCAGCCGGAATACCCGTACCGCCATGAAGAACGAGCGGCATGATTCCGGTCTTTTTCTGGATGGCATCCAGAGTGTCAAAGCTAAGTCCGGCCCAGTTCGCCGGATACTTTCCATGAATGTTGCCGATTCCGGCTGCAAGCATGTCCACGCCCAGATCTGCAATTGCCTTACATTCATCCGGATCCGCACATTCGCCCATACCGATTACACCGTCTTCCTCTCCGCCGATGGAACCGACCTCCGCCTCAATAGAAAGCCCTAAATTATGGGCAACGGCAACGAGTTCTTTGGTCTTTGCAATATTTTCTTCGATTGCGTAATGAGAGCCGTCAAACATGATGGATGTAAAGCCGGCCTTCACGCACTTATAGCATCCTTCGTAGGTTCCATGATCCAAATGGAGCGCTACAGGAACTGTGATGCCGAGAGACTCGTCCATCGCCTTTACCATAGCGGCAACGGTGCCAAAACCTGTCATATACTTTCCGGCGCCTTCCGATACGCCTAAAATTACAGGAGACTGTAACTCCTCAGCAGTCTGAAGAACTGACTTCGTCCACTCTAAGTTGTTAATGTTGAACTGTCCCACTGCATAATGACCGGCTTTTGCTTTCTTTAACATTTCGGTTGCAGAAACTAACATATCTTAATCCTCCTAAACTCTAAAACTCTTAATCTCATAATGTAGTTTGATTATAGTACACTTTCTTTCAAAAATAAAGGGCTACTTTTTTTCAATCGCCCCGTTTTTCGCCAGAGGTGCTATCATTTCTATTCTCTTCTGCAGGTTCTTAATTGTAAGATTTGTATGCTCTCCGCCAAATTCGCCGTCCAATGTCCAGCCGACCGGCTCCTTGGAAAGAAAGCGGATCTCATTTGTTTTGAAGGAGTATATCAAATCCGAATCATCAATCAGGCTGGTGAGACACGCCAGTATCTCATTCAATTCAATCGGATTGTGCGGATGCCGTATAAGCGTCACTTCAAACACGCCGTCATCCAGATGCACGTCACTTCCCGTAATGCCTTTAAAACCGCCTACCGAAATGGAATTCGTGACCATACCGTAGATAAAATCATCCTGAATCACAGTGCCGTCATACTCCACCTGCATCTTGTGGGAAGAGATATCATGAAGCGATTTTGCCCCCTCCAATATGTAGGCAACATGTCCCAAAATATTCTTCAGTTCCTGGGAAGTCTGATAGGAGACCTCCGTAAACAGTCCGAATGCAGCTACATATACAAAGGTACCTCCGTTGAAGGACCCTACATCGCATGGGAATCTTTGATCAGTGACCGCCACCTTGGCCGCTTCCACCATGCCCTTCGGGATTCCGAGGGAGTTCGCAAAGTCATTGGTGCTCCCGGCAGGAATATATCCGACCGGAATATCCACGCCGCTCTGTATCAGTCCGGTTACCACCTCATCTAAAGTTCCGTCTCCTCCGCTGCAGATAATCCGGTCAAACTTCTTCGCCTCTTCCTCCACCTTTCGGATTGCATCGCCCTGACTCTGCGTAGTATAAATCGTCACATCAAAAGAAGCCTTTACCATGATGTCAACGATTTCTAAAAGGTCATTTCGAATCAGCCCTTTTCCGGAGTGCGGGTTAAAAATAAAAAGTACTCTCATCTCTCTAAAAACTCGCTGATTGCAGCGATTGCCTCCTCCTCGTCTTCCCCTGTAACCTCAATGGTAACTGCCTTTCCCGGGTCAAGTCCAAGCCCCATGATTCCCATAATGCTTTTTGCACTTACGGTCTTATCCTCCATATAAAAAATAATACGGCTTTTATAATGTTCCGCCACTGCCACCAGCTCTGCCAGCGGTCGTGCCTCAAGCACCGCATCTGATTTTACAATGATGTCCTTTTTCATAAGATTCCTCCTATCCCATTCTGCAATTTTCCGCAATTTCGGAAAGTCTGCGGAGTCTGTGATTTACTCCGCTCTTCCCAACCGGCGGATCCATCAGGGTTCCCAGTTCCTTAAGCGGCGTATCCGGATATTCCAATCGAAGCTCTGCCATCTGTCTAAGATGATCCGGAAGTTTCTCAAAGCCTATCGTATCGTGGATCAATACAATGTCATCAATCTGTTTAACCGCTGCGCTTACCGTCTTTTTGATATTTGCCGTCTCACAGTTTACCTGCCTGTTGAGCGAATTGCGCATTTCCTTTATGATACGCACATTCTCCAAATTCATCAAAGAAACATACGCTTCCATGACATTAAGCATATCGACAATCTGTGCGCCTTCTTTTAAATATACCACATAATGCCCTTTGCGTTCCACTATTTTGGCGTCACATGCAAAATCCTGCATGAGCTCTCTCAGCTGCAGAGCCTGTTCTTCCTTCTCGCACACCACCTCGAAATGGTAGGATTTATTCGGATCGCTCATCGATCCCGCAGAAAGAAACGCGCCTCGTATGAACGCCCGTTTACAGCACATCTTCTGAACAAGAAGACCGTCCGCTTTAAAATGGTTCCCCTTATCCGGTTCCCATTTGATGGCATCAAGGACTCTCTTTGCTTCTTTTCCCAAAAGAGGTTTTGATATATCTACGGAAAATGCCTGTCTCATAAGCAGCGCATACTTCTGTAGTAACAGATCGTTATCCGTTATCAGTTCTATTTCAAAGGTTTGTGCGTCAATCCTTCCATTCAGAGAAATCATTGCGGCAAGCTCTGCAATCTGACAGTGTCTGCTCCTTGAAAACTGTTTGGAAAGCTCGCCTTTTACATCACTTGAAAATGACATCTATTTTCCTCTTAAAGCATCCTTTCCCAAATCGCGATGCTCTATCTTTAAGCCGTATTCCTTTTTTCCGTCAAGTCTTTTGTACAGCTCGTTTGCTAGCGTAACCGAGCGGTGCTTGCCGCCGGTGCATCCGATTGATATGACCAGCTGGTTTTTCCCCTCTGCGATATAATTCGGAATTAGAAAATTGATCATATCCTCCAGCTTATCGACGAATTCATTTGCCTCTTTATACTGCATTACAAATTCCTGAATCTCGGGATCGTTCCCCGTCTTTGCGCGAAGACCTTCCACATAGTACGGATTCGGAAGAAAACGCACATCCATGACAATGTCCGAGTCAGCCGGAATTCCGTATTTAAAGCCAAAGGAAAGGATTGTGACAAACAGGTTCTTGTAATCCTGATTCTGGATAAAAATTTTCTCCAGTTCCACCTTCAACTCTCTGGTCAGCAGACGGCTTGTATCAATGATGTAGTTCGCTCGTTCCTTTAACCCTGCAAGCTGTATTCTCTCTTCCGCAATTCCTTTATCGATCCGCTCGCCTGTTGCAAGCGGATGGTTTCGTCTGGTCTCCTTGTAACGCTTGACAAGCACCTGATCCTCTGCATCCAGAAAAAGGATCTCATAGGGTAGGTCTTTGGTGTCCATCTGCTCAAGGGCTCCCTTGATATCGCCGAACTCTTTTCCGCTCCGGATGTCGATCCCTATAGCGACCTTCTGCATCTCGGTAACATTGACCGAAAAATCCATAAATTTGTCGAGCAGCGGAATCGGGAGATTGTCGATACAGAAAAATCCCATATCCTCCATCATACTCATTGCCGTCTTTTTTCCTGCGCCGGACATTCCGGTTACGATTACAAGCTTCACAAATCTACTCTCCTATTATTTTCACCTCAGGTACAAGCTCCACCTGAAATTGACGGTATACTTCTTTTTTGACATCCCCGATAAGCGTCAGGACATCCTGTGCGGTCGCACTGCCCCTATTGATGACAAAACCATTATGCTTTTCGGAGACCTGTGCCCCGCCGACCGAATAGCCGGATAATCCGCTGTCCTGAATCAGTTTTCCCGCAAAGTATCCCTCCGGTCTTTTAAATGTGCTTCCCGCACTTGGAAATTCGAGAGGCTGCTTCTCTGCCCGCCGCCCCCTTATATCGTCCATTTTCTCCAGAATCAATTCCTTTTCCTGCGGTTCCAGTTCAATCGCAGCCTCCGCCACGATATATCCTTTTTCCTCGATGCAGCTGTGCCTGTAGGACAAGTCCAATTCTTCATTGGAAAGCGTCCGCTCATTCCCATTGCGATCTATTACCTTCGCGGACACCAGCACCTGCTTCATCTCGCCGCCGTATGCTCCTGCATTCATCACGACGGCTCCGCCTAAGCTGCCCGGAATGCCGGATGCGAACTCAAAGCCGCCAAGTCCCGCGTCAGCCGCCGTCCTTGCAATTTTTGACAGGAGCGCTCCCGCCTGGGCTGTAATGCAGTTTCCGTTTACGCGAATCTCATCCATATTCTTACCGATTTCGATTACAAGCCCGCGGATTCCGCCGTCCTTCACTAACAGATTACTTCCGTTTCCGATAATGGTAACCGGCACATCGTCCTGCTTTGCAAGGGCCAGAATCTGTTTCAATTGTTCCTTCGAGGCAGAAACATAACAGTCTGCATTTCCTCCGATGCGAAATGTTGTATGATCTTTCATGGGTTCATTCAGACGGATGCTTTCGTCCGGAATAACCGTCCTAAGATGCTCGAAAAAAAGTTTGTTCATCTAACTATGCTTCCTTTAAAAACGCTGCGTAACAGTTTAATGCCTCATAAAGATCTACCTTGCTGATGATTTCCCATGGTGCATGCATGTTAAGAACCGCCACTCCGCTGTCAATCACATTCATGTTGTAATTTGCAAGGATGTAAGCGATTGTTCCGCCTCCGCCCTGATCTACTTTTCCAAGCTCTGCGGTCTGGAACGATACCTTATTTGTATCCATAATATTACGAAGCTTTGCAATATATTCGGGGTTGGCATCATTCGATCCGTATTTTCCGCGCGATCCGGTGTACTTGTTAAATACGATTCCTTTTCCGAAATATGCAGCGTTTCTCTTCTCCATCACGCTCGGATAGTTCGGATCGAAGGCTGCCGATACATCCGAGGATAATACCTTCGAATTTTTAAGCGCCCGGCGAACCTTAAGCTCGCTATAAGCATCCGTCAAATTCACAAGTTCGGCCACGCAGTTCTCAAAGAATTTCGACTGCATTCCGCTGGCTCCGACGCTTCCGATTTCTTCCTTATCAACTAACAGACATACGCTTGTTGTTTCCGGTTTCTTAATCTCAAGCATTGCGCGGTAGGACGGATATGCACATACGCGGTCGTCATGCCCGTATCCCATAATCATGCTTCTGTCAAATCCGTAGTCTCTTGCTTCTCCGGCAGGCACCACTTCAATTTCTGCGGAAAGGAAATCATCCTCCTCCACGCCATATGCCTTCTCAAGAATGGCAAGAATGTTCGCCTTTACACGCTCTTTTTCTTCCTTTTTATCCTTCTTTTCCGCCTCGGGAATACTTCCGATTAACAGGTCCAGGTTTTCTCCTTCAATGACCTTTGCCGCTTTCTTTTCCATCTGCTCGGCCGACAGATGAACCAGCAGATCGCTTACTCCGAATACAGGGTCGCCCGGCTTATCTCCGATATTTACGCTTACTGTGGAACCGTCCTTTTTGCAGA
This sequence comes from uncultured Lachnobacterium sp., assembly GCA_964614035.1. Taxonomy (GTDB): domain Bacteria; phylum Bacillota; class Clostridia; order Lachnospirales; family Lachnospiraceae; genus Roseburia. Next base: position 27,678 of record CAZTKM010000005.1, read on the forward strand.
TCACTCCATGAAGCGCAAGCGGAAGCGTTACCCACTGATACTTCTTGATACCGCCGTAATAGTGGGTATCCAGAAAAGCCATCTCCGTATCTTCATACAATGGTACCTGCTTCAAATCCATTCGCGGCGAGTCAATATGGGCGCCGAGAATATTCATTCCCTGCTCCATAGGCTTTGTTCCGATGACAAACAGAGCAAGACCTTTTCCCATATTGTTTGCGACAATCTTATCTCCGGCCTTTAATTTCTTCTTACCTTTTACAACTTCGTCAAAATCGTGAAATCCATGCTCCTTTGCGTCTTCATAAATTGCGGCCGCGCACTCGCGCTCGGTCTTGCATTCTGAGATGAACTTACGATAGTCCTCTGCAAAAGCAAATACCTGATCCCGTTTTTTTCCTTCCGGATATTTTTCCCATGCATTCTTCTTGTCCATTTTTACATCCTCTTTCTTTTCTATATTTAGTCGTCTTCATCGCGTCTCTTGGTAAGATTCTCCTGCACTCTGCGATACAATTCCTGCGCCGCATTGTACCCCATCTTTTTTTGTCTGTGGTTGACGGCTGCGGTCTCACAAATAACGGCCAGATTACGGCCGGGACGGATTGGAAGTGAATGACAGACTATTTTATTTCCCAAATATTCAATATACTCCTCCTCCAGCCCAAGCCTGTCATACTCCGCTTCCTTCTTCCAGTCCTCCAGCTTAATGACAAGATCGATCTGCTGCTTCTCTTTCACACACTCTACGCCGTAAAGAGTTTTCACATCGATAATTCCGATACCCCGAAGCTCAATAAAGTGTCTTGTTATATCCGGCGAAGTTCCCATCAGGGTATGCTCGTTGATTTTTCGGATTTCCACAACATCATCGGTAACAAGACGGTGGCCTCTCCGAATCAGTTCCAATGCGGCCTCGCTCTTTCCGATTCCGCTGTCTCCGGTAATCAAAAGTCCCTCGCCGTATACATCTACCAGCACTCCATGAATCGTAATGCAGGGCGCAAGCTGTTCGCCCAGCGTATAAATGAGTTCCGCCATAAACTCCGAAGTCGAACGGCCTGTTCCGAGAAGCGGAATACTGCTCTCCTGCGCTGCCTGAAGAAAAATCTCATCCGGTTCCAGATTGCGGCAGAAGATGATACATGGAATATCAAACTTCAAAAATTCCGTAATATGCCTCTTCCTCTCCTCATCCGATAATTTCTGCAGGAATGTGTACTCAACGTTACCGATAATCTGTACCCTGCTCTGCTGGAAATGTTCAAAGTATCCGGTCAGCTGAAGCGCGGGACGATTTACATCCGTTGTCGTAATCTTTCTCCTTTTTACTTCAATCTCATCTGTAAAATTTTTTAGATCCAACAGTTCAATAATTTTTGCAATGCTTACTCCGTTCGTTGCCATAAAACCCTCCTCGTTCTGTGCAGGCACATTCTTCCCGCTAACGCTCATTGTATCATGAATCAGAGATTCCTGATCGTCATTCGCCGCTCGCCGAATATGCAGGCACATTCTTCTCGCTAACGCTCATTGTATCATAATTCCTAGTTCTCTTCAACGTGGAAAAAACGGTATACCGCCTCCGCCGCCGCCCGGTTCACAGAATCCGTCAGCATCAGATCTTCCACATCGGCATTCCTTATATTCTCAAGGCTCTGATATCTTCTCATCAGCGCTTTCCTTCTTGCCGGTCCGATTCCTTCGATATCATCTAAGACAGAGTGCACCTGAGATTTTGAGCGGAGCGATCTGTGATACTCGATTGCAAAACGGTGCGCTTCATCCTGTATCCGGGTAATCAGCTTAAATCCCTCGCTGTGCCTGTCAATCGGAAGCTCGACATTATGAAAGTAAAGGCCTCTGGTATTGTGATTGTCATCCTTTACCATTCCGCACACCGGAATCGAAAGGCCAAGCTCTTCCAGCACCGCCAGGCAGATATTAACCTGACCTCGTCCTCCATCCATCATAATGACATCCGGAAACCGGTTAAAGCTGCCCACACTCTCCGGAAGATCCTTTGTTTTAAGTTCTTCCTGCTCCTGCATCCCATGCAGAAATCTTCTGGTAAGCACCTCGCGCATAGATGCATAATCATCCGGGCCGGATACGGTCTTAAGCTTAAATTTTCTGTAATCGCTTTTCTTGGGTTTTCCCTTTTCAAAAACAATCATGGAGCCTACCGTTTCAAACCCGCTGATATCGGAGATATCGTAGGCTTCCATACGGTTTATGCCCTTCAATCCGAGAATCTGTTCAATTTCCCGGACCGCGCCGATTGTCCGGCCCTCCTCGCGCTTAATCTTCTCTTTATCCTGATTCAGCACGAGCTCTGCGTTTTTCTTTGCAAGTTCAACCAGCCGTTCCTTCATTCCCTTCTGCGGAACCTTGATTGTGACCTTTCCGCCGCGCTTCTTTGTCAGCCATGCTTCGAGGACGTCCACGTCCTCAATATCGCTCTGAAGCATAATTTCCCGCGGAATGAAAGGAGTTCCAGAATAAAACTGCTTCACGAAATCATTCAGAATCTTTCCCTGCTCTTCCTCGGTTCCCACACGCACATGAAAATGATCTCTTCCGATAATCTTTCCGCTTCGAATAAAAAACACCTGCACCACAGCATCTGTGTCATCGCTTGCAAGCGCAATGATATCCTTATCCTCTCCATCGCTGTTCGTAATTTTCTGTTTCTGCGCAATCTGCTTCACGCTGGAGAGGAGCTCCCGATATTCGATCGCCTTCTCAAACTCCATCGCCTCAGACGCCTCCATCATCTTCTCCTGCAGTTCTTTGATGAGCGGTTTGTAATTGCCGTTTAAAAATTCCAGCGCCTGATTAACTCTCTCCCGATACTCTTCCCTGCTGATATTGCCCTGACAGGGCGCATCGCACTGATGAATATGGTAGTTCAGGCAGGCCCTCTCCAATCCGATATCCTGCGGAAGCTTCCGGTTACAGGTGCGCAGATGATAGAGCTTATTCATAAGCTCTATGATGTCCTTTACCGCTCCTGCGCTGGTATACGGTCCGAAATATTTGGAGCGGTCCTTTTTCATCTGTCTGGAAAAAAGGATCCTTGGATAGTCTTCCCCTACTGTGACGCGAATATAAGGATACGTTTTATCATCGCGAAGCATGGTATTGTATTTTGGCGTATACTCTTTGATCAGATTGCACTCTAAAATGAGCGCCTCAAGCTCTGAGTCCGTAATAACATACTCAAACCATGCAATATTTTCCACCATCTGCTTTTTCTTGAGTCCTTCGTTATGACTCGGTTGAAAATACTGATGAACGCGTTTTCGAAGGCTGACCGCCTTACCAATATAGATGATTACATCATTTTTGTCATGCATAATATAAACTCCCGGTGTATCCGGGAGTTTACTCAATTCTTCCTGTATATCAAACATATTATTCCTCAAACATGTCCTCGTTCTTTTCGGGTTCAGGTGCGCCATCTTCTTCCGGGAGTCCCTTCATCTGTCGGAACATCTTCATAAATTCCTTGCCGGTAATGGTTTCCTTCTCATACAGATAATCAGAGATTTTATCCAAAATATTCCGGTTCTCGGTAAGAAGTCTGGATGCTTCATCATAGCTTGCCGTTATGATGTCCAATACTTCCTGATCAATCTCTGCTGCGGTATCCTCGCCGCAGATCAGTCCCGCCCTGCCTTCCAGATACTGGTTCTCAACCGTTGCAAGGCACATCATGCCAAACCTGTCAGACATACCGTACATGGTTACCATTGCCCGGGCAATCTTGGTAGCCTGCTCAATATCGTTTGCTGCTCCGCTCGTTGCGGTTCCGAAAACAATAACCTCCGCGGCACGTCCGCCCATGAAGGTTGCGATCTTTGCCAGAAGTTCATCCTTTGTCTCAAGGAACTTTTCTTCCTCGGGAGTCTGTAAGGTGTATCCCAATGCTCCCATTGTACGTGGAACAATCGTAATCTTCTGAACAGGCTCCGTATTTTTCTGGAGCGCAGATACGAGTGCATGGCCAACCTCATGATAAGATACGATCTTGCGTTCCTTATCGCTCATCACGCGGTTCTTTTTTTCTTTTCCGCCGACGGCAACCAGTTCGAAGGCATCAAACAAATCGCTTTGATTCACGAACTTTCTTCCGTTTTTTACTGCGTTGATGGCTGCTTCATTGATCATATTGGCAAGATCCGAGCCAACCAGACCTGCCGTTGCAAGCGCAAGCGCATCCAGATCAACGGTCTCATCCATATGAACATCCTTGGAATGAACCTTTAGTGTCTCAAGACGTCCCTTTAAGTCCGGCTTATCCACAATGATCCGTCTGTCGAAACGTCCCGGACGGAGAAGCGCCTTATCAAGGACTTCCGGCCTGTTGGTCGCGGCAATCATCAGAATACCCTTTGAGGTGTCAAAACCGTCCATCTCGGCAAGAAGCTGGTTTAGCGTCTGCTCTCGCTCATCGTTGCCGCCGCCATAGCGGCTGTCACGATTTTTACCGATCGCATCAATCTCATCTATGAAGATAATGCATGGCGCCATCTTCTGCGCTTCTTTGAACAAATCACGCACACGTGAAGCGCCCATGCCGACAAACATCTCTACAAAATCCGATCCTGCCAGAGAAAGAAACGGAACATGAGCCTCTCCCGCTACTGCCTTTGCAAGCAGCGTCTTACCGGTTCCGGGTGGTCCGACAAGCAGAGCTCCCTTTGGAAGCTTTGCCCCGATATCCTTATATTTCTTAGGATTATGCAAAAAATCAACGATTTCCTGCAAGGATTCCTTCGCTTCATCCTGTCCCGCTACATCCTTAAAGGTAACGCCGGTCGTCTTTTCTGTATAAATCTTGGCGGGAGACTTTCCCATTCCCATCGCTCCGCCGCCCATTCGCTTCATAAGGAATCCGAAGAGCACCCAAAGGATAACAAGGGGAATGATAAAGGTCAAAATATTGAGTATCCACGAGGATGTGTTATCCGGTATTTTTGAGGACACTTCAATCGGAAGTCCCTCGGAGGTTTTTGCAACTTTAATCTCCTGTATTAACGCAGGATCGGTAATATATCCGGTGAAATATGTGATTTCAAAATCTTTTTCATCTTTTACCAGCGTATAATTAATCTGATAATTCTCAAATTCAATCGACTTTACGTTTTTTGATTCCAGCTGGGCAATGAACTCCGAGTAAGTGGTCTCTTTTGTGTTCATCTGTGCAAACCGGTTTGAGAACAGCGAAACAATGAACAGCAGAATAAGCGCAACCATGATAAAGCTCATGATCATCTGACCGTTCTTATCGTTCTTATGATTGTCGCCTCCGCCATTATTCTTGTTATTACCGCTATTATTGCCGTTATTACCACTGTTTCCGTTATTATATGGACCGTTGCCGTTTCCATTATACGGGTTGTTATTATAGTTATTTGGTCCTTGGGTATCCATAAGCCCTCCATTTTTCCAAAAGTGTATCATTTTTATTATATGTAAAAGATTACATAAAATCAATATTTTCATTGGTAAGTTTTTATAATATTAAGGTAAATTTTTTATAAATTAGTTTTTTCATTTTTTTCTTTAAAAATAGTGGAATCAGAAATTTTCCCGCGGTATAATTGGAAGGTGTTTTTAAAATAGAGAAAGAGTTTGCTTTTGCATTCGAGAGGAGAATCGTTATGCCAGTGAAGTATGTATTTGTTACCGGCGGAGTCGTATCGGGACTTGGAAAAGGAATTACCGCCGCATCATTAGGACGTTTATTAAAAGCGCGCGGATACAAGGTTACCATGCAGAAATTTGATCCATATATCAACATTGATCCGGGAACAATGAATCCAATCCAGCATGGAGAGGTTTTTGTTACCGACGACGGAGCCGAAACCGATCTCGATTTAGGTCATTATGAGCGTTTTATCGACGAGAGTCTTACAAAACAGTCCAATGTAACTACCGGAAAAGTCTATTGGTCTGTTCTCCAGAAGGAGCGCCGCGGCGATTACGGCGGAGGGACCGTTCAGGTCATTCCGCACATTACCAATGAAATTAAAAGCCGTTTTTACAGAAACTACAGTACCGACGAAACCTTAATCGCCATTATCGAAGTCGGCGGAACCGTCGGAGATATCGAGAGCCAGCCGTTCCTCGAGGCAATCCGCCAGTTCCAGCAGGAGGTCGGACATGAGAATGCCATCCTCTGCCATGTAACCCTGATTCCTTATCTGAAAGCGTCCGGCGAGCTTAAAACAAAGCCAACCCAGCAGAGCGTTAAGGAACTGCAGGGTATGGGAATCCAGCCGGATATCATCGTCTGCCGCAGCGAACGCGGGATTGATCAGGGAATCAAGGATAAGATTGCGCTGTTCTGTAATGTTCCTAACACGCATGTGCTTCAGAATCTGGATGTTGAGTATTTGTATGAAGCGCCGCTTGCAATGGAAAAGGAGAATCTCGCGAAGGTTGCCTGCCAGTGCTTAAACCTTCCTTGCCCGGATCCCGATCTCTCTGACTGGGAGCAGATGGTAAACGATCTCAGGCACGCAGACAAGGAAGTCAAAATTGCTTTGGTGGGCAAATATACCGCGCTGCACGATGCATATATTTCCGTTGTGGAAGCCTTAAAGCATGGCGGAATTCCACAGCATACAACCGTCAATATCAAATGGATCGATTCGGAAACCGTAACGGATGATAATGCCGCCGAAATACTATCCGATGTTCAGGGCATCATTGTTCCCGGCGGGTTTGGAAGCAGGGGTGTGGAAGGAATGATTTCCGCCGCAAAATACGCAAGGGAACATCAGATTCCTTATCTTGGTCTCTGCCTTGGCATGCAGGTGTCTATCATCGAATATGCCCGCCATGTCTGCGGGCTTTCAAATGCACACAGCATTGAGCTTGATCCGAACACGCCGCATCCGGTCATTGCGCTGCTTCCGGATCAGAACGGTGTTGAGGATATCGGAGGAACCCTTCGGCTTGGCTCCTACCCATGCGTGCTGGATGAATCCTCCAAAGCTTACGAAATGTACGGTTCAAAAGAAATTGCGGAGCGGCATCGCCACCGCTACGAAGTAAACAACGACTATCGGAACATCCTTACCCAGAACGGCATGAAGCTTTGTGGTCTCTCGCCGGACGGAAGAATCGTCGAGATGGTTGAAATTCCCGACCATCCCTGGTTTATTGCGACTCAGGCTCATCCCGAGCTCAAATCGCGGCCAAACAGGCCGCACCCACTGTTTGGCGGATTCATTGAGGCCGCGACACAAATTGCACGATAAGAGCATATTGCCTACATAATAAAAACCCCGCCCGGTACCACATTTTCTGTAGAGTGCGATGCACTCGAAGCCTTTGTTATACCGGGCGGGAACTTTTTTACTTATGGTACATCCGATTTGTTTCTTCGTATTTTGGTTCGCAGGTCAGATGCATGCCGAGCTTCTTAAAGGTCTGCTCGTCAACAGAAGAAAGCAGTACCGTTGAATGAACCTCACATCCTTTTAACCGGTTGAGCTGCTCCATCGCTTTCGCCGCATCTGCATTTCCCGTTGCGGTTGCGGAAAGAGCGATTAAGATTTCATCTGAATGCAGTCTTGGGTTTTTGCTTCCAAGGTACTCGGTCTTTAGCTGCTGAATCGGAGCAATATTCTCAGAAGATACAAGCTCCAATTCATGATTGATCCCGGCCAGCGCCTTAATTGCATTGAGCAGAACCGCTGCGGATGCGCCAAGCAGTTCCCCGGTCTTTCCGGTTACAATCGTTCCGTCGGCAAGTTCGATTGCCGCCGCCGGACGTCCGCCGCAGGCCTCTTCGCGGGCCAGCGCCGCTTTTACGACCGGCCGGTCCTCCACTGTAATTCCTGCCTGCTTCATCAGAAGCTCCAACTTGTAGATATCGTCCTTTGTCTGTCCGCAGCGTTTTTTGTCGCCCAGACACTTGTAGTATCTGCGGATAATCTCCTGTCTGGAAGCCTCGCAGCAGGCCTCGTCATCGCAGATACAGTTTCCGGCCATGTTTACACCCATGTCCGTCGGCGATTTGTACGGACTTCCTCCGTATATTAACTCGAACATTGCATTGACAACCGGAAAGATTTCAATATCCCGGTTATAATTGATTGTAGTTACACCATATGCCTCCAGATGGAACGGATCAATCATATTTACATCATTCAGATCCGCCGTCGCGGCTTCATATGCCAGATTTACCGGATGCTTCAGCGGAATATTCCAGATTGGAAAGGTCTCAAACTTTGCGTATCCGGCCTGTATGCCTCTCTTATGTTCATGATACAGCTGCGACAGACAGGTTGCCATCTTTCCGCTTCCCGGCCCGGGGGCGGTAATCACTACGAGCGGCCGGGTAGTCTCAATATAATCATTTTTTCCGTATCCTTCGTCGCTTACAATTTTTTCCACATCCCCCGGATATCCCGGAATCTTATAATGACGGTATGAGCGGATGCCAAGCTCTTCCAAACGCTTCTCGAAATGCTCTGCCGCCGGCTGTCCCGCATACTTTGTCAGGCAGACGCTTCCAACCATAAGTCCGACGCCGGAGAACGCGTCGATCAGCCGAAGAACGTCCATATCGTATGTAATCCCATAATCGCCGCGGATCTTGTTCTCCTCAATATCTTCCGCACTGATTACAATCACAATCTCCGCCTGCTCCTTTAATTTTAAAAGCATCTGCAGCTTCGAATCCGGCTCAAATCCCGGAAGAACGCGCGACGCATGATAATCGTCAAAGAGCTTTCCGCCGAATTCCAGATACAATTTATTATCGAATTTTTTTATTCTCTCCATGATATGGGAGGACTGCATTTTCAAATACTTTTCGTTGTCAAATCCTTTTTTCATCTTTATCCCCTGTCCGCCAAAAATCACATCTGATGCCTTACGACCAGATACTCATCGCCCGATTTAAAAAACGGGCATTCCTTGTAATTGCTCTGAACAAATCGGGCCATATCGTCCTCATCCATATTCACAGAGCAATAATATTCCTCATCATTTTCGTCATATTCGTTGTATGCGCAAAAATCACAGCTGGTCTGCATATCATCGCCTCTTTATCATATCTTCAATCTTTTCATCAAACAGCCGCCCTAAAAATTCTGTGAGCAGTTTCTCTAACGTTGTCCAATAAACAAAGGTAATCTCATCCTGGTCTTCCATGGTGCAGCTTACGTCCATAACCGCATCTGCTATTTCCGGATTTAAGGCATCAAATACCTCTTCGACAATAGCCTCAAACTCCCCATAAATATAGCTTCTTAAATATACAACAAAGTTCTTCTTTGTAAGCTTTGCAAAATCCACCGTATCTATAAAAAGCTCGTCCGCTCCGCATGATAGCACGCCTTCAAATTCCGGCCTGACATTTTCATAATCAACCGCGCAGTAATTCTCATGGAAAAAAGTATCAAATACCTCTTGATCAATTACCGGGGCTTTCTCGTTTGCCATATGTTTTCCTGTCCTTTCGCCTGATACAGACTGTATCGCAATCTTAAACAAATTGGTTTTTGTCTGCGTCATAATGGTAATGAATGGTATCCAGCTTTGCGGCAATCTCTGACTCTTCCACCATATATGCCGCGGCGAGCTCCTTTAGATTGGGATAGTGGTCACGAAGCTGCGTGTTCATAAAGCTCAGCAGCATTACCGGATCCTTGGGCATGTTCATTTTGCTTCCTCCTCAAATACCTGTCTGATGCTGTCATAATGCAAGAAGATTCCCTGCGCGGCAAGCTCCTTAATTTCATCTAACGATGCAAGCTTAAAGCCGAGTGCCTCCTCCTTTTGAATCTTCACATCATTCTCATCAAAATCCAGCTCAAAACGATAGACATCTACAAAATAGTTATCGCCCTTGCCGGGGTTTTCCCTATGGTAGGTCATTGCCAGTTTTCCCTTGCAGTCTGAGACATCAAGGCCAACCTCTTCTCTCACTTCGCGGCAGACCGCCTCAAAGGATTCCTCCCCTGCCATAACGCCGCCGCCGGATACCTCCCACCAGCCCGGCGCCCATGCTTTTGACATCACGCGCTGCGTAATCAGGAAGCGTCCGTCCGGGCGTCTGATTACCCCGAGAACAGACAGATGGTATTCATCATCCTTTAAAATCCAGTCGTTTCTTTTCATGGTACGACCTGTTTTTTGCTTATTCCTATCATAAATATCCCAATATTCCATGGCTGCCTCCCGAAAAAAACTATCGTTTATTATAGCACAGGTTCATTGCCTAAGTAAAATACTATTTAATTCCTTCCGAAGCTGCTTCGCTCCCGGAAGATAGCGCTCCATCAATTTCCAGAACCTTGCGTTATGGCTCGGCTCCAGCAAATGGGTAAGCTCATGTACCACGACATATTCCACATATTTGTCAGGAACCTGCGCCAACGCAAAATTAAAGTTCAGATGTCCGGTCTTCACATTGCATGAGCCCCATCTGGTCTTCATCTTTTTGATGGTAAAGCCGTCTGATTTCACGCCCATCGCCGGTTCATACTTCTCTATAAATACCGTAATCTTCCGCTTCAAATCGCGGCGCATCTCGCGCTCCATAAAGGGGACAATGACAGGCGCATTTTCCTCCTTCTTTTTCCTTTCTGTTATCCGAATCTGCGCATCCCGGATCCATGCGCTCCGTTCATTTACAAAACGAAGAATCTCGGCGTCCGGCACCGAAAGCGGGGCGGATACTTCCACGATACCGGTATCCTCCTTTACCCGCAGATACATATTTTTTATATTTTTGCGTCTGATATGAATCCGAATATCTCCGGCGTTTTGCATATACTCCTTCTGCTCCATCCGCATCTTTGTCTATCCTCGCACATTTTCCCACAATCGCCGCCGCAGTTCTCCGGTCAGTCCTGATACACTTCCAATATTTCCTTTATGTAGCATTTGTAATCCAAGGCCACATCCTCCGGCGCATGAATCCGGATCTGCTTTCCGAATCCGGATATCCATCCGAAAAACTGCGGGCTCACTTCCACGTCAACTCTTGCAAGCACATGGTCTTCATCAAATTTCCGAAGCGCAACTTCTGTTCCGAACCGGTCAATCATTACTCCTGTAAGAGACTTATTGCAAAGGAGGGATACTGTGCGTTTATCTCCCGCAAACATTCCGAAGGTTCTCCGGGAAAGCTCCGACACATTCAGACTGTCAAACGCCTCTTTTCCCTCTCTCTCCTTGTCGCTGATTGCAATATGGAGCATCTTATCCACACGATAGTGCTTCATGGTGTCTGCTTCCTCATCATATGCAATCAGATAATAATTTTCGTTATCCCATGTCAGAAGCCAGGGACTTACCTCGTAGAAAGCGCCGTCCTTACGCAGCTTCATTTCCTTGTTCACGTCCCACTCAAAATAGTGATAGCGTACCTTCCTGTTCCTTGCGATAGCCTCGTAAATCATATCTACACTATAATAGATATTCTCATTGACCGCTTTTCCCCGGTCCGAAACTATGACCTGGCGCTGCAGCGCTTTCGCATCGAAGCCGCTTACCTGTTTCTCAAGCTTTTTTATGAGCTCGCGTGATTTCTTTGTCGTAATGAATTTCGCGGCCTGAACCAGATCAACCATGAGCTTTACCTCCGCCAGCTCAAAATCGCGGCTCGCCAAAAAATACCCGCCCTTCGGCCCGCCGGCATGCACAATGTCAAAGCCAAATTCATTCAACGCCTCAATGTCATCATATACACTTTTCCGTTCCGCTTTGATATCATTCGCCGCCAGATATTCTATGAGCCGCGGCGTCGAAACCACATGCTTTTCATCGGTCCTTTCCATAAAATATTTCGCCAGATACAGCAGCTTCTGTTTCTGTTTTTGAGATTTCGGCATATGATTCTTCCCTCCTCTTATAAATCACTGCGCATATCAATAGTACGATTGGAAAAAGGATTGCGGCAAACAATCCGTATTTCAAATTGTCGGAAAAACGCTCTGCCACAAATCCTACTATGGTCGGGCCGCCTCCGCATCCTATGTCTCCGGCGAGCGCCGTAAGTGCAAACATTGCGGTACCTCCCTTCGGCATTTTCGCCGATGCCCACTGACTCATGGCCTGCTCCGATGCGCCGGCTGTAATCATGAGTACAAAAAACAGCCAGAACAGCCTGCTTTTGAAAAGCTCCCGTACATCCTTCAAAGTATCTGTCTGTATCCGAGTACTTGCTCTCACTGATCCGGTTCCCATAGGAGTCGGTATAAATCGTATAGGTTCCCATATAATTCGGCGAATCCTTCGCATACATCAAAATCCGATTATACATCTTCCCTTCACGAAGGGAAATTGCGCTTTTTGCAATATAGCTGTCCGACACCCCTGCCCTTACCACATCTTCCTCGATATAGTAATACGCCTGTTCCTCCGGATCATAATACCCTTCGGTTTTGTTCTCAATAATATCCGGTTCCGATTCTCCTGCCAAGGAATCGTCATATGTAATTGTAATCAGACCGGTTGCCTCTTCACTTACTTCGTAAAAAAACTGGTTGAATACAGACCTTCCTCCTCAATCAAAGAGCAGACAATCTCTAACTGTCCGTTCTGATCAAGATCGCTCATCATATAATACCGGATATCTTTTTGCACAACTTCACGAAAAAATATGAGTTTCGCAATTACCTGTTCTTTTCCTAGCATATCCTAATTCTGGTCATTTTTCCAGCATAACGTAAAAAAAAGGAATGTTGATTTTATTGTCGATTTTTGTCTTTCATGCTAAAATGCAGATATGACAAAAAAGCAATTAGCCCTCGAGGTAATCAAACGACTGAAAACTGAATATCCGGATTCCGGCTGTTCCTTGGAATATGACAATGCATGGAAGCTTCTGGTATCCGTCCGTCTTGCAGCCCAGTGTACGGACGCCCGCGTAAATGTAGTCGTGCCGAAGCTCTATGAAAAATTTCCGTCCATCGAAGCACTTGCCGATGCTCCGGTGGAAGAGATTGAAGCGATTGTACACCCATGCGGACTCGGTAAAAGCAAAGCGCGGGATATCAGCGCCTGCATGAAAATGCTTCGCGACCAATTCGACTGCAAAGTCCCGGATGATTTCGATGCTCTCCTTACTTTACCGGGTGTCGGAAGAAAAAGCGCGAATCTGATTATGGGAGATGTCTTTGGAAAACCTGCTATTGTAACGGACACGCACTGCATTCGTCTGGCTAACCGTATCGGTCTGGTAACCGATGAAAAGGATCCGAAAAAGGTAGAACTGGCCTTATGGAAAATCGTACCACCGGAGGAAGGCAACCAGCTGTGCCATCGCTTTGTCGACCATGGTCGTGCAGTCTGCACCGCACGCACAAATCCTTACTGTGATAAGTGCGTATTGCAGGATATCTGTAAAGCAGCCAGACAGACAAAAAAGGGAGCGAAACGCTCCCTTGATCAGTAGAAGTCCTGTATCCCATCCTGTGTACCGGAAAAATCATACCGCTTCTACATTTTTGGTAGCAACGATTTCTGCTCCGGTTCCTGCGACATCTGTAACCAGAACATCGCCAATTTTAACCGGTGCGGGTACGATTACATCCGTAAGTGCCCTTGTCACGTCAAAAATTTTTCCTTTCGGTATATCCTCCTTGGTCTTGCAGGATACCATCCCTGCTTTTCCGCCGGACACGCGAACGGTCGAGGTTACAATCCGGGTAGGATTGGTAACCTCCTTTCTTGCGTATGCATCTCCTCTCGGACATGTATTACCGGATACGCTTACCACTTCATTCCCATTCATCTCCACTGTAAGAGAACATCCCAAGGGACATCCGATACAGGTTAACTTTCTTGTTTCCATGACGCGGCTCCTCCTTTCTACGCCTCTTCGATGCGAATTGTAATCTCAGAAAGCTCCGGGAACTTTAAAAGTTCCTTCTTGTTTAAGATTACCTGCTCCATTTCGCCCGGCGCCATAACCGGGCGCCTGCGCTTCATAACCGGGGTTTCATCCAGATAGGTTACAATCTGACAATTCTTATATACTGCGCCGACGCGGAACCGAACCGTAAGGGTATCGTCCATCTCATCCGGGCGGACAAATTTCGGAACGGTGTAACGGACGCCGCCTTCCGGAAAAATCTCTACCGTTTTTGCATCCGCATTTTTTCCGTTTTTAATATAATTTGCCGCATTTTTTCCCGCCGCAGCCGCTTCCTGCGAAACAAAGTCCACAAGGTCATGCACGTGAAGTACGTTTCCGCATGCAAATACTCCGTCGATATTCGTTTCCAAGCAGTCGTTTACAATCGGTCCCGAAGTAACCGGGCTAAGCTCCACGCCCGCGGTTCTGGAAAGCTCGTTTTCCGGAAGGAGACCGCAGGAGAGTAAAAGCGTATCGCATTCATAACGGATTTCCGTTCCGGGAACCGGCTTTCTGTCCGGACCGACCTCTGCAATTGTAACAGCCTCCACGCGCTCCTTTCCTTCAATGTCGACCACCGTATGGCTCAGTTTGAGCGGAATGCCAAAATCATCCAGACACTGTACGATATTTCTTTTAAGCCCTCCGGAATACGACATAAGTTCCGCAACAACAAGAACCTTTGCTCCTTCCAGCGTCATGCGGCGTGCCATGATAAGACCGATATCTCCGGAACCTAAGATTACAACTTTCTTTCCCGGCATATAGCCTTCCATATTTACGAGTCGCTGGGCAGTTCCGGCAGAGTAGATTCCTGCAGGGCGGTATCCGGGAATATTCAGCGCGCCGCGGCTTCTCTCCCTGCATCCCATTGCCAGAATCACTGCCTTTGCGCACACTTCAAACATTCCATCCTCGCGGTTCATTGCCGTAACGACCTTATCCGCCGAAATATTCATAACCATGGTATTTAATTTGTACTCTATCCCACGCTCTTTTACCTGTTCCACAAACCGAAAAGCATATTCCGGGCCGGTCAGTTCCTCCTTAAAAGTGTGAAGTCCGAACCCATTGTGGATGCACTGATTTAAAATTCCGCCAAGTTCTTTATCCCGCTCAAGAATCAATATACTCCCGATTCCATGATCTCTTGCGGAAACTGCTGCGGCAAGTCCGGCAGGTCCGCCGCCGACGATGACCAAATCATAATTTATCATAACGCACCTCCTGGATTTCTTTGTTTTTACCGACAACGAAAACAGACTTTCCGCCGCTCTTCGTAATGTCATACATGCTCATCGGAACTTCTCTCTCCAGAATTTCCATGGTTCTCGGCGAGCAGAAGCCGGCCTGACAGCGTCCCATTCCCGCGCGAGTTCTGCGCTTTATTGCGTCAAGAGAGCGGGCGCCAAGCGGTCTGTGAATTGCGTCAAGTATCTCTCCCTCGGTAATCATCTCGCAGCGGCAGATGATATTTCCGTATGCCGGCTGTTTTTTGATCAGCTCGTTTCTCTCGTCTATGGAAAGGGTATCCGGACGAAGAATCCCTTTTCTGGTTGCCTTAAAATCTTCCTTTTTTGCAAGGGAAAGTTTCTCTGCAATCATATCCGCTACCATACTGCCAATGGCAGGGGCAGAGGAAAGGCCGGGGGATTCCATTCCCGCCGCATTGTAAAACCCTTCCGCGCCGACAGCTTCGCCGATTATAAAATCATCGTTTGCCTCATGCGCACGAAGCCCTGCAAAAGAGGTAATGACCTGTCTAAACGGCACGTTCTTAACCGATCGTGCACTCGTCGCACAGAGAGTGTCAAGACCGCAAGCCGTAGTGTTTACCCCCTCTTTATTTTCCACGTCTGCTGCGGTAGGCCCAACAAGAAGATTCCCATGTACGGTAGGGGTAACAAGGACGCCTTTTCCCATCTTGCCCGGAAGCTGAAAAATCGTATGACTTACATGATTTCCTGCTGTCTTGTCAAGAAGCATATATTCGCCTTTTCTTGCGACGATATGCATTTTCTCATCGCTTACCATATTGTTAAATATGTCTGCGTAAACGCCGGCGGCATTTACAACAACCTTAGCCTCGATGTTCTCCTGTTTTGGAGACTCGCCGGCCACTGCCGCCGCACCAACCGGATTTTTTACAGTAGAAAGCCTGTAGCCGCCTGCCGTCTTTTCTATATTCTTCACTTCCGTATTCAGGAAAAATTCCACCCCGTTTTCAAATGCATTTTCTGCCAATGCCATCGTAAGATGGAACGGGCAGACAATCGCGCCGGTAGGCGCGTAAAGAGCATCCACTGCATCATCCGCAAGGTTCGGTTCCATCTTCAAAAGTTCTTCCCTTCCGATTATGCGAAGCCCGGGAACTCCATTTGCCTTACCTTTCTCCATCAATTTTTCAAGCCCTGCAATGTCCTGCTCTCCGGTGCGGACGACAAGAGAACCGTTTCTCTCAAACGGAAAATCCAAATCCTTTGACAGTTGATCCATCATTTCATTTCCGCGAACATTTAACTTTGCCTTGAGTGTTCCGGGCGTTGCGTCAAATCCTGCATGAACAATTGCACTGTTTGCCTTTGATGTTCCGCAGCACACATCCTCTTCACGCTCAATGACGCATGCGCTAAGCTCATATTTTGAAAGCTCTCTTGCGATAGCGCTTCCGACTACGCCTGCCCCGATAATCGCTACATCATACATAGTTTCTTTTCCTTTCCTTATAATCATTGCTTGATATACAACAGTTTCGGTTTTCTTCACTACTTACGAAAAAAGAGCAAAGGAATGAAGACGAATTTCTTCGTCTTATCATACCTTTGCTCATAATCTCTTGGTAACCTCTGTTAAATTGTATTCATTATAACACCAAAAAGGAAAAAACGCAACCGGTTCTTATTCAAAAACCGCGGCGAAATAATTCACAATTACAGACTTGTTATTATTCGACGTGTTATATATAACTATACTAGTTGCCATTCAAACCCCACCATATTTCATAGAAAAAAAGCTTACACCAAAAATGTTCCAGTGATTTTTCTGTGACATTTTTCTGCTATGACAAAAGCAGCGGCAATCCGGTTTTGTGAAAAACAGAATTATGATTTAATTGTCCTTGACATTAACCTGCCGGATGGAAATGGTTTTGATTTCTGTCAGTATGTAAAAGAACGCCGCCCGGATACGGCAGTAATTTATCTGACAGCAAATGATATGGAAAGTGATATGCTAAAGGGATTTGAATTAGGCGCGGACGATTATGTGACGAAACCGTTTCCCATATACGTATTCCAGAAGAAAGTATCAGCGCTCATAAACCGCATTCAAAAGCAGACAGGCGGCGATTGCTATTCGGACGGAAATCTGTATATCAATTTTTCTGAAACAACAGCTATTCTTTCCGGGGAGCCGGTTACACTTACTGCTATGGAATACCGCCTGTTGCGGGTGTTCGTTAAAAATCCGAATATTGTTTTATTCTGTGCTATTTGCTTTGTGGCTTTGGTTCGGCAGGAGCATGGTGTGAATGTATATGGATTAGACGATTTCCCCGCAGGGTATGTGCAGGTTTTGGACGGACAACCGGACACAGAAAAATGGAATGCTGGAACGGGCGTGTATGTTACACCTATGCGGATGATGGGCGCAGAAAACGGTGGTAGAGCTGTTGCATATTGCTGAATAAGATCTGCAAATACAGACGGCCATCCGAAAGGGTGGCCGTTTTTAAATGTTACCGGATTGTGAAATTTCCGCCTATTATTTTGTAAAGAAAGAAACCGCAATCGCCCCGGGACCGGCATGCGTTCCGATTGTACTTCCGATTGTACTGATTCGAAGCGAATCCGTCTGGCCTTCATACAATTCTTTACTGTCTTCGATATACTTCTGAAGCATTGCGTCCGACAAACCGCTGTAGGCAAGCGAGAGAGGCATGTCAAAATCGATTCCTCCTTCTTTTTTTACCAGTTCCTTCAGCATATTGTTTCCGTTTTTAGATCCGCGTGCTTTTCCAAGGACGGCAACCTCGCCGTCCACAATTGCAATAACCGGTTTAATCGAAAGAACCGCACCTGCCATTGCGGCCGCCGCGGAAATTCTTCCTCCTTTTTTCAAATACTCCAACGTATCCAAAAGGGCAATCAAGCGAATATTATTTTTCTTTTCATCCAGCTCCTCTGCGATCTCTTTGGCGCTCTTGCCCTCATCGCGAAGCCTGCATGCATAGAGCGTTAAAATCTGCTCTCCGATACAGACATTATTGCTGTCAACAACTGTAACAGCATCCTCATATCCGTCTAATGCAATATTTGCACTCTGATAGCAGCCGGAAAGCTTTGAGGAAATCGTGATACATACCGCGCCGTCCCCGGCTTCCTTTACTTCTTTGAATTTCTCTTCATATTCAAACGGTGCAGCCTGACTCGTGGTCGGCATCTGTTCAGACTCAATCAATTTTTCAAAGAACTGATTGTGGGAAATCGTCACTCCGTCCAGAAATTCTTCGTCGCCGAACATCGTCTTCAGCGGTATTATCGTTAGTCCCAGTTTTTTCGCCTCCTGCGGTTCAATGTCGCATCCGGAGTCTACAATAATTCTTACTGCCATTCTTTTTCCTTTCCTGCTAATAAATTTTTTCTTATAAACTATTTACCCCTCTCTGCAGAGTTTAACGAATATCCATGCAAATGTCAAATTTCTTGTGGTTTCCATAAGCTCCATGCTATAATTATCGTAACTATTCAGGCTCCCTTAGAATAGCTGCATATTTTTAATATTTACGAAGCAGGAGCTGCATATGAAAAAAGAATTCCGAAACGCACTTGAAGATTCGCCAATCATCGCTGCCATCAAGGATGAAGAAGGCTTAAAAAAATGTAAGAACAGCGACAGTCGTGTCATTTTCATTTTATATGGAGATATCTGTACCATTGCTGATATTGTCGAAGAAGTAAAATCCAGCGGCAAAATCGCCATGGTGCATTTAGACCTGATTAACGGATTAAGTGCAAAAGAAGTTGCCGTAGATTTTATAAAGAAATACACAAAGGCAGATGGTATTATTACCACCAAGCCCGCGCTCATCAAGCGTGCGAAGGAGCTTTCCTTATATACCATCCTGCGCCTCTTTGTCATTGATTCCATGGCATATGAAAATATAGAGCGCCAGCTAAAGACAGCCAAGCCGGATCTTATCGAAATACTTCCGGCGCTTATGCCAAAGGTCGTAAAGCGAATCTGCAGCATGTCCTCCACTCCGGTCATTGCGGGCGGACTTGTATCGGAAAAGGAGGATATCATGGAATTGTTAAACGCCGGTGTAATCAGTATATCCTCTACCAATCCGGACATCTGGTTCGTGTGATGAAAAACCTCTGTGAATGTCGGATATCCCTATTCGCGGAGGTTTTCATAGGCTTTGCGCTTTTCCTGCGAATGCGGTAAATAAATTACCCTCTAATCCATGTTCACGATACTCGTCGTCCAGCTTTTGCTCATTTGCTAATGCATGAACATTAAAGTACTCAAACTTAGCAAAGATATGGCAGACACTAAATTAAGTAAAATTAATTGGCACGAGTATATCCATAAAGCAAACGAAGAAAAAAGTGAGATTGCTTCTCTCTTGGTTGACAATGAGAAGCTTTTAGTCTATGCCGAGAAGGAGTTGAATAAGGCAAGAACATCTTTGCCGGATATCGTTTGTGTATCTAACGATGATATGGATCCCAAAAACATTATATTGATATTCAAAGAGGGACCGTCTCAATCCTAGAAACAACCATGTCAACCAACTCGTTAAGTTCTATGTTTCCATCGTTTATGATAGAAACATATTGTTCCTCATTACATTGTCGTTGCACTTCTCGTGCAAACATGAGATCTCTGTTCATCCAATTAGAAAAAGCTTTTTCCTTGAAAAATCTGAAAATCTTTGTCAGGGGTAATGGCTAAATATCTATCTTTTGAAATGCTCATTTTTCATTAACTTAGGTAAATATGCCGCACCTTCTGTAAGTATTTCCTTAGTTTCTATTTTCTCTAAACATTGCACCCATCTTAGTCTACTTATCAGGGAAATCATCCACTTTAAAATAATGTAAATCATATTTCTTTGAAACTATTTCTGCTATTGTACTTTTTCCACCTGTTAGACCATCCGCCCTTCGTCTGCGCGCCATCGTGAAAAGACCCCGATGCCTTACAGCGCCGGGGTCTTTCCGAGGAGTTTAGTTATGAAAATGTTTATTAATAAAAAGGGAATAATGTAAAAGGAATAATTTCCTTTGACACTATTTAGTATATGTGCAAATTGTGTCCATAATATGTCCGATTTCCAAAACATTTCTAAAATCATCAAAAAAATTTTTAAAAAATTTTTATTTTTATAAATTTCCGTTTCCTTTTCTTTTCTCTTCTCTACTCCGGCAAATGGAACAAGTTTTCACAAAGCGCAATCTTCGCTTCCTTTTCCCGTCCCTCCAGACTGTTGTCAAAAATCACTGTTCCGGGAGTTTTTTGTGTTGTCAGAAGTCCGGCTTCCATCAGACGTCTTCTCATCTCCCGCGCGGTTCCTTCCCCTCCGTCAAAAATTCTCACATTGTTACCCAGCACTTTGACAACCGCATTCTTCACAAACGGATAGTGGGTACATCCGAGCACAACTGCATCCACCGGGTGTTTCTGATATTCAAAAAGCAGCTCGGTCAGGTATGTCATTAAATCTTCGCCGTCCAAGTCTCCCCGCTCCACAAAATTCATAAGTCCGGGGCATGGCAAAGATATAATTTCTCCAAGACTTTTGTACCTTGCAATGAGCTTCTTTAGTTTTTCCTCGCGAATCGTCATAGGAGTTGCCATGACAAGCACCCTCGGGTGTTCCATAAATGTTGCCGCCGGCTTTACTGCGGGTTCTATCCCTACAATCGGAATCTGAAAGAATTCTTCCCGCAGCATCCGCACCGCGGCGCTGGTTGCCGTATTACACGCCACGACAAGCCCTTTCGCGCCCCTGTCAAAAAGCTCTATCGCATGACTGCGGGTCAATGCCCTTACTTCCTCCAATGTTTTCGTACCGTAAGGAGCATGCTTTGAATCTCCATAATATATGAAATTTTCATTCGGCATAGCCTTGACCAATTCGCGCAGCACGCTGATTCCGCCGACGCCGGAATCAAATACACCGATTGCTTTACTCAAATTCTCTTCTTTTTTCAAAATATGCTTCCTTTTTTCTTTTCCTAAAATTCCTATTATGCTATAATCATATTATAATAATTACAAAAGTGCCGAAGGTGATATTATGAGTTCAAAAAAACAAGGTCTTTTCGAAAATTATCGTCAGTGTGGCATCTGCGGTAAGCGTTTGCCGGATGCCTACGAAAGAGATTATTGTCCGCAATGTTTGAACATCAAGCTTCTTCGTGAAGTGAAAGACTTCATTCGTGAAAATGAAGTAAATGAATATCAGGTTGCGGAACATTTTAACATTCCTGTAAAAATGGTAAAGGGATGGATTCGCGAAGGCCGCATTGAGTATAAGAAGAACACAGGTAACGGAACGATTACAGGGATGCACTGCCAGCGTTGCGGCGGCCCTGTTACCTTTGGTTCTCTATGCCCGAAATGCTTAAAGCTTCTAAATGGCAGCGGCACGAAAGGGTATGGTCAGGCGGAACGTTCTGAGAATGAGAAAATGCGTTTCCTCGATCATGACAACTGATTCATCCCACAAGATATCTTGTAAGTAAAATGCACAGCAGACCTGCTGTGCATTTTTATTTTCCTTTTCTTACCGTACTCTGCGGACAACCTTCTGCGCATATTTCAAGCATACCGCATCTAAGTACTTTTCATCCGGCTCAAACTTAATCAGGGAAATCTGTTCTCCGTTCTTGATAACCATATCATAATATGGAACATCTTTATAACCGGAAGAATAATCCACGACTCTGACAGACTGATCATTCTCGTATTTGTATACGCAGCGGTCTCCCGCCGGCGCAATCTGAATAACCTCATCCATCGAAAAAGACTTTAGCTGCTTTCTTCGGCTCTTGTTCATTACCTTGGCGAACCGCACTTCCCCGTCAAAAAAAGAATATTCAAATTCCTTGTTCATCTGAAATTGAAATAAGTACCATAAAAAGAGAAAGATAATTGCAAAACAAATCGCTGTCACAGACACACAGGACAAAAGCAGGCACCCGATGCCGAGTGCAAGAAACAGTGCTCCCAGCAGCACAGTGTATACGGCTTTCTTTCTCTGGACTAATACATAAACCTCGTACATAATGGATTCTCCTTCAAATTCGTTTACACTATTATAGCTCTATTTTCACTTTTGCGCCATAGTATTATATTTTTTTTAGATTTGAATCGTTATGTTCCGCTGTTTTTCAATTTCTCATGGCAATCTGCGGCAATATCATTTACAATAGATACAAACGATTTGATGTCTATGATACAAATTTACGGAGGTTTCTATGACCTTTTCTTTTCAGGCAGAAAAATTACAGGATTTCGAAAAAAATATTCATAAGGAATGGGCCCTTGCCAACGGTATCGGCGGTTATGCCGGAGGTTCCATCCTCGGCGCCCAGAATCGTACGCACCAGGGTTACCTGATCGCCAGCCTTCATCCGCCGGTCGAACGGTATGTGGTGTTTTCTAAAACATCCGAATGCTTCATACAGAACGGCGCTCTCTATGATTTGGAGGCCGCGCAGCATGCGGGAGAGAGCATTCCGGGAAAATTTCTGGATGAAGGTATTCCGGCACGTTCCCCTATATATAAGAAAGGGAACCGTTTTCTATCCGGTTTTACCTATGACGGAACCGTCGCTTTTTCCTATCAGGCAGGCTCTCTTACCGTAGATAAGCAGCTTGTTCTCATTCGAGGAAAAAATCAGGCAGCGCTTGCATACGCCATAGAGAACACAGGAGCGGAAGCCGCATTTACTATCACGCCTCACATGAACTATCGTGAACACAGTGCTTCTTCCACCGTTGATTCCTTGAAATTTAAGCATAAAACCATAGATGATGGTAACATGAAGGGATTTCTTCTCTATCCGAAGTCTGCCCCGGATGATCTGTTTATCTGGCTTGGCATAAGCAGCGGAACCATTATTCCAAGAGACGACTTATTTGACGTCGACGTTCAGCTCCAGACGGAAGTGGACAATGAAGTATCCGGACTGGATTGTCATTATCTGCCTTACGACATTGTTCTTACCATTCCGGCAAACAGCAAAATACAGTTTTCGCTCCTTTGTCAGGTTGGATTTGAGAATAGGGATTTACCGGCCGCGGTACCGGAGTCCTTTGCTTTTGACGCAGTTCAGGCACAAAAACGGTATATCGGGCAGTTAATCTCCCAGACTTCTTTTAAAGAGGATGCATTTGCGGAGGCGCTTACCGTCGCATCCGACCAGTTTCTGTGTAAAAGAAGCTCTACCGGACTTACCACAGTCCTCGCAGGACTTCCATGGTTTACAGACTGGGGAAGAGATACCATGATTGCATTTTCCGGTCTTACCTTATCTACCGGACGCTTTCAGGAAGCGGAGGAAATTCTTCTGACTTTTGCGAAATATATACACCATGGCATGATTCCAAACATGTTCCCGGATGACGGACAGGCTCCTCTCTACAACACTGCCGACGCCTCTCTCTGGTATTTCTATGCGGCAGACCAGTATTTGAGATATGTCAATACCAGTGACGCCTATGCGTTTGTTGAAAAAAATATATATCCCGCATTAAAGCAGATTGTGGATGCATATCAATGCGGAACGGATTTTTCTATTTATATGGAAGAAGACGGGCTCATTCATGCCGGCAGCGGACTGGATCAGGTTACCTGGATGGATGTCCGCGTCGGCGATTGGGTTGTTACTCCCCGCCATGGCAAGCCGGTTGAAATCAATGCCCTTTGGTACAACGCACTCTGCGTTATGGGTAAGCTTGCCAAACGGTTCGGCGATACCACAGACTATGACATTCTCGCCGAAAAAGTAAAGCAATCATTCTGTGAAGAGTTCTGGAATGAAGAAAAGGGCTGTCTCTATGATGTGATCGATGGCAGCCAGAAAGACGATAGTCTTCGTCCAAATCAGATTTATGCGGTTTCGCTCCCATATACCATGCTGGATGATGTAAAGGCTGCATCTGTTGTAACTGTCGTTGAAAAGGAGCTCTACGCCGGCTGCGGCTTACGCTCTCTTTCAAGGGATCATAAGGATTATCATCCGATTTATCTCGGCTCCCTTTCCAGGCGCGACGCCGCGTATCATCAGGGAACGGCCTGGGGCTTTTTGATTGGCGGATTTATTACCGCTTATCTTAAAGTAAATCATCATTCCAAAGAAGCGGTAAGACAGGCGCTTTCTTATCTGGAGCCTCTGAAAAACCATCTATGGGAAAACTGCGTCGGTTCCGTCTGCGAGATATTTGACGGAGACGCCCCGCACCTTGGACGCGGCTGCTATGCCCAGGCCTGGAGTGTTGGAGAAATATTGAGGTGCTATACTGAAGATATTCTTCCGTATCTTTAACCGGCGGCCAAAAAAAGAGGGAAACCGTATCCTACCGGTTTCCCTTAACCTAAAACATAGAGCGGGTGATGGGAATCGAACCCACGTATCCAGCTTGGAAGGCTGGTGTTCTACCATTGAACTACACCCGCATTTTGGCAACGAAATCATATTACATGATGATTTCGTTTTTGTCAAGCCCTCAAGCCCATATCTTATATCTGGGCTATTATCTGTTCTACTTTATCTGCCCCATACATATCGTATAGGAAATTATACCAACAAGACTGTGGCATATGGCACCACATAGGCTCTCCGTCCATTAGATAGACAAAAGCAATCTGTTTTGTCGGATGTGGATTAAACGGAATATTTAGACAAATACCCATCGGTTCGTATCCTGATTTCTTTAATTCTCCTTCCGTAATGTAGCTTTTTGGACTTAAAAAACCGTTGTCCGTATTGTGGTTGCCTAATGTCAACATTCCACTGTTTACTTCCGTAACTAACGCCTCTTTTAATGTCATGTGATCTTCTTCCTTCCCGAATTATGCTTGTAATGTGACGATAGTTGTAAAAACATTATTGACACTCAAAAGCAAATGTCTTATTATTTTTTTGTAATTCCTTTGTTGAAAAAAACAAAAGGCATTTCAAAACGCACGATTAATATTACAAGGATTGCGGCAATTGGTCAGCGTCCCGAAGGATATTTTTTTTCCAAATTCGAGGAGGAATTCATTTTCTCTTCTTTATTTTCTACCAAAGAGAAATATTTTTCTCTTTTTTTCGCAAAAAGAGGGAAATATTTTTTATTGCGCAAGATCGTAAACAAATATATATCAGGGAGTTAATGCTAAGTATGGAAGAAAACAGAATTGACAGAGCAAAAAGATTTTCAAAGGTGTGGTGGAAGTCACGCGCAGACGCGGGCGTATCGCAGGAGTATATGGCGCTTGGTCTCGGTGTATCCAAGAAAACCATCCAGAATTGGGAAAAAGGAACCAGTTCTCCGAATTTATTTCAAGCTACCGAATGGTTTCATTTGTTAGGCTACAATCCTATGCCATATTATTATGAATTCATATATCCGGAAATGATGAGTCAGGAGAATCTTGCCAAGGGGCGCGAGGTATGTGACGAACAGGTATCCGAGATTCTTGATTCGATGATATCAGAACTGCCTATCGAAATAAAAAGACAGTTACTCTTTTTATTTTACGGCGGACATGGAAGTTCTCCGTATGCAATCATACAGATGGTTCTTGCGCATTTGCAGGTTTCATTAAAAGACCGGGTATCCCACGCGTCAGCTATTCTTCAGGACTATGAAATCACGAAAGAGCTCGGCACGCTTACCGAGCCCGATCACGTCCAGCCTAATCTGGAATACCTTCGAATTGCATTGCAGCAAGGCAGAAACGCTGCGGTTCATAACAGATCCGGCTACAACATGAGCGGTCAGTTTAACAGTTCCACTCCAACATAACCTTTCCGGCAATAAAAAACCCATATATATGACAATTCATATATATGGGAATTCATTTAAAAGATTGATTTTTCTGAAACAGTAACAATTAGAATATATCTACGCGTCCGCAAAATTTATCATTGATTACATAGTATGCAGCATACTCTTCCGGTTTCACGTAAATGTTTACCTTCTTAATGGAAGCAGCCTTGTGTCCCTCAGATATAAACTGAGCCTTAACTTTTTCCTCAATCTTTGCTACATCAACTTCATTATTCTGATACTGAACTGCAATCGTAGATTTTACCGTACTTGTCTTGACTGCTGCCTTTGCTACAGTCTTCTTTGCAGTTGTCTTTGCCGCTGCGGTTGTCTTCTTTGCGGTTTCCTTTGCCTTTGCCTCTGCTGTCTTCGCGGTTTCTTTTGCCTTTTCTTCTGCTGTCTTTGCGGTTTCTTTTGCTTTTGCCTCAGCAGCTTTTGCTGTGTCCTTTGCTGCGGCTGTTGCCTTTGCTGCCGCTTCCTTTACAGTCTCTTTTGCCTTTGCTGCAACTTCCTTTACTTCTGCCATGGAAATTCCTCCTTAACTACACAACATCCTATTCACAAACTAAAAACTTCTCAATTGCTACAAGCGCTTCTTGTTCATCTGTTCCGTCCGTTACAATGTCAAGCGACATTCCGTCTGTCGGATTAAAAGCCATAATTCCCATAATGCTCTTCGCATTAATTCGACGATTTTCACTCTCCAGAATAATCTCACTATCAAAACTACAAGCTACCTGAACTAACTCTGCGATTGGATTCTCGTGTTCTTCTGATACGTTTGATACAACGATACTCTTTTTGTTCATCGTAGTGCCTCTTTTCAATCCTTTTTCTGCTACACATGAAATATAGCGCACTTTATATTCTTCCGCAATACCCAAATATTATTTCTGTTACAAATTCACGAAGGAAGAAAGAAATGAACAAACGAATTGTTCAAATTTACAACGTTTTTTCATCCAGATACGTGAGATAAACGCTCCCCGAATTCTCAAACCATTCCTGTGCGCGATCGTAACTGATTGCATTTGTTTCCTGAGTTGTTGGATCAAAATAATAAATCTGACTTGATGTATATCCTACAATAAGAACCGCGCTGTCCTTTCCGGTCATTGCAAAAACAGGCTTCTCATTGCTGACATAATATAGTACTTCCTCCACATTGCATCCTGTTAAATCCAAAACGGTTGCTTCTTTCATGGAACTTTCCAATACCATTTTCGGGGACTGTCCGTTTTCCACAAGTTCCCACACGCTAAGGCCTTGTCCCTCGCGCATCAGCATTGCGCTGATACACTCGACTACGGATCCCGCTCCCGCATCCGCATCATATACGGTCAGATTTATAAACGCCTTCTGTGCGGTTTTTTTCGCGCGCTTCCACATATACTGCTGCCCGGAATCAATGACTACTCCCATCTTTTCATTTGCCAGTATGATTGCATCGGATATACTGTCGGTTGCCAAAAGAGCTTCTCCCTTTGCATATACATAATAGCGTTCATTGCTATCATCAACCAAAAGCTCCAGACTCCGTTCCTCAGCCAACACATATTTTGACGTAATACGTTTTGTGCTGTTCTCGTTCATCGCCACGCCGATTGACAGCTGATACTGCGTCTCCTTGACATCCGTTATCATCGACCGGACAGCAATCGTTCCTCCCGCTGCAGCATCCCGGTTTAAGATGGTGTCTGTCCCTGTGGAGATATAATTCCCTTCACTCTCTGTCATCAGATTGACTACGATTGAATTATTTGCAAATTCAATATCGCTGATATATCCGGCATCCGGCTGATATGTCTTCAATGTCCTGAATTTTTGCTCTGATACATCCAGTATCTTTAGTGCCTTCATCGGAAACGTATAATTTCCGACCGCATCCGCCAAGACATCCGTCTTGTCCGCAATTCCATACACAAAGTCCTCGTCAATGAAACCCAACGGCCGGATAAATTCGTTTGCCCGCTCCGAAACCTCCTCTGTCGTGCCTTCCTTCAAATCCATGACATAGATTTTTTCGGCACAATACTTGTCTTTTGTGTCAATCCATGCAAGATACCGATTTGATTTTGAGGTGGTAAAATAGCCGTCCCTTAGATTTTCAACCACGCATTCTATATTCATGGAAGCAAGTCCGATCCGGTACAGTTTTCCGTCCATCATCAAATACAAAATGCCCTGCTCGTTCTCATACATAAGCTGTCCCAGTTCCGCCTTCAGTACCTCATAGGACATGTTCATCGGTATAAACAGTTCTTCTTCAACCGTATGCACCAGACCGTCATAACGGTATACGCCGATTCCTACCTCTCCCTCATGCACTCCCCGGTTCATATAGCCATATACGATAAAATCCACACTTCCGGCCTCATCGACTCCGACGATACTGATATCATACTCTCCCCAGTTTTCTCTGGCATCGATTCCCTCCACACTGCGGAAGCTGAATATCTGTGAAAGCTCATTGGCACCCACATTATAACACCATAGATCCCCTTCCTGCACAAAAGCAATTACATCATTTGACTCGTTGGCGGAATACATAACATCCGCATCCCTTATGCCCAGCTGTATATTCGTGGAGTCATACACAAAACTGTTTTCGCTCCGGAAGATCTGGTTCATACGGCGTTCAAAGTTGAGCACATACATTCTGGTCTCCGTATATCTTAAACGGTAGTACTCTTCCACATTATAAAATTCCATCTCGCCCATACTATTCGTATAGGTTACAACATAATCCAACGTAAGCACATTGTAGGAGTCGTTGATTTCTTTAAAAGATACAACCGGTTCCCTCAACTTTTCACAGTCGAAATTCGCCCATGTAATCTGTTTTAAGGTACAGCTCAAATCCACATACTGCAAGGTAGTGGCATCTCCTGTTGCCGGATCCATGTAAGTCGGAATAAATTCAGCCGCGTTCTGGCTAAACGTATAATCATGAAATTTCAGGGCAAACTCCAGACAATCCTTTGCATGAAGCTCTGTTGTCTGCATCAAACGCGTATAATAATATACGTCTCTTCCGTCCGCATTCACAGTAAAGCATAATAAATATTCTTCCTCCTCGTTCAACAGATTCTGAATTGTAAGCTCCGCATATCTTCTTGTCCCGGCAGCAGTATTGATCTCGAGCGCGCCGTCCGCAATCAACCGCTCCCCATCCAGTGTCCGGATTTCATAGGTAACGTCTTCCAGATCCGCGCCATAGGTATCCACCCGGACCGTAAGCTTCCGCTCATTGTCAATCGGCATGATGGAATCTCTTACCTTTACCGGATTCATCGGTTTTACATACCCATGCATTTCATTGCCCAGATAATCCCCTTGCATCAGATAGACTACCGGAAGAGAAGCCTCCTCCATCGCCATGGTTAAATCTTCATTTGTCTGGTTTGTCAGAATATTAAATGTGATCAACGCGCCAACAAAAACGACAAACAATACAATTGGCTTAATGACCTTTCTTTTCATACTTCTACCTTGTCCCATTGATTGAGAGTCCCATAGGACTCTCTGTGCATATTCCTACCACCACTTATGGCATCTTCGGAATCTGCATCTTCTTCGATAGAGTTCATTGTAAAACAATACGCTTACTATGTCTTTCAACTCCTGCCCTATCATGATATTTTCCTCTCCGAAGCGCTTGCAGACAGTATCTACTTCCCTCTCAAGCATATAGCGGTCCGGGTTTTCATCATACATCCGGCTTCCTTCACATTCCAGTTCATCACAGCGCTCTTCCACCAATTCCAATATGCGCCTTACGCTTTTTGGATAATATTCTTTGATCAGGTCGATATCCCTTTCATACTCAAGTTCTGTTTCATATATCGACTGTAACGGATATGTCATATAAAAAGGTGCTTTCACAGTAATTCTCCAAATAATCCTTACTATATCATATGCCACGCTTTTTCTATGGTTCCAGAGGTTTTTCCTTGACTGCTTTGTATTGTCCGTATCCGTCCTTTACGATTTTTGTTACCACGCCGCCATTTTCCGGCTTTGAGAACCGGTACAAGGTGTATGCGCCTTCCCGATACGCAAAGCTTTCTCCGTCATCATGAAAATGCTCATATACACATTCGCCGGGCGTCGTCAGAAGGGTCAACGTCTCATATGGTTTTTCTCCCACATATTGCAGGGTATCGTACATCGGTATGATGCTTCCCGCGCGAATATACATTGGACATTCATCTATTGCTGCTTCCCGCAGGAGATACCTTCCGCCCTCTACCGCTTCTTTTGTCCAGAAATCATACCAGGTTCCCTTCGGCAGATAGATCATTCTCCTCGTTGCCCCCTGCTCCACAACCGGAGCAACAAGAATGTTTTCGCCAACCAGAAATTCACTATTCAGATTGTACGTATTCTCATCATCTTCATAATGTAATACAAGCGGACGCATAACCGGAAGTCCGGTCTTTTCCCCTTCGTAGAGCAAATCATATATATATGGTAAGAACCGATAGCGAAGTCCAACATATTTTCGATAAATATCTACCACCTGTCCGCCGAGCATCCATGGTTCCTGCCGTCTCGATCCTTTTGCGGAATGATTTCGAAAGAACGGCGAAAACATTGCCGCCTCAATCCATCTCGACATCAGCTCCGGCGTCGTGTCCGCTCCGAATCCGCCAATGTCAGTTCCGCATAATGCGAATCCGCTCATACCCAGATTACAAAGCTGCGGAATCAGCATCTGCAGATGCGACCAAAGGCTCTGATTATCTCCGGTCCATACGCATGCGTACTTCTGTGTTCCCGCATATGCCGCTCTCGTAATGACAAACGGTCGTTTTCCGGTATGCTTTTTGTAACCGTCATAGGTCGCTTTTCCCATAAAATGTCCATATACATTGTGCAGCTCCGCATGGTTTGTCACGCGCTCTTCGTCGCAGAATACAACATCCTCCGGAAGCGGCCCCCGAAAACTTGCCGGTTCATTCATATCATTCCAGATTCCAAGCACTCCCATATCTGTCAAAAAAGAAATGTGGTCTCCCCACCAGTCGCGCACTTCTTTTCGCCCGAAGTCCGGATAATTTGCTTCTCCCGGCCATACCTCATTGACATAGACCTCTCCGTCCCTATCCTTCGCAAAATATCCGTTCTTCATTCCCTCTTCGTACATGAAATATCCCGGCTCGAGCTTTGTCCCCGGATCGATAATTACCACCGGCTTAAAGCCCTTCTCGCCCAGCAGACGAAACAGTTCGCCCTTTTTGCCGAACTTTTCCTCATCCCATGTAAACACCTTATACTTTTCCATATAGTCAATGTCATACTGCACTGATTCACATGGTATATTCAGCTTCCGATAGTTATCGGCGACCTCTCGGATATCCTCTGCGCACGCATATCCCCAGCGGCACTGATGGAATCCCAATGTCCACAGCTGCGGAAGCGGGGTTGTTCCCGTCAGATACGTGTAATTGCCGATCACATCCGTAAGATGCTCTCCGCCAAGGAAATAATAATCCAGATTTCCATCATCCGCGGCATAGTAAAAATACGCGCTGTTCTCCTTTCCGAGATTCAGATAGCTGTGAAACGTATTATCAAAAAACAGGCCATACACACCATGCTTCTTTTTGCACATCATAAACGGAACCGACTTATACAGCGCATGAAAATCCTCCGTATGCGCCTGCGGCAGATCGGAATTCCAATTCTCATATTCATAGCTGCGTTTATTCAAAAATCCGGTCTTATCGCCAAGACCGTAGAGGACGTCCTCCGTATCCAATACCTTTACCGTCTTTACCTTATGCTTCTTTTCAGACAGCGAGGAAATATCATGTCCCTCGGCTTTAAGCAAAGCGATCAGTTCTTTGTCGGCCGTCCCCTCCTTCTTTACCTTACCGCCGTAATCCTGCAAGAGCATGCTTCCGTCTTTACTTAGAATCTCTGTCATAAAGTCATCTTTGACACGAACCACAAGCTGATCGGTCGAAATGACAAGCTGTCCGTTTTCCAACCCGGTAGAAAAAACGGTCGGCCTGCACTTCTTCCCCTCAATCGCCTTGGAGCGATGTTCCGCCGACCAGATTGGAACGAGAAAATTAATAATCTCATCGGTAATTACTTCCACTATGACCTTCTGTTTTTCAAAGGATATCTGAATCTGATTCCCATCCGATTTATAAGAAACGAATTTACCGTATTCCATCTTAAACCTCCGTATGTCAACTGCCGATTCTCATACAAAAACGAAGTACGTTTTTTGCCACAAGCTGCAGCTCTCCCAGGGTAATCCCTTCCTTCGATGAAAGCGCCTCATAAATGGAACCGTCCGCTTTTCCCTTGTACCTTCCGAAACGATCCGCTCCCGGCATAAAGATATCCACCTGAGCCTTGAATCATTGTGGGAACGGTTTGTCTCCTGATTGTTGCAGGCAAAATGCTTTACGGTTGCATGTGCTCCTGCGCTTTGCACATAAATTTGGATTACTTCTTTTCCTGCTCTGCTGCCGGTATTCGTTACATGGAAGGCAACCACGCGGTCGTCCACCGCGTCCACTTCGATGGCAAAAGACGTATAGCTTAGTCCGAAGCCGAACGGATACTGTACCAGATCTTTTGCAAATGTTTCAAAGAAACGATACCCTACAAAAATATCCTCGGAATAGTTGTTGAACTCTTTATTTCCGAAATTTGCCGTAGACGGATAGCTCTCCAATTCTGCAATCGTGTCCGTCAGCTTGCCGGACGGTGAAAGCGCCCCGCTTATCACATCATAAAGCGCATTTCCCATCTCCTGGCCGCCCTGCCAGAAAAACATGAGACCGTCCAAATCCAATTCCTTCGCGAAAGAAACATCCATGATGGAGCCGCAATCTAAAATCACTGCTACCTTTGCGAAATGCTTCTTTAAAGAGACCAGAATCTCTTTTTCCTTATTCGTCAGATACCAGCTTCCGGCTTCCGGCTTATTCTCCCTGTCTTCGCCCGCTGCCCGTCCGATAATCATAACAGCCTTATCATTTCTGGATGCCGCATCCTCTACAAGCTCATCCGATACCGGCATTTCGTCATAATACATTGGCCAATGCGTCCAATATCCGTCGTCCGGCGGATTGTCTGCGCACCATGCGCGATACTCCTTGGCAACCTTCTCGTCAATCTGCATACCGTTCTGTGTCAGTCCGTCATCAATTTCCACGCTGCTCCCCTGCGCCAGACGATTCCCGAGTGAAGCCGATAATCTGTGAAATACTTTTTTTGTCTTATTCAATGTTCTGCTCCACCATTTCTAAATATTCAGTCTTAACATACCCTGTAAATCCGCCAAATGAAATCTGCGACCATTCGCCTTCTTCTCCGAGGACGGTTACCTCTGTTCCCTCTCCGATTACCGTCAGAATCTCACAATCCGTATTCGGTTCTTTTCTCATGCGGACTCCGGTAGTAACCTTCGCCGTTCTCTCCGCGGTACCCGCTTCGGTTCCGGACTGGGTTTCCGTCTCCGGTTCGCCTTCCGTCTCTGTAGTCGGAGCGTTTGGATCTATTACAAAATATGGCTGGGTCTCTGTCTCTGTTTCCGTCTCAGTCTGCGTACTTTCCTGCTCCGGAATAAATTTTTCGATTCCCCATGCAGCAAGCTTCCAGATCAGCACCCCCATAACAAGCAAAAATATTACAAATACGATACGGGCAATAATAACGTCTCTTCTGTGCTTTTTACTCATGTTCCTATCCTCATCTTTTAAAAAATATTTGCTAACTATTGTAAATCTCCCATTCCAAAAATAGGAGCCTACGCAATTGCATAGTCTCCTATATTATACACAAAAAACCTTGTGTTTACTAGCCATTATACCTTTTTTTCTCATTTTTACTGTTCAAAGCTCCATGCATGGGCAATTTCACTTCGAATATCGTAAAAATCCCATTCCTTTTGGCTTAACGCCAGACTGTTTGGATCATTGATGGTAATCACGTCATTATTGATTCCTGTCAGAACAATAAAATGCCCTGCCCTCGTAAACTGGCCTCTGCGCATACTGCAGATTACCGGATGCCCTTTTTCTAATTCCCCTATAATATCCTCCTCTGTGACGGAAAGTTCATTGCAGGTTATCCCATACAGCTGTGCAACGTCGGAAAAGAATGCCCATTTCGTACCGGTTCCCTTTAAATAATAATTGTGACTCATCGCATAATCCGCAAGATACAGAGGATTCAGCTGTTCGTTTTTTGTAAAGCCGATCAGAATCATTGACAGGCATGTTGGCCCGCATCCTGATATTCCTATGTTATAGCTGCCGTAATCCTCAAAGCCCCATCTCTCATCCCACTGCATCAGAAGCGGGATATCTGCGGAAAGCTCCGCGTCGGTAAGTTCGAATTCTTCGTCCGGCATATACTCCCCATTTCCATATTGATACAAAAAGTGTATAAGCCCCGCATTTCCGTCCGCGCCTTCCACCTTTTCTGACGGAAAAAGTTCTTTATGCGATTGCAGCCACTCATATTCCGCATCGGTATCGAAATGAATTTCCCTCTGCAAAAGCTCTTCCTGAATAATCAGCATAGCCTCGCCGGAATCGAGCGATTGCACCATGTCGGAATTTCCGTTTCCGCTTATCACACTGATCTCAAATTTATTCGATTCGTTCTCCGGTTCCGCCTCGTCCGTTCGCGCCGCATACTCCGTTTTCCTTTCCATGCCGGCAGTGCTTGATGCAGCCACATACTGCTTGAGATAAAGCATCACTATAATCAGGGCAATCGCGGACAGCACAAGAATAATCTCTTCAATCCGCAGAATCAGAATACGTTTTCTATATTGTTTACTCTTTTGTGAATGACTCATTTTCCTAATCCTCCCAATGCTTCATAATATGAAGCAGCTTGGCTAAATTGATCAGCGCCCTTGCACCCTCATCCACAATAACGGCCATAAATACTCCGACGATTCCGAAATGGAACACGTATACAAACAGGCAGGCGCAGCCAATTACCAAGAATGTTCCCAAAATCTGTGTATAGAACATCCAGACCGTATTACCGCTTCCCCTGATTCCGTTCCCGATAATAATATTTCCCGATTTTCCATACAGGTTCAGGCATACCAAAATGAGATATACGCCGCAGGTTGCAATAATTTCCTGATCCTTCGTAAAAAGCCGCAGGATGAACTGAGGCATTGTTCCGCAGACAATCAGCATGGCCAAGGATACCGCTATACAAAGAAGATACGCGATTTTGCACACACTCTTAAACTGCTTTAAATTCCGGCTTCCCATTGCCTCGCCGGACAACGTCATCGTTCCGCTTCCGATTGCCCCGATGATAACAACGGCAAGAACTTCCACACTAAATACAATGGAGTAGATTCCTGCTGCAAGGTCATTGATGGAATTTAAAATTTTAATCAGCATCAGGTTTCCGAAATTCCACGCAAAATCCTCCAGCGCCGCATTGATGCCAAGCTTTACCGATTGAAGAAACGGCCGGATTGGCGCAGCTATAATACTTGCTATGGAAGGTTTCGTCTTTACCGCCGGATTTCTTGCAACAATTGCAAATGCGAAAAGGCATCCTGCATACTCCGCGATTGTTGTCGCAATCGCAGCTCCCTCGATTCCCATCTGTGGAAATCCAAAACGTCCAAAAATCAAAATCCAGTCCAGCAGAATATTAAGCCCCGCCCGGATTACCCCATACCAGACCATAGGTTTCGTATAATTCGAGGTCTGCATGATTACCATGAAGGAGCTCTCGATTCCTACTACCAGAAAGGCAGGCGCATAGAATCTGGTATACCCCAGACAGTACGGCATAATACTGTCGGACACTCCCATCAGACGGTATACCGTTTCTCCAAGGAATAACCAGAAGAAAAATAAAATAACCGGAATTACATTATTCCATTTTACCATGGACGCAGCATAATCCTCGATGTGCTCCAAGTCATTTGCACCTACGCTCTGGCTGATTAAAATGGAGGCTCCCATAACCAGAGAAAAGCAAAAGGACATGGTCGTCCACATCGGAGATGTGACATTTCCGAGAGCGCTCATATAGTATGTATTCATTTGTCCCAAAAAAATGCGGTCAATAATCATCTGCAGCTGCGAGATGACGTTGCTTAGCATCAGCGGAACTGCGATCATCAGTAATTTTTTTAAGTATCGTTTATTCACTTTTGTTTCCTCTGAAAAAATCAGCACTCTCCAAATCCGATCTTGTACCTTTCCAGCATTTTACCATATTTTTTTCGTCCATACCACAAACATTCCGCCCTTTCGGGCAATTTTTCAAGAGCTTGCCAAAGGATATGGGAAAAGTGCCTGAAAATCGAACATTTTCAGGCACTTTTCCCACACATTTTTTTACATCGGCATTTGCATTTTCAGATCAAGATATGTGATACACATATCCGCCCCTGCCAGAAAAACAGCGAACAGCATAATCAGAAACATTAAACATACTGCGCCCTTATCATATACAAATCTGCGGTTTGAAAAATTGGAAATCAGTATTTCTACGCCGATGCCAATCATCATAAACGGCCAGAGCTTTATAATAAACTCATAGCTTAAAAAATCCACAAAAAGCCGGAGAATAAATAATGTGCCAAACACAATCATGGAAATTCCCGCGGTATACGAACCGACTCTATGCGTTCTCTTTTGCTTTTCCATCCAGCTCCTCCTTTTTTCCAAGAATCATCCGGATACCAATCACGATAATTACAACTGCAAAGATGATTTCCGGGACTCTGTCAATAATCGGATATAACGTTTCCCATATTTCTACCGGGATAAATTTTAAGAAAAAGCTTCTGAAGTTACTCCACAGCACGCCGCATCCGAATACAATCAAAATTGCCGCGAACCATTTGCGCCCTGTTTTCCCGGAAATTTTTACCGCCCTGCTGTCTGTAAACTCTTCCCAGATGAACTTATCCTCTAAAGCCATAAAATCCGCATCATCCATCGCATCTATATTTCTTGCATGGAAAAAGCCATAGAACCACAGCAAAAAGGCAATACATACAAATACATCATTCGCGCGGAAAATCGCCGGAATCATAAAGCTTAAGAAAAATACCGCCATAAGGCTGACTCCCAGCTTCATAAATCCCATATACATTTCTGCCGCTCCCGGTAAAAGCGAACAGATAAAAGTAAACGCTTTGTTTTTCTTTTTTTGTCTCATTGATTCATCCTCCAATTAAAAATACGGTTATTTTCTCCATCTTCCCAAAAGATGTCATTGATCGTTTCTTCTGAATTCAGGAAACCTAAATATCTGGAATTTCCGATCCTGGTCATAAGCTGATTGTCGCTTCTTTTCAAAGCTTCCTCCTTCGATTCTATTCCGGCTTCAGCCAGTACCTGATCCTTTGCCGGAACCGCGGTATCCTGCCCGCCTGTAAACCAAGGCAGCATAAACATCAATGCAATTGCCGCCGCAGCCGAAGAAGCGACCTGTATGCAGAATCTTCGATATTCTTTCTTTCTCTTTTCAATATGGTTTAGGTTTTGCAGGATATCATCCGGCAAATCCGGCGGTGCCATGGTCATTTCCGTCGTTTCCACTTCGCAAATCAGCGCATCTAACTCTTCGTCTGTCAAATATTCCTGTTCCTTCATGAAAGAAAATCCTCCTTCCTGATTGTTTTCTTAAGCATCTCTCTTGCCCTGTAAATCTGTGTCTGTATCGTTTTAATATGTTTGCCTTCCTTCTCTGCAACTTCCCTTGCCGTTAACCCGTCGACAAAATGTGCCTTCGCAATCGCGTCGTATGGCTGGGGCAGTTTCGCACAGCTTTCGGAAAATGCTCTGAGCGTCTCCTCATTTAAGTACGTCTGAAGCGGATCCTCCGGCGTATCCATGTGTTCCTCCGGCAGTTCCTCCTCCGGCATATAGGTAACCCGCCTTGCCGCCTGCCTTTTATAGTCAATACATTTATTGGTTGCAATCCTGCAGATCCATGCTTTTTCCGCATATCCGTCAAAGCTTTGATAGTGCGTATAAGCGGAAATGAATGTCTCCTGCGCGATATCCTCTGCCACAAAATAGTCGCCGGTAAGCTTTAAGCAGACAGAGAAAACCAGATTCTTGTACTGATTTACCAATCGTATGAAATTTTCTTTCGAATCGATTTTCTCCACCTCCTTTACCCTTCTCATAAACAGGTAATTGCGCAACTACATATTGGAAACCAAGAGTTTCGCAATTGCCCTTCTCATAAAGTATAACGGATTAGGATTTCCAATGTCTTCAACTTCATACAAAAATTAAAAAAATTCGCAAAAAAATCCATCCATACGACTCGTATAGATGGATGATGTTGATCGTTTATCATACTCTCTTTTGCATGACAATTAATTTACACCCCACTGTATAAATACCTTTCTAAGCAAAACTAAGAGCGCCACGCCAAGTATCAAATGTACAATGGCCGCCATCGTGATGTAATCCACAATTACGTTTCCGAATCGATAATCGACAAAATAGCCAAGGACATCCTTCACATCCACAACACGAACGCCGTTACGAAAAACGCAATCAGCAAACAAACCACTGCCTGCAGCGCGCATGTCTTTCCGAGAGTAAAATCATAAGGTATCTTTGCATTTAAAAGCTGAATCGGGAGGCTCATATCATCCATGCCGAATATAGCGCCGATAATCCCCAGTTCCACTGCACCGCTTAGCATGAGATATCCGAACGAAAAGATATATGCCGCCAGCGCCTTGGCCCGAATCAGTTTCCTCTTTCCATGTCTGGTGGTCAGAAGCGGCTGCGTTACCTGCTCCGCCTTATTAATCAGTATTCCTTTTCCGCCTCCGTATAATTGCCAAAGGACCAGTCCTTATTCAGATGTTCCTTAATCAATTTCATACGTGTTCCATAAAAATCTGCGCTTCCGTCGGATAAATCCACCTTGTTCAAAATATTCAGATCCATATTCGTATCGGAAATCTCCATATAGCTGTTTGCAAGAAAATAGACTAACTCTCCGTTCGGCTTTAAAACCTGCACATAGCCTTCGTCACTTCCCAAATCCATATTCTTATCTTGAATTTTCCTTATGGCATCCGTTACAAATTCTTCCGTCAGGTAATCTGTCTGCGAAGCAGCCAGTTCCTTATCCTGCTTAATGGCTTTAATTCCGGAAACATATCTCAATTCATCTTCATAATCGTAAGCCTCATCGTGGATCGGTATAATGATGCAGAGGCCAGCACAACATATCCGGCAATCATCCCATTGTGAGGTTCATACTTCTTTGCGCGCTCCATCAGCCTGAGCATATCTGCGTCCCGTTCTGGTTCGGTCATCCGCCTGCTCTCGTTTCCGTATTGATACAATTTTCTTTCCAGATTCGTTCTCACTTTGCTTCACCTCGCTTTCCATCATTTTTCATCTCAATTTCTCCTTCAAAGCTCTCCTGCTCCTGATCAGGAATATTGGCCATATAGATTGGAGAAGCTTTTCTAAAATAGTCAATGCATTTATTTCGGGCGATTGTGTAGAGATAATTTTTCAGCTTGCCGTTGGAATGGTAAGCCTCTTTGTACTCGATAAAGCTTACAAAGGTATCATGGCAGATGTCCTCCGCCGCCTCCCTGTTCCCAAGATGATGATAGCAATAGCGAAAAATTTTTCTTCGCATGCATTATACTGCGAAGAAAAGCTTTTTTCGGCCTTTTCTGACTTTATTCATTCCGATTTGGCGTGTAAACTGCTATATATCTCTATATTCCGCTCCGCTGTCTTACCATAGATAAAAAAGTAGTCAATCTGCGCTCCGCCATCCGTATAAATATATTGTCCATAGGAGGGAATTCCGCAAAATAAAACGGTCTTTTCAGAGGCCACTCCGATACCGTATCCTTGACTGGAAAGAAGAAGCGGCATACGCATCTGCATCGAGCCAAAAGAAATGTATCTTGCCTTTAAACTTACATCCGCCAGATCATCTTTCAGAATCCCCTTGGATTTTAATTTTTCCTTTTTGTCAAACTCAAAGAAACTCCATGCCTCCTCGCCCTCGATCAGCCGGGGATTATCGGTTTTCTCCGATAAGAGAACTTTTCTGTCCGGGGATAAGAAACGGATTGCTCCATCCTTTTTCTCAATGCGGACAAGCAGCTTCTTTGTTGCAACTTCAACCGCCAAAGGAGATTCCTTCGCCGTCCACTTTAGTCCGTCCCGCGGTCCGGCATTCCATGTGCTATTCTGCGGTCTGCCCATCTGCCCTTTGACGAAGGTCACATGCACACATTCTTCTGATACCGGCGTAATGCTTAATACTCCATATCTGCTTGTCACATCCGCTCCTGTTTTTGTTTTCTTTACCCAGCGCACCGCACAGTCTGCTTTTGCATGGCCTTTTACGGTGAGGGCATGGGGATCCGGCGTCTCTCCGTACCTGTAGATTGACGGATTCACACGCTCCTTATCTCCGGAAGATTTTTGGGGAGCCGGCGCGGCGGCAGGCATATCCTTGTTCTTCGGAAGCTGGGCTGCTTTTAGTACAATCCGCTTCGGCCCGATATCCTTCCGCACATTCATATCGCGGTGGCCTTCAACCTTCCGCTCCTCGATTTCTTCTCTCTTTGTCTGCTTCTTTCTTACAACCTCTTCCTCCGCGGTCTCCGCCGCAAACTCCTCCATATGCTTTTCTTCCGGTGCCTTTGTCGCTATCAACGGCGTCAGGTTTCCTCTATGAAGAACCGCAAGCTCATGGAGCGCCCGCGTTGCCGCCACATACAGCATTTTCACATGGCCGTTATCTGTCGGATACTTCCTTTCAGACGGATCAAAAATGAGCGCCGCATCAAATTCCAGTCCCTTGGTGTAAGCAACCGGAAGAACCATTACCCCGCTTCCGAATTCCGCGGATTTCAAATCCACGTCTTTAATCTTAATAAACTTTTTTAATTCCGCCGATACATCCGCTGTCTCTTCCTCATCCCGGCATATTACCGCAATGGTCCCATATCCGTCTTCCTGCCATCCCATAATCGTCCCGGCAGCCTTTGCGACAAGCTCTTTTTTATCTTTCTGCCCAAAGATTTGAACCGCTTTCCCATGCCGGATGATCGGCTCGACCGGATAAATCGAAAAATCTCCATGACGCAGGATTTCTGTGGCAAACTCCGAAATTTCAACGGTGTTCCGGTAAGATTTCCGAAGCAGGCAGAATTTGTCGTTTTTTCCTGTCAGAATCAATTTCCGAAGCTCGTCCCAATCATTCAAGCCGTATTCAAAATGAATGTTCTGCGACGTATCTCCCATGATTGTGTACGTACACCCTCTGATGCAGTAGTGCAGACACTGGTACGCCATCATGCCGAAATCCTGCGCTTCATCAATCACAAGGTGAGTCGCCTCGCGGATTGGATCAATCTCCTTGATTCTCTTGTACAGATATGCAAGCGCCGCAAGATCATACACGTCAAAGGAATTTTCCGGGAGATCAATGTCATATCCGGCCGCAATCTGCTGCATAAGAAAACAATTGTAGAGCTCATAAACCGACCCCTTCCATTCCTCCTTGCCAAAATGAAAGCGATACTTGTTTTCCATTGCCTTTTTCTCTTTCGCAGTAAAGGAAACATTCTTGCCGAACACTTCATTCTCGTACTTCGAATACAGAATTTCATTTAGCATCAGGCGCTTGTTCTGCATGGACATCCCCGGATTCTCCTTTAAATATGCCTCAATCAACGCGCGTCCCAGCAGAAGCTTACCTGTCTTTTCCATGTATACCGGCTCATGTGAAATATGATCGCGTTCATACCGCACACAGAAGCTTTCCAATTCTTTAAACCATTTTTGAATTCCCTTAACACAGTTTCGCTTATCATTCTTATCCAGACTGTGGTATGTATAGCTTCTGCCGTCCCAGTCTTCATAGAGCAGGCGGATAAAAAGCTGCTCCATGGTCATCTGCCTTACACCGTATACATCAAGCTCCGGCAGCACTCCGGTAATATAGTTGAGAAGAATCCGGTTGCTTCCGATGATATAAAAATCCTCCGTTCTGAAATCCTTCCCATAATTATAAAGAATATAAGATATGCGGTGCATTGCCACCGTCGTCTTCCCCGAACCCGCAACCCCCTGTACAATCAGGTTTGTCTTGGGAGAGCGCCGGATGATTCTGTTCTGCTCCTTCTGAATCGTAGCAATGATTTCCCCGAGCACTTCTGTCTTATTCTTTGACAGATACTTTGTCAGAAGCTCATCATTTGCTGCCACGTCAAGATCATAAAAGTCCTTGAGGCGGTCGTCCTCGATTTCGTAGCTTCTTTTCCGCTTCAAATCAATCTCAAAGGTGCCTTCCGCGCTTACGGTGTAGGTTCCCTTTCCCATGGCGTTCTCGTAATAGACCGAAGCCACCGGGGTTCTCCAGTCAATTACTGCAGGTTCTTTTTCTGCTCTTGCAATTCCGACCCGGCCGATGTAGTAAGCCTCGTCCTGCTTTCCGTTGGCATCACGAAAATCAATTCGTCCGAAGTACGGTTTCTTTCTTGCCTTCTCGTAACGCGACAGGCTGCCTGCCGTCTCCCTTAGCTGCGCCTTAGCATTATTCCAAAGCAGCAGACTGTCTTTTTCGCCGGAACTGTTTACTTCCTCCATGAGGGCATCCACTTCTTCTTTCAGTTTTCGAATACCCTCTCTTTCCCGATCGAGATTGGTCTGCGCCAATTGGATGGTGTCAGAAAGATACCGTTCTTCGTCCTCTCTGGAAGTCCCGGGAATTGCCCGGAAATTCTGTCTTTTACCGCTCATCCTATCCCCCTTTTGCTCCAAAATTTTTCTGCCATGAATTCCCTTGCCTATCACTTATAGCACTCAACCGATTGCAGCATGATTCTCCAGTTCTTTGTATAATTTTTCCGGAGACCACATCACATTTGCCGGTGTGAGTACCGCTTTTCTACGGATCGGCGCAATTTGCGCCTTCCTATATGCAGCAAGAAACAGATCCAATGTATCCGAATCCATTCCCGAGAAAACCATCATCTCGTCTTCAAACTCTCTACCTGTATACCCGGCATTGCTTTTCATTCCGGTAATATTTGCCAATGCACCTAACGTCTTGCCGTAATCGGACTTTGGCACCAAAACAGGCGTATGATTCTGTTGTTTACATAAATTGATAATCTGGCTGGACTTAAATATATTCACATGAAAAAGTAAAACGACACCCATAGTTATGCTCCTGATAAATTTATTCGTTTGATGCTCCTGCCATAATTCTTCCGTATCGCTGCAGGTAATTTTCCAGATACCCGAAAGAAGGTGCCCTTCCTGTCAGAGCACCTTCTTTCAATTACTTATTCCTCTACAATTCTCTTCTCAAAGTCCGCAATGGCTTCTGCCCTTGCGGCACATTTCAGCCATCACGACAGTATAGCCTCGTCCTTCTGGTTTACAAAGTAAATCAGCCTGCCATGGTTCTCCTTTTGCTATATGCCGGCATAGTTGTCACAGGAAAAAACACAGCATTCTTTCTCATATTATTTTAGCATCACATGATTCTGAATGCAATGCGCTTTTGGGCGTTAGCAATTCAAATTTTTATCCGATAAAAAGGGTATACCGGATTGCTCCGGCATACCCTTTGAATCTTTCAAACATAAATCTGCGGCATTACGAATTTAGCCGAAGTATCTCTTGAGAAGTCCCTCAAGCGCTCTGCCATGTCTTGCCTCATCGCGAGCCATCTCATGTACGGTGTCATGGATTGCATCAAGGTTATTCTTCTTTGCACACTTTGCGAGATCTGTCTTTCCTGCTGTTGCGCCGTACTCGCAGTCAACTCTCCATGCAAGATTCTTCTTTGTAGAGTTTGTCATATTGCCCTCTAAATCAGAACCGAGCATCTCCGCAAACTTAGCAGCGTGCTCTGCCTCTTCATATGCGGCTTTCTCCCAGTATAAACCGATTTCCGGATAACCTTCACGATGGGCAACTCTTGCCATGCAAAGATACATACCAACCTCTGAACACTCGCCCTCGAAATTAGCCTTTAACTGTTCAAAGATATATTTCTTGTCTTCCTCACTGATGTCTTTGTTATTCTTTACTGTGGACGCATATACGCCAAACTCATG
Organism: uncultured Lachnobacterium sp.; assembly: GCA_964614035.1. Taxonomy (GTDB): domain Bacteria; phylum Bacillota; class Clostridia; order Lachnospirales; family Lachnospiraceae; genus Roseburia. The sequence continues at coordinate 71,729 of CAZTKM010000005.1, forward strand.
CTCGGCTGCAAGTGTAAGATCTCCCTCGACCTTTTTGAACTTGTCAGCACCTACATGACATACCGGACACTCTGCCGGAGCAGCGTCTCCCTCATACACATAGCCACATACAGAACATACCCATTTTGACATTTTAAAATCCTCCTTTAAATTTTTGCTTTGTTGGTTTTATTTATTTGAAAGGCATTTCTTACATGTTCCGAAGAACTGCAATTCATATTCTTCAATTTCTCCATCGAAATCTTCTGACGCTCTCTCTGCGATATTCTCGGCCGGAATATAATCCATATCCAAAACATTTCCACAAACCCTGCAAATAAAATGATTGTGCAGGTTTGTAAATCCGTCGAACCGATCCGGGCCTGTTCCTGTTGAAATCTTTAGAATCTGACCGTTCTCTGCCAAAAAGGAAAGATTTCTATAGACCGTACCTAAGCTGATATTCGGCAGCTCCTTCCGAACACTCTGATAAACCATATCCGCCGTCGGATGATCCTTTCGACTTTGTAAATTTTTTAGAATGCACTCTCTTTGTCTTGAATATTTTACCATAAAGCATCTCTTTCAATAATAGTAACAGTTACTATTATCAATATACTTGCTTTATGTTCATTTGTCAATAGAATATTTTCATTTTCTATATAATAATTTTTTCTGCAAGAGTACAGATATCCGCCGCGGCGTTCTGATTGATGTATTTACGCTGCATTTCGACCATATTGTTATACGCCCGGTCATCGTCAAGCAGCTTCCTAAGCGCCTCCACAATGTCGTCAATGGATTTGCAGGAAATACTCATTCCATATTTGCTGAAATATCTTGCGTTATGCGTCTCACAGCCCGGTATCGCGCCGGTATGCAATATCGGAATTCCCGATACCGCCGCTTCCGTTGAGGAAAGTCCACCCGGTTTCGTAATAAATATGTCCGCCGCTTTCATATAATGGTCCATATCCTCTATATATCCGATAACCGTTACCCGGTCTGTCCTTTTGTCTGTCATTTTTTCATACAAATCGGCATTGCTTCCGCACACAATAATCAGTTCGGTATCTTCAAACAACTCCAATTTTTCAATCAGCTGCCGGATGACTTTCTCAATCTCGCCGCCTCCCATACTGCCGCCGGCAAGCAGAATATATTTTTTATCCGGCTGCAATCCCAATTGCCGTTTAACCTCGGAACGGTCTTTTGCAACCGCAAATTTGCTTTGCGTCGGAATCCCCAGAGGATATAACTTTTTCTGCGGAATTCCCCTCCTGACATAATCATCTTCCAGATCCGGGGCAGGAATCACATAAGCGTCACAGTCCGTCTCCTCCGTAAATGGGATACAGACATAATCGGTCGCCACAAACAGCGTCTTCGGTATCTGCATGCCATGGTTCTTCATATTGGTAAAAATCTCTGCCGGAAAAAGATGCGTTGTTATCATGATATCCACCGGATTTTTCTTCAGATAGTCCTGTATGACTGATATCAGCGCATGGTTGGCAAAATACACCGGCGAGCGAAACGGCAGCCGCCGATAGCCGTTTCCGATACTGTAAATAGCTCCAAATGCGTGTGGCGCCGATTGGGCAAAAGATATATAAGTTTTGTCAACCGCACCGGCAAGCCAGTCGTTCTGAAGCGTATAAGGGTTCAGCATTACGGCGCGGTGCCCCCTCTTTTCCAATTCCTCGAGAATGGCCTTTCCGGCAGAATTGTGTCCGCCGCCTGTTCCGCAGGAGAGTATTAATGCATCCATAAAAGTTCCACCCTCATTTTTTCCTTTTCTTCCTTGCTCGCAAACATGCGGATACTGACAAGCGCTGTGATGATTGCAAACCCCACAAATACGGCAGGGCTGTCAACCGCAACCACAATCCCTGCCAGCGAACCGAAATAGGCCATCAATGTCCGATAAAAATGCGGTTTAATCCGCAATATGGTTGAAAAGGAAATAAAAAGTACAGCCAGTACGGCAAAAGGCTGCCATACCGGTAATAGTCCCAGCAGACATCCGAATGTCGTTGCGATTCCTTTTCCTCCCTTGAATTTAAAAAACATAGGAAATACATGACCGGCAACCGGAGCCGCAAGAACCAGCCCAAGACCTGCCAAAGCAAGGTTCTCATTATTGCAATAACTTATGTATAGCCAGACAGGGAAAAAACCCTTTAGTATATCACAGGTCAATGTGCACAATCCGCACCAGAAACCTCCATACATAAACGCATTTGCCGTACCCGGATTCTGGTCTTTACTTTTTTCGATAATATTATCTTTCTTCATCAGCCTTGCAAAAAGCCTGGCATATAATATACTTCCGGATACATACCCTAATAGTATAAACACTACCGTTTGCATCATACTCCTCCATATACTCAGGCAGCTTTTCATAGATTGTTTCTGTACTGATAATAATAAACGATTAAAAAAGTAATGTCTACAAAATTGTTTGGAAAATGTGGGGATCTATCTATTCTGCCGTTTCCGCCTCCAGCTGTTTCATCCATTTTCTGTTGCGGAACACGACAAGAGACATGGCGGTGCTGGCGTCGGTTCCCATGTGTCCGTAAATAGCAGCGTATACATTTTCGCCCAGACTCCATGCAATCTCGCACGCAAGGATGGGAAGCAGCATGGAAAGGTATTGTTTCCAGTTAAAATGCGTTTTGCCGTCCTGCTCTCTACCGGTCTTTGTCAGAATGGATTCCTTACGCGGCATCATTGCCATCAGCAGCAGAACGTTTGCAAACTGTGAGATTACCGTAGCAGTGGCGGCTCCCCGCGCTTCCATCGGGGCAAATCCGAATTTTCCGAAAATCAGAATGTAGTTTAGCCCTGTGTTTAAAACAGCGCATACAATACTTGCATACAGGGGAAGCTGCGGCTTTTCCGTACAGCCCCATGGTTTCCTCGGAAAACAAAAGTAAGCCCTCAATCATTCCATCTATTGCGGCTTTCTTTCTGACCGGCTGATGAGGCGGTCTTAGAGTTGTGCTATAAAATCACTTCTCAAAAATTTTACAAAAAGCGCTTGACTTTTTATTAGCAGGCTTTTACATTGCCCACAACACTTGCAGACTAGTAAGTTCCATTACTTCATAGTTTTCTCCCTCGGTTTGTATTTGGTATTTAAATCCTCTTCCATATCGTGGTCCAAAAATATAAGAAAGATATACCTCTTTTCTTATCATATCTACATTGAAATAAGATTCTCCTGCTGGGTAATATGCCCCGGAAATCGGACTTCGCTGATGAGGTATTCCTCTTCCATAAATTCCTTTTACTATATATTTACCATCTGTTATTTCCCAAACCTCTTCTATCGAATCAATGTTATCATATCCGTTTCCGTCTTCCGTTCCTTCTGTGTTAAAAACAACAATTGCCGATTGGGGAAACTTACCCATTATTGAGACTTCATTTTTCGATTCATTTTCCTTGAATATTCTTATACATTCATCCAACACCAATTTTTCAATCTTACACATTGTATACATGTTAACTGCATATTTAGCATCCGCATTAATTTCTTCCGGCAAACTATCATAATGCTTCTCTATTATTGGAAAAGGACCTCCTGCATAACTAATCAGCAAATCTAATGCATCCTCCCGAATATCTATCGTGTTAGGCGATATAACGACTGTCTCCAGCAAATCATATATTTCATTTACATAAGGCAAATTGTATCCATAATACGGATCCAGATATTTATCAAGGCAAAAAAGCAGACTTGCCTTGGCATCATTATCTGTACCCATTAATACAGTTTGAATTGCTGTAACTCCGTTTTCTACGATATTCTCTTCATTCTTTGAATAAGTTATATATCTCATGTTGTCTTCTTATTTACTAAGTGATTTACTTATAATTTTATATAACCTCAATCATACTTTTTCTACATGTTGAACTGTAATCGGTCCGCAGATTTGTTTAGAGTAGTTTTTTGAAAATTATGACACCAGCGGTAACACTCAATCTGGATTCTGCAGCCCTTTGTTTATCATTCTATCAAATTCTTTCTGTATTCCGCCATCATTATTAGGTTTC
>CAZTKM010000006.1:0-68488 GCA_964614035.1 uncultured Lachnobacterium sp.
AGCGTCTGGGGCTTTAAATTTATTCTTTGAAAATGAGTTATACTATGCTATAATCAATACTGAAAATTGCTGTCCTATACTCAAAAATGGGATTGTGCGTAAAAGGAGATTTTATGATCAACGAAGAACGTGTGCGGGAAATGGCAAAGATGGCTTTTATCGATCAATGCGAAACCCGGCAGGACAGACAAATGAAAGAATACTTTGGTAATGATTATGTTGCGAAGGAAATGATAATAAGTTTGTTTACCGGTACACTGGCGTTTTGCCTGATTGTGCTGCTTGTTTTTCTGGCGGCAGGCGAAGATACAATAGATATGGTAAGCTCGGTTCTTTCTAATGATCTTGTGGGAACTGGCAGACAGTTTGTTTTTCTTTATCTTGCATTCGAAGCGCTTTATCTTTTGATTACATTTATGGTGTATCGTGTGAGGTATCGCGAGAGTAGACTGAAGCAGAGAAAATATCTGAAACATCTGAAGAAACTGAACAAATTGTACGACAGAGAAGAAAAAATCAAGGCTTAGGAGGAAATTATGACCCGGCTAATCGAAATAAAGGATAAGATGATCAAATTCTTCTGCTATTATGAATTTTATATGATGATGGCAGTAAAGTTTATCCTGGCTTTAACATTGTTTTTAATTATCAATGCAAACATCGGATATATGAGCAAAATCAGCAACGTGCCTGTTGCAGTTATTCTGGCGATGATCTGCTGTCTGCTACCTGTGAATGGAACCATTTGTCTGGCGGCAATCGTAGTTCTGCTTGATATGTATGAATTGTCGCTGGAAGCCGCATTGGTTACATTTATTTTGTTTGCCCTGATTTATCTGGTGTATTTTCGCTTTACGCCAAGGGACGGCATTGTGGCGGTACTGACACCCATTACGTTTCGGATGAATATACCATATCTGATGCCCATGGCAGCCGGACTATTAAGACCGGCATATTCCGTAGCGGCTATTGTGTGCGGAACCGTACTGTACTTTTTTGTTAACGGCGTCAGGCAGAGCACATCCTCTCTCGCGGCTGCAACCAATGCGGATGATGACAGTACGGCTTCCAAGCTGAATGTAATCATCGGACAGATAGCAGGAAATAAGGAAATGTTTCTCACAATCGTGATTTTGGTGCTTGCTTTTCTGATTGTATATCTGATTCGCAGGATGAATATCGAACACGCTTGGACCGTAGCGATTATTTCAGGAACGGTATTTCAGGTCGTAGGGCTTACCGCAGGATATATCATTCTGAACATTTCCGGAAAAATGGTCGGACTTTTAATCGGAAGTATTTTTTCCATGCTTCTGGCATTTGTGGTGCAGTTCTTTTATATGGATCTCGATTATGCAAGAACGGAACGCGTACAGTTTTCGGATGATGAATACTTCTATTATGTAAAGGCGGTTCCGAAGAAAATGGTTACGTCGACTTCTAAGACTGTAAAGCGCTTTAGTACGACAGGCTCTATGGGAAAACGCATCGACCGCTCGGCAAAGGGCGGGGAGGAGACCGATGAAAACACCAGCCGAAAAGTAATCGCAAAGGAATTAGAGATTGATGAGGACTTGCTGAAATAGTAACATTCTAAGAAAAACTTAAGAAACTACTAAGAAAGTATACAAGATTAATTCAATTATATGGGATAATATACCAGATTGAGAAAATAAAAGGAAAGGAGAGAGCCGATGGAAAAATTAAGTGGTATGCTGGGCGATTTTTGGGAAAAAATATCGCTTGCATTAGAACTGTCGGATATTAAGATTGCTTTCGGCGATGTTGCAGAAATACTGATTATCTCCTTTCTGATTTACCATGTATTATTGTGGATCAAAAACACAAGAGCATGGAACCTGTTTAAGGGTATTGTAATAATTCTGATATTCATAGCCTTTGCGGCGGCCTTTAAGATGAATACCATTCTCTGGCTGGCGCAGAATCTTTTGAATGTCGGCTTAATCGCAGTGGTTATCATTTTTCAGCCGGAGCTTCGGAAAGCGCTTGAGAACCTTGGAACCAAGAATGCGTTCGGAAAATTTTTTACGATTGGCAAGGAGGGCGAAGGAAAATTCTCGGATAAGACCATTGACGAACTGGTAAAGGCAAGCTTTGCTATGGGGCGTGTAAAGACGGGCGCCCTCATTACCATTGAAGATACCATCAGTCTGGATGAATATGTCAGAACCGGAATCGATGTGGACGCGGTTCTGACCAGCCAGCTGCTTATCAATATTTTTGAAAAAAACACTCCTCTGCATGACGGAGCGGTCATTGTGCGCGGAGACAGAGTGGTTTCCGCTACCTGCTATCTGCCGCTGTCCGACAGCTTATCGCTGAGCAAGGATCTCGGAACAAGGCATCGCGCTGCTGTCGGCATCAGTGAGGTCAGCGATTCTATGACTATCGTAGTATCGGAGGAGACCGGAAAGGTATCTGTCGCAATGAGGGGACAGATTTACCATGATGTGGATGCGGAATTCCTTAAGGACAAGTTGATGTATCTGCAGAATCGTAACCATGAAGTGACCGGATGGGAAATTTTGAAAAGGAGGTTAAAGAATGAGAAGTAAATTTCTTAAATCTCTTTTTAATAATTTAGGCTTTAAAATACTTGCCGTTTTTTTCGCATGTATTCTATGGCTCGTTGTTTACAATACCGATGATCCGACAAAGACGCAGACCTTCAGCGCCAAGGTTACCATCGAAAATACAAAGGCGATAACCGGAATGGATAAGTACTATGAAATTGTGGAAGGAACGGGAAATGTTACGTTCTCGGTATCGGCAAAGAGGAGCGTATTGTCAAAAATTGTGGATTCCGATTTTACCGCGACCGCAGACATGGGAAATCTGATTCTGAATGAAGACGGCACAGCCGGAACCGTCGAAATCAAAATCAGCTGCGGCAGGTATGAGAGCTATTTGAGTTATGGCAAGCCGAAATACCTGAAAGTTGCACTGGAAGATTTGATGGAGAAGCAGTTTGTCATTTCCGCAAGCACTACGGGTAAAGTGGCAGAAGGATATGCACTTGGCGATGTGACGGTATCCGGCTCGAACCTTTTGAAGGTATCCGGCCCGGCTTCCATCGTCGGTCAGATCAACAACGCTGTTGCAATTATCAATGTGGACGATGTATCAACAAATGTAACGGACAATGTGTTCCCTACGCTGCTTGACGATGCCGGCAATGTTATTGATACGACAAAACTGACACTCAGTACATCGACCGTCTCTATCAATGCAACAGTGCTCAGCACAAAATATCTGAATTTTTCCTTAGATACGGCCGGGACTCCGGCAGAAGGATATGAGGTGGTTTCTGTCGCTGCGACACCGGAATCGGTACGCGTCAAAGGAACCTCGAGCGTATTAAACGGAAGAACGACGATTGCGGTTCCGGCCGAAGTATTCAATGTGGAAGGACTTGATGAGAGCTTCGAGACTACGATTGATATCTCCGAATATCTCCCGGACAATATCTCGCTTGTCAATAATAAGGACGGAATTATTTCGGTCGTCGTTACCATCGAACCGTATGAAGAAAAGACGTTGACGATTGCAACAAGCCTGATTGATGCCGGCGGATTGGCAGAAGGGCTTGAACTTGAATATGATAATACGACAACAGAAGTGACAGTAGGCGCGGTATCAAGCGTTCTGCATTCATTGAATTCCTATAATGTTCTTCTCGCAATCGATGTAAGTGAGCTTACGGCGGGCAGACATCGCGTGCCGCTTAGTCTTGCGGATGAAGCTGCCACATACGACTTGTTGGATGCTTATGTAGAGATTACTTTAACCGAAAAGGAAGACAATAACGAGAATCAGGACGAATAGGCATCGGATGCAGTTATGAAAATGGGAGTTTGTCTATATTGTACAACGAATGGCTGTAAAGTCTGAGTTTCGCAATTACCTATTGAATATATAAATTAAGGAGATTGATAGAACATGTCAAGAATGTTTGGTACGGATGGAGTTCGCGGCGTAGCGGGGACGGAGCTTACCATTGAGCTTGCGACAAAGCTTGGCCAGGCCGGTGCATATGTACTTACAAAAGAACAGTCGCATCAGCCAACCATTATCGTAGGGTGCGATACAAGAATATCCGGAGGAATGCTCGCGAATGCGCTTATGGCAGGCATTTGTTCCGTAGGTGCGAATGCAATTTACGTCGGCGTTATCCCGACGCCGGCAATCGCATATCTGACGAGAAAGCATAAGGTGGATGCCGGAGTCGTGATTTCGGCATCGCATAATCCGATGGAATTTAACGGAATTAAATTCTTTAACGGCGAAGGCTACAAGCTTTCGGATCAGCTGGAAGACGAGATTGAAGAATTGATCAAAAACGATATGGAGGACGTCGTATTTCCAATCGGCCCCGGAATCGGTAAGATTGAATATCGCTTTGACATCCGGGATGAGTATGTGGAATTTGAAAAGAAAAAGGTTCCGGTGGATTTGTCTTCTCTGAAGATTGTTGTTGATTGTGCGGAAGGGGCAAGCCATTATACGGCTGTAAAGACATTAAAAGATCTTGGGGCGGATTTGATTGCCATCCATACCAATCCGGACGGAACCAATATCAATTCCAACTGCGGCTCCACCCATATGGATGAGTTGAAAGCGAGAGTTGTATCGGAAAAGGCGGACGTTGGTATTGCATTTGACGGAGATGCAGACCGCATGCTTGCCGTCGATGAGAACGGAAAAATGGTAGACGGCGATGAGGTTATGGCCATCTGCGGGAACTTCCTGAAGAAAAAAGGAAAGCTTGCAAAAGACACTATCGTGGTAACGGTAATGACCAACCTTGGATTTACCCTTATGGGCGAAAAAGAGGGAATCCATATTGAAAAAACGAGAGTCGGCGACCGTTACGTCCTCGAGAATATGCTGGAAAACGGATATAATCTCGGGGGAGAACAGTCCGGGCATGTCATTTTCCTGGATGATAATACAACCGGAGACGGACTTTTGACCGCGCTCCATCTTTTGGAAGTCATGGTGGAGACCAAACAACCGTTGTCGGAGCTGGCGAAAGTGATGGAAGTCCTTCCGCAGGCGCTTGTAAATGCTAAGGTGCCAAACCACAAAAAAGAGAGTTACATGGAATATACAGAAATAGCGGAAGCAATCGGGGACTTGGAGAAGAAGTTTGCAGGAGAAGGCAGGGTTCTCATCCGTCCGTCAGGAACAGAGCCGCTGGTACGTGTGATGATCGAGGGAAAAGACCAGAAGGTCATTGACGAGGAAGCACATAAATTGGCAGACCTGATTCAGAAGGTTATGCTGTAAGGGGGGAGAAGAAGTTGGTATCAAAGAGACTGAAAATTACAAATCCTACAGGAATGCATTTGCGCCCTGCAGGAAATCTCTGCAAGGAAGCGATGCAGTACAAGAGCAAGATTACATTTGACTACAGCGGGAACACCGCAAATGCAAAAAGTGTGCTAAGTGTGCTCGGCGCATGTATTAAATGCGGAGATGAGATAACACTAATCTGTGAAGGGGAAGACGAGGAGAAGGCTTTAGAGGCGCTTTCCAAGTATATTGAGAACGGTTTAGGGGAATAACAGATGTATAAAAAGATAAATTCCGGGTGGCTAAAGCATTGGGATTTTGAACTTTTGGATATCATTTGCCTGGAAGCAGCATTCTTAATTGCATATTTTATCCGCCACAGGGATGTATTGTATTTACCACATATGTATCTGCGTCTGTGTATTTTGTTAGTTGCATTTGATATTGTGGTTGTCTTTCTGACGAACAATTACAAAGGAATTCTGGAACGGAATAAGACGCAGGAACTGTGGGCGGTAATTCAGCATGTTACGATTGTGGAGCTCATGCTTATTCTGTATGAATTCATCATTCAGGAGTCGCTGGAATTTTCACGATCCGTATTTGGAATGAGCTGGGCGTTCGCAATGCTTTTCTGCCTTGGCGGGCGGCTGGTACTCAAAAAAATCGTTCGCAAGAAGCTTACGTCGGAACGAAACCAGGCAAAGCTTCTGGTTATCGCATCGCGGGACCACATCTATCAATGCGTGCAGCAGTTAAAGTCGAAAACATGGCGCAACTACCGCGTCTGCGCAATCGCTGTGCCCGGCGCGACAGAAAATGACCGGATCGATGCCAATATTCCGATTCTCTTTGGCAGGAAACCGATGATGGAATATATCAGACAGGATGTTGTCGACGAAGTGTATATCGATACGTTCAGGAATAAAGAGGATCTGAATGAACAGGTGGATATGTTTCTCGGAATGGGAATTACCGTTCATATCAGTATGGGCTTTCTGCCGGACAATCTTCCGAACCAGATTGTGGAGAGAATGGGCGGAGGATACGTGGTTACCACAGCGCTCAAGACTGCAAACAGTGTGCAGATTGCCATAAAGAGACTCATGGATATTGTCGGAGCTGTGATTGGACTGTTCCTTACCGGTATAATCTATATCTTTGTTGCGCCTGCAATTAAGCACGTGTCTCCCGGGCCGGTATTTTTTGCGCAGGAACGGATTGGTAAGAACGGGCGGTCGTTTAAAATGTACAAGTTCCGCTCCATGTATCTGGATGCGGAGGAACGTTTAAAGGATCTCATGGATCAAAACGAGATGCAGGGGCTGATGTTCAAGGTGGAAAACGATCCCCGGATCATCGGAAGCGAAAAGGGAGCGGGAAAGGGAGTCGGGAATTTTATCCGAAGGACCAGTCTGGACGAATTTCCGCAGTTCTGGAACGTGTTAAAGGGCGACATGAGTCTGGTCGGAACAAGACCGCCGACAGTGGTGGAATATGAGCAGTATGCGCTTCAACATAAAATCCGCTTGTCCATGCAGCCGGGGATTACGGGACTTTGGCAGATTAGCGGAAGAAATCAGATTACAGACTTTGAGAAAGTGGTAGAACTCGATACGGAATATATCGAGAACTGGTCATTGGTTTTAGATCTTAAGATACTGTTTGCAACCATCGGTGTAGTGCTATCCAGAAAGGGATCAAAGTAATATGCAGCATGTTTTTATCGTGGGCAGCAAAGGAATACCTGCTGCATACGGCGGATTTGAGACGTTTGTTGAAAATCTGACAGCGAAAAAACAGAATACGGATATCTGCTATCATGTATCAAGACTCAGCGATGCAGATGGCGAGTATGAATACAACGGGGCAAAATGCTTTGATGTGAAAGTGCCGGACATCGGGGCAGCGAAAGCAATTCTCTATGATGTGAAGGCGTTAAAGAGATGTGTATGCATCTGCAAAAAACTGCAGCAAAATGAAAATCAACAGGAAAAGGGCGCGAAGTCACGCCCTGTTTTCTATGTATTGGCGTGCCGTATCGGCCCGTTCATCAAAAGTCTGGCAAGGAAGATTCATGCAGTCGGAGGCGTGCTGTATGTCAATCCGGACGGTCATGAATGGAAGCGCTCGAAGTGGAGTGCGCCGGTAAGAAGATACTGGAAGCTTTCGGAAAAGCTGATGGTTAAGCATGCGGACCTTTTGATTTGCGACAGCAAAAATATCGAAAGCTATATCCAAAAGGAGTATGGCAGATATCATCCGAAAACAACCTTTATCGCTTACGGATCGGAAACGAAAGCATCCGAGCTTACGGACGAGAATGAACAGTACGTAAGCTGGTTAAAGGAAAAACAGCTCAGGCCGCAGGAATACTATCTGATTGTAGGGAGGTTTGTGCCGGAAAACAATTTTAAGACGATGATCCGGGAATTTATGAAATCCTCCACGACAAAGGATCTGGCAATCATAACAACTCCAAACGAGAGGCTGTTTGCATCTTTAGAGGAGGAACTTCACTTTAAAGAAGATAAAAGAATTAAGTTTGTAGGAACCGTATATGACGGAGAGCTTCTGAAGAAAATACGCGAGAATGCGTATGGGTATTTCCATGGACATGAGGTCGGAGGAACGAATCCAAGTCTTCTAGAGGCGCTCGGCAGCACCAGACTAAACCTCCTGCTAAAGGTTGGATTTAACGAGGAAGTGGCGGAGGAATCGGCGCTGTATTGGAGTAAAGACGATGAGAGTCTGGCGACGCTGATCGGACAGGCTGACGCGATGAGCGATGAGAAGATTGCCATAATGGGTCAGAAGGCGAAGCAGCGTGTCAAGGAACACTACAGCTGGAATGCGGTTATCAGCGCGTATGAAAGCATTTTCCTGAAATAGGAGGACATTTATGGATACCATCACAGTCGTTGTGCCATGCTGCAACGAAGAGAAGGCACTGCCATTCTTTTATGAAGAAATTCAAAAAGTAAAGACCATGATGCCACAGGCAGACATCGGGCTGCTTTTTATAGATGACGGCTCAAAAGACAAAACTCTGGATGAGTTTAAAAAACTTAAAGAACAGGACGCTTCTGTAGAATATATCTCTTTTTCCAGAAATTTCGGAAAAGAGGCGGCAATATATGCAGGACTTAAGAATGCAAAAGGAAATTATGTGGCAATCATGGATGCGGACTTGCAGGATCCGCCCGCGCTTCTTCCGCAAATGTACGCTGCGCTTACCGAAGAGGGGTATGATTCCGCAGCAACAAGAAGAGTAACCAGAAAGGGGGAACCTCCGATCCGCTCTTTTTTTGCCAGAAAGTTCTACCGTATTATGAACAAAATCAGCGACGTGGAGTTGATGGATGGGGCAAGAGATTTCCGGCTTATGAACCGGAAGTATGTGGATGCGCTTCTTAGTCTGGAGGAATATAACCGCTTTTCAAAGGGGCTCTTTGGATGGGTTGGATTTAAGACAAAATGGATTGAATTTGAAAATGTGGAGCGTGTGGCAGGCGAGACAAAGTGGTCCTTCTGGAAGCTCTTTAAATATTCTCTGGAGGGAATTGTAGCGTTTTCGGAGGCTCCATTGTACATAGCTTCTGTCATGGGAGCTGCAATGTGCGGAGCAGGATTCATCGCAATGATATTTGTGATTATCCGGCAGCTGATTTTTCAAAATTCCGCATACGGATGGGCTTCCATGGTCTGCATTATTTTACTGCTTGGCGGTATACAATTGCTGTGTATCGGAATTTTAGGCCTGTATTTTTCAAAGGCATATCTGGAGGTCAAAAAGAGACCGATTTATATTTCGGCAGAAGAATCTTTGAATGAAGAGGAAACCGTATGATGAAAGCGATACTGGAAAACAGAAAATTGATTTGGCAGCTCGCTAAAAATGATTTCAAATCCAGATTTTCAGGCTCCTATCTCGGAATAATATGGGCGTTCATCCAGCCGGTTGTAACCGTATTGGTGTATTGGTTTGTTTTTGAAAAGGGACTGCGGGCCGGCGGGATAAATCTAAAATCGGGAATTCAGATTCCGTTTGTGCTTTGGCTGATTGCCGGTCTTGTACCATGGTTTTTCTTTCAGGACGCATTGAGTGGCGGAACGAACGCGCTTGTGGAGTATAGCTATCTGGTAAAGAAAGTGGTGTTTCAGATTGATATCTTACCGCTTATTAAAGTGATATCCGTATCCTTTGTCCATTTGTTTTTTGTCGGATTTACGATTATACTGTATTGCTGCTATGGGTATCTGCCGTCTTTCTATACATTGCAGGTGGTATATTATTCCGCTGCCATGTTCATGCTTGTGCTGGGAATCGTGTATATGACCTCCGCAATTGTCGTGTTCTTTAAAGATCTCGGACAGATTATCTCAATTGTACTTCAGGTGGGAGTGTGGATGACTCCGGTTATGTGGAATATCAATTCGCCGGATCTGGATCTGCCCGGATGGGTTCTTATCATTTTAAAGCTGAATCCCATGTATTATGTGGTGGAAGGCTACCGCCAGTCTTTGATTGACAAGGTTGCAATCTGGGATCCGTCAAACTGGGGAAAGCTGTTGTATTTCTGGATATTTACGATTGTAATGTGGCTGCTTGGAGGTCATATATTTAAAAAGCTGAAGGTACATTTTGCAGATGTACTGTAAAGGAAAGCGTATGGAAAGTAAGAATGCAATTGAAGTAAGTCATATCAAAAAGACATATATGCTGTATGACCGGAACCGCGACCGCTTAAAAGATGCGCTCGGTTTAAGCAAGAAAATGCTTGGAAGAGAGCATCGCGCTCTGGACGACGTATCCTTTGAGGTAAAGCAGGGGGAAACGGTCGGAATTATCGGAACCAACGGTTCCGGAAAGTCAACGATTCTAAAGATTATTACCGGCGTGCTGAATCCGACGGACGGCGAGGTAAAAGTGAACGGCCGGATTTCTGCGCTGCTGGAGCTTGGGGCAGGATTTAATCAGGAATATACCGGAATAGAAAATATATATTTAAACGGAACCATGATTGGATTTACCAAGGAAGAAATCGATGCAAAGCTGGATGATATTCTGGCATTCGCAGATATCGGAGATTTCGTGTACCAGCCGGTAAAGACATACTCCAGCGGTATGTTTGTCCGGCTTGCGTTTGCGGTGGCAATCAATATTGAACCGGAAATTTTAATCGTTGACGAGGCGCTGTCGGTCGGCGACGTATTTTTCCAGACAAAGTGCTATCACAAATTTGAAGAATTCAAGAAGATGGGCAAGACTATTCTTTTTGTAAGCCATGATTTGGGAAGTGTGGGAAAGTACTGCGACCGGGTAGTACTTCTGAATAAGGGAAAAAAGCTTGCCGAAGGCGAACCGAAAGAGATGATTGACCTCTATAAGCGGGTAATGGCTGAGGAGAAGGCCGGTGGCGGAGAGAAAAAAGAAGAAGGCCATGTTGCTGCAGAGGGAGAAAAATGGATGGATTCCATGATTTTAAACCCCGACAAACAGGAGTATGGCGATAAAAAGGCGGAGATTGTAGACTTTGGCATTTTTGATTCCGAAGATAAAATTACCAATACGGTAACAAAATTTGAGGGCTTTTCCATGAAAATGAAGGTTCATTTCCATGAGGACGTCATGAATCCGATTTTTGCATTCACAATCCGGGACTTAAAAGGAACCGACCTGACCGGAACGAACTCCATGATTGAAGGGGAAGAATTCGGAATGGTAGAGGCCGGAACGGAACTTACCGTAACATTTTGCCAGAGCCTGCCGCTGCAAAAGGGACAGTATCTGATCCAGTTAGGGCTTACCGGCTATAACGGCGATGAACTTGAGGTACATCACAGGCTGTACGATATCTGTTGCCTTCAGATATTTTCCAAGAAGGTAACCGGCGGATATTTTGACATGGGAACACAGTTTTCATGGGAAAAAGAATAATAGAAAAGAAAAATGAGGATAGACACAGGTTATGCGTAAAATCAGGAAGCTTGCCGTTGCAGTAAAAAAAGGAATCGAGGATCCGTCAAAGGTAAAGAAAGCAGTTCGTATTCTGATGCAGGAAGGACCGCAGGGGCTTCGTACAAGGGTATCCGTTCACGTAAGCAGCGAGGCTGATTACGTCCGAATCAAGAAAGTAAAACTGAAGAATTATTCCGGGCCAATCAGATTTTCAATTGTCATGCCGGTATATAATGTAGAGATTAAATGGCTCGAAAAGGCAATTGCATCCATCGAGAAGCAGAACTATAAAAACTGGGAGCTTTGTATTGCAGACGACTGCTCCACCAGGCAGGAAGTCCGCGATTATCTTACAAAGAGAAAATCACCCTCCATAAAAGTGGCGCTTCTGGAACAGAATCTCGGAATATCAGGGGCAACAAATGAGGCTGCAAAGCTTGCAACCGGCGATTATATCGTGCTCATGGACAATGACGATACACTGGCAGTAAATGCGCTGGACGAATTCTATCGCAAGATCAAGGCGGAAAATCCGGATATTCTCTATAGCGATATGGATATTATTGACGAGGAGGACCGCCCGAGAGATCCGCTTTTGAAGCCGGACTGGTCGCCGGATCTTCTTCTTTCGCAGATGTACATCGGACATCTGCTTGGATTTAAGAGGAGTTTATTCGAAGAGGTGGGCGGATTTTGCAGCAGGTTCAACGGAAGTCAGGATTACGATCTTTTCCTCCGCATGAGTGAAAGGACAAGTAAGATTGCCCATGTGCCTGCAATCTTGTATCACTGGAGAGCGCTTCCTACCTCCACCGCGACGAATGCCGGATCGAAGCCGTACGCACAGACTGCGGGGCTTTGTGTTCTCCAAGAACATCTGAACCGCGTTTACGGAGAGGGCAAAGCGGTTGTAAGCGAGACGAAAGATCTCTTTGTGTATGATGTGCGGTATCCATTGGAAACAGAGCCAATGGTTTCTGTCATCATGCCGACAAAGGACCATGTGGATTTATTAAAGACGTGCATTGACAGTATTCTGGAAAAAACAACCTATCGGAATTACGAGATCATTCTTATCAACAATAATTCTAAGGAAGAGGAAACCCTCGCCTACTTTAAGGAAGCGGAAGGAAACCATGACGGAGTAAGGATCATCGTAAAGGATGCTCCGATTGAGTTTAACTGGAGTAAGCTCAACAATATCGGTATGGAAATCGCACAGGGCGATGTCTACATCTGCATGAACAATGATATGCAGGTCATTGAGCCGGAATGGATGACAAGACTTGTGGAGAAGGCGGTTCGTCCTGAGGTTGGTGTGGTTGGCGGTCTTCTTCTCTACGAAGACGGGACAATCCAGCATGCCGGTGTCATTATCGGTATGGGCGGCTGGGCAGACCATGTATTTAAGGGAATGGAGCCAAAACATTACGGGAGCCCATACGTATCGCCGATGGTAACCAGAAATGTAAGCGCTGTAACCGGCGCATGTCTTGCCGTATCGAAAGCGACAATTGAAAAAATCGGTAACTTTGATGAGAACTTTATCGTATGCGGAAGTGATATTGAGCTTGCCCTGCGTGCAAATCAGAACGGCTTGTTCAACATCTATGATCCGTATGTAAAGCTGTATCATTATGAGTCAAAGAGTCGTGATGCACGCGACATTCCTAAGGTGGACTTTGATCTTTCCGATAAAATGTACAAGAGCTACCGAAAAGAGGGAGATCCGTACTACAATAATAATCTGGATTATTACTGCTGCAAGCCGAAGGTACGCAGCCTTGTGATGGCAACGGTTGAGGAGAAAGCAGACAAATTGATAAAAAGGAGAAAAAGAGAGGTTGGTCTTCCAAACCTTGATGTAGAAGTGCATGAGGTTACGCCATATACCTTCCGCAAGATCGAATATCAGGGAAAGAGGCTGAATCTTTTGGTTCCGTCGATCAATACCTGTCATGTGTTCGGCGGTATTGCGACCGCATTAAAATTTTATAATCGTATGCTTGAAGTAACCGGATATGATGCACGAATCATTTTAGTAGATGCCGCTCCGGATAAAGAGGCAGTCGGAAAATACGAAGAGATGGGATATCACTTTGTCAAATGTGAGGAAGATTCGAGTGAGCGCAAACAGGTCATCGCTTATGCAGACCGGTTCAATAAGAGCATTCCGGTGTCTTCAAACGATTATTTTATGCTTACCGGATGGTGGACGGCATACTGTGCGCAGGATGCATATCTAGAATATGAGGCAGCTTTTGGAATCAAACCGAACCCATTCCTTTATTTTATTCAGGATTACGAACCGGGATTTTATCCGTGGTCTGCCAAATATATGATGGCAGATTCTACCTACAGGAATGACTATCCGACAATTGCCGTATTTAACAGTATGCTGTTAAAAGAATTCTTTGACAGGCAGGGGTACAGTTTCTATAAGAGCTTTGCTTTTGATCCGGTACTGAATGACGGGCTTAAGAAAGCGTTAGACGAAGTTCCGGAGGAAATCAGTAAGAAGAAACAGATTATTGTGTACGGGCGTCCGGGAACCGAGCGCAACGCATTCAATCTATTGGTTGCCGCACTCCGCAAGTGGGTATATATGCAGCCGGATATCGCGGAATGGGACATCCTTTCCGCAGGCGAGATGCACAGGGCTGTCGCACTCGGAAACGGAAAAGAACTGGTATCTGTCGGAAAGCTTACCATGGAAGAATATGCCAAAATGCTCGAGGAATCTTATGCAGGCGTATCTCTCATGTGCTCGCCGCACCCAAGTTATCCGCCGCTTGAGATGTCTGTATTTAGTGTAAAGACGATTACGAACACCTATGGGAACAAGGATCTGTCTGCTTTTAACGAGAACATGATCTCGGTATCCAACACGAGTCCGCAGAATATTGCGGTCAAGCTTACGGAAATCTGTAAGGCATATCGTCCGCAGGTTCCAAAGTGCCACGCGAATGAGACTTATGTAAGCAATGAGCATGTATTTGATTTCGTAAATGAGATTAAAGCAATCTGGGATGAACAGTAAGGAGTTTAAGAATATGACCGAAACAATCGGGAATGTAACGCTGGATTATACGTTTTATCAGGGAACCGATCAGTATAGCGATGGAGATATTGAGGATGATCTTCTTCGCCTGATCACAGAAGAACCTGATGTGGAAAAAATTATTGCAAATGATCATCGCTGGCCGGTGCTGTATCATTTTTCTCCGGTAAGACAGAATATTTTGGAATGGTATCCGTTTAAGGAAAATGCTTCTGTACTTGAAATCGGGGCAGGATGCGGTGCAATCAGCGGTGTGCTCTGCAGAAATGCAGCGAAGGTTACCAGTGTGGATCTTTCCAGGCGCCGTTCGTTAATCAACGCAAACCGCAACCGCGAGTATGACAATCTGACCATTCTGGTGGGCAATTTCAATGATGTGGTGTTGGAAGAAAAGTATGACTATATTACTTTAATCGGGGTACTTGAGTATGCCGGATATTACACCGATGCAAAAGAACCTTTTTCGGCATTTTTAAAGAAAATCGGCAGTTATCTGAAGGAAGACGGAAAGCTTCTGATTGCCATTGAGAATAAGTATGGGCTTAAGTATTTTGCCGGTGCCAGAGAGGATCATACCGGTGGATATTATGACGGATTGGAAGGATATATCGGAACAAAGAGCAAGGTGCGCACCTTCAGTAAGGAAGGACTTCTTTCGATCATTCAAGAGGCCGGATACACAAAGAGCGAGATGTATTATCCATTCCCGGATTACAAATTTCCTACCCAGATTTTTTCGGAGGATTGTCTTCCGAAGGAGGATGATTTAAATGCAGGTACTTATGCGTACGACAATACCAGAATGTATTTGATGAATGAAAACCTTGTGTTTGCGGAACTCTTAAAGGAAGGGAAGTTTGATTTCTTTTCAAACTCCTTCTTTGTAGAGGTCACAAAATAGAAGCAGATTGTAACAGGTTAGAACAAGAGGAACGGATACAAAGAATGAAAAAAATATATTCAAAGCTTACCAAGGACCGGGTTCGAAAATTTCAGATCGAAACCTACATAGCTGTAGAGGACAAAGAGAAATACGTGGCAAAACGCGCCTTAAACACAGATGCGGTAAGCCACATTGCAAAGATGCACCGGTTTTATGAGGAACACAAAGATACCGGGCTGTACTGCGGCTCTTCTCTTCCAAAGACAGGTACTATCCGCTTTGATTTTCTGGCTGGGAAAAGTCTTTGCAAGGAAATGTTAGGTGCGCTTTCGGATAAGGATGAGGCATCCTTTGTGACCTGTCTTTCCACCTATAAGGAAATCTTAAAGAATTGTCAGGGCAAAACAGAAGAAGTAAACAGTGCAAAAGACTCTGCAGAAGAATTTAAGGAAGTATTCGGCGACTGGAATTTTAAAACACCCATGCTTTGTGCAAAAAATTTGGATATTGATCTGACATTTGACAATATCATTCATGCAGAAGATACCGGCAGCTATAAGATCATTGATTATGAGTGGTTCTTTCCGTTTGCTGTTCCGGTTAAATATGTCATTTACCGTGCCGTCTTTGCGTTCTATTTTAAGTATGCAAGTATGATGCAGGATGTGATCGGGCTGCATCAGATCTATGAGCTGTTTGAAATTTCCGACGAAGAAGTCATATTGTTTGAAGAAATGAACAAACATTTTGATGCCTATGCATTCGGAGCATACGGTATGCATCAGGTGTACGATCAGTATAAAAAGGAAACCTACAATGTCAGAAAACTGCTTCCGGAGGAACATTTGTTTTTGCAGATGTTTGAAAATGACGGAGCAGAGTACCGCGAGGATATGGCGGTTACGATGCCGCTTGATACAAGACAGGTTGACGTTTTGGTTCCGATAAAAGAGCAGGCGGATTCGGGTGCGAAGGTACCGGTTTACCGGGTGGATCCGTTAAATGTATCCTGTGTCCTGAAAAATCTGAAGATATATGCAGTGTTTTCAGATGGGAAAAGCGTAAGAGTAGAGAAGTTTAAACATAATGCGATCCTGTTTTCGGAAGACCGCATGGCATTTCCGTCGGAAGACCCGCAGATTTTCATAAAAAATATCTGGAATAAAAAAGTTGCGGCGTTTCATGTCTGCTTTGACATATTGCAGGCAGGAATGGCAGAGCAGCCCCTGATGCGCGCTTTGGAGGAAAACCAGAGTAAATTGAATCTGATTAAAAAGCTTCAAAGGTTTATCAGTCGCTTCTTGCAAAGAAAATCGATAAGCTGATGGGAGAGATCTATTCATGAGGAATGTGATTGGAATACTTCTAATTGCATATTTGTATGGTCTGGCACCGCTTTTGCTGGGCATGACGACGGACCGGATTACACAGAAATTTTGCAAGGATAAGGAATTGTCGCGTGCCTATGTAAGGGGATATCTGTTATATTTGCTTGGATTTCTTATCGAGGCGGCGGTTATGATTTATCGGGGAAGTCATCTGTCCTCGCTTGCAAAGCTATGGTTTTTGACTGCGGCAGCAATCGGCGTGGTATCTGTCATACTCAACGGAAAACAGTTCAAAAAGTATGTAAAAAGCTTTTGCGTTTTTCTGCGAAACGGAAATGCCTATAAAGCGGCGGTTGCCATAGGAATGGTACTCATTGTTCTGTCTGTTGTATGCTTTGTACCATATCCGGATACGACTGTGGCATATGCGGATACTGCAAACCGTACAGACACCATGTATTACTACGATATCTATACGATGGAATACCTTCCGCAGGATCAGCTTGACAAACGATTCCTTCCGTATGAGATGTACTATGCGGTCGGAGCGAATTTAAGCGGAATTGCCCCGGTGGTTTTGATTAAGCGGATGATGCCGGTATTTTTGCTGTTGCTGTTCTATGCTGCAATCTGGCAAATCGGGAAGCTGCTTTTTGAAAAGAATCAGGGGAAGATGATTTTCTTTTTTTATGTAATGCTTGCAATTGCCGGGTTTCCGGTTTACGCGGATGCGGATTACAGCAGGGTGGCAATTCTTACAAACAGCTGGTATGGTCCGGTTTTGTTTCATTGTGTGATTTTCCCTTATGTCTTAATGGGAACCGGAAAGCTGTTGTTTGAGTTCGCAGGAAAGGGATATAATTATGTTAAATCTCGTAAATGAGATCAAAACGGCATATGCATCATATAGCAATACGGTTTTTCCTCTCATCTTCGTATGGATTGCCGTAGTGTATATGCTGGTAAAAGGCAGGAAACAGCATGTCGGAAAAGTGTTGTTAGGACTGCTTGCGCCGGAAGTGCTGTGCGGATACGTGGCAGCGGAGCATGCGGCGCCGGATGGCAGGGGGCAAAAGAAGCGGGCTGTTTTTCTGTTCGTATTCATTCTTGTTTTGATTCAGCTTGGAATCGGATTGCAATATACAAATAAACATTTGAAAATGATAAGCAATCCGTCGAAAACGGATTATGAGGTCATACAAATCATACAGGGGTTATCTGCGGAAACTACAGCGCCGGATGGGGATTTAAGCGGCATACGGATGATGGCTCCTGCCGATGTTGCGGCTGCTGTCCGGGAGTATGATCCGGGGATTGTGCTTTTACATGGAAAACGGTTTGGGTATTCGCCTTGGAGTGATGAACAATTGATGATCGAGACCGAGGAGTATGAATGCAACTGTCTGGTTGTAGAACAGACCTATGATTCGGAAGAAAGATATATGGAGGAGGGGTTTGAAAAGACTCTGACAACAGAACATTATGTAATATATACGAGGTAATGAAAATATGAAAAGCTTTGATAAGTGGGCAATGACAAAAAGAATTTTGCTGATGATCATTGATGTGGCGATTGTCATAATGGCAAGTTTCGGCGCTTTGCTGGTTCGTTTTGAATTCAGCATCACTCAAGTGCCGAAATATTATATTGAGGTTATCTGGTCGGTACTTCCGCTTACGATTCTTGCGGCCCTCATTATTTTTTCTGCCTTTAGGATGTACAATATCATGTGGAAGTATGCAGGTTCAACAGAGATGGTGTACTTGCTGGTAGCATGTATAGTGGATACTTTTTTCAATTCCTGCATTATTCTTTTCAGCTACAGAGACCGGGAGTATCCAATCCCAAGAAGCTGTTATTTTATGTATGGGGTGCTGCTTCTCGCTCTGATGTTTGCAAGCCGCTATGCAAGAAGGGCGTTTCGGATCTTCGGCAATAAGAGCAGGGACGTAAGCAAGGTAAAGCGCGTATTGATTTACGGAGCCGGCGAGGCAGGAAACAATATTGTGCACGAGATTACAAAAAGCCAGTTTATCGACATGAATATTATCGGCTTTATCGATGATGATCCCGGAAAGACCGGGCGGTATATGCATGGTGCAAAAGTTCTTGGAACAAGGGAGAATGTGATTTCGATTGCAGAAGATAAGAATGTAGACGAAATTATAATTGCGATTCCGACCGCATCCCCGCAGCAGATGAAAGAAATTCTGGATGTCTGCAAGCAGACCGGATGCGAGCTTAAAAGACTTCCGGGAATGTACCAGCTTGTAAACGGCGAGGTAAGCATCGCAAAATTAAAGGATGTAGATGTAAACGACCTGCTGGGGCGCGACCCAATCCGCGTCGATCTGGATTCCATTATGGGATACGTATCAGGGAAAGTAATTATGGTAACCGGAGGCGGAGGTTCTATCGGCAGTGAACTTTGCCGTCAGATTGCGTCTCACAATCCAAAGCAGCTATTGATTCTTGATATTTATGAAAATAATGCATATGAGATTCAACAGGAGCTGAAGCGGGAATATCCGGATCTTAATCTGGTTGTACTTATTGCGTCTGTGCGAAATACAAAGCGTCTGGATATGATCTTTGACAAATACCGCCCGGATATTGTATATCACGCTGCGGCACATAAACATGTGCCGCTTATGGAGGACAGTCCAAATGAGGCGGTAAAGAATAATGTGCTCGGAACATGGAAAGTCGTTCAGGCGGCGGATAAATATAAGGTTAAGAGATTTGTAATGATCTCAACAGATAAGGCAGTGAATCCGACGAATATTATGGGTGCGACAAAGCGAATCTGCGAGATGATTATCCAGACATACAATAACCGTTCCGAAACGGAATATGTTGCGGTGCGTTTCGGTAATGTACTTGGAAGCAACGGAAGCGTTATTCCGCTTTTTAAGAAGCAGATTGAAGAGGGAGGACCGGTAACGGTAACACATCCGGATATCATCCGTTATTTCATGACGATTCCGGAAGCGGTATCGCTTGTGCTGCAGGCCGGCGCATATGCAAAGGGAGGAGAAATCTTCATTCTTGATATGGGAGAACCGGTAAAGATTGCAGATCTTGCGCGCAACTTAATTCTTCTTTCCGGCCACAAACCGGATGAGGATATTAAGATTGTATATACGGGTCTTCGCCCGGGGGAGAAGCTCTATGAGGAGATGCTCATGAAGGAGGAAGGCATGCAGGATACGGCCAATAAGCTGATCCATATCGGAAAGCCGATTCAGATGGATGAAGAGAAATTTTTATCACAGCTTTCTGAAATCAAAGACTACGTTGCGACGGAGCCGGATGATATCCGGGACTGGGTACAGCGTATGGTTCCGACATACTCGATTCAGAATAAGTAAGATATTTTAACACAGATATAGGGGACGTTGAGGCAGCAGTCGAAGCGATTTTACAAAGGCGAACCGCTTCGATTGCTGTTTACTGAAATTTACAATAATGTAATAATATGGTATAGTATATATAAATGTAACTATTCAGAACATCTTAGAATAAGATAGACAGGTTCGAATAGTTACCGGAAAATGTAAAAGGAATGAATATGAAGGAATTTCGTACAGGACAAAAAATTTATAAGGGAATCAAACGAGTGCTGGATTTTTTGATCTCACTTGTGGCATTCATACTGCTTGGCTGGTTACTCTTAATCCTGTGTATTGCAATTAAGATTGATGATCCGGGACCGATTCTGTTCCGGCAGAAACGAGTCGGTATTCATAAGAACTATTTTCATATTTTAAAATTCCGTACAATGAAGACCAGTACGCCAAAGGATATGCCAACCCATATGTTATCCAATCCGGAGCAATATATTACAAGGGTCGGAAAATTTTTAAGGAAAAGCAGTCTTGATGAGCTGCCGCAGATATTTAATATCCTTGCAGGTCAGATGAGCATAGTCGGACCGCGGCCGGCACTCTGGAATCAGTACGACCTGATTGAGGAACGTGACAAATACGGTGCGAACGATGTGGTGCCGGGAATGACCGGCTGGGCACAGGTTAACGGACGCGATGAACTTGAAATTCTGGTAAAGGCAAAATTGGACGGATATTATGTAGAGCATTTTGGCTTTGCCATGGATGTAAAATGTTTTTTTAAGACCATAAGTGCAGTACTTTCCCATGACGGCGTTGTGGAAGGCGGAACCGGGGAATTAAATAAGAAGAGCGAATCTTAAAAAGAATCAGAAAACAGGGAAAATATATGGGCAAACATGCGCTTGTTACCGGAACAAACGGATATCTTGGTAACTCATTAAAAAAATATATAGAAGAATATAACGCTGTCATGCCACCGGAAAACCAGTGGCATATTGTATTTCTTTCGGTAAGGGGCGATGAATGGAAAAAGGAATCCTTTGCGGATTATGATGCCGTCGTTCATGTGGCAGGCATTGTACACCGGAAGGAACAGCCGGAAATGGAAAACCTTTATCATGAAGTGAATACCATTCTTACTGTGGAACTTGCAAAAAAATATGCAAAGGAAAGAGAATCCGAAAAAAAACAGGCTCACTTTGTATTTATGAGCACCATGAGCGTATACGGAATGGTAAAGGGTATCATTAGTGAAAGCACAGAAACAAATCCGGTTAATTTCTATGGGAAAAGCAAACGCAAGGCAGAACATGTTCTTGAGGAACTATGCAGCGGTAATGATAAGGAATATCCGAATCTTGCGGTATCTGTGGTCCGGCCTCCGATGATTTACGGATATGAATGTTCCGGAAACTATGCCTCCCTTGAAAAACTCGCAAAAAAAATTCCCATATTTCCCAAAATAAATAACCAAAGAAGTATGCTTTACGTTGAGAATCTGTGTGAATTTTTAAGGCTTTTAATCGATCACAAATCAAAGGAAGCTTCCGACGGAACGAATGAAAGATATAAAATTTATTGTCCGCAGAACAGGGAGTATGTAAATACCTCCGAACTGGTGGCGGAAATTGCAAAAAGCTATGGAAAAAAGATAAACTTAATTCCCGGTTTTGCAGGGGTAATCGGACTAATGGCAAACAGAATCCTTGTGTTTGCAAAAGTGTTCGGATCGTTACTCTATGTGAAAGAGATGTCTGTATATCCGGAACTTGGAGACTATCAGATTATTGATTTTAAAGAGAGTGTAGCAAGAAGCAGCGGGAACAATACAAAAAGCGATTTGCCCGAAAAAGACCGGATGCCAACATCGAAGATATCCGTATTGATGTCCGTATACTACAAAGAAAAACCGGAGTATTTTAAAGCCGCTATGGAGAGCATACTGGCTCAGACATACCCGGCAGATGAAATCGTACTGATGGAGGACGGACCGCTGACGGAAGAACTGGACACTTTGATTGCGGAGTATGAACAGATTTGTAATCAGGGAGCAAAACAAGACGAAGAGCCGGAAAACAAAGTGTATCCGAAGCTGGTTACCTATGCGTTCAAAGAAAACCAACAGCTTGGGCGCGCGCTTGCCAAAGGCGTGGAAATCTGCAGAAACGAGCTCATCGCAAGAATGGATACGGATGACATCGCTATGCCGGATCGTCTGTATAAACAGACGCTGTACATGGAGAAGCATCCGGAAGTATCGGCTGCGGGCGGCGCAATTCGGGAATTCAATGATGAGGGAACCATCGACCGCATCAAGCAGATGCCAAAGACGCAGGAGGAAGTGGAGCGGTACATTAAGCTCCGCAATCCGCTGAATCACATGACCGTCATGTACCGGAGGAGCGCAATCCTTGAAGCCGGCAATTATCAGCATTTTCCGTTTTTGGAGGATTATTCCCTGTGGAGCCGGATGATATCTAAAGGATATCAGCTTCGAAATATGGAAGATATTCTGGTAAAAGCAAGAACCAGTATGGGACTTGTAAGACGAAGAAGTGGATGGGCTTATTATAAAACATTCGTGAAACTTCGAAAGTTACAACATGAATTGGGACTTACTTCTACGGGAGAATACATGAAGGCGCAGATCGGAACATTTAGTATGATCATGACACCGGGATGGTTCAAGGAGATGGCATACAAAAACGTGCTGCGAAAATAGATATCGAAATGGATACAAAAGAGAAAGGGGCTTGTTTATGGGTTTCTTTGCGCTTTTTTCGGAAAGATGTAAAAAAGAGGTGTAAATGGTACATGTATTAGAGATTATCGGAAAGCGCCCGGTCGGGGGTGTCGGTACGGTAATGTTAAATTATCAGAAGTTCATAGATGCAAAAAAAGTACGGTTGGATTACCTGATTTTCGGCGATAAGCCCGAGCATTTCGACGAGCAGGTAAAAGCGCTTGAATCTAAGGTATATGTGTATCCCGCGCTTTCAGGGAGCCGTATGGGACGCACAAAGAAATATATGGAGGAATTTTTGAATGAACATGAGGGAGAATATGATATCATTCACCTTCATGCGCCGAATATCGCATTTCTGGTATTTCCTGTGGCTAAAAAATACGGGATAACAAAATGCATTGTCCACAGTCATGCAACACTTTATGCGGAGAGTAAGGTAAAAGCAGTACGCAATCGAATGTTGTGGGGACTGGGAAAAAGAGCCGGGGCGAAGGTCGACCTTTCGCTCATTGGATGTTCGGATGCCGCCGGTAAATTTTTATTTCGGAATCAGAACTATCTGGTGCTGAAAAATGCAATAGAAAAAGAACTGTATTTTTATGATGAAACGCTCCGCGAGATTGTCAGGAACCGGGAACTGATAGAAAAAGGCTGGGATGAAGATACTCTTGTCATTGGCAATGTCGGAAGAATGAGCCGACAGAAGAATCAGACATATCTGATTGATATATTTGAGCAGATCAAGAAAAAGAGACCAAATAGCGTATTGTGGCTTGTCGGAGACGGCGAGACGAAGCCGGAGGTTAAGCAAAAGGTAAAGGATGCGCATTTGGAGACGGATGTGCGATTCTTTGGAATGGTCAACAATACAAAAGAACTGTATCAGGCGATGGATGTCATGGTCATGCCGTCACTTTTTGAGGGGCTGCCGATGGTTGGTGTGGAAGCGCAGGCATCGGGACTGCCATGTGTGTTTAGCGATGCAGTCACAAGAGAAGCGGATGTGGCGGATGCTGTGTACTTATCTCTGGATGAGGAACCGCAAAAATGGGCATCGGAGGCGATTGCAGCAGGAACAAGACCATCGCGCCGCAATTACAGCAAAGAGCTGGACAGGCTTGGATTTAATATCCGAATCGAGGCAAAGCGGCTGGAGGAATTCTATATGAAATTGGCGCAAAAATAGCAAAGACTTTGTGTTTTTCATGATTCGGATGGAAAAAATCAAGGGAAAAAGGATATTTAAGTATGAAAAAAATCTTAGTGCTGGGAGGCAATGGGTTTCTTGGGAGAAATCTGTGCCGGTTTTTAGTGAGCAAAGGGGAGCAGGTATATAGTTTTGATATGTTTATTCCGCAGAACAAAATAGAGGGAGTCAAATATATAAGCGGAGATTTTTTTGACGATTATACCCTGCAGAGTATCATTGACGGAATGGACGTCATATTTCATGCAATCTGCACCCTGAATCCCGGAAATTCCAATGAAAAGTGTATCTTAGGATACGAAAGGGATTTTGTGCAGACAGCAAAATTATGTTCATTTATCAAAGATACGGACTGCAGATTGATTTTCTTCTCTTCGGGAGGAACTGTGTATGGAAATCAAAAGGTACTTCCGGTAAACGAACAGGCCGTTCCGGTGCCGATCAATCATTACGGAAATCTGAAGCTTTGCATAGAGAACACGATACGAACCTTTAACTTTCAGATGAAGAAAAACATGCTGATTGCACGCATCTCGAATCCGTACGGACCGGGACAGGATTATCAAAAGGGCGTCGGATTCATTGATGCGGCAATCAAGAAAGCACTCTCCAAAGAGGTAATGGAAATCTGGGGAGACGGGAGTATTGTAAGAGATTATATCTACGTCGAAGACGTATGCCGTATGCTGTACGAGCTGATTGAGTACCATGGTGGGTATGAAGTGTTTAATGTCAGCTCTAATACAGGAACTTCACAGAATGATATCATTCGCATTTTAAAAGAATTGGAACCAAACCTTCAGGTGCGTTATACGAAAGGCCGTTCGGTAGACGCTGAGAAAATCATTCTGGATAATGAGAGGATTCTTTCTTTAGGAGATATCAGGATAACGCCGCTCAGGGAAGGAATCAGGCAGTATTATGAATATGTCAGGAAAAGCATGAAAAGAGGATAACGAGTATGGGCAGCCTGAAAGCACAGGTAAAAGCATTGATTCGAATGGTAACAAAGACAGAGAAGATTCCGATTCCGACTCCGGTAAATCCCGAGCAGGTTCTTGCAGGGAAGGTCGCTCTTGTGTCCGGCGGAACAGGCGGCATCGGGAGCGCGATTGCGGAGGCATTCGTTTCCTGCGGCGCAAAAGTAATTCTGGCTGGTACGAATGAGAATAAATTATCGGGTATCGCAGGCAAGATCAGTGAAAAATTTGAATCTGCCGAAGCAATTGTTCCGTTTCGGATGAATGTACTTGATGTTGCACAGATGCCGGCGAAAATTCGTGAGGCAATGTCGCTTTTTCCGGAGAACAGAATTGACATTCTGGTAAATTGCGCCGGAGTAAATGATGTGGATGATTTCGCTCATGTAAAGGAAGAAGATTATGACAGAGTCATGGACATTAATGTAAAGGGAACCTTCTTTCTGTGTCAGGCGGTAAGCAATTATATGATTGAGCATAAAATCAAAGGACACATTTTAAATGTATCATCATCCTCGGCACTTCGGCCGGCGTGGACGCCGTACCCGATTTCCAAGTGGGCGGTTCGCGGATTTACATTGGGGCTGGCGGATACTTTATTGCCGTATGGTATTGTGGTAAATGCAATTGCACCGGGGCCGACAGCGACGGCGATGGTCGACCGGCAGGCGGACGGAGATATCTGCATGGACAGTAATCCGAGCGGACGCATGGCGGTTCCGGGCGAGATTGCAAATCTGGCAGTATTTATGGTAAGCGATATGGGCAATATGATTGTTGGAGACACCTTCTATATGACCGGAGGCAGCGGAACAATCAGTATGCACCGCTAAACATAAGGAGAGGAGAAGACAGATGATTATTTCAAGAACTCCATTTCGGGTAAGCTTTTGCGGAGGAGGAAGCGATCTTCCAAGCTTCTATGAAAAGCATGGCGGATGTGTGCTTAGCACCGGAATTGATAAGTATATGTACATTTCGATTCATCCGTCTTTTGATGCAAATACCACATCCTTAAAATACTCACAGACAGAAACGGTAACTGATATAGAGGATATCCGGCATCAATATTTTAAAGATATGTTAAAGCGCTTTGATGTAAAAGGCGTGGAGATGACCAGCACCGCGGATGTTCCGGCGGGAACAGGACTCGGATCGTCCAGCTCCTTTACGGTTGGCGTTCTTCATGCGCTGTATGCATACACCGGAAAGTATGTATCGAAAGAGACCTTAGCAAGAGAAGCGTGTGAGGTAGAACTGGAAGACCTAAAGCAGCCGATCGGAAAACAGGATCAGTACGGCGCCGCATTTGGCGGACTGAATTTTTACAACTTCAATCAGGACGGCTCTGTACATGTAGAACCGGTTATTATGGAGCATGCAAAATATAAAGAACTGCAGAATAATCTGATGATGTTCTATACCGGCGGGGTTCATTCGGCATCCGCCATTTTAAAAGAGCAGGGAAGCAATGTGACGGCAGGAGATAAAGAACAGAATCAGATACAAATGTGCAGCCTGACGCATGATCTTCGGAGGGAACTGACCAATGGCAATATTGACAGCCTTGGAGAAATCTTAGACGCAAGCTGGAAGCTAAAGCGCACCCTTGCATCCGGAATCACAACCCCAATCATTGATGAAAGCTATGACATTGCAATGAAAAACGGAGCAATCGGAGGAAAACTTCTCGGAGCAGGCGGCGGAGGCTTCCTGTTGTTCTATGTTCCGGGGAAAGAACAGAACCGGCTAAAAGAAGCCCTTCGGCTTCCCGAAATGCCATTCACATTTGACGGACAAGGTTCTACGATTATCTATGTGGGACAGAAGACTCATGTGTGCAGATAGCGCAGGAAGTGAAAGCAGAAAAGACAAAT
Organism: uncultured Lachnobacterium sp.; assembly: GCA_964614035.1. Lineage (GTDB taxonomy): Bacteria > Bacillota > Clostridia > Lachnospirales > Lachnospiraceae > Roseburia. The sequence continues at coordinate 26,712 of CAZTKM010000006.1, forward strand.
GTGGAATTGTTGAAATAAGTGAAACAGGAGAGGTGCAGGATATGAATATTTTAATTACCGGAGGAGCCGGATTTATCGGTTCAAATCTGACAGAGCGCTTGCTAAAGCAGGGGCATCATGTTGTATGCGTAGATGATTTTACATTGGGGAATGAGCAGAATGTTGCGCGTTTTATGAATCATGCGGATTATAAACTCATCCGTCAGGATGCATCTGTAGTGGATAAATTGGAGAAGGTTATGCGGGACTCTGATACGGAATATGTGTTCCATTTAGCTGCGAATTCCGATATTCAAAAAAGCGCTGCAAATCCCGGAATCGACTTTACGAAGACATTTTCTACCACATACAGCGTGCTGGAATGTATGAGAAGGTGTAATGTAAAGAAAATGTTTTTCGCATCCACTTCGGCAGTATACGGAGAAAAGGTTGGAGTTGCACTGAAGGAAGATATCGGCGGACTTGCGCCAATCTCTTATTACGGTGGAGCAAAGCTTGCATCGGAAGCATTTATCTCATCCTATGCATACATGAATGATTTTGATGTTATGGTATTCCGTTTCCCGAATGTCATCGGGCCGGGGCTTACGCATGGAGTCATTTTTGACTTTATTAAGAAGCTGAAGGCAAATCCAAAGGAGCTGCAGATTTTGGGAGACGGTACTCAGAATAAACCATATATCTATGTGGAAGATTTGGTGGAGGCAATCGTTCGTTTTTCATTTGCGGGAGAAAAAGGCGTGAACATCTACAACATGGGAGTGGAAGGCTCTACTTCGGTTAAGAAGATTGCAGATTTCGTATGTGAAGCGATGGGTCTTACCGATGTGGAATATAAGTTTACCGGAGGAAACCGCGGCTGGAAGGGCGATGTTCCGGCATTCTGCTATGATTTGTCCAAGATTCATGCCGCAGGCTGGAAGGCCGCCCATAACTCGGATGAATCCGTACAGGCCACATTAAAAGCCGTACTTGGCAAATAATCAACACTACATGCATAAGCAGAGAAAGAGGAACATATGCAGGCTGTAATTATGGCAGGAGGGAAAGGAACCAGACTTTCCTCCATTACCAATGACGAGATACCAAAGCCGATGGTAAGGCTCAACGGGAAACCGATTCTGGAACACCAGCTAGAGGTGTTAAAAAATAACGGAATTGCGGAATACTTTTTCATTGTCGGACATTTAGGCGAAAAAATCGAAGCGTATTTTGGCGACGGAAGCAAATGGAATGTAACAATCACATATATCCGCGAGGACGTGCCGCTCGGTACTGCCGGTGCGCTGTATTACCTGAAGGGAAAGGTAAAGGGTGATTTTTTCCTCGTATTTGGCGATTTGATTTTTGATATCAGTGTAAAGCGATTTTTAAACTTTCATCAGGAACATCGGGCAAAGCTTACGCTGCTTGTCCATCCAAATTCGCATCCTTACGACAGCGATGTGATTGTACTTGGCAAAAATGAAAAGGTAGTCGGCTGCAATTCCAAAAATAATGTGCGCGATTATTATTACCGCAATCTGGTTAATGCGGGATTGTACATGGTAAACGAGTCTGTGCCGGAAAAACTGGCAGAGCCGGTAAAGACGGATTTGGAGAAGGACATCATCTTTCCCATGATTGAGGCGGATGAAGGCATATATGGATATTGTACCTCAGAGTATGTCAAGGATGTGGGAACACCGGAGCGTCTGCGGGCAACGGAACTGGATTTGAGCAACGGCATTGTGCATGCCAGAAATCTTGATTTTCCGCAGAAAGCAATCTTTTTGGATCGGGACGGAACCATCAATAAATACGTTGGTCTGGTATCGAAAACAGAACAGTTCGAGTTAGAGAACGGCGCTGCAAAAGCAATTGCCGCAATCAACCGGTCGCAGTATCTGGCGATCGTGATTACCAACCAGCCGGTAGTAGCAAGGGGAATGTGCGACATAAAAGATGTGGAAGAAATCCATAATAAAATGGAGACGCTTCTCGGAAAAGAAGGCGCTTATGTGGATGCCATAAAGTTCTGTCCGCATCATCCGGACAAGGGATACCCGGAGGAAAACCCGGCGTACAAGATAGAATGTGAGTGCAGAAAGCCAAAGCCGGGAATGATACTTGACGCCGCAGAACAGTTTCATATTGATTTGGAAGGGTCGTGGATGATTGGCGACAGCACCATGGATATCCAGACCGGTGTGAATGCGGGAACTCATACGATTCTTTTAAAGACCGGAGCGGGCGGCACAGATCAAAAATATGATGTGACAGCGGACTATACAGCGGAAAATCTTATGTCTGCGGTGGAGAGAATATTGGAAAGAGAGTGAAAACTACATGACAAATTATACCGATAAAATAAAAAAATATATCGATCTTGAAATCGAAATTATGAAAAGCCTCGATGTCGAGGCGGTAAATCAGGTAATGAATGCGTTAGAGGAAGCAAGAGTAAACGGGAAAACCATTTATATCTGCGGAAACGGCGGAAGCGCCGCAACCGCATCGCATTTTGTATGTGATTTCAATAAAGGTGTCAGCGAGCATCAGGAACAGAAATATAACTTTATTTGTCTGAATGATAATATCCCGACCATGATGGCTGTTGCAAACGATATCAGCTATGATGATGTATTTGTATTTCCGCTTCGCGGACACATCAGACCGGGAGATTTGTTTATCGGAATCTCAGGAAGCGGAAACAGCGAGAATGTTGTCCGCGCAGCGAAATACGCAAAGGAGCAGGGAAATACGGTTATTGGAATTACGGGATATTCCGGCGGAAAAGTCAAAGAACTAGCAGATCTGAATCTGCATGTTCCGGTTGACAACATGCAGATTACCGAGGATCTTCACATGATGTATGACCATTTAATGATGTACATTATGGCTTATGACAAATAAAGATAGGTAAAAATATATGAACCAGCCATTAATTACCGTAATCATTCCCATCTATCTTGTGGAAGATTACATGGACAAGTGCATAAAGAGTATAACGGATCAGACATATGCGAATCTGGAAATCCTTCTTGTTGTAGGGGATGCGGGAGACAGGTGTCTTGCAAAGAGCTATGAGTGGGCAAAAAAGGACAGCAGGATTATGGTAATCGAGCGGCCATGCAACGGCCTTTCCGATGCGAGGAATGCAGGTCTTGATGTAATGAAGGGGGAATATGTTGCTTTTATTGATTCGGATGATTATGTGGATGTGAACTATCTGGAATGTCTGTATCATGCGATGACCACCAATCAGGCATCGAGTGCAATCTGCGGACTTCAGGTGGTAGATGAAAACAATCAGATTACAGATCAGATTTCTGCCACAGAAAATAAAAGCGGCAAAGGCAAGACAGAAATATATACGGGACGCGAGATTATAAAGCGGGAAATTCAGGGAAACTGGTGTCTGGTTACCGCATGGGGAGCTTTGTTTGAAGCGAAAATATTCTCAAAACTCCGGTTTCCGTATAAGAGACGAAATGAGGATGACTTTATGCTTCATCAGATTTACGATAAGCAGGAAAAGGTCGTTTGTGTTCCAAAGAACATGTATTATTATCTTCAGCGATCCGATTCGCTGATGGGTGCAGGGTACAGCAGGAAAGACTGTACAGACTATCTGGATATGTGGCATGAGCGAATGGATTATTACAGCAGACAGGGCAACGAGGAACTTCTTCCCGCAATGATTCAAAGCTGCCTTGCGTGGAATACTTTGTATATGGCAGTTCATGGATCGCAGATGGGAGAAGAAGAGAAAGCCGCATTAAAGGCAGATATAAAGAAGTATTTCCGGAAGATATTTAAGAAACCATATCTTCATAACTTTACATTCAGCGTAAAGCTTGCGGCAAAATGCATAATGACATTATGCGGTTCAAAATCTTTACAGAAGAGATATCGTAAGTAGCACAAGGAAACGATTAGCATGACAAGAAAAATGTTTCAGGTGACTCGTGTCGGAATGATCGGCATTGTCATCTTTATCTGTGCAAACCTGCTTTTGGACAAAAAGGTAATGGTTGCAGACAATAACATATGGGGGCGCTGCGGATTGCTGATACTGTCATTGTTTCTCTTTTTAGCGGTATCCGTACTCTATGAGAGAAAGCGGCAGGTGTTCAGCGTCGGATATCTGTTTCTGCTTATTAACGCTTTTATTGACGGAGTGATTTGCCCATGTTATTTTACGGACAGCAGACTGCGGCAGATGGAGCGTGAGGGAGTAACGGAACCGCAGGATTTTTATCTGCTCTATATTGCGGTATATTTTATTCTAATGGCGGTGGTGCTTGTTTATCTGCTATGTCTTAAGAAGACTACAGAGGAGATTAAGCAATACGACTTTTTGAATTATGCAGGTACCGATGATGTGGCAATGTTTCTAATGGGGATTCTTGTTTTATTTTTGAATTTCAGAACCGGAACAAGCGGACTCGTACTGTATGTGCCGGTGTTTTGCTATTTTGGCATTCGCTTTCTGATAACCGGCGGAAAATTGAATCCGTATACAATCGCCGGTCTGCTTGGCGGATTATACTGTTTGTACAAGGTCCGGACGAATCGGTTTCTGGTCATTGAGTATATCATGCCGGTGCTTCTGATTTTTTTTGTGTTTGCCGCAGTCAATGACAATCGCAAAAAGGGAAAAAAGGTAGTACCGCTGCTGATACTTGGAATGATTGCGGTAATGGCATACGGAATGGTGTCCGAGCTTGTAAAATTAAACTTGTATTACGGAAGAAAATACAATATTCTTTATGAAATCACGAACTTAAAGAGTATTTATGATGCCTGCGTGCGCCAGGTATACCGATTATTTGGAATATGGACAGAGCTCGGGGGCAATATTATCCAGCATGTAAAAGTAAACGGATATTTTCATGGAATTACCTATGTGAAAGGACTTGCCGGATATTTTGGATTTGACTATGTAAGTCTTCCTCTTTTGTCGGCAAAATACATTTCCGCAGGATATGCACAGCCGGGATTAATTGCGGAAGGATACGCAAACTTCGGAATACCCGGGGCGGTAGGCAATATGTTAATTCCGTTTGCGATTGCCGAGTTCTCGTTAAACTGGTTCTTAAAGCGCAGAGATGCATTTACGATTTGCGTACTGACCGTTCCGTACACCAAAATCTTATTTGACGGCGGGACAATCAATTATATTATTTTTGGAATAGCAACCTGTGTTTTTGCGTTTGCATTGCAGATATTTTTGAAGTGGCGCGGAATACGGATTCACAGCTTTGCAGAGGGGGATATTCATATTCTTCCAAAGCGAAAGCGCATAGAGGAGTAGGATGGATTTACTTACAATCGTTGTTCCAGTGTATAACGTGGAAGCATATATCGAGAAAACATTGTATAGTTTGTGCAATCAGACATATGACAATCTGGAAATTCTGCTTATTGATGACGGCTCGTCTGACCGAAGCCTTGCAATCTGCAGGGAGTGGGAAAAGCGGGACGGCAGAATCCGGGTATTTACGCAGAACAATTCCGGCGTAAGTGTGGCCAGAAACCGGGGAATTGCACTCGCAGCGGGAAAATATCTGATGTTTATGGATGCGGATGACTGGATTGAGCCGGATATGCTTAGGACACTGCACGATCTCGCAGAGAAATATGACGCAGATGTGGCCAACTGCATCTTACAGGAGGAATCGCCGGAGGTGGCAAAAAGCCGGTTTGATGCATACTATGATAAGCGTAGTACCTGCGAGGAAGAAAGCCAAAAGTCGAAAGTCACTTATTTTGATAATCGTGTAGACAGCGGGATTGCACTTCTTGCGGTATGGGGACCGGTATGTAAGCTGTACCGCACCAGGCTGATTCGACATGTTGAATTTGAACATTATAAAGTTGCAGAAGATTTGTTATTTAATACGAATGTCATATTGCAGGAAGAATTTGCAAAGGCAGCAACAATTTACTATCCGTTTTATCATTACGTCATTTATCCCGGAAGTGCGATGAAACAGAAATTTCAACAGAAATACTTAGAGGCAATGCATGTCGAAGAGATGTGCTATGACAAGCTTACAGCAATATCGCCAAGGTTTGGGGATATCAATCTGATCGGATGCAGCGTCAGCCGGGTATTTGAAAAATATGCACAGCTTAGCAAGGAGGAAAGAAGAGCGCATAAAAAGGATTTTGCGGATGCAAAGAGATTTGCAAAGCAGCATAAAAAGGCGCTGCTTGATACGACAGACCGCCATCGCAGGGTATCGGGAATGTTAAAAGTATATGTGCCGGATTTGTATCTGTGGACACTCACAAAACGGTATTAAGGAAGAATTATGAAAAAAATTGCGTTGGTATTATATGAAGGACTTCCAGTTCCGGCTGTTTGCGGTGGAGCGATCGAAGAACTGGTTACCATTTTGATTGAACAAAATGAAATAGAGCAGAAGGCAGAGTTTTACGTGTTCTCCATGGAAAATGAAGAGGCGAAAGAGCGGGCGAAGCATTATAAACACACCCATATGATTTATCTGCCGAAAACTTCTGTGACGGATCGGGTCATGAACCGGCTGATCCGGTATACGGATGCATGTCTGCACAAGCTCAATCCGCATAAGAAGACCATGATCGATATCGCATACTATCGAAGAGTGATGAGGTATCTTAAAAAGCATCCGGTGGATGCAATTGTAGCGGAAGGCGGAAAGTATGAGCAATTCCGCAGATTTTCGGAAGAGTTTGGAAAAGAAAACTTATATCTTCACGTCCATCATCATTTGCTGTGCGAAGACTATTTTGACCATATATTCGGGAATGCAATCGGGATCAGTAATTTTGCAAGAGATGAATTCCTAAGAACCACGAAGGCGGAGGATATTCAGGGATATACCGTATACAACAGCGTGAATCAGGATAAATTTACGCAGAAAATTACGGCGGAGGAACGGCGGAAAATCCGGGCGTCTTTTGGCTTTTCGGAGAAAGACTTTGTAGTGATATACTGCGGAAGAATCATCGAAGTAAAGGGCGCGAAAGAATTGGTTCAGGCGATTGTGAACATGAACAATCCGCATATCAAGCTTCTTATGATCGGAAGTGCAAATTTTGGAACCAATGATGAGACTCCATATGTGAAAGAGGTAAAAGAACTCTTAAAGCAAGCCAATGAGCGCGTACAGTTTACCGGTTATATCCAGAACACGCAGTTATACCGCTATTATCAGTCGGCGGACATTCAGGTAATTCCGTCTCTTTGGGAGGAGGCTGCCGGTCTGATTGCAATTGAGGGCATGCTTTCCGGACTGCCGCTTATTGTCACAATATCCGGGGGACTTATTGAATACGCCCCGAGGGATGTGGCATACTGGGTCGAGCGCAAGGGCATCGTTGAAAATTTAGAAAAAGCGATTACGGAATTGTCAAAGGATGCCGAAAAGCGGGCCGAAATGAGCAAAAAATCATCAGAACAGGCGTTAGTATTTCAGAAGAGCCGGTTCTATCAGGAATTTATAGAGGTTTTTGAGCATGAAGGAATTAGGAAAGACAAAGGCACTATTTATTAACACAATTGCAAGCTTTGTGACCTTTGCCGTAGGACTCGGAATTACGTTCTTCTTTACACCATACATAACAGATACGGTTGGGGAAGAAGCGTATGGATTTGTAAGTCTTGGAAATAACGTGATTAACTATATCACGATACTGACGGTAGCATTGAATTCCGTTGCAGGCCGTTTTATCACGGTAGAGTATCATAAGGGAAAAAAGAAGGAAGCGAGCGAATATTTTTCTTCCGTACTCGTTGCCAATATCATCTCAATTCCGGTAATTCTGGTTATGATTATACCAATGATTCTCAATGTGGAGCATTTGTTAAATGTCTCCCCGGAATTGGTAAGCTCGGTAAAACTGCTTTTTTTCTTTATTCTTTGCAATTTTATCATTACGCTGATTGGTACCGTATATAATGTTGCAACCTTTATCACGAACCGGCTGTATTTGAGCAGTATTGCGAATATTATTACGGCAATCCTGCGTGTGTTTCTGATGTGTCTGCTGTTCGGATTTTTGCCGGCCAATGTAGCTTATGTGGGATTGTCCACCTGTATCTGTACCTTTGTCGGTTTAATTATCAATCTGTACTATACAAAGCTTCTGATTCCGGATATTAAGGTAAGCAGAGCACTGGCACATTGGGCAAAGGTAAAGGAACTGATTGCAGCGGGAATCTGGAATTCGATATCCAGATTGTCCCAGGTATTATCGGACGGACTGGATCTGATTATCACAAATCTCTGGATCAGCAAGTATCTGATGGGAGAGCTGTCCATTGCGCAGCAGATGCCAACCTACATTAGTACACTGCTGAATCTTTTGATTAATCTGTTCAGCCCGAATCTGACCGAGTATTATGCAAAGGACGATAAGGAGGCGCTGGTAAAAGAGCTTAAGGTAAGTATGAAGTTTTCTGCCTTCTTTGCAAATATCATATTCTGTGTGATGGCAGTGTTCGGGCACTATTTCGTACAGTTGTGGGTGCCGAATCAGGATGTGGATCTGATTTATCAGCTTCTTGTGGTAATTATGATGAGCCTTTTAGTATCGGGAGTGACCACATCGCTGAACAATGTTTTTTTGGTAACCAATAAGCTGAGGATGAATTCCATCTTCTGGCTGGTAATAGGGTTTGTGAATGTTCTGGCTGTCTTTGTTTTGCTGAACATCACAAATCTGGGGATTTTCGCAGTAGCAGGAGTGAGCCGCGTGACAGGGATTTTAGGAAATCTGATTTTTGTCCCGCTCTGCGCATGCAGATGTCTGAAGGTAAAATGGAGTACCTTCTATCCGATTATTTTCCGCTACATCGGAACCACAGGAGTGATGGCGCTTGTCTTTTGGGGAATCCGAGGGGTCTATCGGCTTCCGATCAATTGGCTTACATTCATTCTGGTATGTATCATTGCAGGATGCGCAGGGGTACTCATCAATTTCTTTGTTCTGTTTAACGGAAATGAGCGGACAAGAATGATCGCGGTTGTAAACACAAAAATCTTAAGAAGAAAGTAAGTATTATCCGAATATGCAAAATGGAGGAACATACTTGAAACAGAAAATAGGGATCCTGACCTTTCATTATGCCCATAACTATGGGGCGATGCTTCAGGCATATGCCTTAAAGACCAGGCTGAATCGTATGGGGTATGAGGCGCAGGTATTAAATTATCAAAACAGATATATTGCAAGACTTTATAAAAAAGGAATCCATATTGATTTCTGGAAGCGCGATGTTCTTCCAAGCCGGTGGGGACATATTCTAAGGCTTGTAAAAGAGCAGCAGTATGGAAAAAAGGAATGGCAGAAACAGTGTTCTGCATTCGAAAGCTTTTTAAAGGGCGCATTGATGGACGGCAGCGAAACCAAAGTGCTTGCGCCGGACGATTTGGAGCGAGCAGATTGCGACACGTATATTCTCGGAAGTGATCAGATCTGGGCAAGAGAACTTACGCATGGTCTTGACCCGGTTTACTTTGGTCAGTTTGCACCGAAGAAAAGAAAAATCTCCTATGCAGCGAGTGTGCCAAACGGTGACATTCCCGATGCCCAAAAACCGTTATTCAAAGAGTATTTAAGGAAGTTAGAGCATATCTCCGTCCGCGAGGAGCGATTGGCGGAGGAACTTCGGGCACTGTTAGACAAAGAGGTAAGCACAGTAGTAGACCCAACGCTCCTGTTGGAAAAGGAAGATTATACCGGACTTTTGTATGAAAAGCCGCTTGAGGCGGAGGATTATGTCTTTGCATACTATGTGGTGGAAAACGATGTACTTACAAAAGCGGCAAGAGCAGCGGCAAAGAAAATGAATTGTAAACTCATCGAGCTTCACTATATGAAAACTCCCGGGAGAGAACGGGAATTGGCAGAGACCCAAAAAAGCATTAACGCAGACTATGTATATTCTGCCGGCCCGAAAGAATTCTTAACATATATCCGCGATGCAAAGCTGGTTCTTACGAATTCTTTTCATGGAACGGTATTTTCTGTTTTATTCCAGAAGAAATTTTACAGTATCTATGAAATTAACGGACGAATCGAGAATCTTCTTGGATTTTTAGGAATTGCGAACCGCCATATTACCGAGGAAGACCGGATACATCCGGACGAAGACATCAATTATGACGATACAAAGAAACGTCTGGCGGAATACCGCAGAGTATCTGTGGAATATTTGGAGAAATCCTTAGGGTAGCAGACGGTAAATTTGGAAACACAGTGTGAACGAAAGGTGGACGAGGCGTGTCAAAAAGAGAGAACTTCTCATTTCAGGATGAACCGGGAAAAACACTTACAAAACCATTACATCAAAATGATACAGGGACTGGAAAGAACCCTGTGATTTCTATCGTCACTCCGTTTTACAATTCGGGAGCAAACTTGGAGCAGACGTATAATTGTGTAATGAACCAGACCTTTTCGGATTTCGAATGGATCATTGTAAACGACGGAAGCACAAAAGAAGAGGATGTAGAAGAACTGTACCGTCTGGCAAAAACCGATGATCGAATTCATGTATTTACGCAGGAAAACGGCGGGCAGTCAAAGGCGAAAAATCATGGAATAAGAAACAGTAAAGCAGATATCATTGTTTTTCTGGATGCAGACGACCTGATTGAAGAGTTTTATCTGGATGTACTCTATAAGGCTCTCAAGAAGCACCCGAAAGTGGATTGGAGCTATACGGATCTTGTCGGTTTCGGCGCGTGGGAATATATGTGGGTCAAGCCCTTTTGCGCAGGACGGATGACATTTAATAATACGCTTGTGAACGCAGCTGCATTTCGCAAGAGCGCGCTAATGCGCGTAGGTGGATTTACTGAGGTATATAAGCATTACGATGAAGACTGGGCGCTGTATCTGAAGCTGTTGAAAGCAAAGTGTCATCCGGTTCATGTGCCGGTCATTGGCTTTTGGTACAGAAGAAGCAATACCGGCATGCAGCAGACCGTAAGAAGAGATGATTCCCTGCGCAAGGAATCCGACGAATATATAGAAGAACTTGCAAAGGCCGTTGATATAAGAATACGGGGGGAAGAATATGGCGGACTTCTTCCAAAGAATGCATACCGGACAAGCTACAGTATAAAAGAACGCGTTCTGACCATGGCATTGTCCAATCCGGTCGGACTTCGAATCGTTCGAAACCGCTATAAGAAAAAGGGATAAATACCCGGAAAGGTGCAAAAAATGAGCGAGAAGCAAACTATCAAACGAAAGGAAACGGATCTGGAGGCGGCAGATTTTCTTTGGGAAATTCTTCGCAGATGGAGATTGATTTGTATCCTTGCAGCTGCCTGCGCTGTGATTTTATCAGCATATCAACTGGCAAAGGATATAAATGCTGCAAAAACAACTCCCCAACAGGCGATAGAGCAGCAGGAGGCTACTGTGGAAGAAATGGAATCCGCACTCGGCGCACAGGATATGGACGAGGTGCTTGGCGCAGCCGCCATGAAAAAGCAGCTGGATGAAAAGAGCGCATATGTAAAAGATTCCGAGCTCATGCAGATAAATCCATATGAAGAACATGTCATTTACTTACAGTATTATGTGACCGGAGAGGAAGCCGGAACGGATTATGCGGCGCTTTTCTTACAGCGTATTAAAAGCAATATCTATGCGACGGAGCTTATAGACGTTATGGTGGGGGAGCAGATTGCATACTCCACTTCAAACGGCGGATACATCGGAAACGGTGCGGATGTCTATGACAGTAATAACAGCTTTGTCGTAAGAGCAAGAGGAAACTCCAAGGGGCAGTGTGAGGAACTGGCTGCTGTTGTAAAAACGGATCTTGCCCAGTATTCCGAAAGCATCGGCGCCCGGGTAAACGGATTGAATCTTACGTTAATCAGTGAGAATTCAGCGGTTATCTGCGATGAAGAGCTGGCATCGCTCCAAAACCAGATTTCCATGACGATTAAGCAGCTGAATAATAACCTGGATTCCTTAAAGAGCAATATGACCGGAAATCAGATTGCGTTGTATTCAAAATATACAGAGATGGCAGAGAAAGAGGCAAAGGGCGAACCGGCAGATATCAGTGGCGGGGAAGAGAGTAAGACGCAGGAAGAGGAATATGTGCCGGATGCAGTTTCCGTTTCCTTTAGCGTTGGAAAGTTCGTAATCGGTGCCGTAATCGGAATGGTTCTTGCCGTATTGTGGATTCTGCTTTCCTTCCTTCTTACCGTAAAGCTTCGCAGTGAAAGTGAAGTGCAAAGCTTATATCATGTAAATATACTCGGAAGCATCCGCCTCGGAAAGGAAAATCCGATTGACCGGATGATTCTTAAGGCGCGTTATCATAAAGCGGGAACCCTGACCTTAGAGGAAGAGATTCATTTGATCTGTGCAAATATCAAAGTGGCCTGCAAAAATGAAAATGCGGCGTATCTGTCCGGCAGCGTGATTGACGCAATGCCGCAAGAGCTTGTGGAACAGATTGTGGAAGAGTGCAGTGAAAAAGGAATTACTGTTATAGCAGGAAAAGAATTAAACTATCATGCGGAAGCACTGGAAAAACTGGCAGAGGTCGGACGCGTGGTCTTTATCGAACAGCTTCGCGATTCTTATTATGATGAAGTGTATAAGGAAGTAAAGACCTGTCTGGAGCATAGGATTTCGGTTGTTGGAATGATTATTGTAGGAGCATAACAGATGGCATTTGTACTTCGTGCGTTACTCGCATTGGCGGTGGATTTATTGATTTGCTATCTTTGCGGGGCGCTGATACTTGAAAATTTTTATATAAAAATAAGCAATGCTTTTTCAAATACAATATTGGGATTTCTGGTTGTGCAGAGCATATTTGAGTTGATTACTCTGGGAAACTATTTTCTGGGAGGAACTCTTAGGACAGTAACCGGAATCTGGTGTGCCGTGGCAGGTCTTGTCCTGATACTGTATGTAACAAGCCTTTTTGTGAGAAAAAGACAGACAGCAGTGAAATACAAAGTAAGTATTCGGGAAGTGTTTCCCATTGTTATAGCAATCCTTACAGTTGCAGCATTTTGCTACTATGTGTCGGTTAACGGAGAATTGAATGAGGACTCACGCTATTATATCGGAATGGTAAATACAACCGTTAATACGGGAACATTATTTCAATATAATCCATACAACGGTGTTAAGGGAGATGCATATTATCTTCGAAGGGCTCTCGCAACCTATGAGATTCACAGTGCGGTAATCTGCAAGGTGTTTGCGTTGCCGGCTCTTGTAACTACAAGAATTATGCGGGCGTGTGAGAACGTAATACTAACTTCTATGGCAACCTATTTGTTTGGAAGCAGGGTATTGTGGAAAACGGATGAAAAGCGGATGAAAAACGCCTGTTATCTTGTTGCGCTCAATCTGATTTTTCAACTGATGTATGCAGGCACTTACCCATCATCAGCAATGTTTTTTTTGATCCGTGCATATGAAGGCAAGGCATTTACTGCGAATGTGATTGTGATTTATATCATGTACCTTAGCGCAGAATTTGTGATGAACAGAGAAAAGAAATATCTGGTTTTGCTGTTCTTGGGCTTGTGGGGAGCAACCGCAGTCTCAAGTTCCGGAACAGTAGTTGTTGGAATTGAAATTGGGATATTCTTAGCTGCATATATTGGCTGGTGTATCATAGAAAAGTACAGGAAACAAAAGTATGCTTGAAATTGATTCAATCCTGAAAATGGTGCAGTGGTATTTTGGCGGAAATGTACTGCTGGTTATTGCCATGGTTGCACTATTATATTGGGGAAAAAAAACAGAAAAAAGAAAACAATATATAATCTGTGCAATGTTGTGCTTTGTGCTTTTATGTAATGATCTGGTATTTTTGTTTGTAAAGAAAGCGGGGGAGACAAAAACTTTTTATCGCGTATTGTGGATAATCCCTGTTACGATATTAGCATCATATTTAATGATAGAACTTGCAAATCAATTAGACGGTATTCGAAAGGGGTTACTTATAATCCTTACCATAGGATTTGTTTGTGTAAATACGAATCCGGATTGGTTTAGACAGATTACTCTTCCGGAGAATGTGTATCAGATGAATAACGAATGGATAGAGCTTATTGACATGATCGATGAACACTCCGGCGGGGAAAGGGTAAATGTTGTAGATGATTATTCTGTGTTATGGTATGGTAGAGAATATAATGACAACTTGTGTACCCTTGGAATTGGAGATTATAATTTGAGAACCATTCTTGAACATACGGATATGTCATATAACCCGGAAGATGTGAGAAGTGCTGTGGATGAAGCAGCGGCGGATTACATTATTATTAATAAAACGAAGAAATTTGGAAATGAGTCTCTTGCTAATGCCGATTTTGAATTAGTGGGCAGTAGTGAAAACTACAATATTTATTATACAAATTGGCGAAATGGTTTTTGATAGGGAAGAAAGGTATAACGATGAAATATGACAGAATTATAATTGGAGCAGGTTTATATGGCTTGTATTCTGCCCTGTTCTGTGCAAAGAGGAGGGAGAATTGCTTAGTATTGGAATATGACAGCGAGAGCTTTAAGAGAGCCACTTATATCAATCAGGCCAGAGTTCACATGGGGTATCATTATCCAAGATCCCTGTCTACCGCGATTAAGTCGGCAGGATACTTTAATCGATTTAACGAGGACTATGGCTTTTGTGTGTTGAAAGAGTTTGATCAGGTGTATGCAACTTCCACAGATTTCTCATGGACAAATGGGGAACAGTTCATGAAATTCTGCAAGGATGCCAATATTCGCTGTGAAGAAATTCCGGTTGCAAAGTATTTCAAGCAGGGCATGTGCGATGGAGCTTTTTTGACAGAAGAATACACATATGATGCACATATATTAAAAGATTGGTTTTTGAAACAATTGGAATCATATACGAATGTGAAAATTATATATGATGCAAGAATAGAGAAGATTTACCGCAATGATGCAGAATATGAAGTCATAATGGCAGATGAAAGCAAATATCAGAGCCGGTTTATTTTAAACGCTACTTATGCATCCTGTAATCAGATTCTCCGAAAGGTAGAGGAGGGGGCATTAGAAGACGAGACTTTTGGTATCAAATATGAACTTTGTGAGATTATTCTTTGCGATGTGGATGAAAGATTAAAAGATACGGGACTTACAGTCATGGATGGTCCGTTTTTTTCTATTATGCCATTTGGAATGACGGAACAACACAGTTTAACTTCGGTTACATTTACCCCGCATATGACAAGTTATGATAAGACGCCGACATTCGAATGTCAGGAAAAAGCACAAGGATATTGTAATCCTGCACAGCTTGGCAACTGTAACGACTGTCCTGCAAAGCCATATACCGCATGGGATTATATGTCAGGTCTTGCGAGAAAATATATGAGAGATGATTTGACTTTTACTTATAAAGAATCTTTATTCTCGATGAAACCAATCCTGAAGGCTTCCGAGGTGGATGATTCCAGACCTACGGTAGTAAAAGTACATTCAAATGAACCATATTTTGTGAGTGTGCTTTCAGGGAAAATCAATACCGTATATGATTTAGATGAAATTCTTACATTATAGTAGAAGAGGAAATGAGATGAGTATCAATCAGAATTTAGAAAAAAACTTTGTATCTGCAGTAATATATGTCCATGACAATGAGAATCAGATTGAAGATTTTATGAAGATGCTTTACAAGCAGCTGTCGACTCATTTTTGCAAGTTTGAAATCATTATGGTTAATGATGCCAGCGCTGACACGTCAGAGGCAAAGATTCGTGAATTTGCGCTTTCACTGGATCGCTCTGTTGTCAGTATACTTAAGATGAGCTATTTTCAAGGAATCGAGAGGTCTATGGATGCCGGAAAACGATTATCCATCGGAGATTATGTGTTTGAATTCGACAATATGGATATGGATTATAATCCGAAACAGATTTATGAAATATACCAGAAAGCATTGACCGGATATGATATTGTAAGCGCAAGTCCCAATAAAAAGGGGAAACTTTCATCGCGTATCTTTTACAGCGTATTTAATCGTTTTTCAAAAGTGCAGTACAAACTTACAACAGAGAGCTTTCGTGTCCTGTCGCGGCGGGGAATTAATCGCATCGATGCATCAAGCAGTACGATTTTTTACCGTAAGGCGGTATATGCGAACTGCGGTCTTCGCTGTGCAAACATGGTCTATGATATAACAAACAATGCAGAGCATGAGCTTACCAGAAAACAGAAAAAATACCGCGAGGATCTCGCAGTGGAGTCTTTGATTCTTCATACAAATGTAGCATATAAGATAAGCACATGGCTTACGGCACTTATGATGGCTGTTACGCTTTTGGTACTGATTTATACCATTGTGATTTTTATAATCGGTAATCCGGTTGCAGGCTGGACTACCACAATGCTCGTTCTTTCGTTTGGATTCTTAGGAATGTTTGCAGTCTTGTCTATTGTTGTTCGTTACCTTGCCCTAATTTTGGATTTGGGTTTTAAGAGACAGCAGGTAGTATATGAAGGAATCGAGAAGATTTCAAAATAGAGGTACTTATTTAGGAATCCTTATTTGTCAATTGCCCGAAGGTATGTGTATTATTTAGCGGAGGAAAATAAGCATGGAATATATAGTAGGATATACCGGATTTGTAGGATCAAATATTGCAGCACATCATAACTTTGACGGAATGTTCAATACTAAGAACATAGAGGAAAGCTTTGGAGGTAATCCTGACCTTTTGGTTTACTCCGGGGTTCGCGCAGAGATGTTTCTTGCGAATCAGAATCCTGCCGCAGATCTTGCGCTGATGGAGGAAGCGATTGAAAACATCAAGAGGATTCATCCAAAGAAACTGGTACTTATTTCTTCTATTGCAGTATATCAGAACCCGGACAATGTGGATGAAGACTATGAGATTGATGAGACAAAACTTACTGCATATGGCGCGAATCGCTTGTATCTGGAACGATGGGTGCAGGAAAACATCGAAGATCATTTGATTGTCCGATTACCCGGGTTATATGGAAGAAATCTAAAGAAGAATTTTATATATGATTTTATCCACTATATTCCGCCTATGTTAAACGAGGCAAAATATATGGAACTTACACAAAGAGAGCTGGAATTAGCCGGAACCGAAGAAATAAAATCGCATTACATGAAGCAGAATAACGGATTTTACAAATGTGATGTCATGCAGGGGATTTCTGCAAAAGAAAAAAGAATACAAAGCGAGTTAAAAGAAATATTCAAATTGGTGGGATTCTCGGCACTTAACTTTACCGACAGCAGGGGAGTATACCAATACTATAATCTGAATAATCTATGGAATGATATACAGAAAGCACTTAACAATAAGATCAAACTGCTGAATCTTGCGGTAGAGCCGGTTACGATAGCGGAAGTATATGAGTATCTTACCGGTATGCAATTTGTAAATGAATTACCGAAAGAAGTGCCACACTTTAATTATAAAACAAAATATGCAAAACTTTGGAAAAATGAGAGTAATGCAGATGTGATAGAAGACGGATATATTGCGTCAAAAGAACAGGTATTGCGGGATATTAAAGAATATGTGAAGGAGCAGAATCGGTGAGCAGAATAACTGGAGTAAGTGGTGTTCCAACTTATGATTGCAATGAGTATTGCAATAAAACAAAGGAATATTGTGTGCTGATACCTATTATAAATGAGGGAGAACGCATTCACAGAGAACTGAAAAGAGCACAGAGGGCAAACATAAGTGAAGCGGCTGATATCATCATTTGTGACGGCGGGTCTGCGGATGGCTGCACAGATGAGACCATACTTAGGAAATTAGGCGTAAATACGCTTTTAGTAAAACGTGATACCGGAAAACAGGGGGCTCAGCTTCGGATGGGAATGTATTTTGCCCTGCAAAGAGGATACCGCGGAATCATTACCATTGACGGAAATGACAAAGACAGCATTGAGGATGTGCCAAGGTTTATTCAAAAGCTGAGGGAAGGATATGACCTGGTTCAGGGCTCCAGATTTATAAAGGGCGGTCATGCAATCAACACTCCGTTCAGCCGTCTGGCAGCGGTAAAGCTGATTCACGCTCCGGTCATTTCCCTTACCGCCGGACAGCGGTTTACCGATACAACGAATGCATATCGGGGCTATTCGGCAAGATACTTAAAGGATAAGAGGGTAGATGTCTTCCGGGATGTTTTTATGACATATGAACTGTTGGCATATTTGTCTGTGCGTGCAACGCAGATTGGAATGAGAGCATGTGAGATTCCGGTAACGAGGGCATATCCTAAGACCGGAAAGACTCCGACAAAAATTTCTCCATTAAAGGGAAATATGGAGTTGATGAAAATTCTGTTTGCAAATTTTAGAGGTGCTTATAAACCAAATGAAGAGTAAAAAAAGTAGAATTGGGTTTGCGATTTTGTTTGCTGCTGTTTTGATTATGGCATTCACGCAATATACCAAAGTATTTATCGGGAAAAATAACACAACGCGAAATTTACAATATATATCCGTCGAGCTTGTAGCGGATGCAATGCTTGCAGGTAAATGTGAAAAAATAAATACACCATATGGTTTATTAGGCTTATACCGATACAATGGAAGCAGCGATGAAAATTTGTCCAATGATGAGTACAGCGGCGGATATCATAGAAGCAGAAACAGCATTGCAGTCGCGAAAAATGAGTTTACAGGAGGGCAATATGTAGTCGGAAACCGTCTGGTGTTTGATTCCGGTGCAACCGCAGTCATAGAACAGGTACAATCCGATGAGAACTATTTGTATGTAGATTACAGATTTGATGATGCTTCGGATGACTCATATCGGGGAGAACAAGGAGGCCTGCAATATGTGTATGTCCTGGATGGTCAGACTTCTGAAGTCCTCCAGATGGGAAGCGTAGAAAATTATGTGAGCCAGTTAGGACTTCAGGGGAAAATTTTCAGCGCATTTACAGGAGATATGGGGATTCGTCAGGCCAGTAAGCTTTTTCAGGGAATCCTTTCGGTATTGTTTGCGCTTGTAATTGTATTTCTGTCTTTTGAACTTTATAAGAAATACAATATTGTTTTTGCAGCAGTTTTTTATCTGGTAACGATGCTTTCCCCATGGGTAATCGGGTTTTCCACAAATCTGTATTGGATGGAAGTAACATGGTTTGCCCCAATGCTTGTGGGAATATTTGCAGCAAATCATTTAGAGTCTAAAGGGAGCAGAATACTATCTTATGTTCTGGCATTCATCACCGTTGCGATAAAATCCGCATGTGGGTATGAATATATTACGGTAGTAATGCTGGGAACAATTGTTTTCCTGTTGACCGACTGTACAATGGCAGTTATCAGAAAACAAAAAGAAAAATGGCTGCGTCTGCTAAAGACAATATTCTGTATGGGAATATTTGCGCTGTTGGGATTTCTTGTTGTTATTTTTGTACATGCATACATTCGCGGAAATGGAAGCTGGATCGGAGGACTGAAGGAGATCTATGCAAGCGACGTTCTGCGCCGTACCCTGGGAGGAGATTCCAATATGTTCGGAGACGTCTATGCAGAATCATTAGAAGCTCCGATCTGGTATGTTGTCGCCAGATATTTTCTGTTTCAGACCCCGATTCTATTCGGAATACCCGGAATTGTTTTTTTACCACTTGTAGCAATCTCATTTGTTGTGTTATTATACGGTGTGGCCCGAAAGAAAACTTCCGGCGAGATACTGGCACTATATATATGGCTTGGAATTATGTGCATCTCCTGGTTTGTTCTTGGAAAAGCACATTCCTATGTGCACACATTTTTAAATTATGTACTGTGGTATATGGGATATATGCAGATTGCATTTTACGTAATCGTAAGCTGGGTAATCGGTTTGTTTCGCAAGAAAAAGGCGAAAGAATAAGTGAAAGGAATTTCAATGAGCGAACTTATACTGGTAACAGATTTTTTTGATATCGGAAGAGGAAATGATTCCGATCCGGCGCTTCGCAGAACGTCATCGAAGTATATGGAAGAATTCAGACGGTGGGCGCGCATTCATAACCGGCTGATTGTTTATACGGATCAGGAAAGCGCTCCCAAAATCAGGGAGATTCGCAAAAGTTTTGGAATGGAGGAGAAGACAACCGTTATTGTAATAGATGATGTGTTTTCTCTGGAGCCGGAGCTTTTTGCAAAGATGGACAAATTCTCAAAGGAAGAGTCCTATCTAAAGTTTCGGTATCTTCCAAAGGCATCTTCAAGCAATCCCAAATACGATTATCTCTGGATGATGAAGTACTATTTTATGAACGACGCTCTGGAAAGAGGATTGTTAGACAAAACGGAGAATATCGCATGGTTTGATTTCGCGTTTGATCATGGCGGAGCAGTCTACTATGACGAGACGGATTTTGATTTTACGTGGGACTATGACTGGCAGGGAAAGATACACATCTTCTGCCTGACGGATCCGGACAAGACCTCCTGCATCACAACCCTGCAATATCTCCCGGACTGTGTGCAGGGCTGTATGTATGGCGTTGCAGCTTCCATGGTTCCTGTATTTTGGAAGATGGTAAGGGAGGCAATCGAGGCGCTTCTTATGATCGAGGTGTTGGATGACGATCAGGAAATGGTTCTGATGGCTTACAAAAAGTATCCGGAGAATTTCGTGGTTCATGTCACAGACTGGCAGATGGGACTAAAGGAATGCGGCGGCGCTCATATGAAGATTCGCAAAAAGGACCCTGCACCGCAGGAAAATAAATGGAAAAAAGCAATCCGTCTTGCAATCCGCAGGATAATTCCGAATAAAAAAGACCCGGCATGGATATATTCCAAAACTGTATATGAAGAGGCCAAGCACATTTTCGGCAGATAGGGATGGAAGAATAAAAGCAAAAGAAAGAGGATATGAAAAATGAAATTTATTAACACGATTTTCGGTATTCCGCTTGGTTATGTGATGTGGGCATGCTATCGGATTCTGCATGACTACGGCTGGGCCATTATTCTGTTTACATTAATCAGCAAAATCGTTCTTCTTCCGGTATCGATCCTGGTACAGAAGAACAGTATCAAAATGATTCAGATGCAGCCCGACTTAAATAAGATTAAAGTAAAGCATGCGGGGGATAAGGACCGCATCGCAGACGAACAGATGGAACTTTTCAAAGAGAAGCATTACAGTCCCATGCTTGGCATGGTTCCGATGCTGCTTCAGATTCCGCTTGTTCTTGGACTTATCAATGTAATCTATAATCCGATGCAGCATCTGATGCACATCAAGACGGATATCTGCGACCGGATTGTTGCGGCAGCCTGTGCCCTGAAAGGGGTAGACCAGCTTGGAAGCGGAGCGCAGCTTCAGGCGATGGCGGCACTTAAGGACAGCGCGAATATATCTTTCTTCCAGAACTATCTTGCCGGAACCGGTATTGATATCGACGGAATTGCTGCCCAGGCATCCGGCATCGAAACCATGTTTTTTGGACTTGACCTTGCGGAAGTGCCAGGCATTTTTCATTTTTCATGGATTCTGATTATTCCGTTATTGAGCTGCTTATCTACCGTATTAATGTGTGTATGTCAGAATAAATCGAACGTTCTGCAGAAGGAGCAGGGCTCGGCAGGGCAATGGGGAGTCACAATATTTACCGTAGCATTCTCTACGTACTTTACCTTCCTTGTGCCGGGAGGAGTCGGATTATACTGGATTTTCAGTAATCTTTTTGCAACCGCATTAATCTATATCATGAATTGGATGTACAATCCTAAGAAATATATTGATTATGATGCGCTCGAAGAAAGCAAGAGACTTCTTGAGGAACAGAAGGCGAAGGAAGACGCTTACAAGAAGAAGATGGCTCCGTATAAAGAGAAAGAAAAGGCAGATTATAAGAGATTCTTCGGAAAGGAAAACGAAGGGAAAAAGATTGTCTTTTATTCGGAATCCTCCGGCTTCTATAAATATTTTGCCGGAATTATCGAGGAACTTCTGAACACAACCGATGTGGTAATCCATTATGTAACGAGTGACCCAGAAGACCAGATTTTTTCAAAGACGTCAGACCGCTTGAAGGCATACTATATCGGCGAGCTCAAACTGATTACCTTCATGATGAAGCTGGATGCGGATCTTGTGGTAATGACGATGCCGGATCTTGAGACCTATCATATCAAGAGAAGTTATGTAAGAAAGGATATCGAGTACATTTATATTCCGCATGGAATGGACAGCCTGAACCTTACCATGAGAAAAGGAAGCATGGATCATTTTGATACGGTATTCTGCGTAGGGCCTCATCAGAAGGAAGAAATTCAAAAAACAGAGGAAGTATACGATCTTCCTAAGAAAGTACTGCTCGACTGGGGATACAGCCTGCTGGATGATATGAAGGCGGAGTATGCAAAGACAAAGGAAAATACTGCGACAGATGCAAATGCGCGGAAGAAGATTCTGATTGCACCTTCCTGGCAGGAGGGCAATATTGTGGAGTCGTGCCTGGAGGAAATTTTAGACGGACTCAGGGGTAAGAATTATCAGGTAACCGTCCGTCCGCACCCGCAGCATGTACGCCATATGCCTGAAAAGATGGAGGCGCTGAAGGAAAGATACAAAGCCGACAATAATATAGAGATTCAGACAGATTTCTCATCAAACAATACCGTATTTGAAGCGGATCTTATGATTACGGACTGGAGCGGTATTGCATATGAATACGCATACACTACGCTGCATCCGGTGCTCTTTATCAATACGCCGATGAAGATTATGAATCCGGAATACGAGAAAATTGGTGTAAAACCGCTCAATATCTTCATGCGTGAGGATATTGGCTGCAGTATTGATACCGATGATTTGAAGCGCGTTCCGCAGGAAGTGGACCGTCTGATTTCGAATATGGATGAGTACCATGATAAAATCGAAAAATTTGTGGATACTTATGTATATCATCATGGAACCAGTGCGAAGGTTGGTGCAAATTATATAAAACTCCGTTTAAAACAGATTTATGATGAAGTTTGATGGCAAATATGTTATAATGAGCGCTAACGAGAAGAGTGTGCTTGCACATTCGTTGAATATACAATGATAACGATTGATAAAGGAGAAATACAATGAAAAAGAATATTTTCTGGGCAGCATATTTTGCATTTTTTATTATCTTGGCAACTCCAACACCGGCATGGGCCTATGTTGACCCGGCAACACTTACCTACGTTATTCAGATTGTAGCAGGTCTGTTTATCGCCGGCGGTGTAGCGGTTGGCGTATATTGGAGAAAAATAAAAAAATTATTCTCAAAAGATAAAACTACCAAAATGGAAAAAACTGTCAGTGCAGAGGATCGTGCGGCAGCAGCAAACGCCGCGGCAGCAAACTTAGAAGAGGAGAAATAAATATGCAGGCAGTTATTCTGGCAGCCGGAATGGGAAAACGCTTAAAGGACTTAACCCGGGATCGTGCGAAATGTATGGTGCAGGTAAACGGAATATCATTGGTCGAGCGGGCACTTAGAATCCTGGACAAGAAAAACTTGTCCAGGATTGTTGTGGTTGTAGGGTATAAAGCCGCAGACCTTCAGAATTGTATTAAAGAGCTTCATCTGGATACTCCGGTAGTGTTTATCAATAACACCATTTATGACAAAACAAATAATATCTATTCTCTTTTGATGGCAAAAGAGTATCTGATCAAAGAGGATACCCTTCTTCTGGAATCGGATTTGATTTTTGAAGAAGCTCTGATTGACTGCCTGATCGAAGATCCGCGCCCGACTCTCGCACTGGTAGATAAGTTTGCCAGCTGGATGGACGGAACCTGTATGGAATTGGATTCGGATGATGCAATCCGCGATTTTATACCGGGAAAATACTTAAAGTTCGAGGAGAAGGAGCAGTATTATAAGACGGTTAACATCTATAAATTCAGCCAGAATTTCTCTGCAAATACCTATATCCCGTTCCTTGAGGCATATCTTAAGGCGATGGGGGTAAATGAGTACTATGAGTCTGTCATTAAGCTCATCGCACTTTTGGAGAACAGCGAGATTCGTGCGAAGAGGCTTACCGGACAGGTATGGTATGAGATCGACGACGTGCAGGACCTTGATATTGCATCTACGTTATTCTCCAACTCAAAAGAAGAACGTTATGAAGCGCTTACAAGCAGATTTGGCGGATATTGGAGATATCCAAAGCTCCATGATTACTGTTATCTTGTGAATCCATACTTCCCGCCGAAGAAGATGATGGATGAGATGAAGTCAAACTTTGAAGAACTGATATCACAGTATCCTTCCGGAATGAAAGTAAATTCGCTGCTCGCAGGCAAGAACTTTGGCGTGAAGCAGGAGCATATTCTGGTGGGAAACGGAGCTGCGGAGCTGATTAAGGCGCTCTTGGAGCATTTTTCCGGTAAGATGGGCGTCATTCGCCCGACATTTGAGGAGTATGGACACCGCTGTCAGGATGAGATTGTTGTATTTACAAGCGGCAAAGAGGATTTCTCTTATACAGCGGATGACTTGATGGATTTCTTTGAAAAAAATCCGGTCGATCAGCTGATTCTTATTAATCCGGACAATCCTTCCGGAAATTATATCCCATATGAGGATGTATTAAAGATGATCTTGTGGGCAAAGAAACAGCAGATTACACTTGTAGTTGATGAAAGCTTTGCGGATTTTGCAAAAGAGAACAGCTCTCTTGATAAGACCTTAATACGCGAAGAAATCTTTGCAATGTATGACAAGCTGTATATCATCAAGAGTATATCAAAGTCATACGGTGTGCCGGGACTCCGGCTTGGCGTGCTGGCATCACAGGATGCGGATATGATCGCAGCGCTCAAGAAGGATGTTGCAATCTGGAATATCAATTCCTTTGGCGAATTCTATATGCAGATTGCGGAAAAGTACAAGAAAGATTATCTGAAGTCGCTTGTTAAGATTGGCAGCGCAAGAGAGAAGCTCCTCGCAGAGCTTCGTACAGTTCCTTATGTCAAGGCATTTGATTCCGAGGCAAACTATATCATGTGCGAGCTTACAAACGGCGTGGACAGCCGCAGGGTTGCAGAGAATCTTTTAGAGGAAAATATTCTTATCAAAGACCTGACCGGAAAGGCAGGGAACGGAAAGCAGTATATCCGCCTTGCGGTAAGAACAGAGGAAGAAAACACGAAACTGGTGGAAGCATTAAAAAAGTATAAGTAAGACTATGCAAAAAGGAGCATAAAAACGTGAGCGATTTCAAGAAAAAACGAAATGTGAAATATATATTAGAGTTATTTTTAATTGTTTATTTACCGATTTTTTCATTCGGTATCTTTGCTCCGAGCGAGATCTTTTTCGCGAATCTCGCCGATTTCGGTGTAATTTACAGTGAGTTTGGATGGCTGTTTCTGGGAGCGGGAACAATTGCGGCAGTGATACTGACTCTTATTATGGCTTTTTTGCCGGAGGTATTGCAAAAAATCATATTGGGCTGTATGTGGATTGTATCCGTATGCGGGTATGTGCAGACCATGTTTTTAAATAAAGGAATCGACCAGATCGGAGCAACTACCGACGGATATATTCCGACAACCTCGGAGATTGTACGAAGTGCGGTCGTATGGGGAATATTGATTGTCGTTGGGATTGTTCTTATTGTCTTAAACAAAACAAAATGGATTCATATTCTTGCACTTACATCCTTGGTTCTTATCGGAACACAGGCCGTAGCCTACATTTCCCTTTTTCCATCCGCAGATGAGAGCGCATTTCAGTACTCGGAAGGAGAAGTAACGCTGGATGGAGAAGAACAATTTACGGTATCAACAGAAGGAAACATTATTGTGATTATTCTGGATACGTTGTCGAACTATACCTATGATACGGTAACAGCCGATTATCCGGAACTTCATCAGGTGGTAAAAGACTTTACCTATTATAATAACTGCGATTGCAATTATTGGGGAACATTCCCATCTGTCCAGCACATTGTTACAGGATATGCGTTCGAGCCGGAAACCCCGGTCAATGACTGGATGGTAGAAGGATGGACAAACCCTGACACAACCGCATTTTATGACGGTCTCCATGAAAACGGGTATAAGGTGCATATTTATACGCCGGAAAACCGGCTGCTTGCAGCAGGAAATCCGATGTCCATTATGGAAGGAAAAGTGGACAACCTGACGACAACGACGGCGGACAGAGATGTGAATCACAGACAGTTAATCAAGACATTGATTCAGATGACCGGATACCGTATGATGCCGAATGTTCTGAAACCATACTTTGATGTACCAAACAGCCAGTATGCGACGATTGTCACATATCCGGATAATACGATTGAATACCTGAATCCGGATTTTTACTCTGCACTATGTGAAAAGAAGCTTTCTACGGTAAGCGATGATAAGTATGTCATCTATTATCATTTGAACGGAATACATGAACTGATTACAGATGAGAACTGTAATCGTGTAGATGAGGCGGATGGAACGATCGAAGGAACCGTGCGCGGAATGTGGACCATGCTGGATGAGTATTTTAATCAGCTCAAGGCAGTAGGCGCATATGATAATTCCACAATAATTGTAACCGCAGACCATGGCTCCATGTATGATACCCAGAGTGTGTTCTTTATCAAGGAAGCAAATGAAACACATGATGTCATGCAGGTAAAATATGCACCGATTTCACTCCATGAACTGATGCCGACAATTGCACAGAATGCCGGACTTGATGCAAGTGCACTTGGAGAGACCATTTATGATTTTAAGGATGATGATGTAAGAAAACGTACCTGCCTGCTTCGAGCAGGGGATCCGGATTATCCGTCAGTCGTAAGATATGACGGCGTGGATAACGGCGGAGCGAATGTGTATTATGCGTACACGTACGTGGGGTCGCATTATGATTATACGTACGCGTGGGAGAATGGAATATATGAGGTTATTCCGGCAGCAAATTCATTTTATTAAATATCAGGGGAAAAACATGAAAGTTGTAATTCTGGCGGGAGGTTATGGAACCCGCATTAGTGAGGAAAGTCATCTAAAGCCCAAGCCGATGATTGAGATTGGCGGAAAACCGATTCTGTGGCATATTATGAAAGAATATTCCTATTACGGATTTAATGAGTTTATTGTCTGCGCAGGATATAAGCAGCATGTGATTAAAGAATGGTTTGCGGATTATTATCTTCATAATAGTGATGTGACATTTGATTTTGCAAATGGCGGAGAGATGACGGTTCATAACAACATGGCGGAACCATGGAAGGTAACAATCATTGATACCGGTCTGGATACCATGACAGGAGGGAGAATCAAGCGTGTACAACCTTACATAGGGAATGAGACCTTTATGCTTACCTACGGTGATGGAGTATGTGATATCAATGTGAAGGATTTGCTCGACTTCCATCAGAAGCATGGAAAGATTGCAACTATGACTGCAATCAACGTCGGTCAGAGATTTGGTGTGCTTGAAATTGATTCAAATGGTAATGTCAATAAGTTTCGGGAGAAGAGTGATTCAGATGGCGGCGTGATCAATGGCGGTTATATGATTATGAATCCGGAAATTTTTGGCTATATTGACGGAGACGACACCGTATTTGAGAAGAAACCACTGGAGACCATCGCAAATGAAAGACAGCTTGTGGCATATAACCATAAGGGCTTTTGGAAATGTATGGATACACAGAGAGATAAGCAGCAGTTGGAAAAATTGATTGCAGAAGGAAATGCACCCTGGATGGTGTGGGAGAGATAATTGATTACAGAAAAAGAATTGTTGGAATTTTACAAAGAAAAGAAAGTATTGATTACGGGGCATACTGGATTTAAGGGATCGTGGCTTAGCAAGATTTTAGTCGATGCCGGGGCACAGGTAACAGGATATGCGCTAAGTCCTCCAACAGAACCGAACCTTTTTTCTTTGAGTAAGATTGCGATGGGGATGAATTCCATAGAGGGCGATGTGCGTGATTTGCCGCATTTGATAGAGGTGTTCACTGAATTTCAGCCTGAAATTGTGTTGCATTTGGCGGCACAGCCAATTGTAAGAACGTCCTATCAGAATCCGGTGTATACTTACGAGACGAATGTGATGGGAACTGTGAATGTAATGGAATGTGTGCGTATGTGCCCATCTGTAAAGTCAGTTCTCAATGTGACAACAGATAAGGTATATAAGAATAACGAGTGGGAATGGGGGTATCGCGAAGATGAACCATTAGATGGATATGACCCATACTCAAATAGTAAGTCTTGCTCAGAGTTGGTAACGCACGGTTATATCAACTCTTTTTTCAGTTCTATGGATGTGGCAGTATCTACGGCACGAGCAGGAAATGTTATCGGCGGAGGCGACTTCGCGAATGATCGAATCGTACCGGACTGTGTGCGTGCGGCATTTGCAAAAAAAGATATCGTTGTGAGAAATCCACACTCAGTTAGACCATATCAGCATGTACTTGAGCCACTTTTTGTATATCTTACAATTGTGATGGCGCAATATGAAAATAAAGAGAATGCCGGCTTCTATAACGTGGGACCGGATGACTGTGATTGTGTGACAACCGGTCAATTGACGGAATTGTTCTGCAAGAAATGGGGAGAAGAAATCCATTGGATCAATCAATCGGATAATGGCCCTCATGAGGCCAACTTCTTAAAATTAGATTGTTCAAAAATAAAGAGGACGTTTGGATGGAATCCGAGATGGCATATTGACGAGGCTATTGAGAAGACTGTGGAATGGTCTAAAGTATATCTGGCAGGGGAAGATATTCCTGCATGTATGGAAAAGCAGATAAAGGAGTTTTTGAAATATGTTTGAGCATATGACAGAAGAAGAAGCAAGAAAGCAAATTTTAACGCAGGTCGCAGAATATTGTGATACTTATCACAGCAAGAAAGAATTCGAAGAAGGGGACCGCATTCCTTATGCATCCCGCGTCTATGATCATGAGGAGATGTGTAATCTGGTGGATTCTGCTTTGGAATTTTGGCTGACATCCGGCAGATATACGAAAGAATTTGAGGCAGCATTTGCGAAGTATCTAGGTGTGCGTTTTTGCTCTCTTGTGAATTCGGGATCATCGGCAAATTTACTTGCATTTATGGCGCTTACTTCTCCTCTGTTAGGAGAACGACAGATACGGCCAGGGGACGAGATGATTACCGTTGCAGCCGGATTTCCCACAACTGTAACACCTGCGATTCAGTACGGAGTTGTTCCGGTATTTATCGACGTAACGATTCCGCAGTATAATATGGATGTTAATATGCTGGAAACGGCTCTTTCGGACAAGACCAAGGTTGTGATGGCTGCGCATACACTGGGGAATCCGTTTGATATCAATGCAGTTAAGAATTTCTGTGATAAGCATAATCTGTGGCTTATTGAGGATAACTGTGATGCCTTAGGTTCGACTTATACGATAGATGGGAAAGAATATCTTACCGGAACAATCGGGGATATCGGAACAAGCAGTTTTTACCCGCCACATCATATGACGATGGGAGAGGGCGGTGCGGTATATACGAACAACCCATTACTGAACAAATGCATTCGCTCTTTCCGGGATTGGGGGAGAGACTGCGTATGTGCTTCCGGACAGGATAATCTATGTGGTCATCGATTTGATGGGCAGTATGGAGAACTTCCGGTTGGATATGATCACAAATATGTATACTCGCATTTTGGATATAATCTGAAGGCTACCGATATGCAGGCTGCAATCGGATGTGCGCAGATCAAGAAGTTCCCAGGCTTTGTAGAGCGAAGAAGGGAAAATTTTAAACGATTGTATGAGGGATTAAAGGCAGCAGAGGATAAATTTATCCTTCCGGAACCATGCAGGAATTCAAATCCAAGCTGGTTTGGATTTATGCTTACCTGCAGGGAAGGTGTGAAGCGCAAAAAGATAGTTCCATACATCGAAGCGCATGGAGTGCAGACAAGAATGCTTTTTGCCGGAAATATAACGAAGCATCCATGCTTTGATCAGATGAGAACAGAAGGCAGGGGCTATCGCATTGCAGGGGATTTGACAAATACAGACCGAATCATGAATGATACCTTCTGGATCGGAGTATATCCGGGAATGACAGATGCGATGGTTGATTATATGATTAAAACGATTATTGAAGCAGTAAAACAATAAACATGGGATAAGAGACGATGAAGATCAGATTAGCAGATTATGTTGCAGATTTTCTGGTTGCACATGGGGTAACCGATTGCTTTAGTGTGGTTGGCGGAGGTGCAATGCACTTAAATGATGCGTTGGGACACAAAGAAGGGCTTACAGTGACCTACAATCATCATGAACAGGCATGCGCAATGGCAGCAGAAGCATATGCAAGAATAGATAATCGAATAGCGGCAGTATGTGTAACTACCGGACCGGGAGGAACCAATGCGCTTACCGGAGTTGTTGGCGGCTGGTTAGATTCTATCCCTATGTTCATTATAAGCGGGCAGGTGCGTTACGATACGACTGCGCGTTTTGCACTGCAATATACAGGAACCCCTCTTCGGGCAATGGGAGATCAGGAATATGATATCATAAAATCTGTGGAACCAATGACAAAATATGCCGTCATGATCGAAGATCCGAAGCAGATTCGGTATGCTCTTGAAAAGGGCTGGCATCTGGCAAATACCGGACGACCGGGACCTGTATGGATTGATATTCCGGTAAACTTTCAGGGGAGTTATATTGAAACGGACGACCTGGATGGTTATGATGCGGCAGAAGATGATGCCAGGCTTCCTTCTAAAATTACAGACAATACGATAAAGGTTGTTCTTGAAAAAATAAGAAATGCAAAGAGACCGGTATTGTATGCCGGATATGGAATCAGACTTTCCAAAGGATATCGGGAATTTCGAAAAGTTATTGAAAAATTGAACATACCGATTGTGACCTACTGGAATGCGGTTGACTTAATCGAGGATGAACATCCGCTGTATTGTGGAAGAGGCGGGAATATGGGAGATCGTCCGGGAAACTGGGCGGTGCAGAATGCAGATCTTATACTTGCAATTGGAACAAGAATCTCCATTCGTCAGGTAGGATATAATTGGAAGACATGGGCACGTGCGGCAGAAGTAATTATGGTTGATATAGATCAGGCAGAATTAAAGAAGCCCACACTTCATGTTGATTTGCCAATATGGGCAGACGCGAAAGATTTTCTTACCTGTATGAACAGGCAGCTTACAGATACCATTGAAGGGCATAACGAATGGAATCGTATGTGCAGCGAATGGAAGAAAAAATATCCGGTGGTGGAAGCAAAGCATTGGGCAGAGAATGGTGCAACTGCAAATGTGTATGCTTTTATGCGGTATCTAAGCAGCCGTCTGCCAGAGAAGAGTCTTACGGCGGTGTCCAATGGCGCATGTTGTGTAGTGGGAAATCAGGCTTATGTCATCCAAAAAGGAAGCCGAATGGTCAACAACAGTGCCGTTGCAAGTATGGGATATGGACTTCCGGCAGCAATCGGGATCTGCATTGGCGGAGGGAGAAGAGATACAATCTGTCTCGAGGGAGATGGCAGCATCATGATGAATCTTCAGGAATTACAGACAATTCTTACGAACCGCCTCCCAATCAAGATTTTCCTGATTAATAATAACGGATATCATTCCATTCGATTAACGCAGACAAACTTATTTTCTAATCATAGTAAGGTGGGAATCGGACCGGAATCCGAAGATCTGTCTTTTCCAGAGTATGAGAAGATTGCGAAAGCATTTGGATATCCTTATTACTCTGCAAGAAGTAACAGGGAAATGAAAGAAATTGTAAAAGAGGTTCTTGCCACAGCGGGACCGGTATTTTGTGAGATTTTTACGGATACGAAGCAGATATGGGAACCCAAAAGCAGTACAAAGAGACTTCCTGACGGAACCTTAGCAAGCCCTCCGCTTGAAGATCTGGCTCCGTTTCTGCCAAGGGAGGAATTAAAGCAGATTATGCAGATACCGATGATTGAAGAATAGAGGAAATAAAAATGAAGCACAAGAAGATTGTCATTACGGGACCAACAGGAGTCATTGGAATGGCATTAATTGAAAAGTGCATAGAAAACGACTGCTTTGTGCTTGCAGTCTGTCACAAAGAATCCAAGCGAGTGCAGGTAATCCCCAGGTGTTCAAATGTAAGGATTGTAGAACTCAATCTGGACGAGATTGATAAACTGCCTGATATGGTAGATTCTCATGATTATGATGTTTTTTTTCATCTGGGCTGGGATGGAACATTTGGAAATGGAAGAAATAATGTGGATGGGCAGTTAAAGAACGTGCAGTATACACTAGACGCTGTTGCGGCAGCAAAAAATCTGGGCTGTAAACGGTTCCTTGGCGTTGGATCACAAGCAGAGTACGGCAGATGCGATAAGCCCCTTAATTCGTGTATGCCGGCATTTCCGGAAAACGGATACGGAATGGCGAAGCTGTGTGCAGGACAGATGAGCAGAATCAAGTGCGAACAATTTGGCATGGAACATGTCTGGGCGAGAGTGCTTAGCGTATACGGGCCTTATGATGGGAAGAATACCATGATTATGTCTACTATTGAAAAACTGCTGCAAGGTAAAAAACCATCGCTTACAGCAGGAGAACAAATATGGGATTATCTATATAACGCAGATGCAGCAAGAATGCTTTTTGGACTTGCAGAGCATGGGATAAGCGGAAGGGTATATTGCATTGGGAGCGGAACGGGTCGAAGACTCTCAGAGTACATGGAAGAGCTTCGGAATCAAATTGACCCGACACTTCCATTAGGATTAGGCGATATTTCATACGGCAGGAATCCGGTCATGTATCTTGTGGCGGATATAACGGAAGTCGTAAAGGATACCGGAATTACTCCGGAGACTTCATTTACACAGGGAATAGCAAAAACGATTCATTGGGTAAAAACGCGAGGATAAGAAATAAACGATGAATATGATTGATAGCAGCTTTTTATTATTATTACAGAACCTAAGAGAGGCATCTGCAGGTGTATTGAATGATTTCATGATGCAGATTTCTGCTTTTGCGGAATTAAAATTTACATTTTTGGTGTTGGCGTTTGTTTACTGGTGCATTGATAAGCGGGCAGGACAGCTTATGGCATTCAATGTGAGTGTGGCATGCTGGTTTAATCAATGGATCAAGAAGTTTCTTCATGTGGAGAGACCATGGATCAAAGACGGGCGCATTGTTCCGGTTGAGGATGCAATTTTAGGAGCGGGCGGCTATTCTATGCCAAGCGGGCATACGACTCGTGCTATGGCAAACTGGGGAATTCTTGGATACACCAGCTGGGAGAAGAAAAAAAAAGGCTTGTCTGTTTTCTTTTGGACTTTAGTAGCTGTGATTATGTTTTCCAGAAATTATCTTGGAGTACATACCCTGTCGGATGTCATAGCAGCGTTTTTTGTTGGGGTATTCCTCATGATTGCAATCGAGCTTGTATTAATCTGGGTAGATTGCAAAGAAGAAAAAAATAATAGGGATCTGACGGTATGTACAGTGCTTGGTGTGATTGTTTTTTTGCCGATGCTGCGTTACGGATGTTTGTCCAATGCAGGCGCCGCATATGGATTTTTAATCGGTTGGTTATGCGAACGCCGTCTGGTACGATTTCATGATCTTGAAGATCATTTTAGTCTTAATGCAGTGCTTAAGAGATTTCTTCCGGGAGCAGCAGTTGTATTTTTTATGGTTACTTCAGGAACGGATGTACTTGCCCACATTGTTCCGGCAAGATATGCAGGCTTTTTTATGCAGGCAGCCACGTCGTTTTTTATCATGTTCCTGTGGCCGCTTGTATTTCATATAAATGAGAGCGAAACATTAGGTAAAAAGAAAAAAATCTATCAGAGAATGATAGCGCTAATCGTTGTCCTTGTACTTTTGATTGGAGCGGTTGCCGGGGGGATTCGTATTCGAAGGAATATGGACTCCGCGAGCAATATCGACACGACTGTTACAGATGTAGAGAATACAGAAATTACAGAGAAGGAAGAACCGGTTTCAGAGGAAACAGAAGTTTACGAAGAACCTTCGCAACCGGTAAAAGTTATCGCGCATCGTGGATATAGTGGAATTGCACCGGAAAATACGCTGCCGGCATTTGCTCTTGCAATTGATGTAGATGCAGACATGGTAGAGCTTGATGTGCAGCTTACGAAAGATGGACAGATTGTGGTATTTCATGATACGGATCTTGCGAGAATCACTGGACAAGAAGGAGCCATCGCAGACTATACCTATGAAGAATTGTGTGAGTTTGATGCCGGAAGCTGGTTTGGACCAAGTAATGATCCAACCTATGAAGGAGAAAAGATACCAACTCTTGCAGAAGTGATGACACTTCTCGCGCCGAATGATTTAGGCATCTATTTAGAGCTCAAGGATATTGGCCCGGTGGAAGGATTTGCGGAGGCTGTGGTCGCAGAGGTTGATGCTTACGATTTCATGGATCGTGTCATATTCGCATCCTTCAATTATGACTATTTGCAGACAATCAAGTCTATTGATAACAATGCACAAATTCTGTGCAATACTACTTTGTGGGAAGCCGATACACTTCTGGCAGAGTACCCGGCGGATTATTACGGATTGTATGTAGAAACGGTTCTTATTGATACCGTTGAGAAGCTTCATGCTGCCGGAAAGACTGTATATGTGTGGACTGCAAATACAGCAAAGGATATGAGACGTTGCATCAGGCTTGGCGCTGACGGTCTGGTAACCAACTACCCCGGAATTGCCAAGACAATTGTGGCACAAGACCCGGATTCTTTTATGGGGGATGTTACCATTCTGTATACAAATGATGTGCATTCCTATATCAACAATGCAGATGGCTTGTCGTATGCATCTGTTGCAGCACTAAAGAATGAACTGCTTGCTAAGGGGGAGAATGTTATTTTGGCAGACGCCGGAGATCATGCACAGGGTACAGCCTATGGCGGAATGGACGAAGGTGCAAGTATCATTTCTATCATGAATGCGACCGGATATGATGTGGCAACACTTGGAAATCATGAATTTGATTACGGACTGTATCGTGCATTTTCACTTATGGAGCAGGCAGAATTTCCATATGTATCCTGCAACTTTACGCAGGCAGATACCAAAGAGTGTGTGCTTCCTGCCTATCAGATTATTGAGGCTGGAGGTATAAAAGTTGCATTTGTTGGAATCAGTACCCCGGAGACACTTACCAAGTCATCGCCAGCATACTTTATGGATGAAAATGCAGAGAACTATTTGTATCATTTCGCAGAAGGCGAGGATGGGCAAGAGTTCTATCGTATGATCCAAAGTGCAGTCGACGAGGCATCTGTGGAAGCAGATTACGTGATTGCACTGGGACATCTGGGAGTGGATGAATCATCCTCTCCATATACAAGCAGGGAAGTAATAAAAAACACCACAGGATTCGATGCATTTATTGATGGTCATTCTCATACTACTATTGAGAGTGAGCAGGTAACGGATGCTTCCGGAAATAGTGTCATTCTGACACAGACAGGTTCCTATATGAACGCAATCGGAAAGATGACGCTGGGACAAAATGGTGTGCAGGCGACTCTTATTACGGACTATGCAGGAAGAGATGAACAAATTGCCGAAATGGAACAGGCATGGATCGATGAGGTAGAAGAAGCTCTTGGCAAGCAGATTGCAGTATGCGGAAAAAAACTATATATCTCAGATGCAGATAATAGAAACCGGTTGGTGCGAAAAGCAGAGACGAATCTGGGAGATCTGGAGGCAGACGCAATCTATTACTATTTCAATGAGACTTTGGACATGGAATGTGATGTGGCAATCATGAACGGAGGAGGGATCCGCTCGGATATAGAGGTTGGAGAAATAACCTACAATACCTGTAAGACGGTCAATCCTTTTGGAAATGTGGTATGTCTGATGAAAGTATCCGGACAGCAGATCCTTGACGCATTAGAATGGGGAAGTCGTGAAATCGGAGGCGAGGCTGAGTGCGGAGGATTCCTTCAGGTGGCAGGAATGAAGTATACGATTGATACCGGACGCACACCGAATGTCGTAGAAGGAGACGATGGCATCTGGTGTGGAAGAGTGTCTGATGACCGTTTATCATATCGTGTGACAGAGGTAGAAATCTATAATCGGGTTACCAATGAATATGAGCCGATTGTATTGGATAAGTTATATGATATAGCGGGTATGAATTATACGCTGAGAAACTTTGGAGATGGCTTTTTTATGTTTAAGGATGCAGAAGTTGTTCTTGATTATGCAGGGGAGGATTATATGATTCTTGCATCCTATCTTGGCAGTTTTTCATCCGGTGCGGATGGTTATCCGGCAGTAAGTACGAAAAACAGTCCATTATCCGGATGGAACGGATATCTTCTTGATTATGAGAATCCAACCGGAGCCGGCAGAATTGTTCAATAGAGGGGGGTACACATTGACCTTTTAGGAGTTTGGACTTATAATGAATGACAATGAAAAACAAGCAAATGAGAAAACAAGAAAACGAGAAAACGAAGATGAAAAAACTTAGTATTGTCGTACCATGTTTTAATGAAATTGAAAATGTGGAACTGATGAGTTTTACGATTTCTAATATTTTGCAAGAAGCCTTGCCGCAGTACGATTATGAGATAATATTTATAGATAACTGTTCGACAGATGGAACCAGAGAAAAATTGGAGGAAATCTGTGCGAAGGATAAGAAAGTCAAGGCAATCCTTAATGTCACGAACTTTGGACAATTCAATTCTCCATTTTATGCGATGTGTCAGGCAACCGGAGATTGCGTAATCTGTGTCTGTTGTGATTTTCAGGATCCGATTCAGCTCATTCCTGTCTTTGTGAAAGAGTGGGAGAATGGACATAAGATTGTCAGCGGCGTCAAGACCAAGAGTCAGGAGAGTAAAATCTTATATTTCCTCCGAGCTATATACTATAAAGTCATCAAGAGCATGTCTGAAGTTGAGATGATTGAGCAGTTTACCGGATTTGGGTTATATGACAAATCTTTTATCGAGATTTTGCGGCGTCTAAATGACCCAATACCGTTTCTTCGGGGAATTGTGGCAGAATATGGGCATGGATTTAATCGAATTGAGATACCGTATGAGCAGCCGAAACGACGTGCAGGGAAGACACATAACAATTTCTATACTCTGTATGATGCCGCGATGCTTAGTATCACATCTTATACAAAGGTAGGTCTTCGACTTGCTACCTTACTGGGATTTATTACAGGTTTTGTCAGTTTTTGCGTGGCAATGTTCTATTTGATTTATAAGATTACGCATTGGTATAGTTTTCAGGCAGGCAATGCGCCTATGCTCATTGGAGTATTCTTTCTTGGATCGATTCAGTTGTTTTTCATTGGCCTGTTGGGGGAATATATTCTGAATATCAATACGCGTGTGATTAACCGGCCATTAGTAGTAGAAGAGAAAAGACTTAATTTTGAAGAAAACGGTAAGGATGAACAGCAGAACAAAGGGGACTAATATATGAAAAAAGTGATTACTTATGGAACATTCGATTTGTTTCATGAAGGTCATTATAATTTGCTAAAAAGAGCGAAGGCTTTGGGAGATTATCTCATTGTAGGTATTACCACCGAACAGTATGATGAAACGCGGGGGAAGCTTAATGTGGTGGATTCTCTTATTACCAGAATTGATAATGTCCGTAAAACGGGATTTGTGGACGAAATCGTCATTGAAGATCATGTGGGACAAAAGGTGGAGGATATTCAAAAGCTTGGGGTGGATATCTTTACCGTAGGCTCGGATTGGGTTGGAAGTTTTGACTATTTGAGGGAATATTGTGAGGTCGTATATCTGAAGCGAACCCAAAATGTATCTTCCACGAGTAAAAGGATGGATCGTAATCCGATTATACGTATCGGAATCGTGGGAACAGGACGTGTAGCGGATCGTTTTCCGGCGGAGGCAAAGTATGTAAGTGGAATTAGTGTTGTAGGTGCATTCAATCCGCATGAGGATCATGCCAGGCCATTTGCAGAGCGGCATGAACTATCCTTTTGGTCGAATAATTATGAGGAATTCCTTGAAAAAGTAGATGCGGTATATATTGCAACTCCTCATGAAACCCACTATGAATATTCTAAAAAGGCGCTTTTACATGACAAGCATGTGTTGTGCGAGAAGCCATTTGTGCTTAAGAAAGCGCATGCCGAGGAATTATTTGCAATTGCAAAGGAACGGGATTGTATCCTTATGGAGGCTATCAAGACTGCATATTGTCCGGGGTTTAACCAGCTTATTAGTGTGGCAAAGAGTGGTGTGATTGGCGGAATCTGCGATGTGGAGGCAAGCTTCTCACGCATTACGGATCCGGGCAAAAGAGAGACCGAGGATGTGCTGTATGGTGGCGCTTTTACAGAGTTTGGAAGCTATTGCCTGCTTCCAATTATCAAGTTACTCGGCAAGGAGTATAAAGATGTAAGATTCGACAGTGTTCTGATGGATAACGGAGTTGATGCATATACGAAAGCGACCTTCCATTATGATCATGCCCTTGCGCTTACCAAGAACGGTGTCGCAGTCAAGACCGAAGGTCAGCTTGTCATTGCCGGAACCGAGGGGTATATCCTTGCAAAATCGCCATGGTGGCTTACGACCTCTTTTGAGGTACGATACGAGGATCCGAACAAAATTGATAGCTATTCGGCGACATTCCTTGGAAAGGGAATTCGATATGAGATGGCGGAATTTGCCAGAGCAATTGGCATTAAGCGTAACCCTGAAGCTGAGAATACCAGTGGGTTATATAAGCTTACTCGAACTGAGTCAATTGCATTAGCGGAAATTATGGAAAAGTTCTTAGAACAGAGAGAGTCAATGAAGCGCATATAAAGAATATGCGCTTTTATTACATATAGATGACTACAACAATAGTAGAGGTAAAGGAAGAAAAACACATGAGAATTGATTTACAATCATCAAACTTGTCAAAAAGTGTATTTCAGGTTGCACAGGAGCATACCAATACGGGGAAGATATCAATTTCTTTGTATGGTTCATATGCAAATAATTTCATAAATGGAAAGGAGAAGCTTCCATATATAAAAAAAGATGGAATTATGCAATGGAATATATCGATAGAAAGTTTTAATTATAATTTCTACTATAGCGATGGCTCCCTTTGTCGGGTTGGTGGTTCTTGCATTTATATATCATATGTCTACAAATGCTCGCATTTGCGCCAATGATGAACATATGGTATACTATACATACAAAATCGGATTCACAGGATGGTTGTAATGCGAGCAAAAACAGCAGAATAAAAATATATCAGAATGTACTTTTGAAGACCTCTGATTATATCAGAAAAGTATCGAATACTCTGTGGAGCAGGACATATTGAAATGAAAAAATACAAGATTGATGAGAGTTGGGCAGATGTTTTTTATAGTGTATAGAGGGAAAAGGAAAGAGATTCTTAATTTTTAGGACAATTTTTGAAAATTGTTCATTGGAATGCTGATGATTTTTTCACGGATAATTTTGCGTGGAAATTTAAGGACTACATCGATAGACATCAAAGAATATTAGTGATAAAATATAAATGGTTATGATTCGGTTTTGTCTAAAACATAGCCTAACTGGAGAAGAAATATGAAAACGTACTTTTGGGATAAAATTCAAGTAAAAACATGTTTATTAACAGTAGTACCTATAATAATTGGAGGAATTTGTTCTGCACTAGGCAATTGGGATATTAACCAAAATGGATTTGCGATAAAGGTTATTTTTTTGCTTATAATAAGCGTAATGTATATATTGTTAATTTTTCATTATTGTAAAAATGAAGCAAATCAAAGTAAAGTTAATAAAATAATAGAAAGCGAAAATCAAGCATATGCGACAATAATGAAGTCTTTGATATCACTTTACAGAACTTCAACAGAGGGGATTAATGCAATTGCGAAGAATATTGCAAAAAAAGGTCAGATAGACTTAAATATTTGGTCATATGACAAAGCTTGTATGCTAATATGTAGTGCCATTCATCAAACTATATTAAAAGTATCCGAACAAGGAGACGATTTTGGTGTAACATATGTTAAGCTGATAGAGGATGATAGCGTTGAAAAAAGTATAAAGACAGTAGGTTTTGCAAATAATGAATCAACAGCTCCAAAGGTATATGATGTCCCACGAAAGGTTGATGAATCGCATGGCTATTATGATACAAAATTGTTTAAAAAAAATAGTTCTGATATAGTGACGATAGATACTCCGGAAAGAATTTATCAATTATTTGAATATGAAAATAAGGAAGATAAATTAGGAAAATATTCTCAATATATAGCTGTTCCGGTATTTTGTAATGATAAAAAAATGATTGGATTGCTACAAATTGTTTCTTATTCTGATTCGAGACTGGGTTTGGACAACAGACAATTAGAAAAAATCGCTCGAAAGTATCTAATTACATATGCGAATCTATTCTCAATGGTTGCAAAAGTTGAGAAAGGTTTGCTTTCAGTACCCAACATAAAGGTCGAAAGAAGGGATATCTAATGGCAAAAAAGAGTAATCAAGTAGTCAAAAATAAGCCTATTGTAGATGCAAGTTTAAAAAGTGAACTTGAAATTATTAATAGGAATAAAGTTGTATCAAGCAAGGAGTATGCAGAAAGGTGTATTCGCGAATATCAGAAAGAACTTCTGAACATTGATGGACTGTGTGATTATGAAGAGGATATTTTAGAAATATATAAAAGAGGTTTTTTTGAATTATTAAAAAGATATTTAAAATCGGTACTGTAGATTTAAGGCGGTCTATTTTTTACTGGCTAAATATTATTAGCCAATGCCAAAACAGAACATTTGAGATAGCTTATCTTGCAAGCAAGAATGATTCGGATATGATTGATGATTTGGTCATTGATTCCGCATGGCGCGATGAGGTATCGCTTAATGGACTTCTCTTTGCGACAACGTTTCGTGAAGGTGCAAGAGACGGCAAACGGTTTATATTTTTTATTAGAAAGACGATAAGTTATGATAAGTTATGGACGTGAATTCCAAAAGTAAACCCTGTATGCAGGACTAAATCCTATGCAGCCTCTGAAAATGCCGTAAAAGTTAAACTTTTTTAGTGTTAGAAGCAAAATTTGTGTTAGAATAGATTTAAATTTATGGATAAACTCGAAATCAGGGCACCCCAATCAGACCTCTGGGAATCCGTGTGTGAAAGACTAATTCCTACAGGCCTGACCATTTTTTTATAAAAGCTGTCCCGGTGGCGGTCTTGTTCATAAGTTAATGGGTTACTTTTTCAGCAGCTTCGGGGACAGCACCACATCATCGGGTGCAATATACCGGAGCTGCAATGCTTCCAGCGTTTCAGGGTCATAGGTG
The DNA here is from genome assembly GCA_964614035.1 of uncultured Lachnobacterium sp. GTDB lineage: Bacteria > Bacillota > Clostridia > Lachnospirales > Lachnospiraceae > Roseburia. The sequence continues at coordinate 68,101 of CAZTKM010000006.1, forward strand.
CGGCGGATAATCAAAGTTCTTTAGGGTTCTTCGCGAGGGTCTAATTTTAGGGTCTTTCAGTAGGGTCACTCGTGAGGGTCTGGCAGTTACGCCAGACCCTTTCTTAAAATCAGTCAAATTCATTTGGGTAAATCTATTGCGAAAGTGCTCAAAGTTGCGGAAACCTCTGCCCAGACGCTTTAAATCTTTTACTTTGCGGTTAATGGATTTGATGGGACCGTTGGACAGACGTGCATTGTAAATTTTTCTGTTGCCGATTTTTTCAACCATTATGAATGAATTCACAATCGGATCTTCGAATTTCTCCAATAAAGAAGCAAAGTCGGTTCTTCTGCAATTATCCGTTTTCGGCTTCCTATATTATCGGATATATATTATAATTAATTTA
>CAZTKM010000007.1:0-16183 GCA_964614035.1 uncultured Lachnobacterium sp.
ACTTTGTCCATTTTTGCTTTGCAACTTTGGGTAATTTTATTTTACAATAAACACTCCTATTCTGTCATCCGAAAAATCTTCGTAACAATATGTACATCTAAAATTGCAATTTCTAGTCAATTTAATTATTAACATCATTGTCTCTTGGGATTTGATTGCGAGTTCTTGCTGTTCATAAATAAATTTCATTTCCTCCTCTTCTTCAAAAAATCTTTTTTCTTCAAGAAATGAAACAACTTTCATATCATTTAACAAACAATCAATATTATTGAAATCGCCCTTGTTTACCCTTAGAAAGTAATCATTTTTTGTATTATATAATAACTCATATTTTCCGTCCAAATTATCTGTTCTTAATACATATCGTGAAATCTTTTTATTCTTCATTTAGTTTTCCTAGTGAATAAATAAAATATCCACCCTTTTATCCTTTCATTTATTTGTCTAACAGTTTCTAGTCATTGCCATCCTTAAAAATGGCTCACTACACTAAGCCTACGTCTCCTTGGTACTCGACAAAGTCTCAAGGCGCTTTTGACTTTCCCTACGTTCAAATTTCTATTGCATTTAACGTGTTGCTTATGCTCACAAGTTCAATGAACATTCGTACTACTTCAGCTCAACCCTTAGAAAAGTATTAATACTCTTTCTCACTTAATTCATCCTACATGAAATCGTATTTTTGATTCTGAATATACTTTTTATTGTCGTTTCGTTTAATCACACTATGCTTACTTAATAGTGACTGAACAACTCTATTGTAACGGAAAAATGTTCTTTCATATAACTCTTTGTTCCGCCCTCATAGCAGACGTTTTTTATCTCAGACTTATTGTGTCCTCGATAGACTGAAATCACATAACTAAAAAGAGAGATTAGTAATTTCATGTAAAATTTACTAACTCTCTTTTTGAATTTTATCAACATGTAGCAAAACACTGTAATTTTCTACATATTAATCGTTACAATACTAAAGCACATTCCATAACATCTTTCTTTGTTATCGTTAAATTCAAATTCTACATTACTCATTTTTTCACCTCCATTTATCTAAATTAATACTACTCCCGTTAACAAAAAAGTTTATGACTTTCGGGTAAATTAAATATTTCCTAAAAAGTCATAAACTCTATCCAAATAAAAAAATATAATATTACCATTAACAAAAGAAATGAGGTATAGAAAAATGAAAAGAAAAATTAAAATGTTATTAGCTCTGTTCTGTTTAACATTCTTATTGGCAACAGCAATTCCAACTGCCAATTATGATAATCAAGTATTACCAGCCGAATATACTTATATCGAAAATCTATCTTAATCCAGATGCCTATCATATTTTTGATAATAAACATCTTCTATATAATCTGTAATTTTTTTTAACTGATATAACCGCATCATAGCATGTCCGTGTCGCAAATGTGCCTCCTCTAACCGGAAATTATTTTTCTTGTCAAATATACAGGAGCGATTTACCAAAAGGTCTCCTGCAATATCTGCTCTTCCGTTTGTTACTATAAATTTTAATCCTTCCCTGCTGACATCCTCTGATTTATCCAGTTCATTACCCGCTTCTAAAAAGCCGGCATAGTTCGTATAAAAACTCAATGCAGGCACTATATGAAGTTTTAAAGGTATTTTACTGGAATTATATTTACGTTCAATACCTTCATAAATGTCCAGAGTCTTTTTAATTTTTCCTTCTTTTCGATATTCGATTGCAATTGCATTTAAAATTTCATATTCTTCTCGAAATGGTGTTCTATATATGCGATCCGCCCCTTCGATTTCAGGCATAGTATAACTAAGAATTTTCAAAAGCTGTCCTATTTTTTCCGATCCCTTGATACTATTGTCGAGACGTAATTCTTCCATCTCTATAAATTGCCTGTTTACAACATTATTTTCATCCAGTTCTTGTATTATCGTCTCAAATATTTCTTTTGCTTTTTGTTTGTTTTGATTATAATATTTTTTATATGTTCTTACCTTTTCATATAACGAGTAATCATCTGAAACAATAAATCCATAATAGCTCTCCCTCTCAACTCCAAGCTTATCCATCAACTTGTAAAGAATTTTCTTATGTGTTTTCCTTTTTCCACTCTCAATTCTGGATAGCGTTTCCTGCTCGCAAATTCCTTCGCATAATTTTTCCTGCGTTATTCCTTTTGCTTCTCGCAATTCTTTTACCAAATAATTTAAAATGATATATTCTGCCTGAGAAGTACATAACAAAATTTGAGAAAATTCCTCTCTGGGCTTTGTTTCTTCTGCCACTTCATAAATAAAATTGATTGCTTCTCTGTACTTTTTATCCTCCGAAAGCAACTGTTCTTTCTTTAAAATTCTGGCACATTCTTCTTCCAGTTCTAACATTGAATCCATTGGGAATAACGATCCATTGTCAATCAGACACTGTTTCCCATTTTGAATAGTTGCAAATGCTTCTTCTACTTTATTCTGTTGCATACATGATTTTGCTAGCAACAGTTGCACATGGGGATATATTTTTACATTCTCCTCCTCATCCGTAATATGATACTGAACATAGCTCAATAAGTTTCTTAATTCCATCTCTGCGCATACAACATCCCCTTCTTTTAATCGCATAAATGAGATTAACAAAAGAATACGCATTTCCTGATTACAAAGATAAGTTCTTTCTTTTGTTCTCTGAGTTTTACATGTAATAGAAAAAGCTTCCTGCAGTTTTTCCATACATTGCTTTTCGTCCCGATTCACTAAATAGCTGCTTAGTGTACTTATTTCCGCAATATACTGTGTATGTAGTCCGTTTCGGGTATCTGCTTTTTTCTCATATTCTTTTAATAAATATTGTGCCTGCTTGTAATCTCCCTGAGTAAGACTCTTTTTAATTTCATTCCTCAAATAGATCAATTGATAATCATCACTTGAAATTGCCTTTTCAATTTTATCTGCTGATTTGCCTAACCGCTCAAACAAAGCTTCTAAGATCATATAATCTGCTTCCCGCTCTCCATTTTCCAGTTTACACAACATCGGAACGCTAAGGATTCCATTCGCAAGGTCTTTTTGGGAAATCTGCCTCTTTTCTCTTAAATTTGCTAAAATACTGCCAACGTTTTCCATCATACAAACACCCCAAATAACCAGTAAATGATTTCTTATTCCTTCTATATAAGTATAATTCCACTTTAATAGGGTTTCAATTTTATTTTCCTTGTCATGAATGAAAAAATCCCGCGGCGCCTGAAATTCGGGCGTCGCAGGATTATAGAGACACCTGCCTCATCGTTTATTGGCTTACCAATGATTCAGCCGATTGATATTACGTCAGATTCTTTGTCAATGCGTTGATAATCTGAAACTCCGAAAACGGCTTTTGAATAAATTCCCGGGCTCCGAGCCTTACTACTTCTATCAAAGCATTCTTTGTTCCCACCGAAGATACAATTACCACTTTCGCCTTTTCATTGATTTCAAGTATCTGCTTCAGTGCTTCCTTTCCGTCTACATTTGGCATAACCAAATCAAGAAACACCAAATCCGGCATTTCATCTTTGTAAAGCCGGACAGCCTCCGCACCATCGCATGCCTCAATAATACTGGGTTTTCCAAAAATTGAGATGATATTTTTCAGCTGCTTTCTTGCAATTATTGAATCATCACAAACTAATATTTTTGCATTGTTAATATCCATTGTCGCATCTAATCCCTTTCTAACTTTCCCAAATGTAATTTTATACTAGAAATAAGAAAAGTCAAGACAAACCAACAATTCCGTCGAACCGGATAATCTAACAGCTGCTCTGCAATATTGTACATCTCAATTTTCTCATATATGTGTTTCCTGTTTTGCTACTATGCAGTTTCCCCATATAATGATAATGATTTATACAAGAACATGCGATTAAGCATAAAAAGGAGCGGAAATATGAATCCTCAAAAAATACTGATAATTGAAGACGACGAACTGATATCTGAAGAATTGAAAACACTTCTCATTCAGCTGGATGTGAATTTACCGGGGCAGCAGGATGGGTATCATCTCTGCACTTCCATCCGCAGTTTTTCCGAGACACCGATTTTGTTTATTACCGGTCGAAATACAGCGATGGATGAATTGCAGGCATTGACTCTTGGCGGGGATGATTATATTGCAAAACCATATAACGTCCCTGTCTTGCTTGCAGGAATCAATCTGCTTTTACGACGTAGAAGTAGTGAGCAAAACTATGCAATAGAGTACAAAGGGATTCGGCTTGCTCCAAGTTCCGGAACCCTTACTGTCAATGATAAAGAAATCGAATTGACAAAGACGGAATTAAAGGTCATGTATTATCTTTTCAGACATCCGGGCGAAATAGTTTCCCGGATGGATCTGGTGGAATATCTGTGGGACAATGAAATCCATATTGACGACAATACATTAAGTGTAAACATCATACGAATAAGAGAGAAACTGCGTGATCTGGGAACCGATGACCTGATTCAGACCAAAAGAGGTATGGGATATAAGAAGCGACACCTCAAAATTTCTGAGGATCAATCCTGTAAATAAAGTATTGTAATGATCCAGAATTTCTTTTTGAAATACACTTTTTATCTCTCGATTCGGTATTTCCAGCGAGCAAATCGGATTATCATGGAATTCGCTGACGACACTTTTAACGCGCAGATAACCCGCTACAAGCAAAAAGCTGTAAATCGTATCGGGATCACCGTTTATCTCCGGATAGATAATGTCTGTGTCAATAATCGACTCAACTCTTTTCCCTTGCAGGAGCAAAGAAAGACTCTCCTGCAATCCCGCATTAGAACTTTGTATCAATTGTCCTATTATTTCATTTCTGCTTGTTCTTGACCAAAAAGCCTTCGGCTTACAATTATTATTAAAATAGCTGATTACTGACCATGGATTATAAACTTCAATATTTCCAAATAAATAATCGTCATACCATTCTTTGATTTCATGGAGTTTATCTTTCGCTCCGTAATAATCTGCCATAGCCGCAATATCATCGCCTGTAAAACCAAAATACTCAGAATATTTCTCATCAAGGATTGACAAAAGATCGATATGCCTCAGAAATTCATCCTTTATGGTAAACGTAAGCTTTTATACATTTCGTTCCAGTTTGACTGGTGCGCATCCTTAAACGACAAAAAAATTACCGGATATTTTGCTGAAATGGAAATTTAAGCATAGCGGAACCAATCTTCTTAGCTATGTAACCTGATCTGCAAGTTGATTGTACCAAAAAGAAAAGCGGAATACAGAAAATTCTGCACTCCGCTTTTCAGGGAAAACTATAAAAAACTGACAAGATAGATTCTTCCGGACATTTCGTTTAGTACAAATCGCTCCTCCACGACAACGGCCTCATCCAGACGCTGCACAGCCCTGCCTTGCGGAAAAATATTTTTTAAATCAATTCCCTGCTTCGTATCACTATTGTTAAGCAGAATCAGCAGCGATTCCTCTTCGCAAGACCTAAGAAAAGCATACACCCCATTTTCATCCTCCGTATATATAGTGCGGTAACTGCCGCCGGATAATGCCATATGCTCATTTCTCATATGCATCCACCGCCGGAACTCTTCATAACAATTCTCCTTAAGCCCCCATGGCATCGCCTGTCGATACTCCGGTTCCTCCAATCCCTCAAGATAATATTCATCCCCATAAAACACAGACGGAATTCCCACACCCACAAACAGATAGAAAAACGCCAGTTGCATCCGTTTGCGGTCATCATGACAATAGCTTAGGAACCTCGGCACATCATGGGAATCAAGAAAATTCATCTGTGCCAGCGCAACCGGATACGGATATCGCAAAATCATTTTGTGTATCTGTGCGTCAAATTCTGAAACGCTCATTTTTCGTTCCGCAAAAAAATCCCTGCACAAATAAGAAAACCGGTAGTTCATAGTAGAGTCAAACTGATCTCCCAGCAGCCATACCCCTGCATCCTCCCAAATTTCCCCGATGAAAAAAGCATCCGGCTTAACTGCCCGTACCGCGCTTCGGAAATGCCTCCAGAAATCATGGTTAATCTCATTTGCTACATCAAGGCGCCAGCCATCAATACCGGTCTCCTCTATCCAATAGGTTCCTACCCTGATAAAGTATTCCTCTACCTCAGGATTTCCCGTATTCAGCTTTGGCATCTCCTTTACATAGGCAAAGGCCTCATAGCTTGGCGGATCAGTATACTCAATCGGCTCCGGCATATAATAAAACCAATCATAATACCGCGACTGCCTTCCCTTTTCAAGCACATCACGAAATGCGAAAAAATCCGGACCGCAATGGTTGAATACACCATCCAACAGTACACGTATTCCTGCTCCATGGCAGTCTTCCACCAAACATCTTAAATCTTCCTTTGTTCCAAAACATGGGTCTACAGAAAAATAGTCAATGGTATCATACTTGTGATAGGAATTCGCAGCAAATATTGGATTCAGGTAAATACAATTTACTCCAAGTTCTTTTAAATAATCCAGATTTTCCCGGACTCCCTTAAGTGTTCCGCCCAGATTACATACAGACGCAATCGGTTTTGTTACAATTTCTGTTGTATCCTTAGATCTGTAATCCATTTTTTTTGCTTTACCGGATAACACACGCTTGTTTGACGCAAAACTATCCGGAAAAATATGATACATAATGACATCTTTTGCCCACTTTGGAACAGAAAGGGCATCCTCCCGTCTAATATACGGAAATTGAAAATACTCCGTCCGTCCGCAGCTTAGGCTGTCACAAAAATCCCGCTCATAGTAATAGGCTCTTTCCACTCCGTCATCTAACCGGAAATAATAACAAATTCTCGTATAGCGGTCACGAACTGCTGCCTCATAGTAGTCAAACAGATCATCTGTGGCAATTTTTTCCATTCCTAAAGCAGTCATACGGATATTTTTTCCCGGATCCGCACGATCTCCGTAAAACAACGTACATTCCGATATATCATTTTTCGCGGTACGAATTCGAATGATCAGTGAATGCTCATCCTCCGCATAGGCATACTGTGAAAGCGGGATATGTAAGATTGCTTCCTTCTTCATATAAATTTCTCCTTTTTTTCTAAGTCAGCCCTTTACAGCACCGCCTGTAATGCCCTCTACATAAAATTTCTGCATAATTATAAACAGAACGGAAATCGGAATAGCCACAATAATTCCTCCTGCACAAAATACAGAAAAATAGTTTCCAACCAATGTTCTCTGAACAAGATTAAATAAGCCCATAGCAACTGTCCAGTCTTCCGGATTCTTTGAACGAATCATCAATTTTGCCATAACAAAATCCATCCACGGCATTAAAAAGGAGTTAATAACCGTATATACAATAATTGGTTTTGACAGTGGTATTACAATACGGGTAAAAATCGTCAGTTCCGACGCTCCTTCCAGCTTTGCAGATTCCCTAAGCGAAACCGGAATCGTGTCAAAAAAACCCTTGCAGATCAGATATCCAAGCCCTGACCCCGCCGAATAGATTACAATCAATCCCAAAATACTGTTGGAAAGTCCCAGCAGTTTCATAACAAAATAAATAGCAATCATGGAGAGGACTCCCGGAAACATTCCGAGGATAATTGAAAAACTCATTAAGGGTTTTCTCGCCTTAAAGCGCATACAGCTCATCGCATATGCAACCATCAGCACAAAAAAAGTGGATATGATACAGCAGAACACACCGATAATCATGGAATTCTTAAACCATGCAGGGAAATTCGCAACTGTATCCGGTCTGAAAAATAACTGCACATAATTGTCAATCGACCACTCCGTAGGGAAAAAATGCATGGTATTGATTCCCTTGTAGGCGCTTAGCGAAGTTACAAACAGCCAGACGATCGGTATCAGCCAGACAAAAGCCAAAAATGCCAGTACAAGATGCCGAATCATAAGTTTCATTGTTTTCTTCATTATTGGAACTCCTCCTCTCGGCTGCCTGCAATCATCCGTGAAAAACTTACCAGCGTAATAACCGCACAGATAATAAATACGCAAATTCCGATCACAGATGCCATCTTATAATTCGAATAATCGTTTGTCAGCGTGAAAAGCCATGTAACAAGCAGGTCCACTTCCTTTGCATTCGAATTCGCAAAGCTCATATTTGTGGTAACATAATCATTTGTCAGCAGATAAATTACATTAAAGTTATTGATGTTGCCAATCAGTGATGTAATAAGGCTCGGCCCGGTAATAAACAATATGTACGGCATCGTAATCTTCCAAAAAATTTGAAACTCATTTGCCCCATCTATTCTGGCGCTTTCCAGCTGATCCTCCGGAATATTCATAAGAATACCTGTAGCGCTTAGCATCTGATATGGAACTCCCACCCAGATATTGATCAATAGAATCATTACATGCGCCCACCCTGGCTTTGACAGGAACGGAATATAAGAAAGTCCTTTTCCTACCAGCCCAATCTCCTGTAAAAAAGCCGTCAGACCAATCCGGCTGCATATGCTGTTTACAATGCCGTAATCGCTGAATAACTTTCCGACAAGCAGCAATGTTACAAACTGTGGGATTGCAATCGTGATTACAAAAAGCGTTCTCCACATCTTTTTGCACCGGGTCTCCTTATGATTAATAAACTTTGCAAGAAGAATCCCGCCAAAATATGTAGTAAAAGTGGCAAGAACAGCCCAAAGCAATGTCCACAGCAGTACTCGGAAAAACACATAGCCGAAAGTAATGGTTGTAGTTGATGTAAATAATGTTTTGAAATTACTCCATCCTACCCATGTAAATAAGTAAGTCGGCGGCTGGTGGTCAACATCATAATTCGTAAATGCAATGCAGACCATAAACAGAATCGGTATAATATTGATTACCAATACGCCGATGCTCGGCAGGGTAAGCAGCGTAATATGAAATTTGCCATGGATAAGCGTTTTCAAATCCTCTCGGAAATTATTAATATGTTCTTTGTTCTCCTGCATCTGTTGCAAACGGTATACAGCCTTTATATTGCCGACATACAACAGTACAAATGCAAAAATAAACAGAATACCGATAATTCCACACAACAGAATGAGCAGTGAATTATCGTAGTCATTTACGGTTTTTGTCAGAGTAGCAAGATTCAAGACCTCTTCTCGCTGAACCGTACCGAGCGTATTTAACTTTGTAATATATTGCCAGGAAATACGTGCCGTAAAGGTAAAAAAAGCAATTTCAATCAGTGTCATCAAAATGCCCTTTATGATCTGACGCCTTCCAAAATAGCCTGCACCCATGACAATCAGAGATAATTTCGTCCAGATATCGCCCCTTGCAATGGCAGTACCAAGGTCATTAAAATACTTTTTCATATGATTCCCTCTTTGCATACTTGGAGAGCCAGCCCACATCCCAATTGACATGTGGGCTGGAAAAAGCTTCAAGGTCGATCGTTATTGCACCTGCTGTGTAATACCTGCTACCGCTTCATCAAGAACTTCCTGAACATCCGTATAGGAACCCTCCACAAGTATTTGTCCAAGTGTAGCTCCCGGTCCCCAGAAATTGTCTCCAACACGCTGCAGACTTGCATATTCTGCCTGTTCAGACAGTGCTGCCAATGCCGGTGCTGCCGCGATTTCTTCGGAGGAAGCCGCAACAAGGTTGGATGGTCCTTCGCCGGTCGCAATACCTATCTGGGTCTGACTGCTCTCATTTGTAATGAACTCTGCTAACAGCATTGCCCAACCTGTATTTTTGGAGTAAGCATTTACCCCTACAAATTTATATCCCGCAAAGGAACCCATCTGAACCTGATCGCCATTTACAGTAAATGTAGGGAGCTTTACTGCGGCATATCCGTCTCCATATGCCTCCTGAAAAGCGGAAACTGCCCATGTTCCGTTTACATCCGCAATCATTTCTCCATTCAATGCAAATGCCTGTGCGTCTTCATTTCCACAATTTACCATAGCACTATTCTGGCAAAGCTGTGAAATTGCGGTTGCCACATCAGCACCGGTATATTTGGTGTCGGTTGCATTCCAGTTACAGGTATTCGACCCATCGGCATTTCCATACATTTCCAGTCCTGCTCCTGCAAAAAAACCATATAAGTACCACGCTCCGGAAACTTCCATTCCAACGGTCTTCCCCTGCGCTCCCGCCGCTGCCAGCAGATTATCCCATGAAGAAACATCCTCCTCTGTCAGATAGTCGGAATTGTAAAACAGGAAATAGCCGTTTGAAGCACTCAGCGGATATGCATATAATGTACCATCAACAGATGCCGCTTCAACCGTTGCAGCAGCATTTGCAACCGTCGGATCATAGGTGTATGTTGCGTCCACACTCTGAAGCGCCCCGGCATTAACCAGATCAACAAGCTGGTCATCCGGAAAAATAAACACGTCGGCAGCCGCCTCTACATCAGCTAATACATCATCCTTACAGGTAGCCTCCGACTGAACTCCTATGGTAATGTTAAAGTCAACCTCCGGATAGGAAGCTTCAAATTCCTCTGTCAGTTCTTTCATAACAGTCTGGTATGCGTCTGATTCATTACACCACAAGGTTAGTTCAACGGTTCCATCCGTTGCCGCAATCAAATTTGCAACTGCATCCTCTGATACATTTTTCTCTTCGTTACCTTCCGTTTCAATGGCAGTACTGGCGCCATTCTCTGTGCTCGTGCCATTTCCTTCCATAGTTCCACAGCCAATCATCATAGATGCTGTCATTACTGTTATAAGCAGCTCTGATAAAACTCTCTTTTTCATCTCGTTACCTCCTTGGAAACCGTTTTCACGATTTTTAACTTTTTTGCAGTTTTTTCTGCTTTTGATATGTCCTTTTTATCACTTAAATGCTTTTTATATCAACATTTTTTCAATTTTAATAATTGACTTTGTTAGGAAACCGCTATACTATAATATAAAATTTATTCACTTTTTTGGGAGGAAAATATGCCTGTAACAATTAATGACGTTGCCAACGAAGCCGGTGTATCTAAGTCTACTGTTTCTAAAGTTCTCAACAACTGGAGCACAATTTCGCCTGCAACCACAGCCAAAGTAAACGCTGCGATTGAGAAGCTGCACTATATCCCGAATTCCAGAGCAGTCAATTTTGCCCGGCAGATTACCCGAAATATTGTCTATTTGACGGATCTCGGGAAAAATACGGCATATCAATACCCGCATATGTTTGACATGATGTGTGGAGTTCATCACGAACTGACTTCCAAAAATTATACTCTTACACTTGTAGATACTTCAGAGGAATCTTATCCCGGCGAACGCGCAATGCACGAGATCAACCGCCACTCTGCAGATGGCTTGATTATCCATGGTTCTGCAATTAACGAGGAACTTGCCAGACACATTATTGCGGAAAAAGTCCCGCATATCATTATCGGACACCCCAGCTTTGAAAATCGCCTCTGCTGGATTGACACCGACCACGCACTCGCCGGCGAATATGCTGCTGAACATATGCTTGCCTGTGGGTACACAGATGTATTGTTCATTGCGGGAAGAAAAAATGATGTGATTTCCAATCAGAGATTAAAAGGATTTTTAAAAGAAATGCTAAATCACAAACATCACATTCCGAGCCGCCGCGTTGGTTATACCAACAATACCCGGGAAGGTGCATACGAAGTGACGCTTTCTATTTTAAAAAGCCAGCCGTACCCACAGGCAATTGTCTGTGAAAATAATACGCTGGCTCTCGGTGTTGTAAATGCGCTCAATGAGCTGTCCCTGTCAATTCCGAACGATATCGGAGTTTTAACATTTGATATATATCCGTATTCCGGAATTATTGATCCGATACTGTCCGTTATTGACATCAATGTTTATGATATGGGGATTCAGGCAGGCGAAATGATGATCCGCAAGCTGGAAAATTCCGATCTGCTGATCCAAAGCTACACAACCTTACCGGTTCTGGTGCACAGGGACAGCACTGTGTTGCTTTGATTCTTTTCCATCCGCCTCCTGCAGAGACTCCACGCCGCGCATCGTAAGTTCATCCACATTTTTAATTTGGAAACCATTTCCGCCTTTTATCTTAATGTTAGAAAGCGTAATATTTTTTACATGCTGCTCCGGAAGTCCGCAAATATAGATACTTGGTCGATTGGTTACGTCCATAGTTACATTCTTAATTACCACCTCTGCAATTTCAGAAGTACCGTCATCCACTATATGCGGTATATCTACGTCCGCAGCAGAATCATCCCCATAAAATTGATCCACACAGATAATTCCTCTAAACCATTTATCATCCTGACAGAACCACTCTTTGATTTCAAGATTCAAATTTTCATAAGTAATATCCGCCATCCCTGCACCTCGTCCGCGTCTGGTCTTTAAATTAACAGCGCAGAATGTTTCTTTCATATCGATATCCTGCACAAGCACATTTGTTACGCCGCCGGACATCTCTGATCCCACCACAATTCCAAAACCATAAGAAAGCTTACAATTTGAGATTCTTATATTCTTTGTTGGAATATGTAATGCATTTCCGAAAGGCTCTCGTCCGGATTTTAACGCAATGCTGTCATCCTGACTCTGAATAAAAGAATGGCAGATGAATACCTCCTGGCAGGAATCCGGATCAATTCCGTCTCCATTAAAATGAGAATATGCCTTGCCGTTTTCGCCAAACTTGTTAGAAATCCTGATCTGATTGATTGTCATATTCTTGCAATAAACCGGATGCAAACACCATGCCGGAGAATTTTTTACTGTAATTCCATAAAAATACAGACCTGTTGTATTTCGGATACAAACAGTTCTTCCTCTGGAAATTCTCCCATGCTCTTTCAATTCTTCATGAAACAGTACCTCCCCGTTTCCGTCCAATACCCCTTTACCGATTACCGCAATATTCTCATATGTGTCAAATCCATGCTGTGAATTATTTCCATTCTCACATTCCGGAAGTGTCCGAACATTAAGAAGCGACGCAAAGCATCTCTCCCATCTTCCTTCAAACGGATAGTAAAACGGCTTAAAATCCATAACATTCCCTGTTCCGATTAAAACTGCTCCCTCTGCAAGCTCTAACGTCATATTGCTATGTAAAAAAAGTGCTCCGGTATAGAATACTCCTTCCGGAACATATACTGTACCTCCGACTTCACATGCATCAATTGCATTCTGAATTGCTTCCGTATTTACCTGACCTTCTTCCGCAACTGCTCCAAACGCCGTAATATCATAGATTTTTCCGATACTTTTTGTTTTTACTGTAATCTCTTCTGTACAATACTCCCTGCCGTCAAACCATGCCTTGACCTGTACCGCATACGCTGTATCCAAAGAGAGTCCTGTCAGCGTATCGTCCGTACAATCTACCGTTTTATATGCTTTGCCATCTACCCAAATATCATAAGAAAGCTTTCCGTTACCCTCATTCAACTTATCCCATAGAATCAGAATACTATCCTTTGTTCTTGCTTCGTCCGGTGCATAAATGTTAAAAATTCCTGCTGCCTTCATTATAGATTTTTCCTCCTCTATGGTTTTTCCTGTTAATTGCCATGATTGCTCTCCTTGAAAAAATTATACACATATATCGATTCTCTTATATCTTGCGGCCTGCTCTTCCAACAACTCCTGCTCCACATGCACTTCAGAATCCGGCTCGCCTTCCGCCTCCATTGCCTCCAGACTTTCTTCTGTCAGTTCATCCAAGGACTCTTCCGCTGCCTCGGTCATCTCCTCTGTCAGTTCGGCTGTTTCTTCCTGCATTTTGTCTGCCAGCCCGGTCACTTCTTCCTGCATTTCCTCCATGCTTTCCGTCAGCTTACCCTTGTTCTCCTCGGTTCCAAGCGCTTCTTCTGCCATTTCCTCCCGTCTTTCCTCGGCAGTCTTAGGCTCAGATTTCTCTGCTTCCTCGGCAATTTTCTCGCCGAGTTCTCTTGCCTCATCCATAACGTGCCACATCTGTTCCAGATTATATTGCATCCTGACGGCGGCGATTTCATCCTCATAGGAATGAAATTTTTCCAGTTTCTTCGCAATATCCTCAACGGTACTGCATTCCACATTCTTCAGATTTTCCTTTTGGCTTTCCAAAAATTCAATCTGTCCTGCCGCTTTCTGCTGGCGCTCCATTTTCTCCTGTGTACTTTTCAGTGCCGGTTTTTGAAACGCCAACAGATTTCCGGCATATATGGTATTGCCCTTATTTGATACTGTATGATACATATTAACATTCATAAAACTACCTCCTGCCGGCCGTTCCTGCTCCTATAAGCGAATATCTACCGGTGTATATGCTTTCCGCTGCTGCGCTTTCGCCTCATCCTCTTCTATACTCTTGGAATCGGATATTTCTGAATCCTGTTCTTCTGCACTCGTGGTTTTTTCGCCCCTGTCTTTTGTCTTTTCTTCCTTGCTGTCTGCTTCTGCAGCTTCCTTCATTGTCTTTCCCGCATCCGCCAGTGTGGAAATCTGCGATGATGCAGCAGACTGCGCTTTTAGTTTTACATCGGCGAGATCTTCTTCTTTTTTCTGTGTGTTGATTCCTCTGGTTTGATCCATCTTAATTTCCGACTCAAGAACTCCGGATACGCCTTCCATTTTTGCAGCCACGCTGCCCTGTACTTTCGCCTGTTTAATTGAGTTATCCGCGGAGACTATCGCCGTCATGCTTGTCTGTGATAGTCCTGCGCCGTTGCGTTCTTCTTTTGCGCGTCCATTGTTTTCCATGCCGGTCATATCGTCCATAGAAGCTCTTTTTTCCTGCTGCTTCTCTCTTTGCAGCTCCATCTGGTGCTGCCTTAACTGCATATTCAATTCGCTGATCTGCTGCTGTAGTTCCTGCCGCTTCTTCATCTTTTCCTCAATTTCCATATCTTCATTTGAAGAAAGCTCCTGCAGCTGTTTCTGTGCATTGGCAATCTGCTTCTGAAGGCTCTTGGTGTAAGAATCCGTCATTTGGTTCAATCCCATCTGACCTGCCTGCGTATTTGTTCCGTTGATACTGTTGATTGTCATTTTCTTTTCCTCCTCTTTGCTGCTTACCCTCTTTCCTGTATTACTATGTATATCGGGTAAAAATAGATTTTTGTTAATTAGTGTCTGCTCCCGCCCCAAACGGTGCTTATTGGGTTGTAGACCTTTCCATACGGAGTAGAAAGGAGATGAAAGTCGTGGATGATAATACAATTGTTGAGCTGTATTTGTATCGCAACGAGGCAGCGATTCGGCAGACTTCCGAAAAATTCGGCAGCGCATTTATATGCGAACTCAGTGCAGAGATGGAACAATGTATTCCGGCCCCGGATGACGTCAAATGCCGCAATCAGCTTCGGAAGTATCTTGAAAAGGAGGGTTATGCGATATGAGAGGGAATGAGTTTTTAGACAAAATGGAGCTTATCAATCCTGCTTATGTTGAAGCGGCGGACGCTAAGCCGAAAGGGAAACTGCCGTACAAAGCAATCCGGCAGGAAAATGAGCCTGTTGCGTATTCGTCGGAGAGTATTGTTCCGGAACTTCATACGAATGAGTCCCAAGACATCGAAACATCCGTTTTAAACGAAGCAACTGTGGCTACAGATGCTGTACGAAATTATATCCCCGGCTATTTTACAGAAGAACTAAACAGCGATGAACTGATTGCGATTGAACCAAAGAAAAAGACTCCTGACATGAAATTTTCCGGCTTTGCCGGATTCGACGGAAATGGGGCACTGATTGATGTGTGTCTAGATGTGACTGCACCGTTTTTGACCGATTCCGTTACCGTATGTTTCTCTTACGATTACGAAGGACCATCCCGCTGCTATGAACTTCCCGGCGATCCGGTTATCTCCACTTTCAACAATATTGACTTTACCGTCTATCAGCGGAATCCGGACGGGGACGAGTATTGGCTTGAAGCATATGGGAATATCAACGGCTGCTCTGCACGAATTGCATATAAGACAACCGGAGATTCTCTTGAACAGACCAAGAAGGACTTCTCCGTAATTCTGGATTGTTTCTCGTACTATGAGGATGATAAACCGGATCTTTCATCTATTCCGGCTGATCATATTCCTGAATTTATTGATCAAAAGCTCACTCTTGCCGAGGCGCAGGAAGATGTGCATTTTGGCATGTATATGCCGGGCAATCCGCCCGATGGCTTTACAGAAGAATCCATTCGCCGTTACAAGGATCAGAACAATGATTATCTTTCAGGATTATGGACAAAAGGGTACG
>CAZTKM010000007.1:16283-65593 GCA_964614035.1 uncultured Lachnobacterium sp.
CGTTACAAGGATCAGAACAATGATTATCTTTCAGGATTATGGACAAAAGGGTACGATGAGATCCAGTGGAAGATATACCGTTTCAATGATGAAGCGCAGGATCGCGTGACCGCTATTGCCGATACGGCAAATTATGATCTGTCCCTCTATCCGATTCCTCATGCCTCTTCCGTTCCTGACGAACTTCAAAGCATCGTCGATAATCCCGTTTTCCTTGCGGAAGAATTAACGTTGGATGCGGTAATGTCCAGAGCATACAAAATAAATGATGCCGGCGATAGCGATGATTGGCGGATGAGGTTTAGCGTAAAATATGATGAGATTGTCGTCGAAGTAAGAACAAAAGGTGTGGAACCAGAGTGGGTTTATCAGACGCTGCAAAGTTTCGTAACAAAGTAAATGTTATACGATTTTACGATTCCGATAGAAATCCTCTTCGTTTTGCTTCTTCAAGGAGCTTCGGCTGAATTTCCGGATAGGTCCAGTTGTCCGGCAGTTCTTCCATAATTGCAATTTTTTCTATTTCACTGTGAAGCTCCTTCTCAAATGTATGTATATCAGCAAAAAACAGTTTTCCGAATGATTCCGCTCCGTCAAAATTATCCGGCGAAATTACCGAATAGATACACACCGGTCTTATCTTAAAATCGAGCGCGCCTGTCTCCTCGTACAGTTCCCTCTTTGCTGTATCAAGTATATGTTCTCCCGGCTCCCTGTGTCCGCCCGGGATCTCCCATGTATCTCTCTTTTTGTGCTTGCAGAATACCCATCTTCTGTCACTTTTCGCAATAATAACCGCAAACTTAAGCAGCGAATCGTCAACCTCATCATAAAAATTAACTTTTGTCATTTTAAAATATCTCCCTCTTATTTTTTTACTTCTTCCAATGGCGGTATTTTGTCAGCATGAACGTTGTAAAGCAGGTAACTGCGGAAATAGTATCCGCGATTGGTTCCGCCGCAAATACGCCGACCAATCCCATTCCGATTCGCGGCAGAATCAGAATCAGCGGAATGAGCAGAATCAGCTTTCGATATATTGCAAAAAACGTTGCCTTCTTGGCGTCCCCGATTGCAACGAATGTATTTTGCGGACACATCTGCAGAAACATGATAAAATTCATTGCAAAATAGACGCGGAACATCGGGACGGCAGCCGAGATCAAATCCGCATCGCTGTTAAATACTCTTACCAGAAGTTCCGGACAGAGTATCGTAAAAATCCATGCCGCTACCGCATAAGTTCCGGTAACCAGAAGCATAAAGCAAAAGCCCTGCTTGACCCGCTCAAACTGCTTTGCTCCAAAATTATACCCGATTACCGGAGTTGCCCCTTGCGCAAAGCCTGCCAGCGGCATGAAGATTACCTGTGAAACGGAGGTAATTACAGTCATTACCGTTACATACAAATCTCCCCCGAAATCCCTCAGACTCGCATTAAACACCGCGGATATCGCGGATTCTGTTATATTCATAATAAACGACGCAAGGCCAAGCGCACAAATGGATTTTATAATTTCTCCATCCGGTTTTAAATTTTCCTTCTTTATCCGGATGGCAGCCTTTTCCCCAATCAGAAACCAAAATACCCAGACGGCAGATACCGTCTGCGCCAGAATCGTTGCGATTGCGGCGCCCCGGATCCCCAGATGAAATCCAAAAATAAAGACCGGATCCAGCACGATATTTACAATCGCGCCGATGCATACGGTCATCATGCCGGTTTTCGCATATCCCTGCGCATTGATAAACGGATTCATGCCAAGCGTCAGCATGACCGCAAGCGTTCCAAAAATATAAATCGTAATATACTGGTTGGCATATGGATAGGTAACGTCACTTGCACCGAATAAATACAGAACCGGCTTCTTGATTGCAAGGCAAATCAGCATGACAACAATGCCCAAAAAGAAAAGTGCCGTAATGCTGTTTCCCAATATCTTTTCCGCCTTTTCTTTATTTTCTGCACCCAGCGCGATGGAAACCAGCGGGCCTCCGCCGTTTCCAATCAGATATGCGAAAGCAGCCACCATCATTGTGATTGGAAAGCAAAGCCCGATTCCGGTAAGCGCCAGCTGGCCGTCTCCGGCGATGTGCCCGATATAGATTCGGTCTACAATCGAATAGAGCGCGTTAATCATCATCGCAGCAATCATCGGAATTGCTAATGATACAATATGCTTTTTGACACTTCCTGTTGAAAAATCCTTATTCATCTACCTCTTTTCCTTCAAACCCTCGTACAGTTCCCAGTCTGTCATATGATTTTCCATGTTCGTTATGAGAATAACCCGCTTGTCCTCCTCCGGGCACAGCACCTCTCTCTGCCACCGGAAGAAATCCGGTCCGTCCCCGATATTCCGCACATATCCCATAAGACGCTTTAAGCAATATGCGGTCTCCTTCACGTCCGACAGACACTCGTTGGCATAAAAATTTTCCCACTTGCCATGCTCGCACGCTCTCATCTTCCGGTTCGCGGCTTCAAACCGCTCCGCTGCGCTGCCCAGTAAGAAAAAGGATTTCATGAAATTTTCCTTTTCAAATTCTTCAAAAGCTTCGCAAAACAAAACCGCACCGTCATAACAATACTTGCAGACAGCAGCCTGAAGAAGCACAGAGTCCTCCCACAGCTGTCCCCCCGCGCTTACATTTGCCTCGCACTTTGATAAAAGATTTTCAAAATTTACCTGCCCGATTTTACACTTCTCCTTAAACCATGCCACCTGTTTGGAGAGCAAATCCGACGGACAGCACCAATTCAGGCTTTTTGCCGCTGTTCCGCTGTCAATCATCCACTGGTGAATCATGGTTCTTGTCACATAATTCGAAAACTGCTCTCCCGCATGGTCATCCTCATTTGGCCCATATGCAACGGCCGCTTTTGCATAATCCTCTATGCACTCTGCAAGCTTTTGCGCATGTCCTTCTCCTGCGCATGGGTAGTAGGTATTGACATACTGCTTTCTGTGCGTTTTGGCGTCCAATGGCTTACTTCCCCACAAATTCGCAAGAAAATCCAGCGTGTACACATGCGGCTTGATATTGGATGCGTTGACAATCCACAAGGCTTTTATCCCTCTGTCATATGCTTCGTTCAGTTCCCTCTCCACAAATTCCATCGGATTCGGGAGCATCGTGATATGATTGGCAGCCTGCAAATCATAAAAGGATGCATGATAATAGGTGCCATGTAAATCCCTGCTTTGCGTTTCATCCGGCAATGCCGGCACTCTCGGGTTATGGTTTCCCTGTCTTCTGGATACCATTTTGCCGTATCCGTTATCCGCCCAGATCAGAATCACATCCTTCGGCAAATGAACATGTCCTGCCCTGTATAATTCCATAATCTCGCCGTAAAGATTCGTGCAGAATTTTGCATCCGGTATGATACGCCTTACCATACCCTGCTGCAATTCTATGATTTCACTGATCAATGCGCCGCGCTTTTCATCCGTATCGAAGCTTGGATCATCACTCCAGAACGGGCGGTCTCCCTGTCCTCTGAAACCGAGATTAAATACCGTTTTTTGTCCTTTCTGGCGCATGATTGCCTCTTCCCAGAGCCGCTGATACAAGGTAGGATATTTCAGGTAGGACGCGTCCAGATTTGGATACGCTCTTGCAAACATTTCCGCCCCGAGAGGCTCCGCGTGATGATGAGTAATCCAAAGTCCCATCTCTGCCGCAAGAGGCGCATATTCTCTTGATGTCTTATCCGTTCCCGGAATGACAAGATTTCCGCCGCACCGCAGCAATGCCTCAAACACCATCTCCCAGACATAGGCATGATTCTTTCCGGCAGTCCAGTATCTTAAAAGCACCTCATCGTTGATGAACCACCCGCGAAACGCCACACGCGGCTGTTCCGATGCAAAGCTGCCGCATGGAATTTTTACTTCATCCTGCTTTTTGATCTCCTGATCGTTCCAAAACCAGAATGGGGTAATCCCAAGCCACCTTCTGCTTATAAAAATCAGTGCGTAAATCACACCCAGCTCGTCTGCTGCGGCAACCGTAATCTGCCAAGGCTGTACGGTCATTTTCCATGCCTCCGCAGGCAGGCTCTCCTGCTCAATCTGTATCTGTCCATCCGCAAAATTTGTGGAGCATACCGCCGTCTTTAAATCTCTCTTTAATCTTTCCACCGCGCGGATAACCGGCTTTTGGGCTGCCAGATTCCCTATGATCTTAATTTTTGTTTCCCCGGTCAAAATGAAATAATCGCTCACGAATCGTTCCCCATCACTTACTATTCTAACAACCAAACCACCCGGTCATTCATAAATCGTATAGGCATTGCCCATAATCTTTTTGCTTTCATATGCGCACAAATCCGCATTGTGATACAGCGTCTCAAACGCATCACAATGTCCGTATCCCGGATCTTCTTTTCGCCGGAACCGCGGTTGCGTATCTCCGTCATCAGATCGGTCACTGACAAATACAGCAGACGGTTTGCTTTTCGTTTTTCAGCATCAATATTCTCAACTGCCAGCAGCACATGGCTCAGACGATTCTTCTCATCATAATCGACCGCAGCCGGTTTTCCGCATCGCAATTTACATTCTCTCCGACCGCGTTGACAATCTCTTCTGTTGTTTTTAAGATTTCCCATGTATCATGTTTTAAATCCAGAGCATACATGGATACATAAATACTCGCGACCGATGTAACCCGCCGCTTCTGTTTCCACTCGCTCATAATGGCTTTGGTATTATCAATGATTGTAATATCCGTCCTTATTTCTTGTTGCGGCCCGGAAGACCTCCTGAAACGTCTTGCCCTCCTCCATCATGCGCATATGATCGATATCAAAGGCCGTCTTTACCCGTTCAAAATCTCCGGGTGGACATTTTGTTCCTGTCTTTCTCCGTTATCTCATACAGGCAAAGAATATCCTCCAGGTAAGTGTCTCCCTCCATATCAAAGGAGGATGAGATAATCTGTCCTTCTTCATCGCAGAGGATTCCGCTCATATCCGCTCCGAAGAAATTCGTCTCCAGAAGCGGCAGCATATAGGTATCCGCCCCAAACGTGCCGGTATCATAGTCCACCCATATGCTGTACTTATTGTTACCCAGTATACTTTTTTCATAAAATCATTCTTCCAAAGAGGAAAAATCCGTCTTTTCTTCCCAAACTCCTATTCCGTTTTATGATAGCATTGATTTGTTTCTACATCAATATATCTTTATCCATTTTCCTGTTTTCCTTGAGGAAAACAGTCACTTTATTTGAAGCATCACAGGTCGCAAGCAGCACCTCTTCCACACGCTTTGCACCCTGACCTCTGATCTGACCAAGCAGCCATTTCTCATCGTTCCCGGTATGCTGCAGATTTTCACTCATAATTTTTCCGTCCAGAATCACATTCGCCACCATATAGTCCTGCGCCGGAAACAGATCCATGTCGGAAGGAACTACCGGCCGGTCCGTTACCTTTGGCAGAAAGCTGATTCTTCCGTTTCCTTCCAGAATTGCAGTCTGCAGCTTCGATACATCAAAATATCCGTTTACCCTGCACTGCTCCAGAAATTCCGATACATCAATTTTGGCCTTGCTTAGATTTTCTTCATACAGTTCTCCGTTATTTAAAAGAATCAGCGGCTTTCCTTCGAAGAGTCTCCGGGCTTTCATGGATTTCATGGTTAACAGGGAAATCAGAAACGTCGATACTCCAAACACAATCATTGCAACCAGAGGTTCGACAAAATTCTCATCCAGAGAGGTTGCCATCTCTGCGGCGATTGAGCCTATTGTAATTCCGTTGATATAGTCAAACATACTCATCTGCGACATCTGACGGTATCCCATCAGCTTTGTCAGAATAAAAATGGAAAAAAGCGCTCCAAGCGATAATACGACAATATACAAAATTTCCAAACATACCACCTCAAATCAGCATTATTTCTATAACTATTTCATAGTTTCCCATTTTTAGGCGTTTTTATTCCTTCTACCCGGCATTCCTGACGGCGAAACGCCCCTGCACCTTTTCCACTAATTTAAGCCCCGGAATCCCTTTCCGATAATCTCGCTCGAATTCGTAATCATTAAAAACGTATCCTTCGTGTGATTAAGCTTGATATAGTTCCGAAGCATTACCGCCTGCCCGCGCTTTAGAACCGTAAAAATCACATATTTCTTCTGATTTGAGTAGGAACCCTTTGCTTCAAACACCGTAGCGCCTTTACCCAGCTGTTCGTGAATAAAATCCAGGATATCATCCGGATGATTCGTTATGATTGTAAAATATTTGCAGAGGTTGACGTTCTCAATCGTCGTATCTACGACAAGAGTCTTTGCCATGAGTCCCACAAACGAAAACAGCGCGGTCTTAATGTCGAACACGAAGCACGCTGCAATAACGATTCCCAAATCAACCAGAAAAAGCGCCGCCCCGATATCAAACCGCGCGTACTTTTTCAGTATCATCGCAATGATATCCGTACCTCCGCCGGATGCATTTAAGTTAAACATAATAGCCGCGCTTACCGCCGGAAGCACGATTGCAAAAATAAGCTCCAGCACCGGCTCATCCGTAAGCGGCCCCTCCATCGGAATATAACGTTCCATCGCGCTGAGCAGCAGCGACGAAAGCACGCTGATATATACCGTTTTTACTCCAAATCCCTTGCTGAGGAATAGAAAGCCGAGAACCAAAAGCGCCATGTTGATTATCAGATTGTAAGTTGCACTGCTGAGTGAAAACAGCTTACTTAGGATAACCGATATACCCGTCACTCCTCCGAAGGAAAAATTGTTCGGAAATTTAAAGAAAAATACGCCGACGTCAAGCAGTATCGTCGCCAGCGTCAACATCACAAACTCATAAAATAAAAATTTTTTGTTTTTCATTGCTTTTCTTCTGTTCGATCTTTGCCCTTCCGGCACGCTGTCGTATAGGTCCGGCGGCAAAAATCAAGCGTTCCACTCCTCGATATTCTTTTTTAACCATGCAATCCACTTGTCGAATCCTTCCCCTGTCCTCGCCGAGACGAAGAAAATCTGCGAATCCGGATTCAGCTTATGAATGCGTTCCACAGCTGCGGCGTCATCAAAGGGAAAATAATCTCCGGTATCAATCTTGTTGATCAGCACCGCATCGCACACCTCAAACATAAGCGGATATTTTAAAGGCTTGTCATCTCCTTCCGGATAAGAAAGGATTGCCACCTTTTTCGACGCCCCGGTATCCGTTTCCGCCGGGCAGACCAGATTGCCGACATTCTCCAGAAACAACAAATCATACTGTGCCGTATGAAACTTTGACATCGCCTGTCTGGTCATCTCCGCATCCATCGCGCACTCTCCGCCGGTATGCACCTGAACGGAATCCACTCCGGCTTCCTGCATTTTTTCCGCATCTACCGTTGCATCGATGTCCGCTTCCATTATGCCAATCTTATATATATCCTTCAGTTCTCCGACAGTCCGAAGAAGCGTGGTCGTCTTTCCTGCTCCGGGCGAAGCCATCAGATTGATCATAAAGGTCTTGTCCGCTTTCAGCTGCGCCCGCGTGTCTTTGGCCAGCTCGTCATTTGCGGCATACACGCTCTGATGCACGTCAATCACTCTCACTCCCATTATCACTCCCCCTTGTTTTTTTACTGATTATACCATAAAATGATAATAACAATCCACAGTAAAGAGAGGTATTTTTATGTCAAATCCGAAAGCACCAACACCGCATATTGAAGCACAGCCCGGAGAGATTGCCGAGACCGTATTACTCCCCGGCGATCCGCTTCGCGCAAAGTTTATTGCAGAACATTTTCTTACCGATGTCAAACAATTCAACAGTACAAGAAATATGCTTGGCTTTACCGGTTATTATAACGGCAGACGCGTATCTGTAATGGGGACAGGTATGGGCTGTCCGTCTATCGGAATCTACAGCTACGAGCTGATGAACATCTACGGCTGCAGGAATCTCATTCGCGTCGGCACCGCCGGAACCATGCAGAAGGATGTCCATGTCCGGGAAATGGTATTTGCGCAGGCTGCCTGCAGCACCAGCAACTACCCGGCGCTTTTCGGGCTTCCGGGCTCCTTTGCTCCAATCGCAAGCTACGAGCTTCTCGAAAAAGCGGTTGCGGCTGCCAAAGAAAGAGGATACATCTACCATGTCGGAAATGTGCTTTCCAGCGATATGTTCTATTCGGTAAATGTCCCATGCGGCAAGACCTGGCCGGAAATGGGCGTACTTGCCGTTGAAATGGAAGCTGCAGCTCTTTATTCAAACGCAGCCGCAGCAGGTGCAAACGCACTCTGCATTTTAACCATTTCCGATGGGGATGAAGCTGCAGACGACACCACCGCCGAGGAAAGGCAGACCTCCTTTACCCAGATGATGGAAGTCGCTTTGGCATTGGCGTAATATTTCCCTCGCAGTAAAAAGCCTTCGATTGTCGGATATCTCAATCATATCCGCCAGTCGAAGGCTTATTTTTGTATTCCGTTTGAAATCAGTCAATCTTCATAATCAGTTCCAGTACCCGCTTTGCACAGTGTTCCAAATCGCTCCGGTCGAGTGCATCCAGCTCCATCGCTTTCTTGACACGCTCAGGATATCCGTTTGCCATCTTCACATCATTTCCGGCAAGGATTTCTTTGTAATGCTCGCCTCTGGTCCACCAGTCTGAGGTTACCATTCCCTTAAATCCCCACTCGCCGCGCAGGATGTCCTCAAGAAGCTCTTTGTTTTCTGACGCGCGATGTCCGTTGATGACATTGTAAGACGACATAATCGTCCATGGATCGGACTCTTTTACAATAATCTCAAACACCTTTAGATAAATCTCACGAAGCGCTCTCTCGGACACGCGCGAATCGCTGTGCTTCCGGTTCGTCTCCTTATTGTTGCAGGCAAAATGCTTTACGGAGGCGGCGACGTGATTTGACTGAATACCCCGAACCATTGCGGCGCCAATTTTTCCTGCCAGAAGCGGATCCTCCGAATAGTATTCAAAGTTTCTTCCGCACATTGGATTTCTATGAATATTTACCGCAGGAGTGAGCCAGACTGCAAGGTTATTCTCTTTTAGTTCTTCTCCTCCGGCTTTTCCTACTCTCTCCACAAGATCGGTGTTCCATGTGCATGCCAGAACGGTTGCGCATGGCCATGCCGTTGTCGCAACGCCGCACACATCTGCAAGGCGCACTCCGGCAGGGCCGTCCGCCGTCATAATACTCGGAACTCCATATTCCGGCAGGTTTCCGAATCCCCAGGTATTTGCCACTCCGAGATTCGGCTGTCCTCCCAATAATGAACACAGTTCATATTCATCCATCTGCCCTACAAATTCATCCAGTGTCATTCTGCCTTCCACGACATCAATGAGCGGTCGGGCGCCTTCCTTCAACGGCTTCATAAGAAGATATCTTCCCCTTGCGCGCTGTTCCGGCGCGACTGCTTCCTCCGTTCCGGGAACCATTTTCTTTAAAATGCACGCATTCGGATCATTTGGTTTCTCCTGCGGCAGTTCTTCATAGCTTCCGTCCGCACATAATCGTTTTTCGAGCTGTGTCGGCGCGCACTTGCTGGAAAGCTGCTCGGTAATTTCCGTCTGTCCGACATGTACCGTATATACACAGGCCGCATCCGCCACATTGTTTCCGACCAGAATCTGATATTCGCCGGCCTCAAGGACAAAGGCGGATTTTGCAATCTTGCCCAGATCGTCAAAGGATGCCATATCCTTTCTTGCAAAGCGAAGTGTAAGGACTTCGCTCTCTCCCGCCAAGAGCTCTTTTGTCTTTGCAAATGCCACAAGCGATCTTGCCGCTTTTCCGAGTTTTCCCTGCGGGGCTGCCACATAAACCTGAACGACTTCTTTTCCGGCAGCATCTCCGGTATTCGTTACCTTTACCTCGAGTATAATATTGCCGTCCTGCTCCCCGGAAGATACGGTCTCCATGGAAAATGTCGTATAGCTTAAACCGTATCCGAACGGATAACAGACAGCAGACTTATTGAAGGTCTCAAAATAACGATATCCGACAAAGATATCCTCGGTATATTTTACATACTCATGCGACTCGTGGAAGCCTTCCGTCGAAGGGTATGCCTCGAGGGTTCCGGCGTACGAATCCGACAGCTTTCCGGATGGATTCTTTACACCGCAAAGGATTTCCGCTGTGGCAAGTCCGCCTTCCATTCCGCCCTGACCTGCATGAAGCGCCGCGGAAATTTTAGCGTCCTCCTTAATCCATCTTGTATCAATAATTCCGCCGATATTGAGCACCGCAGCCACTTGTTCAAACCGCGCGGTAACCTTTTCAATCATTGCCTTTTCCTGCTCCGAAAGGTAAAAATCCCCTTCCGGAAAAATCTTACCGGAAATCTGCGGCATGGTAACCTCAGTTTCCCATGGATTATACTCCCCTTCATATTCCACGCTGGAGCGGTCCCATCCCTCGCCGGAAAAACGGCTGATGAACAGAATTGCCACATCCGCAAAAGCCCTTGCCTCATCGCACAGGGAATCGGATAATTCCGGCTCTACCGTCATTCCCGGAGCGGTGCCGTCCTCATACTGCTTTTTGACATTTTCCCTGTAAAAATCAGAGAGCGGCTCAAATACGGAGACCAGTCCCAATTCCTTTAAACCCTCGTAAGTATTTTTGACATACTTCGTGAATACGTCGCCGCTTCCGCCTCCACCTTTTACATAATCAAAGCTTCCCTTTCCGAAAAGCGCAACCTTGGCGCCTTTTGCCAACGGCAGAACATGTCCTTCGTTCTTTAACAGCACCATGCCTTCCGATGCGGCTTCCTTGGAAAGCGCAACATGCTCCGCACATGCAGTCATATATTTTCCCTCATATAGAGGAAGGTTTGGTTGATATTTTACTCTTGCCCATTTTTCCATGTGAAAAACCTCCTACTGAATTCGTCTCATATAGTTTTATCCTAATCTTCCGCCAATTTCAATACAAGTATCGGTTTTTTATATCGTTCTCATTTTTACGTTGTATGAAAGCAGCTATATGCCAAGTCCCAACAATGCACAGATTCCGGCCAGAACAAGAAGATGCGCCGGATAAAACGCATAGAAAAAATACTTTGCCTGCCTTCCTCTTGTTCCGTTATAAAAATGAAGAAGAACAGCCATAAGAAGCGCAGCGGCCTCCACGATTCCTCCCATGAGAGTCAGTACAATTACCCCGAGCACATAAGATGCTGTCTTACGGTTCTTAAAGATATACATCATAACAATTGTCGCCACGCCTGCCATTCCATAGTCTGTATGGAGAAATTCTGCAGCAAGCATTCCGGCTGCCGCAACTACAAGCATCATAAGAATGTTTCCTATTCTGTTCCACCGCTTATTTTTCGCAAAGAAATCCAACCCTGCAATCGTGACAAGTCCGATGAACAGCGTCCAGAATACGTTATTATATCCGGTATCCCAAAAGCTGTTAAACAGCGCCATATCGAAAGGAAGCTCTGAAATCAATGCAAAAAGAAAAAGACGAAAAGCGTATTTCTTCACATTCTTTGTGTGCACAAAGCCCTCTACCAGAAGGAAGCAGTATATCGGGAACGCCATTCGTCCAATCGTGCGCATAACCATGTACAAATAGTACAAATTTGTTTTGTTCACAATATAGAATCCGTCCGCGCCAACGGTAAACACTATTCTCTCCAAAATTGATGCTGCCGTATGGTCTATCAGCATCGTGACAACAGCAGTCATCTTCAATACAAACCCGGAAATTCCCGCTGTTTTTTGCGTTGTTGTCATCTCCATATTTCTATGTTCCTTCCTTTTTTAAGCCTATTAGGTAATTGCGAAACTCTTTGATTTCTGATGCGAAGTTGTGCAATATAGACAAATCATCGCAGGGTAGTTTGGAGCCGTCGGTACTTAATGAGTGCTTTGCACGAATTTAGTACCGCTACGAGCGACAAGTAGTGCGAGCGTACCCTGCGGGGATTTTGTCTATATTGTACAACAAATAGAAAGCAGAACAGAGTTTCGCAATTACCTATAAAGCCTATTCTAACACATTGAACATCCATAAAAAACAGCTTTCAGACATTTTTCAAAACCATTCTGTCTGAAAGCTGTTTTACGTCTTAACTGTGTATCAAAGCAGCCTGCTTATAAAGCCTATACCTCTTCGAAGCTTACTTTTTGCTCATATAGTTACAGTAACCTTATCCAGATGCCAGATATCATCCACGTATTCCTGAATGGTGCGGTCAGACGAGAATTTCCCGACATGCGCAACATTTAAAATTGCGCTCTTAGCCCATGCGGACGAATTTCTGTAATACTCCTCGACCTTCTTCTGTGCATCCGCGTATGAGCGGAAGTCCGCAAGAATAAAGTAGCGGTCTGCGGCCTGCTCTGCCTGCGGATTGAGGAGTGAATTATACAAATCGCGGAAAAGCTCGCGGTCATTGTACGAGTACGTTCCGTCCACCATCTGATTCAATACCCTTCTGACATCGCCGTCATTGTTATACACGTCATACGGATTGTAATCATGGCGCTGTTCGTGTCCGATTACCTCATCCGCGCCCATACCAAAAATAAAGATATTTTCTGCGCCGACCTCATCATACATCTCGACATTTGCTCCGTCCATGGTGCCGATCGTAAGCGCTCCGTTCAGCATGAACTTCATATTTCCGGTGCCGGATGCCTCCTTGCTGGCGGTAGAAATCTGCTCGCTGACGTCAGCCGCTGCAAAAATCCACTCTGCGATAGAGACACAGTAATCCTCGATAAATACAACCTTGATTTTTCCGTTGATTGAAGCATCATTGTTAATCACGTCTGCAACCGTATTGATCAGCTTAATCGTGTTCTTAGCCGTACGGTATCCGGCAGCAGCCTTCGCACCGAAGATGAATGTTCTCGGGTAGAAATCCATATCCGGGTTGTCTTTGATCTGATTGTACAGATACATCACATGCATGATGTTGAGAAGCTGTCTCTTGTACTCATGGAGTCTCTTAACCTGCACATCAAAAATAGAATTCGGATCCACATCGATTCCGTTATGCTCCTTGATATACTTTGCAAGACGTACCTTGTTCTGGTGCTTGATTTCCATGAATTCCTTCTGTGCCTTTGCATCGTCGGCAACAGAAACAAGCTTCCCGGTTCTGGAAAGATCCGTAATCCATTCTTTTCCGCAGTGTCGGGTTACCCACTCTGCAAGAAGCGGGTTCGCATGTGCAAGGAACCGTCTCTGGGTAATTCCGTTTGTCTTGTTGTTAAACTTTTCCGGGAACATCTCATAAAAATCATGCAGCTCCTGATTCTTTAAAATTTCCGTATGAAGGGCTGCGACGCCATTTACGGAAAAGCCGGCGCAGATTGCAAGATGCGCCATCTTAACCTGTCCGTCCCAAAGAATTGCCATTCTGCGAACGCGGTCGTTGTCTCCCGGAAATCTGTCCTGAATATCAATTACAAATCTTCTGTTGATTTCCTCCACAATCTGATATACGCGCGGAAGAAGATTCCGGAAAATTTCGATTGGCCATTTTTCCAACGCCTCTGCCATGATGGTATGGTTGGTATATGCAACACAGTGCGTCGTAATGTCCCACGCCTCATCCCAGCTTAATCCTTCCTCGTCAACGAGAATTCTCATAAGCTCTGCAACCGTAACCGTCGGATGCGTATCATTCATCTGGAATACAACCTTCTTTGGCAGGTCATGGATGTTGCGGTGTGTCTTCTTAAACTTCGCAAGAGCTCTCTGAATACTTGCAGACACGAAGAAATACTGCTGCTTCAGCCGGAGCTCTTTTCCCTTCTTATGATTATCGTTCGGATAAAGTACCTCAACAAGATTTCTCGCAAGGTTATTCTGCTCCACAGCCTTCTCATAATCTCCGGAATCAAAGGAGGAAAGCTTAAACTCCTCCGTCGGCTCTGCATCCCAGATAATCAGTGAATCCACTACATGATTGTTGTATCCGACAATTGGCATATCATAGGCGACGGCAAGCACCGACTGGTAATTTTCATGGGCAAACTTCAGATTGCCTTCCTCGTCCTTAATCTCGCGGACGTTTCCTCCGAATTTTACCTCATAGGTATACTCCGGTCTGCGGAGTTCAAACGGATATCCGTTCTTTAGCCAGTTGTCCGGCACCTCGACCTGAAACCCATCGATAATCTGCTGCTTGAACATCCCATACCTATAACGAATTCCACATCCGTACGCTGCATAGCCAAGTGATGCGAGGGAGTCCATAAAGCATGCCGCAAGTCTTCCGAGACCGCCGTTGCCGAGCGCCGGATCCGGCTCCTGATCCTCAATCACAGAAAGATTCAGACCGATCTCGTTCAGCGCCTCCTGTACCTCCTTGTATGCGCCAAGGCTGATTAAATTATTGCCGAGTGCCCGCCCCATGAGGAACTCCATAGACATATAGTAAACCGTCTTTGGATCCTGCTGGTCAAATGCCTGCTGGGTTGCCATCCACTCCTCCATAATAACGTCTTTTACCGCATAAGAAACAGCTTGGAATAATTCCTGCTGGGTTGCTTCCTCTAAAGTCTTTCGATACATTGACTTCACATTGTCTGTCACTGTCTTAATAAAAATCTTTTTACTAAAAACCTTATCTCTCAAAAATGTATCCTCCGTCTCTTTTTATTTCCCCATATACAAAATATGAGACTATTGTACCATTCTTTATTCATAAGGTCAAAGATTCTTAAAAAAATTTGTGTATATTTTCCATTTGGCCTGCCAATTATTTTACTCTTTGCTTTCGATAATATCAATGTATGTATGCGATAAAAACGGTTCCTGTCAATTTTACGTAACTGATGCTTCGCGAAATTTTTTGGCGGAAAAATGATACCTGCGATTGACAAAATCAACGCAACAGGTAATAACATCGGCAGAAAATAACACAAAGCAGAAAAACAAAATGGGGCAGGACACATAATCTCATATGCGCTCGCAAACCGACAGACCATCCAGTTCAGGCATATTGATATCGAGCAGTATGATATCCGGCTTGCGTTCCGCCTGCCTGATTGCGTCAGCACCGTTTTCTGCTGTTAAGACCATATATCCCCTGCTTCGGAAATAGCTCTCCAGCATCCGGACAATATCGGGCTCGTCATCTGCAATCAGTATCGTATATTTCATGTGCACACCTCCTCAAAATATCTTTAATAGGTAATTATCTTACATTGCAATTCTCAACTTTTTTTCAACTTTTGTATCACTTGGACGGCATTCGATGTAAAAAAGACTACAGAATTTACGCACTCATAAATTCCGTAGTCTTTCGCTCTTTATGGTTTTTCTATGCTATTCATATCGCAATGCGTCGATTACTTCCATCTTAGATGCTTTGTTTGCCGGATAATATCCGAAGAATACACCGGTCAGCATAGAGAAAAATACCGACAGTGCAATCGCCTTTGCGGACGGATGTACCGACATGATAATGTATCTGGAATATTCTGCATACATATTATCAATGATAAACTGTACCACCGTACCCAGCAAGAACCCATTGAGCACACCGATTGCAATACCAATCATTCCTCCAATCAGGCATAATACTATCGCCTCAATTACAAACTGTGTCCGAATCGTACTCCGTCTTGCGCCAAGCGCCATCCGGACGCCGATTTCCCTTGTCCGCTCCGTAATCGATACCAGCATGATGTTCATAACGCCGACGCCTCCTACAATAAGAGAAATCGCCGCAATTCCCGACACAGCCAATGTGATTACATTGATTACCGTATTGATAATTCCAAGGTCGGATGCCATATTGTATGCGTAAATATGAAAATCTTCATTATCCGCATACTTCTCTTCCAGAAAATCAGTGGCATCAACGGTTGCCTGTTCGACATCCGCTAACGGACTAAGCAATAAATCCAGATAACTATAACCGGCCTGATCATTTCCCTGCATTTTAAAACAGGTCTGAAGCGGTATAAAAACATACGTCTGACGGTCCTTTTCCGGTACGGAGACATCTACCTGGCCAAACAATGCGGCATTATACTCATATACTCCGACAACTGTAAAGTCATATACACTGCCGTCATTTCCGGTAAAAGATATCCGCTCTCCAATCGGGTCTCTGCCTTCAAAATAGTTTTCAACCATGGTATCCGCCACAATACATACTTTCTTTTTGCCTTTGTCGTCCAATGACGTCAGGTTTCTTCCCCTCTTGATACCGATTTTCATGTAGTCCAGATATTCCGGCGTCATTCCCTGCACCGAGACATTTGCATACCGGTCTGTGCTTTCCTTAATCTGACCGTTCCCGACATAGGCGCTTGCCGCAACTCCTTCTATTTCATCCGGATAGGCTGCCAGCAGTTCGTCAATCATCTCCTGTGTAATGTAATCGTCATTGTCCATCTCCGGATACTCCCATGTATCCCATTCCTCGTCCGTCTCCGGATAACGTGCCTCCACATAGATGGACACTGCGTTTCCGCCAAGCGAATTCAAGGTTGAGGTCAGTGTTGACTGAATGGAGCTTCCGATTGTCGTTATCGTAATAACGGCGCTGATTCCGATGATAATTCCAAGCATTGTCAGGATGGAGCGCATCTTATTGCTGAAAATGCTGATGACAGCTTCTTTAATGTTCTCCCAGAGCATTGTCATTTCCTCCTTCTTTGCTTGAATCCGCGATTATATTTCCGTCAAACAACGTAAGTATCCTTCCCGTTTCTTTGGCCAGCTCCTGCGAATGGGTAATCAGAATAACCGTCTTTCCCTTCTCCTCATGGAGCTTGTGAAACAAATCCATAACCATATGGCCCGTCTTGGAATCCAGCGCCCCTGTCGGCTCGTCCGCCAGAATAATTGCCGGATCGTTAATCATCGCCCTGGCAATTGCGACACGCTGCTTTTGTCCGCCCGACAATTCGTTCGGTTTGTGTCCGGCGCGGTCTTCCATGCCAACCAGCTTCAGCATTTCCATGGCACGTTCCTTTTTGTTCTTCTCATGTTCTTCATTGTACATAAGCGGCACCATGACGTTCTTTAAAGCGTTCGCTCTCGGCAGAAGATTAAAATTCTGAAAAACAAAGCCGATTTTTTTATTTCGGATGGTGCTTCTTTGTGCATCCATAAGAAGATTGACATCCTGCCCTTCCAAAAAATACTCGCCGTCCGTCTGTCTGTCCAGCACGCCGATAATGTTCATAAGCGTACTTTTACCGGAACCGGACTCTCCTACAATGGATACAAATTCTCCCCTGCTCACGCAAAGATTTATACCATGCAGAATTTCCAATTCATTTTCTTTCCCGACATAATAACTTTTTATTATGCTGCTCATCTGAATGACATTCTCGCTCACTTGCATTCCTCCAAATCATCCTTTTGTCCAGCCTACTGCTGCATTGGCGTAAATATCTCGCCTTCTGCAATCGAAAATGTCTCGTCATAAATCAGCATTTCATTTTCTTTCAAATCTCCGCCGAGAACCTCTGTATAATAGTCGACCTCATCCCCGACTGTAATATTTCTTCTTGCCGCAGTCGCAGTACCGTCCTCATTCATTTCGCCGACCAGCACAAACGCATTGCCGTCCTCATCATACTGAATCAGATCATATGGAACGGCGAAAACGTCTTCCTTTTCCTGCAAAATAATTCTTGCCTTTACGCTCATTCCAATCAGAAGCTCATTATCATCAATTGTAATCTCTGCGGAATAGCCGTCCGTCCCGGCCTCCATCGCGTTAGCGGACTGATTTTTCACACGAACCACCCGGGTTACCGTTCCCTCGATTTCCTTGTCTCCGGTCGCCTCCGAGGTAATAATCGCTTTCATTCCCTCCTGAATTTTTAAAATGTCGGACTCGCCGATTGTCACAGAAACCTTTAACGCGTCTGTTTTTTCAATCGTAACCATCTTCATTCCTGCCGTATACTGATCGCCCTCCGCTACGTTTACTGCCGTTACAACCCCGCTGCAAGGAGCATAAACCTCGCAATCCTCCAACTGCTCCTTCAGCTCATTCTTCTGATCTGCAAGGCTTTTGCCGGAATCCGACTGGTACGGAATCATATCTACCGCATTTTGAGCGGAAGCAACGGCCCTTCTTGTGGACTCAACCGCATCATTGTAATTTGTTACAGCAGCATCAAGCGCTTTCTGGGCAGCCTCCAACTGATCCTCGTATCCTTTCAGCTTATCTTCATATATGGATTTATCCAGATCCTTCTCCCAGCCCATCTCTATGGCATAAATCACATCATTGCAGGCCCACACACGATCCTTTGCCTCATCATAATCTTCCTGTGCGTCCTCGATTGCATCTTTATACTTTTGCAGTGTTTCCTCCTGGTCCGCAACCGCATAATCCAGATTCTGCTTTGTCAGATTATTCTGATTGTCTGCATTTGCATCCGCGTTTCGGATATCGGTCTCTATCGATGTCATCCGGTCCTGTATGTTTTCCTCATCAAGCAGGGCAAGCAGTTTTCCTTCCTGCACCTGATCGCCAACCTGCACGTTAACCGCAAGCACCTCCGCGGATGCGATAGAGGTCACGTTTGTTGTACCCTCGCCGGCAATGGTTCCTTTGATTGATATCGTATTAGACAAATCTCTGCGCTGTGCCGGTACAAGCTCAATCTGGTTTGACGCTACTTCGATCTGCCTGACGCCTCTTTTCATCCATGCGTCAACTGCGCCGATCAGCAAAACAGCTGCTATTACTATCACTATCCATTTTTTCTTTTTGGTTCCATGTTTACTCACTTCGGGACTTCCTCTCTTTTGCTCTTTTTTCTTGAATGTATTATCCGGAACTCCCCATATATTCGCAGAAACAACCTCTTACATGCAGGTATGACGAATCTGTCTATCATATTCTAAGGAGTTCCAAATAGCTACTCTTGAATATAAATAACCCGTTTTCCCATGTCAAGAAAACGGGTTATGAATTAAGCAATTCTTAATAAAGTATTCAGTTTTTGAAGAAAAAATTAATGCTTTTCAACAGAAAGCTTAACATTTTCCCCATTGATGCTCCAGTCCTTCTCGTAACCGGAAAGCTTATCTGCATTTATCGAAACGCCAAGCACTTCCTTCCTGATGGCGTCCCCATATTTTGTGAAAATTTGGGATACCTTCTCATCCGCCTCGTATCCGACTGCAATGTGATCCATTACCTCAAAACCGGCTTCCTTACGCATGGTCTGAATCTTGCTCACAAGCTCACGAACAAATCCTTCCTCAAGAAGCTCCTTTGTCATATTGGTATCAAGCACTACGGTTACGCCATGGTCGCTTCCCGACACGAAGCCTTCCATCTGAACGGCCTCGATCAGAAGATCCTCCCCGGTAAGCTTCTCCTCTTTACCGTCAACCGTTATGGTAAGCGCTCCGCTCTCGTTCAATTCCTTCATGGCAGCCTGACCGTCTAACGCCGCAAGAATTTCCTTAACGGCATTGATATTCTTACCGAACCGACGTCCAAGTGTCTTCAGCTGCGGCTTGAAGCTATAGTTGGTAAGCGCACTTACATCGTCCGCAGCCTCAATTTCCTTTACATTGAGCTCGTCGCGGATGATATCAAGATAGAACCGGGAAAGTTCTTCCTCCGTCTTTACATAGATTTTTGCGATTGGCTGGCGGTTCTTGATGTTCGCCTCATTGCGGCATGCGCGCCCAAGAACTACTGCTTCAAGAACAACCTCCATGTCAGCCTCAAGCTTCTTGTCAATCATCTTCTCATCCACAACCGGATAGTCGCATAGATGCACGCTCTCCGGCGCGTTTGCATCGAGGGAGCATACCAGATTGCGGTAAATATCCTCCGTCATGAACGGAATCATCGGAGCGGAAGCCTTTGCAATCGTAACAAGCGCGGTGTAAAGGGTCATATATGCATTGATCTTATCCTGCTCCATTCCCTTCGCCCAGAAGCGTTCCCGGGAGCGGCGGACATACCAGTTACTCATCTCGTCGACGAAATCCTCCAAGGCTCTTGCCGCCTCAGGGATGCGGTAATTTGAAAGGTTCTCATCACATGCTGCAACTACCGAGTTGAGCTTGGAAAGCAGCCACTTATCCATAATGGTAAGCTTATCGTAATCCAGCGTATATTTTGCAGCATCAAAGTTATCGATATTTGCATACAGTACGAAAAACGCGTAGGTGTTCCACAGAGTTCCCATGAACTTACGCTGTCCCTCCTGTACAAGCTTTCCCGAGAAACGCTTTGGAATCCATGGAGCGCTTGCGGTATAGAAATACCAGCGGATTGCATCTGCGCCGTAGGTCTGCAATGCTTCAAACGGATCCACTGCATTTCCCTTGGATTTACTCATCTTCTGTCCGTTCTCGTCCTGCACGTGACCAAGCACGATTACGTTCTCATACGGAGCTTTGTTGAAAAGCAGGGTAGACTCCGCCATAAGAGAGTGGAACCATCCGCGCGTCTGATCAACGGCCTCCGAGATAAACTGTGCCGGAAACTGCTGCTCAAAGAGTTCCTTGTTTTCAAACGGATAGTGATGCTGTGCAAACGGCATTGCTCCCGAATCGAACCAGCAGTCGAGAACCTCAGGAACCCGGTGCATGACGCCGCCGCAGTCCGGACACTTCATGGTCACTTCATCAATGTACGGTCTGTGAAGCTCCACCTCTGCAGCCTTTGGATTTCCTGCACGC
Organism: uncultured Lachnobacterium sp.; assembly: GCA_964614035.1. Taxonomy (GTDB): domain Bacteria; phylum Bacillota; class Clostridia; order Lachnospirales; family Lachnospiraceae; genus Roseburia. Next base: position 36,942 of record CAZTKM010000007.1, read on the forward strand.
TCAGCCAGTTCTTTACGTCCTCCGATACATTCCTGATGTCCGCAGTCACACTCCCAGATGTTGAGCGGAGTTCCCCAATAGCGGTTACGGGAAATCGCCCAATCCTGAATGTTTTCAAGCCAGTTGCCGAAACGTCCGGTTCCGATTGATTCCGGAATCCAGTTTACCGTATTGTTATTTCTGATCAGATCCTCTTTTACCGCGGTCTCTTTGATGTACCAGGACTCTCTTGCATAGTAGATGAGCGGCGTATCGCATCTCCAGCAGTGCGGATACTCGTGCTCGAATTTCGGAGCATCGAAAAGCTTTCCTTCTTTGTCAAGATCGGTAAGTACCATCGGATCTGCCTTTTTCACAAATACACCTGCATATGGAGTTTCCGCAGTCATCTCTCCTTTTCCGTCCACAAACTGTACAAACGGAAGATCGTAATTCCGTCCGACGTTTGCATCATCCTCGCCGAACGCCGGCGCGATATGAACGATACCGGTACCGTCTGACATGGTAACATAGTTATCGCAGGTCACAAAGAAGCCCTTCTTATTCTGCTTGTCAGCCGCTTCCTTTGCACAGGCAAAAAGCGGCTCGTATTCTTTGTACTCTAAGTCTTTTCCGGCAAATGTCTCCAGCACTTCATAGGCGGCAGCTGCCGGTGTTTTTGCCTCCTCGTCCGCTTTCTTTGCAAGCTTTCCGAGAACAGGCTCAAGAAGCGCCTGCGCCATGTAATAGGTATAACCGTCGGCCGCTTTTACCTTTACATAGGTATCGCCCGGGTTTACACAAAGCGCAACGTTGCTTGGAAGCGTCCATGGAGTTGTGGTCCATGCAAGGAAATATGCGTCTTCGTTTACGACCTTAAAACGGACGATTGCGGAACGCTCTTTTACCGTCTTATATCCCTGGGATACCTCTGCGGTTGAAAGAGGAGTACCGCAGCGAGGGCAATACGGAACAATCTTAAATCCCTTGTAGAGAAGTCCTTTTTTCCAGATTTCCTTCAGTGCCCACCACTCGGATTCGATAAAGTTGTCGTCATAGGTAACATATGGATCGTCCATGTCCGCCCAGAATCCGACGGTTCCTGAGAAGTCCTCCCACATTCCTTTGTATTTCCAGACAGACTCTTTGCACTTCTTGATAAACGGCTCCATACCATATTCTTCAATCTGCTCTTTTCCGTTTAAGCCAAGAAGCTTCTCCACCTCAAGCTCAACCGGAAGGCCATGGGTATCCCATCCGGCCTTACGCGGGACATACTTTCCCTTCATGGTCTGGAATCTCGGAATCATATCCTTGATGGTGCGCGTCTCAACGTGTCCGATATGCGGTTTTCCGTTAGCGGTCGGAGGCCCATCGTAAAAAGTGTAGGTCTCTCCTTCCTTTTTGTTCTTCTCCAACGACTTGTTAAAAATGTCGTTCTCGCGCCAGAATTTTTCCACTTCTTTCTCGCGCTCTACAAAGTTCATGTTCGTGTCGACCTTGTTGTACATAGTTTCCTCCTAGAAATCTTCTTGCAGGCACCCGGTATTCCCGCTGCCTGCGAAAAAAAACGCGCATCCCTGTAATTAGGGACGCGCGCGTTACGTCTATACCACCTGATTACCATGTACTTAAAAAGGATTTCCTTTTTGCATACCTGTTCCCTGTAACGCAGGAAATACGTCAGAACCTACTTTTAAAAGCAATTTCGGACTGCAACTCGGAAGTGATGTTCATTCTGTCTCTGACAGACCAGGCGCCGTCCGGCGTCTAAAGTTACCATACTCATACCGGCTCTCACCATCCCCGGCTCTCTTTGACTTTCCCGTAACTACTACTGTCTTCGTCATCGTCTTTACTTTTTTACTGCTAATCAGTATAAAACCTTTGATTTTCCTTGTCAAGCATTCCTATCCACAAAATTTCCCGCTTTGTCCGGTCAATCCCGCCGGATAACTATGTACGATTACTCTTCGATCTTGTGCATCTGGTTTAAAAGGTCATTCTTTAAATTGTAAAGCTTCTCCGAAAGATCGACGTGTATCTCCTGCGGATTGACAAAACGCTTTGTCTCATCCCACAGGGTATCCTTTTCCTTCATGCAGATCTCCCGGATTTCCATAACCGACGGAGACTGATAGACAGATTTTCCGCCTCTTATTACCGGAACAAGCATCTCTCTCATATGGTATTTTCCGGCTTTCAGCTTTGTCTTCTTCCATGGCTCCACCGGGTCAAAGAGCATAAGATCTTTGCTCTCGTCAAAGGTCTCTCCAACCAGACAGATCAAATCCGCTTTGATTTTTCCGGTCTCATTGTCATAGATACGATAAAAGGTCTTGTTGCCCGGATTGGTAACCTTTTCTGTATTCTCGGAAAGTTTGATCTTTGGAATGAATTCGCCGTTTTTATTCTGGATTGCCGCAAGCTTGTATACCCCGCCAAACGATGGGTTATCCTTTGACGTTATCAGATTCGTGCCGACTCCCCAGGAGGTAATCGTCGCACCCTGACTCTTTAAGCTTTCAATCAGGTATTCATCCAGATCATTTGAAGCCGAAATTACCGCATCGGTAAAGCCTGCCTCATCGAGCATTTTCCGAACCTGTTTGGAAAGATAGGCAAGGTCGCCGCTGTCCATACGAATCCCATACATTTTCGGCTTGATACCGGCTTCCCGCATCTCTTTAAATACACGAATGGCATTCGGAATACCCGATTTTAAGGTATCATAGGTATCGACCAGAAGCGTGCAGGCATCCGGGTAAAGTCTTGCATACTCCTTGAATGCCGAATATTCATCCGGGAAGCTCATAATCCAGCTGTGCGCGTGCGTTCCAAGTACCGGAACATGAAACAGCTGTCCGGTAAGCACATTTGAGGTGCCTTTGCATCCGCCGATGACAGCTGCCCGCGCGCCGTAAGTTCCCGAATCCGGCCCCTGCGCGCGGCGGAGACCAAACTCCATCACGCCGTCGCCCTGCGCCGCATAGCATACGCGCGCGGCCTTCGTCGCGATAAGGCTCTGATGATTTACGATATTTAAGATTGCGGTTTCAATCAGCTGCGCTTCCATAATCGGAGCGACCACTTTGATCATCGGCTCTCGCGGGAACATCACGCTTCCTTCCGGAATCGCGTAAATATCTCCCGAAAAATGGAAATCTGCAAGATATTCCAGAAAATCCTCGTCGAACATATGCAAAGACCCAAGATATTCCACATCCTCATCATCAAAATGCAGATTCTCAATGTAATCGATTACCTGCTCAAGCCCGGCGCAGATTGAATATCCGCCCCCGCATGGATTTGTGCGGTAAAACGCGTCAAAAACCGCGACGTCCCTATTTCCTGTTTTAAAATATCCCTGCATCATCGTAAGCTCATACAGATCGGTAAGCAGGGTAAGATTCAATGTGCTCATTTCCATTCCATCCTTTTTTCTTCCGCTTCTGTAAATATAAAGCGGTTTCTCTGTGTTTACAAGTGACAAGACACTCAAATTAAGTGTACCATGTTTTTTCCTTTTTGCAATCGAATCTTTCTACCTGCTCCGGTTATGCTGCACCGTATCGGGTTCTGCTTTTATCACACAATCTTTCGCAGAGTCAAAAAAACTGCACTCGATAACAAATCCATTCTGCTGTAGTTTCTTCCTGAACTCTTTCGCAGACAAAAGTTTTTTCGTCTGCTTGATCAGCTTCTCTTTTTCAATTTCTGCAGCGTCAACGGTAAAGCTGCCCATCCGCCTGTCATTACATTTTATGCATACGGTGCATAGCTGATTTTCAAGGATATCCTTCAAATCCGATAAGAACTCCTTGTAATCCGATTTTGCGTAGTCCTTTCCTTCTAATTCCATATCGTGCTCATCAGCCGGAGCACCGTTCTCAAGCAACGAATAACAGTCGTATTGATCGATATGTTTCTTCACAATCGCAAAAATGTTATTATGTAAAAACAACATTTTCAATTAAACCCCACAATCTTCTGTGACAGCTTATAGGCGGCAACCGAAATCTTTCTTCCGCCTTTTCCCGGAAGGTTCATGGTGTTACCCATAATACCTGTGCGGAGGCTGTGGAACAGACGGATATCCTTATTCTTAATGTATGTCCAGAGTTCCCGCTTCTTTTGCAGGTTTTCCGGCGTGCCGGAACGAATCAGCATGATCGTTGAGATAACGGTTATGATTTCCAGATAATTGTACATATATTTACGGCACTTCGGATTCGGCACTTTCCAAAGGTTCACGTCGTCAATCATAATTTTATTGACCTTGATCTGCTGGTCGATGCGCCTGATCATAACATTCTCGTTGACCGACTGGTCCTCTCTTCCGATAAAATAGCGGTAAAAATCCACATCCATATAGTACATGCTGCGAACGTACGGCAGCGGTTTGTATACATAGATATTATCCACATAAAAGGTATGCTTCGGAAGCTCCAGCCCGCAATCGCGGAGAAGCTGTGTGCGGTACATGACCGAATGCATCAGAATATAATTCCCCTTGCGGATATGTCCGACATCACTCCACGTAAAGACGCGGTCCTTCGGAAATCCCGACTGGCGCATAACCTTTTTGTGTTTCGCGCCGACTTTTTCATATACATAGTTGGCGAGCATCATATCAATCTGGTTTTTTCCGCGTATAAGTTCCCGAAGCTTTTCAAGTATCTGTACATAGGCTTCCTCATCCACCCAGTCGTCACTGTCAACCACTTTAAAATACAGCCCTTCCGCATTGCGGATTCCGGTATTTACAGCCTCGCCATGACCGCCGTTCTCCTGATGGATTGCGCGTATAATGGTTGGATATTTTGCTGCATACGAATCTGCAATTTCCGCTGTGCGGTCCTTTGAGCCATCGTCAATGATGAGGATTTCTATATCCTCGCCTCCCGGAAGAATGGATTCAATGCATTTTTCCATATAATCCTGCGAATTGTAGCATGGTATCGCAAATGTCAATATTTTCATTCGTCTAATCCTCTTTTTCCTTTTTGTTTATGCATCGCTGCCTATGTAACTACTTCTGCAGTTTGTCCGCCAGTTCCATGGCCTTTAAAGCCATAGCGTCCATATTGTAATATTTATATTCGGCCAGACGTCCCAGCAGGCAGAATCCTTTGTAGGCTTCGGTCAATGCTTGATATTTCCCGTAGAGCACCCGGTTTTTTTCCTCCAAAATGGCATAATATGGAATCTCGCCCTCCGCTCCTGTGTATGCGAACGGATACTCCCTTACAATCGTGGTGCCCTTCGCATCCTTCTGTCCGGTCAGAAATTTGAATTCCGTTATTCTTGTAAAATCCTCGCTGACCGTATAGTTGACCACACTGTGCCCCTGAAAAGAATCGGTATCCAGATGCTCAAACTTAAAATCCAACGATCGGTACGGCAGTCGCCCGTATCTGCAGCCGAACAGTTCGTCGATTGCCCCCGTATATATCAGGTTTCCGTCAAACTTTTCCTTATTATAGAAAATCTTTCCGTTTTCAAATGAAAGAACATCCGCACAATCGGTTTTCGTCATTACGGTAATATTCTCATGCTCCAGCATCTTTTCAAACATGGCGGTAAATCCATGAAGCGGCACGCTTTGATATTTATCTTTAAAATAGCGGTTATCATAGGAGATTACAACCGGCACGCGTCCGGTCACTTCCGGGCTGATTTCCTCCGGTTTTTGTCCCCACTGCTTCATGGTATATTTCAAAAACACATTCTGGTACACATACTCTGCAATCTCACGCACATCCGGATCGTTATTCTCGCGAAGCTTCATAATCGGAACCCGGCTTCCCTCACCATATTCTGCAATCAGTTTGTTCTCCAGACGCGCGGCTTTTTCTTCCTCATATACCATGTGGAGCGTATTTAAGTTAAACGGTACCGGTATTAGTTTTCCGTTCACATTCGCTACGACTTCATGTCCAAAATCATACCACTCGGTAAATCTCGACAGATACTTACGAACCCGCTCGTCCCCTGTATGAAAAATGTGCGGTCCGTATACATGAATTAAAATCCCATGCCCGTCCTTTGTATCATAACAGTTTCCGCCGATATGGTTTCTTCTCTCAATTACGAGTACCTTTTTGTTGCCCTCCTCCGCGAGCTTCCTTGCACACACCGCCCCTGCAATACCTGCTCCGACAATAATTGCATCAAACATGCCGTTTTCTCCTTTTTATTTCTTTGTTTTAGGCGTTTGCGAAACCCTGTTTTTTCTGCCGTCCGTTGCACAACTACACATTGGCAGCCAGAGGTTTCGCAATTACCTATCTCTGTATTCTCTGATTTTGTTAACAGATTTCAATTTTTATTAGCATTATACAATATTTTTTTAACCTACACATCCCTTTTTGCAAGAAAAATAACCGTTTCCGCCTTTTATGGTACTTTCTGCCTACACAATTTGTTCACAATTTATTTACAAAAAACTAATAAACCTCACATACCATTTTCACATTTACACCATATACTAACATCATAAACAAATGAAATTAACTTTTTTTCTTTTTCATAACCCTCGCCTTCTCGGAGGTGAGGTCCTCCCGATAGAACAGATTTTTTCATACAATCTTTTTCATAATTAAGCCGGTGCCAAAAGCGCCGGCTTCCTCTTTGTGCAAAGCCGGCTGCAGCTAACTGTCTCGGACTGCTTCCGCCCCAATCGGAATATTCATATATTCCGCATACCGGATAAAGGCGGTTGGGATTGCGTAACGTTCTCTTGCATCTTCGGCTTCTACAAACAAGAGTTCCTTCGCGCCGCTTTCTTCCTTCAATTCCAGAGACTCGACAAATACAACATACCCTCTCATATGCCATTCGACATGTGAAAAAACATGTTTTGCATCCGAAAGCGCCTGAATCCGAAGCGGGGAATATCCCATATTTTTAACATATGCAAGAACGTCGTCCTCATTCATATAGCCGGAGATATTCGGCAGCTCGTACATTCCAGCCAGCAGCCCCTTTTTTGCTCTCTTATGAATGGCGACCTTATCTCCGTCCCGAATTACCAGAACCGTTTTTTCCTCGATTTTTCTATTCTTAGGCTTGCTCCTGACCGGAATCCGCTCTATCCGGTTCTCTTTCTTCGCGCGGCAGAAATCGTTCCATGGACACTCCTCGCAATGCGGTTTTCCGTTCGGCGTGCAGATGAGCGCGCCAAGTTCCATGAGCGCCTGATTGAACTGACTTGGAATTAAAATTCCCTTCTTCTCCTGCTCCTTCATAAGTTCGGACATCTTTTCTTCCATATGATTTTTTACGGATTGCTTCATAATGTCCGAATCATCCGCCGTCAGTCTGGTAATCACGCGAAGAACATTTCCGTCGACAGCGGGCACCGGCTTTCCGTAAGCAATCGAGCAGATTGCCCCCGCTGTGTAGTGACCGATTCCTTTTAGCGCAAGAAGCTTTTCATATTCATCCGGCACAATGCCGTCGTACTCTTCCACAATCTGTCTTGCCGCCGCATTTAAGTTGCGCACGCGGTTATAGTAGCCCAGTCCTTCCCACAGCTTCAGATAGCGGTCTTCCTCACATTCCGCCAGCGCCTTTACGTCCGGAAGCTCCTGTATGAATCGCTCAAAATACGGCTTTACCGCCTCCACTCTCGTCTGTTGCAGCATAATTTCCGATATCCAGACCTCATACGGCTTCGGGTTTTCCCTCCATGGAAGCACTCTTTTGTGCCCCATATACCAATTTTGCAGCGGTTCTACAATTATCTTCAAATCAAAATCATCTATCATTTTCCCAATCTTTCCCACACATTTCCTGCATATCGGCATACCAGATTCCGCAGCCGGAATTTTTATCTATTATAGCATTTTCTTTTCGTTTCTCCTACTGGAAAAATCGTGTGCTTTCTTTCTGCGGCTTTCTTTCAGTCATAGGCGATGTAAAAGATTGACAATTTTTTGTCAAAGTGTTACGATGTTCCTATCAATTTGTGAATACATATTAGGAGGATTATTACGATGAGTGAATTCCAGAATTTAACACTTGAAGCTGCTGACCAGATTGCAGTTCTTGCAATTGCAAGACCGGCGGCCCTTAACGCACTCAACAGTGCTACCCTTGATGAGCTGACCGTTGCTTTGACAGAGATTGAAGCAAGAGATGATATCAAGGTTGTCATTTTAACCGGCGGTCCTGATAAGAAGGGCAATGAATTCAAGTCATTTGTTGCAGGCGCAGATATTTCCGAGATGGTTAACTTTACCGCGCCGGAAGCCAGAGCATTCGGAATCAAGGCTTCCGTTCCGTTCTTCAAGCTGCAGAACATGCGTCAGGTAACTATCGCAGCGGTAAACGGCTTCGCACTTGGCGGAGGATGCGAAATTGCCATGGCATGCGACATCCGTATCGCTTCTGACAATGCAGTCTTCGGACAGCCTGAGACAGGTCTTGGAATCATCCCGGGATTTGGAGGGACCCAGAGACTTGCCCGCCTTGTCGGAATGGGAAGAGCAAAAGAGATGATTTTTACCTGCGACAATATCGACGCGAACGAAGCTTATCGTATCGGATTAGTGAATAAAGTAGTTGCAAAGGAAGAGCTTATGTCTACCACTAAGGCTATGGCTTCCAAGATTATCTCCAAGGGAAGCTATGCGGTAGCAGTTGCCAAGGCCGCAATCAATAACGGATATGACATGGATATCAGAAATGCGGTTGAAATGGAAGCAAACCTCTTCGGCGTTGTGAACGATACGCACGACAAGAAGGAAGGCATGGGAGCATTCCTTGAGAAGAGAGCTGCAGAGCTTACCGATTTCTAATCAGGGTTACGGACAGACAAAATTATCAAAAGGAGCTGTCGCACTAAGTAATCAGTGCGCAGCTCCTTTTCTTATCCGGCTGTTTTCGGCCTTCAACGCTACTATTTTGTAAAAGCATTCCGGTACGCCAGAATAAAGCAGCCCGGAATGACAAACACATTGGTTCCCAAAATAATGACTGTTTCCGTCCCGATCTCTATTGCTCCAGACTGATTGATCATCAGATACAGCTGTTCTGAATAAAAGTACTTCGCTGCTTTTCCAATGCCATCATTAAACATGGACAACATCGGTAAAAAAGAACATACCAGCATTACCGGAACCGCAAGCGCAATTGCCAGAGAACCCAGCACGATACTGATTACCGTTATTCCATAAATTACCATAACATTTATCACAAAATCGAATATTGTATGCTTCTTAATCATCTACATTACCCCCAGCCTTCTTTTGATTTCTTCCGCATATTGTCTGGACACCAGAACCTGCCCGCCGTTTTTTAAGGTAAGGCGCAGTCTGCGCTCCACATCATTGCGAATGGATTTGATATATGAATCCGCCATATGGTTCATTGAATTCAAATTTACCCCATTTTCCCATTTTAGACTTCCTTACAACAAAAATTACGCCCTTGCATGCAAAAAGTCCTGCCGGGCGTAATCCTTATACACATTCTTTGTTTTCTTATGCGCGCTTCCAGAAATGTGCACTGTACGCCGGAAGTTCGATTCCGCCGTCAAAATCCATTTCTTCCTGTGAAATCAAATCAATCAGCTTATTGCTTCCTGCATCAAATCCGCACCCAAACGGAGCGTCTGTTGCATTGATTGCAACAAATACTTTTTCTCCTTCCCATTCTCTTGAGAAAATGCACTGTCCATTGGTCAGAACTACCGAACGGAAATCTCCGTAGCAAAGTGCTTTTGATTCTTTCTTTGCTGCGGCAAGCTTTCCGATCCACTCGGTAAGTTCATTTTCAACCGGTTCTTCATAGCTTAGGCGAAGCGATGGATCTCCGTCTTCTTTTCGCCCTGTTGCTCCCCACTCGCTTCCATAGTATACACATGGAATTCCCGGCATGCCAAAGGCGATTGCATAAATAAGCGGAAGGTGCTTTGGATTATTCAAGATACTCGCCACCCTCGTTACATCATGATTATCCACAAACGAAAGAAGGTGTTTTCCCTTGTAGAGCGTCCACTGCTCCGGCCCGAACTGGCGCAGCAGAGAATGATTGATTTCAAACATGTTCATGGAATTAAAGCTGGAATAAAGCCCCTTGTAACACTCATAATTTGTTACGGAATGAAGCATGGAATCATTCATAATCTGATTATAATCGCCATGCAGAGTCTCCCCCACCAAAAAGAAGTCCGGCTTTAACCGGTCGCAGAACTCGCGGAGCCTTCGTATAAAGTCATGGTCTAAACAGTATGCCACATCCAGTCTGAGTCCGTCTATATCAAATTCCTCTACCCATCCGCGGACAGCCGAGAAAATATGCCGGATTACCTCCTCATTTCGAAGATTCAACTTTACAAGATCATAATTGCCTTCCCAGCCCTCATACCACAGACCGTCATTATAGTTGGAATTTCCGTCAAATGCAATGCGTCCGAACCAGTTTACATACGGCGAATTTTCCCGGTTCTTTCTGACATCCTCAAATGCCCAGAAGCCTCTTCCCACATGATTAAACACACCGTCAAGCACCACTTTGATTCCTTGCTCATGCAGGTTCTTACATACCTCCGCAAAATCTTCATTTGTGCCAAGTCTCATATCAATCTTTGTGTAATCCCTAGTGTTGTACCCATGGGTGTCGGATTCAAAAACCGGAGAAAAGTATATGGCGTCTGCTCCGGTCTGTTTTATATGGGGAATCCACTCGTTCACTTTCAGAATCCGATGCTCCGGTTTCCCATCATTCTCAAACGGCGCTCCACAGAATCCCAACGGATAAATTTGATAAAATACACTTTCATATGCCCACATAACAGTGCTCTCCTAATAATAAAATCTGTGTATTTCTACACAGATTTTATTATAACAAAACAGATATGAAATCACTAGTTTTTTTTACGCCATGCCGTTAACCGTCTTGTACTTCCATAACATTTCTGCATGATTCTGTTCCTCAATCTGAATATCCGCCAAAAGTTTACGAATAGCAGAATCTGCAAAAATAAATACGTCATTGTTGTAAGATCCAGATACCATTTTTTCAGTTCCGATGCAATCCGTTGCCAAAAAGCAGTCGTTTTTCTTATCGTCTGAGTTTGTCATCGTATCATAGGTTGCGGTAGGATTGTAGTTCTTGCCGTCGCAATCGTTGCAGTCGCACTGCGGAACCTTCCCGTCAAGCACCTGCTGTAAGGAGTCATAATGCTTCTGCTCCTCATTTGCAATGTCTGTGAAAAGAGCAGAAAGCACCGGGTCTTTTGCCTCTTTGCTGTATCTGGTGTACTTGTCGATACAGGACTGCTCCTGTGTCTGTAAATCCTGAATTGCTGTTGATTCTTTCTGTGATAATACCATACGATTACCTTCTTTCCAATTTTTTTACAATAGTATTATGGGAAAAATCAAAAAAAGTATACAAAAAAGATGGATTTATCTTCCCCGGAAGGTAAATCCATCTTTCTCAAATCACTGCCTGCAAATTATTTTACTGTACGCTGTAAAACTCAAAGTCGTCAATGGTTCCCCAGCCCTCGGCCGCGCACTTTACGGACATGCCGACAGTCACGTCGCTTGATCCGTCAACCTCCGCCGAAACGGAAGGTGCTTTCCAGTTCACCCACCCGTCAAGTACTACCGCATTGGACTGATATACCGTATCGCCGACAATAATATACAAATAAATCTCCGCAGCATCTCCGACATCGCCGCCCTGAATATTGGCAGCCGCCTCATACGTTCCTGCCGGAAGTCCGCTTATCGTCTGGGACACGTTAAAATCCACCTCATCCTGACTCCAGAAATGGAACGCATATTCTCCGCTGACGGCATCTGCAGCTTTTTTCTGTACATCTGTCGGGTTCGTGCTTCCCTCATATTCCACGTTCCATACGGACATATCCGCATCTTCAAAGCTCGGATTTTTCAGATAATTCATGCTCGAAATTTTAATTACAGCAGTCACTTTCTGTCCGTCGGCAGTCGTTCCATGAACGGTCGCTTTTCCTGCAACAGAGGTATCAACAGCCGCAAGTTCGCCGGCATCCCATTCCACGTCTACAAGCTCTGTGCAGCTGCTGTCGTTGTAAATTGCCGTCGTTCCTTCCGGCATCACAAGCTCTTCACCGGCATTTATCTCCATATTGATATCGGTTACCGCAAGCACTTCAAGCTTTTCTCCCACCGCACCGTAATTGACATATTTGAATACGTCAAGTGACGGCAGCTTTTCTCCGGTAAAGTCGAAGAATGCCTGATTATCCCACGAGGAACCGCCGTAATATTTGCCGGCGTCGTTCGGATCATAGCTTCCCGCATAGCTGCTCGCCCAGCCGGATCCTTTTGATTCCCAAAGCTCCTGCCTGCTGCCGGCAGACGGGTCTACCGGAATCCATGCGCCTTCCCAATAAAATACTCCAAGCGCGCCCGCATCCGATGCCGCTGCCATTACGTCGCGGACACAGTTGGCCTGTCCCTGAACTCCGACCGGATATTCAGCCAAAGCGTCTGCCTCGGAGAGACTGTTCGCACTCCCGTCTCCGTCCTCTCCGGTATACATATAAGAGGTCTCCATCACGCAGGTCTTCACTCCATATGCTGCGGTAATATCAGAAAGAACCTTCGTCATATTCTCCATGGTTCCATGCCAGAAGCAGTAATAAGATACTCCGAAAATATCATAATCCAATCCTGCAGCATCCAGATTTCCCGCAAGTTCCAGCGTATGATCCGGATTGTCAATCTCTGTATAATGAACGGCAATCTGAATGTCCTTTCCCTTTTCTTCGGCAACCTCGCGGACTGCTTTGCTGCCTGATTTTAACAGGGTAATGATATTGTCCTGATTCTTCTCGCCGGCCATGCCGTAGTTTATCTCATTTCCGATCTGAACCATCCCGACATCGGCTCCCGCATCCAGAATTTCCTGCAAACTCTCTTTGGTATATTCGTAAAGGGCTTCGCTCTTCTCCTCGAGGCTCATGTCCTTCCATGCCTTTGGTACAAACTGCTTGCTTGGATCTGCCCAGAAATCGGAATAGTGGAAATCCACACAAATTTTCATTCCGTATGCGGCTGCTCTTTTTCCAATCTCCGCCGCAGTCTGCGCATTACAGTTTCCGCCGCCGTAACCGTTTCCGTCTGCATCAAACGGATCATTCCATACACGAACACGCACATAATTGATTCCGGCATCCGCAAGGAGCTTCATCAAATCCTCTTCTTCCCCATTCTCGTTGTAATATACAACTCCGCTGGCTTCTTCCGACAAAAGGCTGGAAATGTCCATTCCCTTAATGAAATCCTCTGACAGACCGTCGATTTTCTGTACAAAAATCTCCGCCTGCTCTTCCTGTGTCGGAAGAACCGCCTCGTAAATCTCCTGCGGCTCGCTCTTTGCCGAATCGTTCGTAGAGACCGGGCCGTCGCCGCATCCTGCCAGAAGTGATGCGGCAAGTGTGCATACACAAAGTAAATTGATTACCTTCCTTCTCATAAAATCCTCCCTTATCTGATACGTTGTATTTCTTAGAACCTGTTCACTCTATATTCTACATGCGCAACCGGTTGTTTGCAAGTAAAAATTCTATTTTTTACAAATCAAGCTTCAAATCATTTTCCTTGATCCAGCCTATTCTGCGGAAGAAAAGACCAAGCAGCCATGCCAGAACACCCGGAAGAATAAAGCAGACCAGAAGCATTCCAATCCAGTCTGTTCCGGTAATCGCGCTCTTGGTTCCTGCCGCCACATCGCTTACCCATCCGGTATACAATCCGATCTGGCCGACCAGACCGCAGGTTCCCATTCCCGAGGCAACCGCCGCTCCGTTCATCTGCATATGAAAGACGCAGGTCGCAACCGGCCCGGTAATTGCAGAGGTAAGAATTGCCGGAAGCCAGATTTTTGGATTCTTTACGATATTGCCCATCTGGAGCATAGAGGTTCCGATTCCCTGCGCAAACAATCCACCCCATTTGTTTTCCTTAAAGCTTAGAACCGCAAATCCTACCATCTGCGCACAGCAGCCCGCAAGAGCAGCGCCGCCTGCAAGACCGGTAAGACCGAGTGCTGCGCAGATTGCCGCGCTGCTGATTGGAAGCGTAAGCGCAATTCCCACAAACACTGATACCAGAATTCCCATGAAAAACGGCTGCAGCTCAGTCGCCCACATAATTGCGTTACCGACTGCGCTCGCAACTGCTCCGAGTCCCGGTCCCCACCACATGGAGAGACCTACCCCTGCAAAAATCGTTACAAAAGGCGTAACAATAATATCAATTTTCGTCTCCTTTGATACCGCCTTACCGAACTCGGAGGCAAAAATCGTTACAATCAGTACCGCGAGGGGACCTCCCGCTCCGCCTAATGTATTTGCCGCAGCGCCAACCGCAGCGAGCGAAAACAGTACCAATGCCGGACACTGCAGCGCCGATCCGATTGCGATTGCCATTGCAGGGCCGGATGCCGCTTTGGCATATCCACCGATGGTAACCAGCAATTCAATCCCCGCCTGCTCTCCGATCGTACTGATAATCGTTCCGATCAGCAGCGATGCAAATAGTCCCTGCGCCATGGCTCCTAAAGCATCGATTCCATACCGTTTTCCGGAGATAATAATGTTCTTTTTCTTTAAAAAAGATTTAATTTTTTTCATGTGATTGTTCCTCCAATCTGATCCTGTCAGAAACTTCCGCTATACGGCGCTTTGCATTTACATCGTTCTTTACATCTGTCTTGTCAGTTAAATAAGAGTTTATCACAAGAAAGGCTTTTGTCAAGCAAACTACTGCAGAAATCCTCTTTCTTTCAGCTTTTCCTCTATGCGTTTTAGGATTGCCTCATCCTCCGCCTCAATCGTATGAAAATGTTTTCCTCCTGTCAGGGTGAGAAGCGATTGGGATCTGCTATTATTGATTTTCTCGATAAACTCATCCACATCCTGACGGTTTTTTAGAATGAGTTCTCCTGTCAGCTGCCCATATACATCATGCTCCACCACCACATCCAGCACCGTTCCTCCGCAGTCCACAATCAAATAGAGTTCTTCCTGCATTTCTGCATCCTCGTGCTTGACGGCGATTGTGCGTTTTATCTTAGTGTTCCCCATATCCGGGTTATAAATGAGATATCCCTTATTCGTGCTCAGTATATTCTTATCCATTGCGCGAAGCAGCGCGATATCCTGCACGATGACCTGCCGGCTTACACCCATAATTTTTGCAAGCTCCGAGCCGGATACCGGATTCGTGCTTGTACTTAGCAGCTTTCGGATTTTTTCACGACGTTCTTCACCTTCCATATTGTTCTCCGTTTCTTATCGTTTTTTCTGGCAGAGATTTTCTCTTCCGTCATAATATCATAATCGAACGGTATTTGCACATATATTGTCAGGCTGTGTTATAATATAATTCTAATTTGCATATACTATTTTTCCGATTTAGATTATTTCATTTTGATTAGGAGAACCAGAAGATTTATGAAAAAAGATTTGTTGCTTATTATCGATATGCAGAATATCTATACCAGAGGGCAGGAATGGGAATGTCTCGATACGGAAGGGGCAGCCGACCGCCTTCTCCAAATCATTTCCTCCAATAAATGCAAAGATGTCATCTTTACGCGATTCATTGCGGATCAGCACCCGGAGGGAGTCTGGAAGGATTACAATGAAAAATATGCCCATATCAATCACAACGATTGGGGCAATCAAATGCTAGATAAATTTAATCCTGTTTTAATAAAATACCCATTATATACCAAAGGAGTATATTCCTCCCTTGCGATTCCGGAAGTACTGGAAGCTGCAAAAAAAGCAGACCGGGTAATCATCGGAGGAGTCGTTGCAGAGTGCTGCGTCCTTTCAACGGTGCTCGCCCTGATTGACGCCGGCATTTATACGGTCTACCTTACGGACGGCGTTTCCGGGTTTACAAAAGAAAAAGAGGAGGCAACCGAATTAATATTCTCCGGTTTATCTCCTCTTCACGTTAAGATGATGACAGTAGATGAATATCTTAGAGAAGAATAGTTTCCTGCAAATCTATTCTTCCCTGCTCTTTGCTCTTTCAATTATCTGACGAAATAGTCCTATAGTCTGTATTACCAAAGGACTATTTTTCTTCTTTTCCGGCATGTATCTTTTCCAGCGTCATGCTGGCTAACCGCCTCAATTTTGTCCAAAGCCTTATATCGTTTTGCTTCCACCGTATCCAAGGCATTCATCTCGGCGTACAATTCTTCCCATTCGCTTCGCTCCGGTTCGGGAAATGTTCTTACCCATTCCATGAGAGCGATCCGCCAGCTGTGCTCCGCCACGCTCTCATGCCGCCCCGAGGACGCATAGCTATGTCTGGTGTTGCATTTCCGTTTTTCCGCCACAGATAGAATTTTTAACAGTTCCGCCGGCTGCATATTCTTTTCTCCGATATTTCATTTTCCGGAAAAACATCTGCAAAAATTATCAAGATGCTTACAGATAATCTTATTATAGCATACTTTTTCTATCCTATCCTATCCTATTTTTTACATCCGCTTCCAAAGCTTTTCTTCTTCTGTGCTCATGAGCAATTTCTTCCTGAATCTCATCCATTCTCCGGAAGATATCAGCGATTGCCTCCTGCTCATTCTCTGCCATAGGACGCTCTTCATCCTTTGCTCTTGCCTCAATATCTTTGCGGAATATTGCTTTAAAGATTACACGCACTGCCGGCTGGATAAAGAACAATTGCGTAAAATATGCAAACGGAAAATTAAAGCAGACGAGCTTCAACCAGTTCGCAAGCAGGGTAAAAATATCAAATCCCATATCATACGGATAATATAACCATGCTGCAAGAAAGCTCATTGCCGGGCACATAATTCCCACCGTTGCACAAATAATTGCCGTCTCAAAAATCATCGGATGATTCTTGACCGGATTAAAAACCTTGCAGGCAAGCTTAAACGACAACGGACTTCCAAGCAGCGTTTCGAGGATATATGCTAGACAGAACTCAATCAGAATGCATGTCCAGATTGGCAGATATGTACTGCACATATACACTCCTCCCTGCTTATTGATTGCATCGATCACACTAGTTGTTCCGTTGATCTGCATAAGCATAGATCCGTTTACTACATATAAACTGAAAAATACATACGCATGCACCGTAATAACTACTGTAATGAACGCGAATACCATTCTTTGAAATTGATTACTTGGCATCTTTTTCTCTCCCTTTCTTTTTTCGCAAAATCATAATCATTGCGAAATTCATTTTCTTACCTTTCGTTGTGCATATAGACAAAAAAAGACACACGCCACCCTTGGTACGTTAAATCTAACAAATGTTCCGTAATCAGATTTACGTGCCAAGCACAACATGTGTCATCATTTTGCGTCTAAATATTTCCAACTTTGGCAGTTTACCACATATTTTTTTTAAATGTCAAGCGTTTTGTTCTTCACGTATTTTTGAATAATATCCGGAATATCTTCCTCTTTGCACTCTAGCGCATACGCAAGCTCCGCATGCAGATTATGTGCAGCCAGTTTGAAATATTTATCGTCAACCGCAGTCGTCTTCTTCCCCTGTGCAAATCTTTCCTGTCTTCTCTCATGCAGATGCTTAATCAGACTAACCACTCCGGCAGGATCATTGCTCTGTATAACCTCCTTATATTTGCGCTCGCGCTCCTTTTCATTTTCAATTACAAGGGAATCTACGTTTTCCATCTCCTGAATAATACGAATGGCTTCCTTTTTCTTCATTGCCTTTCGCACGCGGTTTTCGGCTGTCTCAAGCGGGATATACACTTTCGCGTTATTCCCGGTAATCGGCTCCAGTAAAAAATAAGATTTCATAATATGCGTGTTGGATAAATCCATTTCAACTACGTCTGTAATTTTACAAATTCCATTTGATGAAGAAACCACATCATCACCGGTCCTAAACATCTTTCACTCCATTTCTT
The DNA here is from genome assembly GCA_964614035.1 of uncultured Lachnobacterium sp. Taxonomy (GTDB): domain Bacteria; phylum Bacillota; class Clostridia; order Lachnospirales; family Lachnospiraceae; genus Roseburia. The sequence goes on from CAZTKM010000007.1 coordinate 54,858, forward strand.
GCTGCTTTTTAGGTTACTCTTTTATTTTAGCACCCATAATTTTTTTATGTAAGAAGAAATTTTTATTTTTGGAGAAACTATTTTTGGAGAAACCTTTTTAAAAAGGCTTCCCCTAGAAAGTTTATCCAATTTTATTCTTTTTAAGCACCCGGATCAATAAAAGTATTCCTATGCACATCGATGCAAATTCAGCAATCGGAAAGCTCAGCCAGACCATCCATGTCTTTGTATGGTCAGTCAGAGCAAAAACGGAAAATCCATATGCCGTCGGAAGGATAAAAAGCGCCTGTCTGCATACGGAAATAAGCAAAGATTCACCGCCGGAATTCAGCGCTTGAAAAATTCCCTGCAACGCGACATTCGCTCCTGCAAACAAAATCCCGAAGCCTTCCAGAATCAGTATCCCGATAAGCATAATACCGCAGCTGTAAATCAGCCCCACCGGATTCCTTCCTTTACTCTTGCCCGATCCCCTTTTCCATGATTGAATGAAATTACCGGGGTAATGGCATCTCTCATACCAAAGGCCGCAAAAAGAATAAACTGCTGAATTTTGCAGAACAAGCCGTATGCGGTAACCGCATTTTCACCGATTCTCCCCAAAATCAGATTTAACGCATAGGTCATCACACTCATAAGGGCCTGCGCAATAATCGCCGGAAGCCCGATGGAGTAGATTTCCCTTATGATGGTCAGACTCGGTTTCAGATAAGATAAGCGGTTCTCAATCTCAACATTTTTCCGAAAATGAAAGAGAAGCGCGAGTCCCATCGATACAAGCTGTCCTGCAACCGTCGCATATGCCGCGCCTTTTACGCCAAGAGCCGGGCAGCCCAGCCATCCATAGATTAAGATTGGATCCAATATAATGTTTGCAGCCGCGCCCGCAATCTGCGCGATTGACCTTCTCCTTATTTCCCATACCAAGGTTTAAAGAGAGCAGTGCCCCGAACCTACGCCTGTTCCGATTCCGATTGCCACCATGAGCATCTGCACCGGAAAAGCAAGCGTCAGGGCATTCAAGGCGGCCTCTCCGTTTTCCTGCATATTCGCTATGAATGCAGAATCTACTATATTATATAGCGCCTGCATCATCATTGAAACACCCATCGTAATCAGAATCTTTCGTACCGGTTCTGTTCCCATTTTGTTTTCTTCCATGTTTTTACCATCTTTCCTTTTCTTATAGAAAAAAAAGCGCAAGTCCATGGTCTGGACTTACGCTTTCGCTACTCAATAGTCGTTATTCTACAATAAATTTTCCCAAAAAATCAAGAAAGACTTCAAATCAAAGTAAATGTGCGCAAAGCTCCTCTTCCCATCTGCTCCGCTTTGATTCAAAAAATGCTCTTACGCTCTGTCAATCACAATATGTCTAGGTTGCCCTGTAATCATAATCGGAGAAAGTTCTGCCTGAATTAACGGACGGATATAATTTGCCATTTCCTCACTTACGTTAGTGCCATCCTCTGTAATCCATTCCAACGGAACCTTCTTTTCAATGTTAGCCACCTTATGTACATCATACAAATCTGTCGTACAAATATACGGATCACTGGATACTCTCTTTAAGATGACCATCTTGCCTGTCTCGTCATCTTCAAACGCAGCCTTTACCGCAGTACCTCCTACCTGATATGCCTCTGTAATATCGACACGTGATGTCATATGACCGGCGCATCTCTGCAGCGTCGCCAATTCAACCGCGCGGGTCTTGCATCCAAATTCCTGTCCGATAACATCTGCCAGATATCTTGCCGTACCGCTCAGCTGTTTGTGTCCGAATGCATCCACGAATTCTGTATGGTCACCTAATTCAAAGACATACTTGCCATCAGCCGTCTTAATGCCTTCCGATACCGCAATTACGATACCTTTTTTCTTCTCAAACAGCTCTCCTACTTTCTTTTTAAATGCTTCCACATCAAAAGGAATCTCCGGCATATAGATTAAGTCAACGCCTTCACAATCCTCACATCTTGAAAGAGCCGATGCCCCTGTTAACCATCCTGCATTACGTCCCATGATTTCAATAATGGTCACAAGCTTCATATCATAAACCAAGCCGTCACGAATTAATTCCTTCGTTACAGATGCAATGTATTTCGCTGCGCTTCCGTATCCCGGTGTATGATCTGTTACCGGCAAATCGTTATCAATGGTCTTCGGTACACCCATAAAACGGATCGGACTATGAATCAGCATTGCATAGTCGGATAGCTTCATAATCGTGTCCATAGAGTCATTTCCGCCGATATAGAAGAATGCCTTAATGTCATACTCCTCTAAAATTTCAAAAATCTTTTCATACAGTTCCCGGTTGCTGTCAATTTCCGGCAGCTTAAAACGGCAGGAGCCTAAAAATGCAGATGGCGTTCTTTTTAAAAGTTCCAAGTCCAGATCCGACTTAATCTTTTCGCCCAAATCCACGATGTTCTTCTCTAAAAAACCCTGAATACCATGACGCATACCATATACCTTTTTTGCGCCCAAATCCTTCGCTGTCTTATAGACGCCTGCCAAACTTGAGTTAATCACAGATGTCGGTCCGCCTGACTGACCAACAATTACATTTCTTCCCATAATGTGTTCCCTCCCATGTGCTACACACTTAGTAAAAATCTTTCGTTAACTCCATTATACGAATAGATACCCTGCATTTCAACTTGTTTTTAATCAGATACTATCCTCTGCCTGTACAAGAAATTTCTCCATTGCCTAAAAAAAGCGCAAGTCCATGGTCTGGACTTACGCTTTCGCTGCTCAACAGCAAATCAAAGCAAATGTGCGCGGAGTTCCTCGCCGCTTAAATCCGATAAATATGCAGGCGCTATATCAAATACCGTCTTGCATCCGGTCTGTCCCTCCTTGTTCAGGCGGACGACCGCTCTCGCATAGGCCGCAATGACAGATCCGGTAAACTCCGGGTTGGAATCCAACGTAAGCTTATACTCTACGACATGGGTATGCTCATTCCCAAATCCGGTCACGCCGGTGCGGATTACGCTTCCTCCATGTGGAAGCTCGCTGTGATTTTTCTTCATCTCATCCTCTGTAATGAAATGAACCGTCGTATCATAATCCGAGAAGTAGTTTGGCATATGTTTAATCTCAGATTCGATTCTTGCAAGATCTGCGCCCTCTTCCGCTACAACAAAGCACTCCCTTACATGCATTTGTCTGGTAGTAAGCTCCGGCTGCTTTCCCTCTCTGACCGCCTGCATGGCGGCCTCGACAGGAATCGTGTACTGTCTGCAGTCCTTTACGCCCTCAATGCGGCGGACCGCATCCGAATGTCCCTGACTTACACCCTTTCCCCAGAATGTATAGTCCTTTCCATCCGGCAAAATGCAGTTTGCGTATAAACGATTCAGCGAGAACATTCCCGGATCCCAGCCGCATGAGATCACGCAGGTCTTACCTCCCGCCTTTGCAGCTGCATCCACATTGGCAAAATGCTCCGGAATACGCGCATGAGTGTCAAAGCTGTCTACCACATTGTACATTGCCGCATACTTTGGAGTCTGCTTTGGAAGATCCGTTGCGCTGCCTCCGCAAAGAATGAGAACATCCATCTGATTCCTCATGTCCGCAAGCGCTTCTTCGTTGTATACCTTCACGCCCTCTGTACCCACTTTTACGGCGGAGGGATCTCTTCTGGTAAATGCTCCGACAAGTTCCATATCCTTATTCCTGCTTACCGCGCACTCCACGCCTTTTCCAAGATTTCCATATCCGAAAATTCCAACTCTTATCATGCTTTTAATCTCCTTCATCATCTGCCAGGGGAAAAATTTTTCTGCTATTTTACTGTTACGGACGTAATGTGCGGATTAACGCCTTCATACCAGTATAGGAAACCTTCCACATCGATAGTATCGCCAACATTTAATGCTTTTACAGCTTCGTATACCTCAGTACCTGCTCCGCAAAGGTAAGACTCTACCGTAAAAGTATATGTGTATGTTCCGTCAGATACGTTAAAATAAATGTCGCTTCCGTCAACACCGGAACCGTCCCAATCATAAAGGAAAGCGACCTCTGTTCCATCCTCCTGATAAGAAGGCTCTACCGTAAGCCCCTTAACGGTAAAATACTGATTCTGATAATTAATCAATGTGTCATCGGAAAGCTTTCCGGTAAGATCAATTGCCGGCGCAACATAATTTCCGTCTTCGATTTCGAAGGTTGCGTCAATAATTTCCACTTCGCCCGACCACTCTGACTTGTATCCGGTAACCTTAATCTTTGTTCCCTGCGTAAGCTTCTCATAATCCTCTTCCGAGCAGGCCATATTGTAGAGGAAATAAGCTCCGTCCTTGTCCTGGGTATAGACCGTTGCCTTATCTTCCCACCATGCCTGCTTTGCCTGCACATAAGTCTCTACGACTACCTCTGTGTCAAGATCGGCTGCAGCATACTCTTCATAGGTCATAACATCCGCCGACTTCTCATCTGCTGCGCCGGACGACGTTTCATTCTCTGACTGCGTATTGCCTGTCGGTGCGGATGATTCGTTGTTTGCGCCGCAGGCTGCACAGGTCACACCGAGTACGGATACCATAAGTAACACTAAAATTTTTTTCATATTCTCTCCTTTTCAAACCTTCTATTGAAAAATACTAATTATCCTTGCCTATTATAGCGTTTATTTTTTATAAATCAAGTTTTTCTCATTCTTTTTCCTTAATTTTATGATTTGTATAAGCACATAGGCGACAATTCCAATCCAGACAACCGCTAAAGCCGCAAGTAATATGACTGCGGTATCCGGTAGCGGTCCCAGCTCCTTTTTTGCCGCAGATACATTTGACGGCGAAGACAACTGATCCAGTCGATAGAGTGAAATCACGTCGCTTTTTAACTTCTCCATAAAGTCCTCATCCACCGTCTGATTCCGGCGCACCGCCTTAACGGTATTCTCGACCATCTGGCTGGCCGCATCCCTTAGAGAAGCGGAACCGGCAAATACCAGCGTAACAAACGTATCGTCCGAATGGGCAAGCAGGATTTTCGTCGCATCCATTTTTACCTGATAGTGTTCCGCACAATCCTCTCCCTCCCTTAAAAGATAATCCTGATATTCTGCGGACTGCTGCGCTTTGCTCGTAACCGGGACATATCCCTCCGTTTCTGCATAAGCAATCTGCACATCATTGGTTAATAAAAACTGTGCAAACAGCCAGGATGCCAGCACTTCCCCGGAATCCGTTTTATTAAATACGCAGATGGACGGCCCTTGGGAGATAATCTGCGGATGATTTATATCAAACTGAGGCACCATCCGCACCTCCGTCTCAAACGGAACAATTTTATCCTTCGAAATATCGGAAAGCGGTGCATCTGTTCCCATCCAGGTTGAGCCCGCCGTTGAATCAATTGCAAAAATGCACTGTCCCGCATTTAGGAAATTGGCCGGATAACCGGAAATCTTAAACGTAGAAAAGGCCCCGCTCTTTCCATGCTCCGCAATCGTATACAAAAGATCCTCCGTTGTGTCCTGGAAGATTTCGATTTTCCCTTCCTTCGTGGAATAGCCGGCGTCCTTCTGCTTTAGCATCTGAATCATCATGTTATCTGTTGATTTATAAATAAACGGAATCAGAACATTCTGTCCGTTAACCAGATAATTTCCGTTTTCGTCCTGTGCCAGAGCGGCCTCCGACACCTCCCAGATATAATCCCATGTCAGAATATCGGGAACCGTATAACCCAGCTTTTCCACATAAGTCTTATTGATGTAGCAGGCCTCTGTGGAGCGCATGAAGGGAATGGCATAGTAATGCTCATCAATCCGGCATTCCGACAAAAACTGCGGAATGATTTCATCCTTTGTGGGCGCCTCAAAACGTACCTGGCTTCCTCCCAGACCGAATTGCCCGTCGGTCATCAGCTCATCCAACGGCACCACCTGATTTACTCCCGTCATATAGGTTGCAATATGGTCCGGATACGTTATGCAGACGTTCGGAGTCGTATTGGTTGCAATGTTGGTAATCACGTCGTTATAGATTTTACCGTAATCCGTATACAGGCGGAGATTTACCGTTATGTTCGGATAAATCTCCTCAAAGTCGCGGATAGCCTGCTCATAAATCATGGTCTGGGATTTGTTCGTATCGTTTTTCGCCCAAAAAGTAATCTCATACTCTTTTTCAGTATCAAAGCTCTCCGGAATCTCGAACTCTGCCATCCCTTTTGAGCCATGGCAGGCGGTCAGATTCCATGCGCAGCCCATAAAAATTGTCAGGATACAAAGCAATTGCGCACATCTTTTTTTCAGCGTCATCCCTTCGTACCTCCTCTCGATACACCGGACATTACCTTGTCCCGGAAAATCAGAAAGAGAACGACAAGCGGAACGGAAATTACCACAACTGCTGCCATCATCGCCGGAATGTTCTCCCGCCCGAATCCGTTCTCGCGGATTTCCTGTATTCCGTTGGAAACCAGAAAGTAATTCTGGTCATCCGTAATCAGCCTCGGCCAGACGTAAGAGTTCCAACATTCAATAACCTTTAAAATCGTAATCGTAATTAAGGTCGGCTTTGAAATCGGGATCATGACTTTAAGCAGATACTTCAAATCACTGGTTCCGTCCACTTTCGCTGCATAATACAGACTGTCCGGAATCTGTTCAAAATTCTCTTTTAATAGATATATATAGAAAACCGACGTCACAGAGGGCAGAATCAGTCCCGCAAACGAGTTCCGTAGATTCAGATTTGTAATTGTCACGAAGTTGGTAATGATGACCAGCTCATTCGGAATCATCATAAGCGACAGGAACAGCAGAAAGGCCGCATGTTTCCCTTTGAATTCCAGTCTCGCAAACGCAAATGCCGCCAGCGTGATTACCACCAGCATGATTGCGGTTGTGATGATTGTAAAAATTAAGGTGTTCACAAAATATTTCGCCAGAGGAACTGCGGTAAATGCATCCCTGTAGTTTTCAAGTGTCGGCGACAAGGTATAAAACTTTGGAATATATTCTGAGTTATAGGCGCTGTAGCTTTTTACGGAGGTCAGAATCATCCAGTAAAAAGGAAACAGCACAATAAGCGCCCAGAGCGCCAGCAGCACATAAGTAATCGTATTTCCTATCGTGCGGCGCAGCTTCGAGTTCTTTTCAATTCTCGTGTAATCCGTATGTTTTCCCATTCCATCGCCCTCTTAATACTGCACGTTTTTTCTGCTGATGAGCAGATTGATACAGGTAATTGTCAATATAATCCAGAATAACAGTATCGCAGCGGCGGACGCATAGGACGGATATCCTCCGCTGTTTCCATAGAGCATATCATACACATACCCAACGATTGTATTCATTTCGGCAGCATTAAGGTTCGTTCCGAAAAGTGCAACCGCGTCGCTGTATGCCTTAAACGCGCCGATAAAGCCTGTAATGACTAAGTAAAAGACCGTCGGCGAAATAAGCGGCAGCGTTATGCGGAAAAAGGTTCTTGCCTTCGAGGTTCCGTCCACCTTTGCGGCGTTATAGATATCCTGACTTACCGACGAGAGCGCACTTGTCAGAATCAGAATCTTAAACGGAAGGACCACCCATATCGTATAAAAGCAAAGCACAAACATTTTTGCCCAGTAGGGCCCTTCAATAAAATCCACGCTCTCCCCGCCAAACGCGCGAATCAGCAGGTTGACCATTCCGTCGGTATATGCGGTCTTCTTAAACAAAATCATAAAAACCAGCCCTACCGCCAGCGTATTGGTAACATACGGCAGGAAGTAGACAGTCTGGAACAGTTCCTTTACCTTTGTAATGGAATTCAATCCAAACGAAATGAAAAGAGCCAGCCCGGTAGAAAGCGGCACCGTAATGATAACCAGAATGAACGTATTTTTTACCGCCTGCAAAAAGTAGGGATCGTGGAGCACATAGGAATAGTTGTAAAAACCGGTTCCGCTGTAGGTCTGGGATGCGGAATTATAGCCCTCCTCAAAGGAATATACAAATACATCCACTAGAGGATACACCATAAACACGCCCAGAAACAGAATTGCCGGGAGAAGATAGAGCCATGCTTTCGCACCGCTGTTTTGTAATCGTTTTCTCATACGCTATGCCTCAAATTCTATTCGTTCTTCGGTGTCTTTGTCAAAGACGAATACTTTATGCAAAAGAAGATGAAATCTCACATATTCTCTTGTCGTATCTACCTGATTATCCGAGCTGATAATGGAGCGGATGTTCTCATTTAAGCAGGCCTCATTCGTCGAAATGACACTGATATCCCTTCCCATGACTTCCACGCGGTTCAGTCTGCAGGACAATGCACCGTCTTCCGAGAGTACGAAGCCCTCCGGGCGGATTCCCACGTACACCTTTCGCTCAGTATTTGAATCTATCTCCTGTCCCATATAGTCCTTGATATGTTTGACTTTAAAAATGCAGTCTTCGCCGATATATAGGCCGCCGTTTTTGATTGTTCCGTCAAATACGTTGATGGGAGGCGTTCCAAGAAATTTTGCAACAAACAGATTTTTGGGGTTGTCATACACATCCTGCGGCTTTCCGATCTGGTGCACCGTTCCGTCTTTCATTACCACAATCATGTCGGAGATGCTCATAGCCTCCTCCTGATCGTGTGTTACAAATACGGTTGTAACCTTGGTCTCCTGCTGGATTCTTCGGATTTCCTCGCGGGTCTGCAGCCGGAGCCTTGCGTCCAAATTCGACAGCGGCTCATCCAAAAGAAGTACCTTTGGCATTTTCACAAGCGCTCTTGCGATTGCAACACGCTGCTGTTGTCCGCCGGACAATTCCTTTGGCTTTCTTTCCATCAGTCCGTCCATCTGTACCAGCTTTGCTGCCTCAAGTGCCTTTTCGTTCATGGCTTCCTTGGAAAGCCTGTCCTTCCCTTTTAAGTTCTGCAATGGGAACAGAATATTTTGCCGTACCGTAAGATGCGGGTACAGCGCATAATTCTGAAATACCAATCCGATGCCTCTGTCCTCCGGAGGAATCTCCGTTACGTCATCCTCCCCGAAAAAAATCCGTCCCTCGGTCGGCTTCTGCAAGCCGCTGACTAAGTTCAGCGCTGTGCTTTTCCCGCACCCGGACGGCCCGAGAAGGCCTACCAGCATTCCGTCCGGTATGGTAAAATCAAAATGATTTACCGCGATCACATCTTCCGGATTCTTTTTGTCTCTGCTCGGAAATTTTTTTGTCAGGTTCTTTAAAGTAACTTCCATGTTTATGCTCCCTTTTTTCTATTCGAAAAAACTGCCACAGGCGGCAAATGCCACCCCGGAAAACCGACGTGGCATTTCGTTATCTGCTTTTACAATTAATGCTTCGGAACAAGCTTCTTCGTTCCGCCCATATATGGCTGCAATGCCTCTGGAATATTTACAGAACCGTCTGCATTTAAGTTGTTCTCCAGAAATGCAATCAGCATACGCGGCGGAGCAACTACCGTATTATTTAAAGTATGCGCAAAGTACTTCTGTCCGTCCTGCCCCTTCACACGAATCTTCAGACGTCTTGCCTGGGCATCGCCAAGGTTCGAGCAGCTTCCCACCTCGAAGTACTTCTTCTGGCGCGGAGACCACGCCTCTACGTCGCAGGACTTTACCTTGAGGTCCGCAAGGTCTCCGGAGCAGCACTCTAAGGTACGAACAGGTACATCGAGACTTCGGAACAGTTCAACCGTATACTGCCACATCTTCTCATACCAGTCCTTAGACTCTTCCGGCCTGCATACGACAATCATCTCCTGCTTCTCGAACTGATGAATACGATATACACCGCGCTCTTCAATCCCATGCGCACCCTTCTCCTTGCGGAAGCATGGAGAATAGCTTGTCAGGGTATACGGCAGCTTCTCCTCCTCGGTAATCGTATCGATAAACTTGCCGATCATCGAATGTTCGGAGGTTCCGATCAAGTAAAGATCCTCTCCCTCAATCTTGTACATCATGGCATCCATCTCTTCAAAGCTCATAACGCCCGTTACCACATTTGAGCGGATCATAAAAGGCGGGATACAGTACGTAAACCCTTTTCCTATCATAAAATCTCTTGCATATGCGGTCATTGCAGAATGGAGTCTTGCAATATCCCCCATCAGATAATAGAATCCGTTGCCTGCAACCTTTCCGGCCGCATCGAGATCAATTCCGTCGAAGCGCTCCATAATATCCGTATGATATGGAATCTCAAAATCAGGGACAACCGGCTCGCCGAATCTTTCGATTTCCTGATTGAACGTATCGTCTTTTCCAATCGGAACAGAAGGATCAATGATGTTCGGAATCTTCATCATGATTTCCGTAACCTTTGCCGAATACCCGGCCTCAAGCGGCTCAAGCTCCGCAAGTCTTGCGGAAATCGCAGCGACTTCCTTCTTGACACCCTCTGCTTCCTCCTTCTTTTCCTGTGCCATCAGCTTACCGATCTGCTTGGAAATCTGATTCTTCTTCGCACGAAGCTCATCTGCTTCCTGCTGGGCAGCTCTTGCCTTTGCATCAAGGTCGATAACTTCGTCAACCAACGGAAGTTTATGATCCTGAAATTTCTTTTTAATATTTTCCTTTACGAGTTCCGGATTCTCGCGCAAAAACTTTAAATCTATCATATTGCCTCCAAATATCAATTTTATCTTTTGCTATTGTACTATCAAAACTCCCAAAATGCAAGGGTTTCACAGCTCACGAAGAATAATTAGTGTCTGCTGATTAAGTCCAACACAGACTTAACCAAGCAGTTTCCACCT